>NZ_CP012020.1:2400000-3079044 GCF_001183865.1 Methylophilus sp. TWE2
TTCGGGTTGATTGATCACAAACAGGCCGACAAAGAAAGCTGCTGCGACCGAGGCAGCAATTGACCATGTGTACTTACTGAAATGCGGACGGATGTGGGAAATTTTTTGGGAGGCAGCGACCGCCTGCGGCGCCAGCATGGTTGGCTCATCTGCCAACTGGGCCATAATGCGGCTAGTCATATCTGATTGTACCCAGCACTCTTCACGCAACACATCTCGGATCACATGGTAATCACGCCAGGCCTGTGCAACCTCACCAGTAGATTTCGCTGCGAGAAAAATATGTTCACAGCGCTCAATATCGACCTCACCGTCGACCAAGGCAGATAATTGCTGCTTCATAATAACCCCAAATCAATTACTGTTTTTATGTTAGCATTTAACAAAAAATTTGTCATAACACTCATATCGTTTTTGTTGTCGAATTGCCTACCAGCGCTTGTGCTGTGGCGTATCCAACAACGGTCTCAATTTGGTCGCAATCGTTTCACGCGCCCGAAAAATACGTGAACGCACAGTCCCGATCGGACATTGCATCACGTTAGCAATGTCTTCATAACTCAATCCTTCAAGTTCGCGCAACGTAATTGCAGTTCGCAACTCTTCAGGCAATGCCGCAATCGCATCATTGACCGTTTGCGCAATCTCTTTGGTCATCAGGGACGTTTCTGGCGTCTCCAGTGTGCGCATATCATCGCCTTCATCGAAGTTTTCTACATCTTCGATTTCCACGTCTTGCAGCACTTGTGGCTTGCGACCCATGGAGACCAGGTAGTTTTTGGCAGTATTAATGCCAATACGATACAACCATGTATAAAACGCGCTGTCGCCACGGAAGCTGTGCAACGCGCGATAAGCCTTGATAAAAGACTCCTGCACAACATCTTCCACTTCCGCCTGATCGCGGATCATGCGCGATAAAAGGCGTCCAAGTTTACGGTGATATTTTTCCACCAATAGTCCAAAGGCACGCTTGTCGCCCTGCTGAGCACGCTCGACCAGCATCTGGTCAAACTCTTTGTTCTCTTGCTGTTTGGCGCTGGCCGCCTGAACAGTCATATCGCGAGGACTCCCTTGGGTAATTTTATGATTAGGAGTAGTATACGCTTTTGTGTTATTTTCGACGAACCCGGTGCGTGTTAACGCTTCTAAATTTGCTGTGTGTAACATCGTCTCATCCCTTATTTTTTGCCTACAATGTCAAATAGCAATGTTGGCAATTGATATGACCCGAACCTCTCTGCAAAGTTCCATTGACTCCACCATCCTATGAATAAAATGTTCGATGTGCTGATTATTGGCAGTGGTCTGGCAGGCCAGTCATTGGCCTTACGCCTGGCAGATAATCATCGGGTATGCATACTGAGCAAACGTGAATTAACCATGAGTGCCAGCAACTGGGCGCAAGGGGGAATTGCTGCCGTGCTCAACAGCGAGGATTCAGTAGAAGCCCATATTAAAGATACATTGGATGCCGGCGCAGGATTATGTGACAGCGAAGTCACGCGCATGGTGGTCACCAATGGCCGTGCCAGTATTGAATGGTTATTACAGCAAGGGGTGAATTTTACACGCGAGGCTGAAGATGACCGCCTGCACCTGACGCGCGAAGGCGGCCATAGCCATCGCCGCGTGGTGCATGTCGCGGATGCCACTGGACAAGCGGTGCAGACAACCTTGACCGACCGTGTGCGCGAGCATCCGAACATCACCATCCTTGAACATCACATTGCGGTCGACCTGATCACCACGCATAAACTTTTCAAGCAGACCGCAATGGATGGCCCCAACCGCTGCCTGGGCGCCTACGTGCTCAACAACCAGACCGGCAAGGTGATTACTCTCTCGGCACAATATACCGTGATGGCTACCGGTGGTGCGGGCAAGGTCTATTTGTATACCACCAACCCTGACATCAGTACCGGTGACGGGATTGCGATGGGATGGCGGGCTGGTTGCCGAGTCGCCAACCTGGAGTTTGTACAATTTCATCCGACTTGCCTTTACCATCCGCATGCCAAATCGTTTTTAATCTCTGAGGTATTGCGTGGCGAAGGAGGCTTGCTACTCTTGCCAGATGGCACGCGGTTTATGCCCTGGCATGATGAGCGTGCGGAACTAGCCCCACGTGACGTGGTAGCTCGCGCCATTGACTTCGAGATGAAAAAACGCGGCCTGGATTGTGTCTACCTGGATATCAGCCACAAACCGGCAGAATTTATCCAGTCCCACTTTCCAAATATTTACCAGCGCTGCCTGCAATTGGGTATCGATATCACCAAACAACCTATCCCGGTCGTCCCGGCTGCACATTACACCTGTGGTGGTGTCATGACTGATATGCACGGCCGGACCGACATTGATTGCCTGTATGCCATCGGTGAAACAGCCTGTACCGGCTTGCATGGCGCAAACCGCCTGGCCAGCAACTCCTTACTGGAATGCCTGGCATTTAGCCAAAGCTGTGCACAAGATATTGAAGCTCTAGGAGCGCAACCCACCATTTCACTGCCAGACTGGGATGAAAGCCGTGTCACCGATGCTGACGAAGAGGTATTGATTACCCACACCTGGGATGAGTTACGGCGGTTTATGTGGAACTACGTGGGCATTGTGCGCACGACTAAGCGCCTGAGCCGTGCCCTGCATCGTATCCATATGCTGCGAGATGAAGTGGGCGAGTTTTACAGCAACTTTAAAGTCAGCCACGACTTGATTGAATTGCGCAACTTGTTACAAGTAGCGGAGCTGATCGTACTCAGCGCCATCGATCGCCACGAAAGCCGCGGCCTGCACTACAGCAAAGACTATCCTGACTTGCTATCGGAAGCGATTCCTACCGTGCTTACGCCTGACAACTACACCAGCCTGCTGGATTAAGATCAGCCAGGGATGAACCAAGCCTGGCTTCTATGCAGCCTGCTGGCATATTATGCCAATGCCCATGCACAGCCTGTATTGGAAAAAGTGCTTGATGGCGACACTGTCATCATTCGTGATGAGGCACGATCATACCACTTGCGGCTGCTGGATATAGACGCTCCAGAACTGCATCAGGCCTTTGGCAAACAATCCAGACGCAGCCTTGACCAACTTTGCATGAATGCCCCCATCTCGGTCCAATTACAAGGACAGGACCTCTTCGGCAGGACATTGGGGCACTTATACTGCGGCAAGCAGGATGCCAGTCAATCTCAAATTGCAGTGGGCATGGCCTGGTTTAACCAGCGTTATTCCAGGCGCTACGAATTGCAAGTCTTGCAAAAACAGGTCCAACAACAAGCATTAGGCTTATGGCAACAGTCGAATCCATTGCCACCATGGCAATGGCGCAAACTTTACGGACGACATTATCATCACCAAGAGTGACACCATCACTACAATATCCTTTAGAATATTGTTTTATTAAAGAACTTTAGGATTTTATACATGCAAGTAGCAATGAACACCGTGGTCACCATGACCTACAAACTGCAAAATAGCGATGGCGACATCCTGGAAGAAAGCAAGGATCCGGTAGCTTATCTGCATGGTGGTTATGACAATATTTTCCCTAAAGTGGAAGAAGCCATGCATGGCAAAAACGTGGGTGACGTAGTAGAAGTCAGCCTGGACCCGGAAGATGCATTTGGTGAGTATGATGAAGGCCTGGTACAAATCGAACCAGCAAGCGCGTTTCCAAGTAATGACCTCAAAGTTGGTATGCAGTTTGAGGGCGAAGACGAAACAGGTGATGTCATTTTGTACACCATTACTGACGTTGCCGACGGCAAAGTCGTCGTCGACGGCAACCATCCGTGGGCGGGCCAACGCTTGCTGTTTACGGCGACCATTGCCAGCGTCCGCTCAGCAAACCAGGAAGAGATTGCGCATCAGCACGTCCATGGCGCCGGTGGTCACCACCACTAATCAGCGACAAGCTGTTTAAACGGGTTGGCGCAACTTTCCTTGCGTCAATACTTCCGTTTTGACAACGTCTGCCACTTCACTCCACACAAGGCTGAGTGACAAAGTCGGCAATGCAGATGACGCAATCTCCTGCTCTAAGACCAGACTGGTTTCTGCTACTCCAGCGGAATTTCGGTTTGAGCAAAGGCTTCAAAGGGTGGCAACTCCGCCAAGGATCGTAAATTCAAGTCATCCAGAAAATGTTTGGTGGTGGCATAGAGTGAGGGTCTGCCGGGGACTTCGCGCTGGCCGACCACATCTATCCAGTCCCGCTCCTGCAATTGGCGAATCACGTTAGGATTCACCGCAACCCCTCGAATCTGCTCAATATCGCCCCGTGTCACAGGTTGCCGGTAAGCAATAATTGCCAGCGTTTCCATCACCGCCCGCGAATACTTTGGTTGACGTTCAGGATTCAGTCGTGAGAGATACTCGCTATACTCAGCCTTGGCCTGGAAGCGATAACCGCTGGCCACTTGCACCAAGTCCAGAGTCTTGTCCAACCAGTCCGCCTTCAATTCATCGAGCAGCATGCGCAAGGTAGCACGCTCCATGCGCCCGGCAAACAGCTTGAGCAAATCTTCCAGCGCTAATGGCTGAGGTGAAGTCAGTAAAGCCGCTTCCAAGATGCGCTTCATTTCCTCGATACTGTCGGGCTCACGCATGGCTGATCCTAACTCGAGCTATTGGCTTGCACATAAATCGTTCCAAACGCTTCCTGCTGGGTAATGCGTATCAAGCCTTCTTTCGCAAGCTCAAGCATGGCGAGGAAGTTCACGACCAGTTTGGGGATGCCTTCGGTTTGCAGGTCAAACAGTTCATCAAATCGCAGCACTTGCATCGTACTTAACCTACGCAATAACAAACTCATATGCTCACGCACAGAAAGCTCGGCTCGCCCTAATTTATGATGCTGGTTCAATTTGGCGCGCTTGAGCACATTGCGCCAGGCTTCCACCAGGTCATCCAGGCTGACTTCTGGCGGTTTCACCTGACTGATATGCTGGTAATACGCCGCTGCGACATCAATCTCTTCCCCGACCTTTGGCATTGCATCCAGTCGCTGTGCCGCCAGCTTGATCGCTTCATATTCCATCAGGCGCTTGACGAGTTCTGCGCGGGGATCATCCTCTTCCTCGACCTCGGTCGGTTTGGGTAGTAACATGCGCGACTTGATTTCAATGAGCATGGCGGACATCAATAGATATTCCGCCGCTAATTCGAGTTTAATCCCCTTCATTTTTTCCACATAAACCATGTACTGCACCGTGAGGTCAGCCATAGGGATATCCAGGATATCGAGGTTATGCTTGCGGATCAGGTACAGCAACAAATCTAACGGGCCTTCAAAGGTATCCAGGTACACCTCTAGCGCGTCGGGTGGAATATACAGGTCTTGAGGCAACTCAGAGAGTGTTTCGCCTTTGATTTTCACCTGGGCGGTGAGTGGGCTATTGAGTGTCGCGTCCATGCCACGATTGTAACGATTTGCGATGCAGGATTAAAGACTATTCTGCATAGGGATTAGCGAAGCCCAACTTCTGCAGGATGGCAATTTCCATGGCCTCCATCAAGTCAGCTTGTGCATCGATTTCGTGGTCATAGCCATGCAGGTGCAACACGCCATGCACCGTCATATGCGCATAATGTGCAAGCAAGGCTTTGCCTTGTTCCTTGGCCTCCCTGGCAACGACAGGGGCACAAATGACAATATCCCCCATGAGCAAAGGCTCTTCAGTTAACGGAAAAGTCAACACATTGGTGGGGTAATCCTTGCCGCGGTAACTGGCGTTCAACTGCTTCCCTTCCTCTTCATCCACCACACGAATGGCTAAACTGGTTTCTACCCGCAACGCCGCGCGTACCCAGCGCTTGAATTGGCTGGCAGAAGGAATATTCTCCGCTTGCGAGGCCAGTTGCAATGAAAAATCCAGTTGGGGCATACCGTTAAGTTTTCTGTAAAATATTCGTTATTATAGAAAGAAAACCCTTAAAGGAAACGGTGTGATGACAAATCGCTCCAAGCTGGTGGTTGCCAACCGCAAAATGCACGGCAACTTGCCAGACAATCAGCAGTTTATGCAAACGCTATTGCAACAAACCCGCCATCATAAGGCACGTTATGCGGTGTGCCCGCCACATCCTTATCTGTTCCAGGCACAGCAAGTGCTGCAAGACAGCCACATTGCCTGGGGTGGGCAAAACATGAGCCGCTATGAAAAAGGTGCCTATACGGGCTCGGTCTCACCTCTCATGCTAAAAGAATTTGGCTGCAGCTATGTGATTATCGGTCACTCAGAAAGGCGTCAACGCGGTCACGACAGTGATGAAACCTGCGGAGAACGTTTTGAATCAGCACTCAAAGCTGGACTCACGCCCATTTTGTGCATCGGTGAAACCTTAGAAGAGTACGAGCAAGGCGAAACTGACCTTGTCGTGGTACGGCAACTCAATCCGGTGATTGCGCATGTCGGCATTGAGGCGCTATCAAAAGGCGTGATTGCCTATGAGCCAGTGTGGGCCATAGGCACAGGCAGAGCAGCCACTCCACAGCATGCACAAGCCATTTTGTCTTTTATCCGTGGCCATATTGAATTACTGGACACAAAGGCGGCCGAGGACATTACCTTGCTGTACGGTGGCAGTATGAATCCTGGCAATGCCGCACAACTATTAAGCATGCCCGATGTCGATGGTGGCTTGATCGGCGGCGCCTCCCTGGTGGCAGACGACTTTATCCGCATCTGCCAGATTGCCAACGAATTGACCCCGCTCAAAACCGCAGCCTGACTCACGTTTCAGCCGCACTGCCCGGACAAGACCAATAAAAAAGCCGACTCACGTCGGCTTTTCTACATCTAAGTAAACTAGATCTTTACTAACAATTTAAGTAAAACCAGATTACTGTAGTCTGGATTACTTAGCTTCTTCAGCAGGAGCAGCTTCAGCTGGTGCAGCCTCAGCAGGAGCAGCTTCAGCAGGAGCAGCTTCAGCTGGTGCAGCCTCAGCTGGAGCTTCAGCAGCTGGAGCTTCAGCAGCAGGTGCCTCAGCAGCAGGCGCTTCTTCAGCTGGTTTTTCACCACAAGCAGTCAAAGCCAAAGCCAACAATGCAGCCAACAATGCAGAACGTGTCATCTTTATTTCCTTAGTATGTATGAGCAAAAAATTATTTACGGACAATTCTCTGGAGGAGAACCAGCCGAGTGAAAAAAATTGTATCAGCAATTGATTAAAAAAAGAACGCAAATCCAGTGAAAAACAAAGGATTTTTTTATGTCAGCGCCTAATCCTTGTGGTTTTCTCACAAAAAACCAGAATAAATCGTTTGTGACCAATGTAATTAACCGCTTTTTTCAGCCAGATGCACATAACCGGCCTGGTACACCTCATGCAACCAGGGCAATAGCGAATCCAGCGTATCTCCCTGGCACAGGGACACGGCCAATTGTCGGCAATTCGCCAATATATTCAATAGATTAGCATCCATTTTCGGGACACTCTCACCATTGATAAAATAGTGTCCTTGCCAGTGCAACATCTGGGTTTGCAGGTCCAATACTATTCCACTTTGCGCAGCACGTTGTTTGAACTTTTCCAGGCTCAGTTTGCGATTCGGCGAAAACACCACATATGCCTTGGGTTCAGAAAAATATTTGGCGAGAAATGGTCCTAATTGCTCTGCTTGCCAGGGCAAGCGACGCATCATGTCGGCCACATGATTGACCATCTCCTCACTGACCGACGACGCATCTGTGACGGGTTGCAAATCAGGATCACGATAAAGCTCATCCGGCAGGTTTTCCTGCCGACAAGCCTCAAGGAACTCAATAGCCAACTCACGTGCCGCAGGGGCACGGAAACCAATGGAATAAGTCATGCAATCATCGTCTTCTGAAATGCCCCAATGCGCCACGTTAGGCGGCAGGTAAAGCATGTCACCAGGTTCCAGCACCCACTCCTGCTCACACTCGAAGTGCGACAGGATACGCAAAGGGGCATCAGGGATGAGCCTCAGATCAGTTTGCTGACTGATGCGCCAGCGGCGTTTTCCTGCGCCTTGCAATAAAAAAACATCGTAACTATCAATGTGCGCACCCACACCACCCCCGGTAGGCGCATAACTGACCATGACATCATCCAGTCTGGCATTCGGGATAAAACTGAATTGCGACAACAAGGCTTGCGCTTCGGGCAGAACATGGTTTACACCCTGAACCAGCAATGTCCAATGCTGTGCCGGAAGTGCGGCAAAGTCTTCGTCATCAAATGGCCCCTGTGTCACTTGCCAACCACGCCCCGCCTGTTGACGTTCAGGATCAAACTGGATCAGCCTGGAAGGCACCTCGGCGTCACACGCCAGGCCTGCCAACTCACTAGGATCAAGGAGCCCCTTGAAATCCGGCATGGCGCCACGGATCAACAGAGGTTTCTTTTGCCAGTATTCCGCCATAAATTGGGCAGGCGTTAAGCCATTGAGTAGGGTCAGTGCTTGTTGCATGATTCAGTCATCTGAAAGGGAGGAAAGGAGCAGTACTGATACTTTGGGTCAGCCGCGAAATAAAGCGTTGTGACTTTTCTGCCAGTGTCAGAGCGAGCAAATCGGTACGCGCAATCAGTTTGCTGAATTCGCGCTCAAAGCTGAGGTTCTGCACTTCGCCCGGCTGGCTGTTGGTCAGCAGCAATAACTCACCCTGCGCATTTCTGGCATTGGCCAGCTTCCATACTGCAATTTCGATATTCCTGGCCGCATTATACAAATTTTGCGGTTCTATGCTATCTGTCAGAAAAAAAGCTGACTTATTACCATGCGCCCGGAATAACATGGACTGCATGCCCACCACCAATGCCAGCACGCGGTCACCGCTATATTGCGGGGTTAATGCCAGCTTAATAGCGGCAGTATCCTGGGCGCCACCCAATGCATCAAACTGCCAGTGATGGACAGCAGCCTGCTCGAACACATAGTCAGCGATCTGTTCCGCTGTACCCAAGCCAGACTTGTGCGCTTCCGCCGGATTGCGCTTGTACATCTTGAGCATGAGCAAACGCAAGGTACTGGCATTCTCGGCGTATTCGATATCTGCCAGTCGATCGAGGTCAGTTTTGACCAATTGGTGGAAGGTATTGCGGTCTTGTCGCGCCGGTATCGGACGTCCATTCGGCGAATCCACATAGCCAACGTTGGAGGTTGTGCCGCATCCGGCCAGCAGTAAGATAAATATACTGAGGCCGAACGGTCTCATGCAGGCAATACCCGATGTGCAGGAAAAATAATCTGGAAGCGGCTACCCTCACCTGGCTTACTCTCAATGTGCAGGCTGGCCTGATGGTGATGCAGGATATGCTTGACGATGGACAAACCCAGACCCGTACCGCCAGTATCTCGGCTGCGTCCACTATCTACGCGGTAAAAACGCTCCGTCAAGCGTGGCAAATGCTGGGACTCTATGCCTATCCCGGTATCCTGCACCGTAAACACGGCTTCTTCACCACGCAATTGCCAGTAGATATCAATCTTTCCATGTTCAGGGGTATAGCGCACGGCATTGCTGGTCAGGTTGCTTAATGCGCTTAACAGCTCATTGTAGCTGCCGCGGATATTCACTTCAGTCTCCATGTGCAATGTCACGGTGTGCTGCCCTTGACTCAGGGCTTGCGCATCTTTTTGCAACTGCCTGAGCAATGCTGGCATGGCAATATCGGTTTCGTCTTTAAGGGTGACGTTATTTTCCAAACGAGACAACGTCAGCAAATCTTCAATAATGCGGCGCATACGCGTCGTCTGCGATTGCATCATGTCAAAATAAGGCTGGATATCGGGTGAGATTTCACCTTGCATATCGCCTATCGTTTCCAGGAAACCGCCTATGACTGTTAATGGCGTGCGCAATTCATGAGAGACGTTGGCGACAAAGTCACGGCGCATGACTTCGGTTTTTTCAATCGCAGAGACATCCCGACAAATCAATAAGCGCTGTTTGCTGGCAAATGGAATAATCTGTAATTCGAGTGTGACATCCGGGCTACGCCAGGATTTAAGCTTGAGCGGTTCACTGTAATCTTCCGCCTGCAAATACTCTACAAACTCTGCCTGCCGCAATAAATAATAGATCGGCTGGTTTTCATCATGATGGCGCTTCAGGCCAAGCCGCTGGATGGCCGGCTCGTTAAACCATTCAATTTCATTACGGTTATTGAGGACGACGACCCCGTCCGGCAAGGCGCTGGTCGCATGACGCAAGCGCTCCAGAGTACTGCTGAGCTGACTCTGGCTACGCGAGTGACGCCGCATTTCATGGTAAAGGTTGGCAAAAATATCTTCCCAGATACCCTTGCCATTGGGAATGAAGTTAAGGCTGGGCTTGAGTGCCCATTGATATAGCCGATGAATCCAGTAAATATGTGCAGCCAGATAAGCCAGAGTCCCCGCTATAAACAGTAGCCAGGCAGTCTCTGCACGAGTAAACCAGCCAACCATCAGGCAACAAAACGCCCAAAACAGCAGATTCCAGAATGCTTTCCAACGAATATCTTGCACGAGCCATTCTCAACACATTGATGGCGCGATTATACGACAATCCCGTTTGCACGCGATGACAGGATGATGACACCTTTGATCGTCCTGTCGCTTACTCCTCCGTGAAGGAGACACTTTTGGCATAAGGTTTGGCAAGCGGCTCCCCTATAAACAAACCTTGCATGGGCCACTTGACGCTTTTCCAGTAAGCCTCGATCAAGGTTTCGCCCGCCAGGTAATGGCCCAGCACGATTTGCGGATTGGGAAATTTTTGCCAGTAATTACACGGCTCGGAGACCGTGCCATAGCTGCCCGTCACGCCCGCATCCAGCCAGCGGCTAGCTGGCATCTGTGTATTGTAACTGCCTAACACCCCTCCCGCTGAAGTCAGATGATCGGCAATCGCACCCGGCAAATAGCTATTGGTCAACATGTAATCCACCTGTTTTTGACCGGTGAAATAAAACATGACCGCAGACTGCTTTTCAATCGCTTCCTGGCTCAAGGTATGCAAGGTCAGTTTTTTGGATTTAATGGTCATGCCATCTTGCGGAAAAAAAGGCTCACGCGGTTTAGAACGGGCCGCATCACGTGTTTTAAGAAAATAACCATCCGCCTCATTGAGGCTAAACTCACTGAGCACGCCGCGATCAATGAGTGCCTTGGCAGCTTCTACACTGGTGATCGGCAACAGCATGGACAAACGCAGATGATGGTCTGCCCATGGCCGTAATGACATGCTGTTAAAGTAAGGACTATCGCGGCCGGGATCACAGGTTTTACGGCACTGATTGAGGTCCAGTCCTAATGTCAGCGCACTGGTCAGGCTGTTGCATTGCACAGCAAACGGCGTACGCCAAACCAGCAGCAATACTTGCTGGTGTGTCAGCTTAGCGTCCAGTTGCGTTTTCAGGGATTCAAATTCCGCAACGCTCAATGCATCTTTGGCATGCCTGGGCAACTCCACGCCAATCAGGTTTTCTGCCGGCACCTGCCTGGCCTGTAAGTAGTAGCGGGCAACTTCTTCACTTTGGGTATCGTTAATGTTGTAAATCACCGCCACATCCTCAGGCTTTAACAAGGAAGGCCTGGTCAAGATTTTTTTGCTGACATCCACGGCGCCCGCCATTGCCTGGGAGACTAAAAGAATCAGACCCAACCCAATCCAGAGCCCCGTTTTTATTCCGAACTTACCCACACCCATTCACACAAACTCCATCGCGGTTGCAAAGACATCACTCTGGCATAAAAACCAGCGTAAAATTCCATCATATCCCAGATTCAACTGCTTGCATGAAATGAGGTGAACGATGGCAATTCAAACGACGGCAACACAGACGATTTTAATCACCGGTGCCAATCGTGGTATCGGACTGGAGTATGTGAGGCAATATGCCGAAAGTGGCAACCAGGTGTACGCCACGGTGAGAGACCTCGCCCAGGCGACATCATTGCAGCAACTGGCTGCCGAGTACTCCAATATAGAGGTATTAGCACTGGATGTGGCAGATATCGCCGCCATCCGTGAACTTGCTGGCCAATTGTCCGCCATTACGGTGGATATTTTAATCAGCAACGCTGGGACCTATCCTGAAAGTAGCTTTGGCAAAACAGATCCACAGGCCTGGTTGCATGCGTTTCAGGTCAATACCCTGACGACCTATTACCTCGCCGAAGCCTTTTTACCGCAACTCAGGCGCGCCAGTCAGGCCAAATTGATTGCCATGACCAGCAAGATGGGTAGCATAGAAGACAACAGCAGTGGGGGCGAATACATTTACCGCAGCAGCAAAACTGCCTTGAACATGGTTGTCAAAAGCCTGGCCCTGGACTTGAAGGAATTCAATATTGCGGTCGCAGCCCTGCATCCAGGCTGGGTACGCACAGATATGGGCGGCCCGAATGGCCTCATCGATACGGCAACCAGTGTACGCGGCTTACGGCAAGTGATCGAACAGTTAACTTGCGAGCAATCAGGGCAGTTTATTGCCTACGATGGCAAACTGATTCCGTGGTAATGCTTGGCCGTAAAACCTAAGCGGGCGAGGACGTCACTTTATAGGGGCTGCGCTCTTCGAGTTCGTCCACGTAATGTTGCATCGTCCCCGCTTCGCGGTCCAGGAAACGGGCCACGCTCTGGTGAAAATCAGCATGACTTAAATAATGGTACGAACAAGTAGGGTAAGGCGCAAAACCACGCGCCAGTTTATGCACCCCCTGCGCACCGCCTTCAAAATAGCGGATGCCGTGGCGGATACAAAACAACTGTGGCTGGTAGTAACACAGTTCAAAATGCAGGCAGGATATCTCGCACAGGCTGCCCCAATAACGGCCATACAACGTGTCGGCGCCTAATATACACAAGCTGGCTGCCACATCTTCGCCATCTTGCGCCGCAATAAACAGCCTGAACTGCTCAGGCATGGCGCGGCTGACCTGCTCAAAAAAGGCTGGCGGCAAATAAGGACTGCTGCCATGCCTGTGATAAGTATTGCAGTAGCATTGATAAAATAAGGCCAGTTCCGCCTTGCTCACGTCATGGCCGTTGACCTCACGGCAAGACACACCTTGCTGGGAGACTTTATTGCGCTCCTGACGGATTTTTTTGCGTTTGTCGCGGCTAAGTGCGGCAAGAAATGCTTCCCAATCCGGGTAACCCGCATTCTCCCAACGGAATTGCACCCCGTTGCGCCGTAACCAGTTGGCGTCTGCACATTCACTGGCGGATGTCGGGTCGGGGAACAATACATGTGCCCCAGACAACCCATGTTGTTGGCATAAGGACTGCATGTGCGACAACATGGCTGATGCCAGCGCTTGTGGGTTTGCATAGCCAGGATGTATCAGTAATCTCGGGCCTGTCACTGGGGAAAATGGAATGGCGGAAATCAGCTTGGGATAATACTGCCCCCCTGCTTGTTCATAGGCATCGGCCCAGGACCAGTCGAATACATACTCCCCATAAGAATGTGTTTTGAGGTAACAAGGCGCTGCAGCTAGTAACTGCTCACCATCAAAGACTGCCAAATGATAGGGAATCCAACCAGTTTGCTCGCCCACAGCACATGATGATTCAAAGGCAAACAAAAACCGGTAATCCAGCATGGGATGATTTCCGGTCACTGCCTGCCAGGCGACAGGTGAGATTTCCTGCAATCCGCGATACCAGACAAACGATAACTGGCTGATATCCATACTGGCTTAGCAGAAGACAAAAGAGGCGCCTAATGGCGGACACGCCTCAATAACAATTGGCATGTAGTGAAGCATTCAGTCTAGCTAGGATGTTTGCGTATGGCCGAAACGTCCTTGCTGCTGGAGCTTGCAGAACTATTGGCCGGAATGACTGATGAAGTGGACTTGGATTTCATTCTGGATCGCGTGTCAGTGTCTGAGTCACTGACGATACTTTGCTGAGCTTCGCTTTTGGCTTCGGCTTCCCGTTGCCTTTCCACCATCTTGGCATAGGCAGTCTCAAGCTCATCCAACGTAATCACGCCATTGTTATCAAGATCAACATAGGAAAAATGGCGGGCGACCTGCGGCAAACACAGCGTGGCCTCTTCACGGTCCAACGAATCATCATTATCGCGGTTACATTCATTAAAACGCTGCGAAATGCTGTCATGCATGGCCTTGCGTTTTTGCAACATGAGTTGATGGTCAGGGTCTGTATTACGTGCGTAATCAGACAATGCCTTGCGCAAGCGTGCGCGGTCCTCCGGACTGAAATTATGCTCCAGAGTTTTGGAGAGGCCGACATCATCATTTTCGATAACGCGATTATCCGTGAGCCGGATAGGTAATTTGAGATCTGCAAATACAGGGAATGCCAGCAACATGGGTGTTGTCAGCAAAAACACATGCTTCAAATGTCTGATCGCTCTAAATATCCACATCCAAACGTAATACCTTACTGCCGTTTCACCAGGACTTCTTTTTAAACAACCGTTTTTAAAAGTGAAACAAGCATGATTAACATGGCTGATATTGCCTGAGTTTGTCTCAGGCGGCTTACCATAGCGCAAATATGGCCGCTCAATCCACTTATTTAACACAAAATAGCACTTTGTTCAAAGCGGTTTCGCGATTTTGAGCAAAGCATCTTGCCTCATGATTGTAACTGCAATATTTCATCGCTGACGCTATTTGTAACCAAGTTGTAACTGCTCCCACTTCATGCCCGTCAGAGCTTAGAGTATAATTATTAACGATAAGTTTACGGCCCCGCCGTTTTCCCTGTCTAATGTCAGGTCAGCCTGATAGCAATCTAGTGCGTTAACAAGCACGCCCGCTTCTGTGTAAAAAGGTACGTAATGGCAGAACAGTTAAAAAAAATCTTGATGGTCGATGATGATTTGCGTATGCGAGAGCTATTACAGCGCTACCTCACAGAACAAGGATTCAATATCAAATCGGTTTCTGATGGCAAGGAAATGGACAAGGCCATGTCTGCCGAGAGTTTTGATTTATTGATTCTCGACCTCATGCTGCCGGGTGAAGATGGCCTGGCGATTTGCCGACGCCTGCGTGGTTCTAACCATCTCACACCCATCATCATGCTTACCGCGCGTGGCGACGAAGTTGACCGTATCGTTGGCCTGGAAATGGGGGCAGATGATTACCTGCCAAAACCGTTTAACCCACGTGAACTGCTTGCCCGTATCAACGCTGTGTTACGTCGTCACGAAATCACGCCCAAGACCACGACAGAAGAAAAGACGTCAGCCTTCCAGTTCGGCGACTTTGTGTTTGATACCAATACCCGCAGCCTCACCAAAAATGGCGCACCCATTACGATTACCAGTGGTGAATTCACCCTATTAAAAGTGTTTACCGAACACCCGCGCCAGCCACTGTCACGAGACCGTCTGATGCAACTGGCACGCGGGCGCGAACTGGATGTATTTGATCGAAGCATAGATGTACAAGTGTCGCGCCTGCGCCGCATTATTGAGCCGGATCCAGCACACCCTCGTTATCTGCAAACCATGTGGGGCTTTGGTTATGTGTTTATCCCGGATGGCGAAGCGCCACAATAACCCTCTGTCTCCGCTCTAGCCCCAGTGCGCTTACTGCCCCGCAGACTGCTGTCCAGAATCATGTTACTGATTGCCATTTTGCTGGCCGTCAGTATTTACGCATCGCTTAAAATCTTTGATTACTTTGATCGCGAACCGCGTGCTACGGCGGCAGCCCTGCAGGCCGTCACCATTGTCAACTATACCCGCGCATCGCTGATTGCCTCACATGAAAACCGTCGCCTGGCCTTGCTATCAGAGCTGTCCGGGCGTGAAGGCGTACGTGTGTATGCTGCAGACTTTTTGGAAGATATTGAGCCCTTACCGGCAGACCCTTTCATTAACCTGGTGGCGCTCAAAATCCGTGAACGGCTGGGCGAAGAAACCATCATCACAGTCAATCATTACGATATCCCTGGCTTGTGGATCAGCTTTAATCTCGGCCAGGATGATTTCTGGGTTGTGATCCCAAAAATTCAGGTGGATCGCCCCTTTCCCTGGCATTGGCTGGGATGGGCGGCCGTGGTCGGCTTGCTGTCATTAGTAGGGGGCTATTTGCTGACCGCCCGCATCAACCGGCCGCTGACCATGCTGGTACATGCCGCAGAACGGCTTCGTAATGGCGAGCCCGCGCCCAAACTGCCAGTGGATAGTGTGGAAGAACTACGCGAAGTGACGCACACCTTTAATGAAATGGCGGAATCGCTGGCACGGCTGGATGCAGAACGTACTTTGCTGCTGGCAGGTGTATCTCACGATATCCGCACGCCGCTAGCACGCTTGCGGCTGGCAGTAGAAATGCTGCCGCAAGAAGCCGACTATATGAAACAGGGCATGATTGAAGATATTTCCGATATGGACAATATCATCCACCAGTTTCTGGATTTTGTTCGCGGCGTTGAAGGCGAGCCCACCCGCATGATGGATATTAACGATTTGCTCAATGCCCTGGCAGAACGGCAACGTCGTGCCGGCCGTGAGCTTAAAATCTCATTAGGACCCAAATACTTTATCCCCATTCGGCCGCTGGCCATGCAACGTCTGCTCGACAACCTGGTGGGCAACGCCTACAACTATGGTAAAGGCAAGGTCGAGGTGCGTAGTCAGGTCATGGCCGACAAGATTGTCATCAGCGTGCTCGACAATGGACCCGGCATTCCTCCCGAACACGCAGAGCGCTTATTGCGTCCATTTGAGCGTATGGACAGCGCACGAAACAAATATGAAGGAGGCAGCGGCTTAGGATTAGCCATCTGTAACCGCATTGCCGCCTTGCACGGCGGCCAGCTGGCGCTGCTTAACCGGCCAGAAGGCGGCCTGGAAGCCAGACTTTCGCTACCTATCCTGCCGAATACCTGATCTTTATTCAGTCGGCGTAAACCAGTTGAGGCGCGACCTCAATTTTACCACTTCACCAATGATCGTCAGGCTAGGCGGCTTCAACCCGGCCGCCGCAACATCTGCAGCTAGATGCTGCAACGTAGATTCCACCACACGCTGCTTCTGCGTGGTGCCTTGCTGGATCACTGCCGCTGGCATCTCTGGCGACAGGCCTTGTGCTATCAGCTTACTGCAAATCTGCTCCAGGCCCACCAGCCCCATATAAATCACCACGGTTTGTTTGGGGCGTGCCATGGCTTGCCAATCGAGGTCTATGGTGCCGTCTTTGAGATGGCCGGTAATAAACAAACAAGCCTGGGCATAGTCCCTATGTGTCAGTGGAATCCCGGCATAACTAGAAACACCATTCGCCGCCGTGATGCCAGGCACCACCTGAAACGGCACGCCATGCTGCATCAGCGTCTCAATCTCTTCACCGCCGCGGCCAAAAATAAACGGGTCGCCGCCTTTTAAGCGCAATACGCGCTTACCCTCCAGCGCCAGCTTGGCCAGCAAGGCATTAATTTCTTCTTGCGGCAAGGTGTGCTGGTCACGCGACTTACCAACATACACCAGTTCCGCATCGCGCCGCACCAGCTCCATCACCTCTTTGCTTACCAGCTTGTCATATACGCAAACATCGCATTGCTGCATCAGCCGCAAAGCTCTAAAGGTGAGCAAATCTGGGTCACCCGGACCACCACCCACTAGGTACACTTCGCCGCGCGTAGGGGCATCTTGTTGCTGACTTAGCAACTCCCCCAACAATTCGCGTGCCGCCTGCTCCTGCCCCGACAACACCCGCTCCACCAGCGGGCCATTCAATACATCTTCCCAGAAGCGGCGGCGGGCAGGCAGGTTGGAAAATTTGGCTTTCACCTGGTCGCGAAACTCACCCGCAATGGCGGCAATGCGGCCGTAAGCCGCGGGCAACATGGTTTCGATCTTACTGCGGATATGGCGCGCCAACACCGGCGCATTACCTTCACTCGAAATCGCAATCACCACCGGGCTACGGTCGATCACCGAGCCCATCGTAAACGTGCATAAAGCAGGCGCATCCACCACATTCACCGGGATATTCAAGCGTTTTGCCGCCACTGACACGGCTTCATTAACCACTTGGTCATCCGTGGCTGCAATCACCAGGCACGCGCTGGTCAACTGTTCTGCATGAAACTCAGCAGGCACATAGTCAATCTCGCCCTGCGTATGCATCTCCCGCAACTCGTCGCATAACTCGGGTGAAATGACGGTAACCTGCCCTTGCGCCTTGCGCAACATAATCACTTTGCGTGTCGCGACATCGCCACCACCGATGACAATACAAGGGCGTTGTGCAATGTTGAAAAAAATCGGTAAAGCTTGCATGCAGAGAAGACTTCGACAAGAAAAGTGTATTTTACCGCAGTCCGTTGTCTTGGCTGGGGTTTCCCCTGCAAATACGCTAAAATACTGTTTTTGTGAGAAATTTAACGTTCGATGAAGCAGGACAGCGGAAAAAAGATATTCATTAAGTCGTTTGGTTGCCAGATGAATGAATACGATGCTTCACGCATGGTGGACTTAATGCGTGAGCACGATGGCATGACCCAGACTGACAAGATGGAAGAAGCGGATGTCATTCTGCTCAACACCTGCTCGGTGCGCGAAAAAGCCGAAGAAAAAGTCTTCAGCCATCTCGGCCGCATGATTCCACTCAAAGAAAAAAATCCCAACCTTGTGATTGGGGTTGGCGGCTGCGTGGCCAGCCAGGAAGGCGAAGCCATCATAGCGCGTGCGCCTTATGTCGATGTGGTGTTCGGCCCGCAAACCCTGCACCGCCTGCCCGAGCTGATTAAAGCCAAACAAGCGGCAGACAAACCACAAGTGGACATTGCCTTCCCCGAGATTGAGAAGTTTGACCATTTACCGCCGCCCCGCGTCGAAGGCGCCACCGCATTCTTAAGCATTATGGAAGGCTGCAGCAAATATTGCAGCTTCTGCGTGGTGCCCTACACCCGCGGCGAAGAGTTCTCGCGTCCGTTTGAAGACATCATTACCGAAGCCATCCAGTTGGCTGAACAAGGCGTCAAAGAGATCACGTTGCTTGGTCAAAACGTCAATGCCTACCGCGTGCCATATCAAGGTATAGAAGCCGATTTAGCACTGTTGATTGAAACGATTGCAGAACTGCCGCAAATTGAGCGCATCCGCTACACCACCAGCCACCCGAATGAAATGAGCGAGCGTTTGATTGCCTGTCACGCTAATGTCCCTAAACTGGCGAATCAATTGCACCTACCGGTACAAGCTGGCAGCGACCGCATTTTAATGGCGATGAAACGCAACTACACGGCCTTGCAATACAAAGGCCTGATCCGCAAATTGAAAGCGGCAAACCCGCTATTAACAATTACCAGCGACATCATTGTCGGCTTTCCTGGCGAAACTGAAAAAGACTTTCAGGCCACACTAAAACTCATGCGCGATGTGGGCTTTGATTACAGTTTCAGCTTTTTATACAGCCCACGCCCTGGTACCCCGGCCAGCTATTTGCCGGATGAAACACCGCAAGCCGACAAGGCGGCGTGGCTTAAGCAATTGCAAACCGAAAACGAAGCGAATGGTGACGCCATTAGCCGCGCCATGCTGGGCACGGTGCAACGCGTACTGATTGATGGCCCGTCGTGGAAAGACCCTAACCTGCTGGCAGGTAAAACCGACAATGGCCGTGTTGTCGATATTGCCGCCAATGCAAGTTGTATCCACCAAATGGTGCAAGTGAAAATTACCGACGTCTACAACCCCAAACGCCTGGTCGGCGAAATAGTGAATTAAGCATGGAAATCACCCTCAGCCCTGAAGACAACCTGATGCTGGCCAACTTATGCGGCCCGCTCGATGAAAATATCCGTCAACTGGCCAACGGCCTGGATATCGACATCAACCGCCGCGGCAGCACGTTTTACTTGAGCGGCAACCAAACCAATATGCGGCTGGGCGCGCAAATGCTGGAAAACTTCTACGCCCGCTCAAAAAAACCGATTGAGCTCGAAGATATTCAACTCGGTCTGGTAGAAATCGACAAACTCAAGCCAGAAGAAGTCAGCAGCAGCGCCATGCCAACGCTAATGACGCGCCGCGGCGACTTGCACGGCCGCACGCCGCGCCAGGTCAGCTACCTGCAACAGATACAAGACCACGACATCACCTTTGGCATCGGCCCCGCAGGCACCGGCAAAACCTACCTGGCCGTCGCCAGTGCAGTGGATGCCATGACGCGTGACCGCGTGAAAAGAATCGTGTTAGTCCGTCCGGCAGTGGAAGCCGGTGAACGCCTGGGCTTCTTGCCAGGCGATTTAAATCAAAAGGTTGACCCCTACCTGCGCCCGTTATATGACGCCTTGTATGACCTGGCGGGTTACGACACGGTGAACAAAATGTTCGAACGTGGCGCCATTGAAGTCGCGCCGCTGGCCTATATGCGTGGACGCACGCTGAATCAGAGTTTTATTATTCTGGACGAAGCGCAAAACACCACACCGGAACAAATGAAAATGTTCTTAACCCGTATCGGCTTTGGCACCAAAGCCGTGATTACCGGCGACGTCACGCAGATTGACTTGCAACGCCACCAGAAAAGCGGCCTGGTAGAAGCACAGAAAATCCTCAAGGAAGTCAAAGGCATAGCCTTTACCCAATTTATGTCGCAAGACGTGGTACGGCATCCGTTGGTGCAGAAAATTATTAATGCTTATGAGAAATTTGAGCAGCACGCAGAAAAGAGCTAACTTACCAGCAGTGCATGGGGGTGACCATAATCACCATTTATAAAGGTGTATTGGTCTTTACGCGGTTAATTTCCTGCAACCAGAGATCAACCGGTTGCGGTCTGGAAAACAAATATCCCTGTTGCACGATTTCAGCTTTTGCGTTTAACAGGACAGACTGTGCCTCTGTCTCTACCCCTTCGGCGACAACCCTCAAGCCTAACTTTTGGGCGACGGCGAGGATGGCGTCAATTAACACTTCATCACTCTGATTGGTCGGTGCATCCTGCACAAAAGTTTTGTCTATTTTAAGTTCGTGGACGGGTAGTTTTTTAAGGTAAGCTAAAGATGAAAAGCCGGTCCCAAAATCATCTATCGAAAAATGGATACCCAGACTACTGAGCATCTTCATTTTCTGGACAACCTCTTCAAGATTATTTAACACCATACCTTCAGTGACTTCCAGCATAATTCTGTCTCCACTCAAGCCATAGATTGAGAGCATCTGCTTGATTGAATCGGTAAACGTGTGCTGCCTGAATGTTCGTGGGCTGATATTAACCGAGATCCTGTGCTGGAATGTTTGCAAGTGGGGAGAGACCAGAAGCTTGCATACTTCGTGCAGGACAAAATGATCAATTTGCGTAATCAAATCCGAGTCTTCGGCCACAGGAATGAAAATGTTGGGTGGGATAAATCCTTGCTCCGGATGCTCCCACCTTAGTAACGCTTCTGCTCCAACGACCTCGGCCGAGGCATTGACCTGAGACTGAAGATACAACTGTAGCTCTTGACCAAGCAAGGCATCGTGCAAGTCACGCTCCACCTGATAATACCTTTCAACAGCCTGTGCCATGGGCGACTCAAAAAATACGGTTTGATTGCCTCCTCGCTGTTTGGCAATATGCAGCGCCGTATCTGCATTTTTTAACACCGTCAGCGCCGTATCATTATTGGCCTCAGGAAAAAGGATCACGCCGATACTGGCTGTAATATGCAGTGGTGTCCCCTGAATGCTAAACGGCTGCATGATCACTTTGGAAACGTTGCCCACAATCGTGGCGGCATGATGCGCCATGGTCCCTTCGTACGACAAAGGGTGATGGATATGAATGGCAAACTCATCTCCACCATAACGGGCGATCATGGCTTGATCAAAATTCAAATCCATTAAACTTTGCGCTACACTTTTAAGCACATCGTCGCCAAATCGATGACCACGCGCATCATTCAAATGCTTGAAATGATCAATATTGATCAGCATCAGAATGTCATTCTGCATTTGACGCTGAGCGGAAGATAAATGCTGGCTTAAATGGCTGATCAGCAAATTGCGATTAGCCAACCCGGTGAGTGTGTCGTAATTGGCTAATCGATAAGCCTCCTCTTCCGCTTTTCTTTGCAGGGTGATGTCCTGCTGCACAGATAGATAATGCGTGATGTCGCCTTTATCGTCCCGCACCGGTGCAACCACAGCCTGCTCTACATATTCAGTACCATCTTTACGAAGGTTGATAAAGCTACCGTGCCAGACCTTGCCTTGCAGCAGGCTATTCCATAAGGCCTCTATAGATGATTTGGGGGTCTTATGAGACGCCCTGAACCCCGGATTTTTTCCTAACACCTCAGCAGCGGTATAACCGCTATTAATTTCGAAGGCTTTATTCACGTACTCAATGTTGCCGTCGAGATTGGTGATAATTGTATTCACAGGCGACTGTTCTATGGCCTGTGACAATTGACGCATGCGGGACTCAAGCGCTTTTCGCTCTGTAATATCCCACATAATCCCCTGCAGGTAGCTAATGTGATTGTGCTCATCTTCTATATAAACGGCTTCATCATGAAAGATTCGCCACTCGCCATTTTTCGTCCTAAGCCTGTACTCACAGGAGAAGCCCGTTTTGTTCTGATGGGCGATCTCCAAGGCCTTGATGGCAATCGGTCTGTCTTCTGGATGTATCTTCTCCATCCATGCCTCAGGGGAGGCCAGCCATTCTTCCAAGGTATATCCAAGCTCGCGTATTTTAGGGCTGACGTAGACATTTGAACTCGCATCATTGATATTGGCGCGATAGATAATCGCCGGCACCTGCTCAGTCAGGGAGCGATAAATCGCCTCGCTTTTAGACAGCTCTTCCAGGGCTTTGTGCTCGGCCGCTTGTGAAACCAACACTCTGTGCAACAGTCTCTTGACCAGCACGTACAACAAAAGCGTGGTCAGCCCAACAAACAGCCAGCCTTTTAAAATACTGACCTGGGTGATTTTTCCCGGCTCTTTGAACAACAAGCTGACAAAGGAGTCTGACAGCCAGATATATAAAGCCGATACGACCGCATAGACAAAAACCACTTTAAGCACCCCTTGCTCAAAGTTGCCATGCTTAAAAAGTGCTTTTGCTCTACTTGCTAAAGACTCCATCCCATTCCCTGGCCTAGGTAATTGCAAAGTGTATTTATGGAAAATTTATTAGGCTATTAATTATCGCGCAGTCTAACACAAGGATTCACACTAACACTGAAGCCTAGAGTCAAACATGGGCTGAATATGCTGCATTAAACACTTCGTGCAAAATCGCTCAGGACAACCTCTCGCTGGCGGTCATAGCAAAGACAGGAAATTTTTGCATGATTTCTGCAAACAAGGCACTCTCCACCCAAGTCGCCAGCCACACACGTAACCTGGAATATGGACTCATTACGAACCATTCCGTATCCACCGCTGCAAATTGCCGAATAAACGGGAATATGGCGACATCAGCCATGCTGGGTTTATCACCAAGCAAATAGTCATGCTGCGCTAACGCGGCTTCCAGCCTTTGCAAAAAATGCTCACCTTGCTCACGGTAATAAGCTTGCGTATGTTCAGGGTAACGGTCAGGATATTTATAGCGATCTAACGCTTTTTTGAAGTCACCGTCGTTGATGGTAATCAGCGCGTTTACTGCTTCAGGCGCTGCATTCAGCCAGCCCTGCGGATCATTCTGGGCAAGTGCCCACTGCATGATATCCAGGCTTTGTTCAAGCACGGTGCCATCAGGCAGTTGCATTACCGGCACGGTGCCTTTGGGGGAAATCTGCAGTAAATGTACAGGTTTTTCACGTAGGGAAATCTCGCGTACTTCTACCTGAATATTCGCCGCCCAGATCGCCATACGGGCGCGCATGGCGTAGGGACAACGGCGGTAGGAGTAAAGTATAGGTAGCGCCATCAGAGGAGTGCGCGACGACAATCTTTAATCAGTTGCGGCCCTTTATAAATCAGGCCACTGTATAGCTGGACCAAACTGGCGCCTGCGGCCATTTTTTCTTTGGCATCGTCGCCGTTCAAAATACCGCCCACACCAATAATCGGCAGACTGCCCTGCAAACTGGCCGCGAGTGTTTGAATGACACGTGTTGAACCGGCTTTTACCGGTGCGCCAGACAACCCACCTGCTTCTTCTGCATTCGGCAATCCAGCCACGGCATCGCGTGACAAGGTGGTGTTAGTGGCAATCACGCCGTCCATGCGGTGCTGCATCAGCAGTTCAGCGATTTCTTGCACTTGCTCGGTGGTTAAATCGGGAGCGATTTTGAGCACAACTGGCACATATTTGCCATGCAATTGCGAGAGGATTTTTTGCTCGGCTTTGAGTGTCGCCAGCAGCTGGCCCAGCGCTTCTTTTTCTTGTAACGCACGCAGGTTTTTGGTGTTGGGTGAGGAAATATTCACCGTGATATAACTGGCATGGTTATACACTTTGCGCATGCAGGTGAGGTAGTCTTCAGCAGCGCGATCGTTCGGGGTATCGAAATTTTTACCAATATTAATGCCCAAGATGCCTTTGAATTTGGCTGCTTTGACATTCTGGATCAGCTGATCGACACCCAGGTTATTAAATCCAAAACGGTTAATAATGGCTTCGGCTTGTGGCAAACGGAACAACCGTGGTTTTGGATTACCTGGTTGAGCGCGTGGCGTGACCGTCCCCACTTCAATAAAGCCAAAACCGAGCGCGGCCATGCCGTCGATGACCGCCGCATTTTTATCTAGCCCTGCAGCAAGACCGACCGGGTTAGGGAATGTCAGCCCCATCACTTCGATGGGTTGATCGGGCAAACGTGGAGCAACCAATTTCAGCAGTCCCATTCTTTCTGCACGGTTGAGCGATTGCAAGGTAATATCGTGTGCTTGCTCTGCATCAAGTTGGAACAGCAGAGGTTTAAGCAGGGGGTAGATATTCATACTTCAATTTCCTGAACAGGGTTTGCAACTTTACAGCCTATGACAATATTTGCTGCTTACATCACTTTTGCGTTACATCAAAAACCATATTGATAATAGGGTTCAAAATAATCCTCAGATGGCTTGCAAGATTATCTGACAGGAGGAACCCAATATGAAAATTTTGATTGATTTGTTATCAACTGACTATGGTTTGATGAGCTTTATTGTGATCGCGGCGATTCTAATCGCGATGACTTGGGCGGGCATTTACGTGTATATCCGCGCACGCAAGCAATAACTCATCCACCAGCCAGTAGAACAAACCCCGCTTGCGCGGGGTTGTTCATTTACAGCAGCACTTTCTCAATGCCGCCGTTATTGGCTTTCTGGATGTAGTTTTCCATCCAGTTTTCACCGAGCACGTGCTTGGCCATTTCCACCACAATGTAGTCAGCCTCAATGCCAGTGTCGTCACCGTAACGTGACAAGCCTTGCAAGCAGCTTGGGCAAGAGGTGAGAATTTTCACCGGCTGCTCAGGTGCGCCTACGGTCAGGCCAATTTTTGCCATACCTTTTTCGAGCTCTTCCTGCTTGCGGAATTTGACCTGGGTGGCAATGTCAGGACGCGCTGCAGCAAACGTACCGGACTCACCGCAGCAACGGTCATTCAGCGCCACATCGGTACCCATGAGCTTGTTGGTGACTTCCAGCGGTTTGTAAGTCTTCATCGGCGTATGGCAAGGGTCATGGTACATATAGCGTGTGCCAGTGACGCCTTGCAGGCGCATGTCTTTTTCCATCAGGTATTCGTGGATATCGAGCAGACGGCAGCCAGGGAAGATCTTCTCAAACTCGTATTTCTGCAACTGATCCATACACGTACCGCAAGACACGATGACGGTCTTGATATCCAGGTAATTTAGTGTATTGGCCACGCGGTGGAACAACACGCGGTTATCGGCCGTGATTTCCTGGCCTTTGTCATGATTACCTGCAGCAGTTTGCGGGTAGCCGCAGCACAGGTAGCCTGGTGGCAACACCGTAATCGCACCGACTTCGTACAACATGGCTTGCGTCGCCAGACCCACATTAGAGAACAGGCGCTCGGAGCCACAACCCGGGAAGTAGAACACGGCTTCTGAATCCTCTGTGACCTTTTGCGGATTACGGATGACCGGAATCATGGTGTCATCTTCCAGCCCCATCATGGCACGTGAGGTTTTGGATTGCATCTTTTTAGGCATTGGGCGATTGATAAAATGAATCACCTGTGCCTTGATTTCTGCTCTGCCCACAGTGGCTGGCGGTGCTTTCTTGTCTTTTAGCAAGCCAAATTTTTTGGCCAGGCTGTTGGCGATGTTAATGGCTTTATAGCCCATTTGTATCATGGTACCGCGCAGCAACTTGATGGTCGCCGGGTCTTTGACATTGAGGAACATCATGCCTGCGGCAGTGCCAGGGTTGAATTTCTTTTTACCCTGCTCGCGCAGGAAGTTGCGCATCTTAACCGACACATCACCAAAGTCAATATTGACCGGGCACGGCTTCTCGCAACGGTGGCAGACCGTACAATGGTCAGCCACGTCGTTAAACTCGTCAAAATGCTTGAGCGAAATACCGCGGCGTGTCTGCTCTTCGTAGAGGAAGGCTTCAATCAGCAGCGAAGTCCCCAGAATCTTGTTACGTGGCGAGTACAGCAAGTTGGCGCGTGGCACATGGGTAGAACACACAGGCTTACACTTGCCGCAACGCAAGCAGTCTGAAATATCATCCGCAATCTCGCCAATGGCAGACTGTTCCATGATAATAGACTCTTGTTCCAGCAGGCCAAAGCTTGGTGTATAGGCATTTTCCAGCCCAGAACCCATCATCAGCTTACCTTTATTGAAGCGGCCTTCAGGGTCTACCTTGGCTTTGTATTTGGCAAAGGTATCAATGGTCGCCTGATCCAGAAACTCCATTTTGGTAATTCCGATGCCGTGCTCACCGGAGATCACACCGTTGAGGCCGCGCGCCAGGTCCATCACGCGCGCCACCGCAGCATGCGCATCTTGCATCATGCCGTAGTCATCGGAGTTAACCGGTATATTGGTATGCACGTTACCGTCACCGGCGTGCATATGCAGCGCAATAAACACGCGGCTCTTCAGGACTGTTTTCTGGATCTCATCCAGCTTGTCGAGAATCTTCTGGTATTCGCGGCCAGCAAAAATATCTGCCATTGGGCGCTTGAGCTCACGCTTCCAAGAGATACGCAGATCATAAGACTGCACGGCGCGGAACACATTGTCATACTGTGCAAATGATTTACCCATTTCGCCCAGTACAGAGACAGGTTCATCCAATGTGTTGAGGATCAGACGCCATCTGGCGCGCACATCACGCAACAACTGCAATGCAATATTTTGCTTGGATTTCACGCCTTCTGGGTCAGCGTTACCGTCTTCATCTGGCTGCAATGGCAAGTCACCCGAAACAAACGCTTCCAGCTCGTCGACCAGTCGCAGTTTGTTATTGATAGACAGCTCAATATTGATCCGCTCAATGCCGTCTGAGTATTCACCCAGACGTGGCAGCGGAATCACTACGTCTTCGTTAATCTTAAAGGCGTTGGTATGGCGGGCAATTGCTGCTGTGCGTGAACGGTCCAGCCAGAATTTTTTACGCGCCTCAGCCGACACGGCAATAAAGCCTTCACCGTTACGGGCGTTACACATGCGCACCACGGCAGAAGCCACTTCGCCCACTGCGTTTTCATCGTCAGACGCGATATCGCACAACAACACCATTTTCGGGCGTTGCTGGCGCGCAGCCTTGGTCGCATAGCCAACCGCTTTCACATAGCGCTCGTCCATGTGCTCCAGGCCAGCCATAATCACCGCTGGGTCGTTTTTAGCCGTCGCATCCAGATAGTCTTTGATCTCAACAATCGCAGGCACCGCGTGCGACACGTTGCCAAAAAACTCCAGCGCAATGGTGCGCACATGCTTGGGCATGCGATGAAGGATAAAAGTGGCCGAAGTGATGAGGCCATCACAACCTTCTTTTTGCACGCCTGGCAGACCAGACAAAAACTTGTCAGTCACATCTTTACCCAGGCCTACTTTACGGAAGCTTGGACCGGGGATTTCCAGGATTTCCGGCTCTGACAACAGATTTTTGAAGTCAATATCGTAACGGCTGATTTTGAAACGCGCCGTTTCAATATCGTGAATCTTGCCCAGGTTATGGTCGAGACGCTCGACTTCGAGCCAGGTCGCATCTGGCGTCACCATACGCCAGGAGGCCAGGTTATCCAGCGCCGTGCCCCACAAGACTGCTTTTTTACCACCGGCGTTCATGGCAACGTTACCACCAATGCAACACGCATCAGCAGAAGTTGGGTCACAGGCAAACTCCAGCCCGGCCGCAGTGGCAGCATCCATGGCACGGCGTGTCACCACACCGGCACCGCACTCAATGGTGGCCACTTGGCGTGAAACGCCTGGCAAGGTACGCATTTGCACGCCGGTATGCTGGTCCAGTTTTTCGGTGTTAATGACGGCAGACAAAGGCGTCAAAGGCACGGCACCACCGGTATAGCCGGTACCACCGCCACGCGGGATAATGGTTAAACCAAGCTCGATACAGGCGCGCACCAGGTAGGAAATCTCAGCTTCAGTATCCGGGTTAATCACCACAAACGGATACTCAACTCGCCAATCGGTCGCGTCCGTGACATGTGAAACACGTGCCAGGCCATCAAACTGCACATTGTCCTTGCGAGTATATTTGGTCAGTTTGGCCAGGGCTTTTTTACGCAGCTCAGCCGTTTGCTTGAAGTCATCAGCAAACTTTTCCACCGCCTTGGTGGCGGCACTCACCAGCTTTTGTACTTTATCGTTGCCACCGCTACGCTCGTTAATGGCAGAAATACGGTGGTACAAAGCCTCGATCAATGCTTTGCGACGTTTGGGATTTTCCAGCAAGTCATCTTGCAGATAAGGATTACGTGACACCACCCACAAATCGCCCAATACCTCAAACAGCATGCGTGCACTACGACCTGTTTTGCGCTCTGCGCGCAAGACATTCAGGATTTCCCAGATTTCTTCGCCCAGAAACCGAATGACAATTTCGCGGTCTGAGAAGGAGGTATAGTTGTACGGGATTTCACGTAAACGCGTGAGAGGAGTAGAATCGTGCTTTAACAAATCTGCGTTGACAGGTGCGTTCATTGATAATTTATCAAAACCAAAAGCTAATTATAACACGCCGGATACGGCACAAACACGTTAAACGGTCTAGGGTTTTTGAGTAAGCAGGTTTAGGATGTCGATATTAAATACTAAGTTCAAAAAATGGCTGGTTCCGCTGATTGCGCTGTTATTGTTTGTCGGCCTGGCTGTGGCTGTGATGCAAAAACCGCAGGCGCCCGAAGTGACTTTCACCACCTTAGACGGTCAAAAAATCAGCATGCAGGACCTGCGTGGAAAAACGGTATTGGTGAATTTCTGGGCCACTGACTGCCCGGGCTGCATCAAAGAGATGCCCGATCTGATAGACACCTACCAGCAATACAAAGACAAAAATTTTGTTGTGATTGCGGTAGCCATGCCCTATGACCCGCCGGCACAGGTCGCCAATTACACCAAAGAAAAAAACCTGCCCTTTGCCGTCATGCACGATGGCTATGGCGAAATGGTCAAGGCATTTGGTGATGTCAACCTGACCCCCACCACCTTTATTTTTGACGCGCAAGGCAACCGCCTGCAAAAAATCATCGGTGAACTTAACTTCGCTGAGTTGCGCAAACTACTTAACCAGAAAGCCAGCTAATGCTTTGGGTTAAGGCGCTTCACATCATCTTTGTGACAAGCTGGTTTGCCGGCTTGTTTTACCTGCCACGCATTTACGTCAACCTGGCAATGGAGCAGGACCCACAGGCCCATGCCCGGCTGATCCTGATGGCCAACAAATTGTACCGCTTTATGCAGCCACTGATGTTGCTGGCACTGGTATTTGGCATTTGGTTATGGCTGGGCTATGGGTTTACAGGCGGCTGGCTACACGCCAAGCTAACACTGGTTGTGCTATTGATCGGTTACCACCACTACTGTGGCAGGCTGCTTAAACAATTCAAAGCCCAGCAAAACCGCCATAGCCATGTCTGGTTCCGCTGGTTTAACGAGATACCGGTGCTGATTTTGTTTGCCGTTGTGATCCTGGTTGTGATCAAACCCTTCTGATCACATGCTCACCGCCCTGCTGCAATCCGAATGGCTGATACGCATGCTGGACAAGTCCGGCAAGCAAGCCTCCCATAAGCTCCTGGGCCTGTTTAACATTTTGGACGACCTGCTATCCAGCCCGCTATATAGCGAAAATGCACCGCAAACATTTGAGTCAGCCCCTGAGACCAACACCCCGGAAAGGCTGCAAAACTATCTTGCTACCCAGGCGCAACTGGCTGGCGCCAGGCTGCCTGACATGCTGGCCAACCAGTTGTACTTTATGGCATTGAGCGCCTGCCAGGAAAAATTGCGCAACAAGCAATCCAGCGCGCTGCAACATGCCAGGCACGCAGCTCAGGCGCTGATTGATGAACAAACAAACCGCGAAATCAATTGGCTGGCGATCCGCAACTACAGCATTGTCATCATGGCATTATTCAGCGGCGTCATGGGCGGTTATTACTGGCACATGCAACTGACCACTAAACCGCCGATACAAACAGCTGAAGCACCACAGCCACCACCAAAGCCCCTCTCGCTTGAAGCCAGCCCGTCGGAAACTGCCGCTATTTACAGCCGCCTGGAAACCATGAAGCATGGTGATTGCCGCCTGCTGGAGGCACTTCAATTGCCCGACCGCGTCAAGAGCGTCTACATCGAAAATATCATTAACGGCCACGTCACCACCAACCGCGACGAACAAATACTTGTGAATCAGCTGTTAGACCAGGTGCAATGCAATTACACACCCAAACTAATGGCAAACTCAAAATAAAAAAGCCGTCGCGGTAACGACGGCTTTTTGATGGATGCAGCGACCTACTGGAACAATGTTTTCAACTGGTTCAAGCCACCATCATAAACACCTTTGATCGTGTCTGAAGCGGCCTTTTCATCCGCGGGTGCTTTAGGCAAAAAGTGGCTTTCCCAAACCACCACTGACTTACCCTCACCATTGCTGTGCACACTCACGGTTGAGGCATACTCATTGACTGGCAACACCCCCTCTGTGATTTTATAAGAGTAGCTTTTAGACTTCGGGTTGTAAGCTGTCAATGTTTCATTGATTTTGCCGCCGTCTTGGAGGGTTAACACTCGCTTCGCTCCTGCGCTGTTGTTTTTACCGGACACAATTTCTGTTTTTGCCACGGCAGGATGCCAAGCGCCCAAATTGCCAAAATCAGACACCTTCTTCCACACCACATCCGCTGATTGATTGAGCTCTACAGACTTCACCACAAACAGCGGCTCCGCAGCAAAAGCACTGCCTGCCACTGCCAATAATGTTGCCAATACTAAAGATGATACTTTACGCATGATTTTCTCCTGGTTAAGTTTTAACGCACTACTAAGCATATACTATACAGTATAGTATATGTAACACAACATAAAGCGTCAATCAATAGGAGTTAATCCTTTAAAGAGGGCTTTAGGCTATACAAGATGGTATAGAGTGCTATAATAAAGTCATGAATACTTTAAAGCAGAAGATTCTGCAGGTATCCACAGACCTGTTTCAGACGCGCGGCATCAACTCCACCGGCGTGGATACCATCGTGGCTGTCGCCGGCACCACCAAAATGACGCTTTACAAATATTTTGAAACCAAGGAAGAACTGATACTGGCCGTATTACAGCAAAGTCATCAGGATTTCCAGAACTGGATGAATGAGAAACTGGGCGGCCTTGGTAGCAACCCAAATGAGAAAATTCAGAAACTGTTTGATTTTATTGAGGAATGGGTGACCTCCCCTTCTTTTACCGGCATTGCCTTTATCAAGGCTTCGGCAGAATTCCCCAATGAAGAAAACCGCATCCACCAGCTGTCTTTCCAGCAATCGCGCGAATTCCGCCAATTCATTTCCAAACTGGCACAAGACGCTAATATCAAGGATGCAGAGGGTCTGGCCCTGCAACTTTCCATTCTGTTTGAAGGTGCCGTTCAGGCCGAACAAATCAAACGCGGTTCAGGGGCGATCAAATCGGCCAAAAAAGCAGCCAAAGCGCTCATTGACCTTGCCATTAAGCAATCCTGACCATCTTCGGGACCTGCGCCTCTTGCCAGCATGCTGGCTGACAGCAATAATAGCCCTACTTTACTTAAAAACCTGACTTCATTCATGAAAATTCTTATCTGTGGCTCACTGGCCTACGACACCATCATGGTGTTTCCTGACCAATTTAAAAATCATATCTTGGCAGACAAAATTCATAAGCTAAGCGTGGCATTTCTGGTGCCGGAAATGCGACGCGAATTTGGCGGGACCGCCGGCAATATTGCCTATAACCTGCAATTGCTGGAAGGCCAGCCACAGATCATGGCAACAGTGGGCGATGACTTTTCGCCTTACCAATCGTGGCTGGAGCAAAACAACATAGACCCCCAGCACATCAAGGCCATTGCCGGGACTTACACGGCACAGGCATTTATCACCACCGATATGGACGATAACCAGATTACGGCCTTTCACCCTGGCGCGATGCAATATGCGCACGCCAATAGCGTGAATGATGCGCGTGACATTGCGCTGGCGATTATTGCACCGGATGGCCGCGATGCCATGTTCCAGCACGCCAAAGAATGCCATGATGCTAACATTCCGTTTATGTTTGACCCTGGCCAGGGCTTACCCATGTTCAACGGCGAAGAACTCATGTATTTTATTGAGATGGCCGATTACCTGGCAGTGAACGATTACGAGTCACAAGTCATCCAAGACAAGACAGGCCTGACACTTGAGCAATTAGCCGCTAAAGTAAAAGCTTTGATTGTGACCCTGGGCAGTGAGGGTTCACATATTTACGCGGATGGTCAACGCCATGACATTCCATGCGTTAGAGCAGAGCAAGTGGTTGATCCGACAGGATGTGGCGACGCATATCGTGCAGGTTTATTGTACGGCATTGTGCGTGGCTGGGACTGGAAAGCCTGTGGCCGACTGGCATCCACCATGGGGGCGATCAAGATTGCCAGCCGGGGTGGGCAGAATCACAAACCAAGCAGAACAGAGATTGAAAACATTTACAGTCATGCGCTGGTCCAGGATGCACTGAAAGAAGATCCTACCCTGCGCCAGACTGCTAGCTGATTAACAGGAGAGAACAATGAAAACACGTGTATTGCAATGGGTTGCAGTGGCATTGATCACAGGGATGCTGGGCGCATGCGCCAGCTCAAATTCCGGCAGCGTTTACTCACGCGATGAAGCGCGCAAAGCCCAGACTGTCAAAACTGGCGTCGTCGAGAGCGTACGCGCAGTCAAACTGGAAGGGACGAAATCTCCAGTCGGCACGATTGCTGGTGGGGCAGTCGGCGGCATTGCTGGCAGTACCATTGGTGGGGGGAGAGGTAGCGCCATCGCTGCCGTGATCGGCGCAGTCGCAGGTGGTCTGGCAGGCTCCGCGGCCGAAGAGGCTGTCACCCGCAAGAACGCGCTGGAAATCACCGTCAAACTGGATGGCGGCGGCCTGGTAGCGATCGTGCAAGAGGCTGACGAGCAATTCAACGCCGGTGACCGTGTGCGTATTGTTGAGAATGGCGGTACTTCCCGCGTTTCACACTAAGCCGCAGACTATCTAAAAAAGAGCGACCAATGGTCGCTCTTTTCGTTTTTCGCTACCGACACCGTCACACAACTGTCACGTCAGCGTCACCAATCGTTCATGTGACACTCCTAATATCACGCTAACCCTCAATCAAGGAGCCGCGTGATGTTAGAACGCAATCTGCAAGAACATGGCTTATACCAGCCAGAGATTCAATCACCCACCACTAGCGCCCGCCAGTCTACCTTAAGTGTCGCACTGGCCACCAGCGCAGAAGAAATCACGGAAGCACAGCGTTTGCGCTACCAGGTATTTGCCGAAGAAATGGGCGCACAAATCAAGAGTCAGAATGGCCTGGATGTGGATGGCTTTGATGCATTTTGTGATCATTTGCTGGTACGTGACGATGCTACGCAACAAGTCGTTGGCACCTACCGCATTTTAAACCCCATGCAGGCCATGCTGGCTGGTGGTTACTATTCAGCCGGTGAGTTTGACTTAAGCCGCCTGGCACCGTTATCTGACCGGATGGTAGAGGTAGGCCGTGCCTGTGTGCATGCCGACTACCGGACCGGCGGCACCATCACCATGCTATGGGCAGGCCTGGCCAAATACATGATGGCGCGTCAGTACGAATACATGATCGGTTGCGCCAGCATCTCCATGCATGATGGCGGCCATACTGCCGCTTCGCTGTTTAACAATTTGCGTGAGGATTATTTATCCCCGGCAGAATACCGTGTGTTCCCACACCATCCTTTACCCATAGAAGCGCTGGACCAATCATTGCCAGTGACCTGCCCGCCGCTGGTCAAAGGCTATCTGCGTCTGGGTGCCTACATTTGCGGCGAACCCGCCTGGGACCCGGCTTTTAATACCGCAGATATGCTGGTATTGTTACCTTTATCCAGAATCAATCCCAGATATGCTGCGCATTTCTTGAAATAACTTGCCAAAAACAAACTTTCTTACTCGCTATTGGCGCATCGCCCGCATTTTTCTCCACACCCTGACCGGACTCACATTGGCAACACTCGTGTTGCCTGTGTGTGGCCGCCGTGGCCGCGAGCAAATCATCCGCTGGTGGTGTGCAAAACTCCTGCGCTGCTTTAACTTACAGGTATCGGTCAGTGGTCAACGCCCTGCACCTCAGACACAGCATACCCTGTTTGTTGCCAACCACATTTCCTGGTCAGATATCCATGCCCTGAATAGCCTGATTCCGGTACGCTTTGTCGCAAAACTTGAGATCAAGGATTGGCCAGTGTTTGGATACCTGGTGAAAAAATCAGGGACGATCTTTATTAACCGGACACGTCAACGCGATGCGGCACGCGTGCTTAAAGTCGTCACACAAGCAATGAAACTGGGGGACAATCTGTGCGTGTTTCCCGAAGGTACGACGACCGATGGACAACAGGTGCTACCGTTTAAAAGCAGCCTGATCCAGGCGTCTATTGATGCTGAGGCAACGGTGATCCCGATTGCAATCCATTACCCTCTACCTGACGGTAGCCCCAATCTGGCGGCTGCTTATGCAGGGGAAACGACCATGATCGAGTCCATGCTGTCTTTTTTAAACATGCAATCCCCACGCGTGCATTTACATTTTTGTACGCCGATAGAAGCGCGCCTGTTGGACCGGCAAACGCTCACCAGCCAGGCAAGAAATGAAATCATTGCACACTTGCCATGGACGACAGCCTCTGAGGTCGTCAGCCAGCCATCACTACAAAGACAACAAGCGTGATCGCAATTAAAAATAGGCCTGCCAGGCCGTCCTGATAATCAGCACCGCAACCACCAGCATAAATACACGCCGCACTAGCTGGGCACCATGCTTGAGCGCCAGCGCCGTACCCAGCAAACTGCCGGCTACATTGGCCGCCGCCATCATCAGGCCCACCTGCCACCAGACATGCCCGGTCGCTGCCAGCATTAGCAAGGCGGCCAGGTTAGTCGTCGCGTTCAATACTTTTGCTGACGCCGAAGCATGGAGGAAGTCCTGCCCCAGCCAGCGCACCAGCAAGAAAATAAAAAAGCTACCGGTGCCCGGCCCAAAAAAGCCGTCATACCATCCAATCGAGGCACCTATCGCAACAGCGATCAGGAAACGTTGCCGCACACTATGCGAAGTCGTGATGCGTGTTAAACCGAATTGCGGATACTTGAAGGTATAGAACAATACCAGCAGTAACACCCAGGGCAATAATTTGCGCAGGAATTCAGGATCCGTCCAGGTCAGCGTCCATGCTCCCAGGCCGGACCCTATCAATGCCGCCAGTGCAGCAGGCGCCAGCCACGCCCAGTCTAAGCGGACATGCCGACCATAACGCCATGCTGCCACGGCAGTCCCAAACACGCTGGAGCACTTGTTAGTTCCGAGCAACAACGCTGGCGCAGTATTCGCATAAGTTGTCAGCAAGGCCGGAACCGTGACCAGCCCACCGCCACCGACCATGGCATCCACAATGCCGGCCAAGAAAGCTGCCGAGATGACCAGCCATAACTCCATATCGTTTGCCTTCTGCTAATCGCTGGCCAAATCGGATGGGCGGTCACGCAAATCTAACGGCACCTGGCTGATCTGCCCGGTCTCCAGCGCATACGCCGTCAACTGACGCCCCCACAGGCAACCGGTATCCAGCCCAATCACACCGTGCCCTTGGTACAACCCTAAGGCAGACCAATGCCCAAACAGAATTTTCTGCGCTGTGTTGGAAGATTGACGGTCAGGGGCGAGAAACCATGGCATATAGCCTGCAGGGGTATCTGGCAACTCGCCTTTGAAAGAAAACTCCATGACCCCTTCAGCATCCAGCAGGCGCATGCGTGTAAAGGCATTGGTAATCGCGCGCAAGCGATCCATCCCTGCCAGATCATCCTGCCAGGCAGCGGGCTGATTGCCATACATTTGCTGTAAAAAGCCAAGGTATTCCGGAGACTGTAAAACGGCTTCGACCTCAGCCGCCATTGCCCTGGCCTCGGCTAATGTCCATTGTGGATAGAGCCCGGCATGCAGCATGGCAAAATCGTCTTCAAGCACCATGAGGGGTTGCTGACGTAACCAGTGCAATAAGTCATCCCCATCTGCAGCAGAAAGGAGTTCAGACAGCGTATCAAAACGATGCGGCGGCTTGATATGATGTGCCACCGCGATGGCGTGCAAATCGTGATTACCCAACACGACCCTGACGTGGGATTGATGCTCAAACACCCAGCGCAGCACTGCTAGCGAACCCGTACCGCGATTGATCAGGTCGCCCACTAGCCACAAGGTGTCATAGCCTGGCTGAAAATCCAGCTGCTCAAGTAAATGCATCAGGGAGTGATAACAACCCTGGATATCACCAATTGCGTATCTCGCCATGGGTTCAATGTGTTCCGGAAACAGATTTACCAATAAAAAAGCCGCTTGATTCAAGCGGCTTTTAACGTGTTACTTCATTATTTTTTCAAGCTGGCAGCGTCAAATTTTGCACCCGCCTGATTCGCCATATAAGCGACGGCATCTGCCACTTCATGGTCGGTCAACTCAGCGTTGCCACCACGGGCAGGCATGCTACGAATGCCTTCAATCGCATGCTTGACCAGGGTTTCATACCCTTGCGCGATACGTGGACCCCAATCGCCAGCGTCGCCCACTTTAGGCGCACCCAGGGCACCAACGCCATGACAGGCAATACACACGCCTTTAACGATTTCCTCGCCGCTTTTCTCAACGTGCTCACCAGCGGCCTCAGCCACTTCCACCGTTGCCACTGGCTGGATATTGGCGACCACTTTCTGTTCTGCTGCCTCAGTGGCTTCTTTAGAAGGCTCCGCCTTTTCGCCACCCACCACGCCAAAAAGATAAGCCAGTAACGAGACTAGCAAAGTGAAACCAATGATGGCCCCTGGAATCGCAATAATTAATTCTTTAATGCTTGAACCCTGATTGTTACCCGACATATCCGTATCCCGTTGCGTTAGAAAAAATATCCACGCGATTATAACGCAGAACGTCAGGACAGGAAACGCACGCACGGCTTTTGTGCCGGAGTAAAAAAACAAACAGCCAGGCATTGCGGATGCCTGGCTGCAATTAATCACTTAAAGATTATTGCTGACGACGACGCATCGCAGCGATAGCAACCAAGCCCAAGCCCAACATTGCGGCAGAACCAGGCTCAGGCACTGCGCTGATGCTGAACAGCGACGTGGTATTAGAGCCTTCGTTGGCAAACGCCAGGTAAGATTTACCCCCTATGTCAAACGCCACCAGACCTTCTGGTGCCAAGTCACCATCAGAGACAATCATATCGATAAAACTGACTTTAGTTGGGTCTGTGATATCAAACAGGGCAACAGCGCCTTTGAGTGTTCTTTCCAGGCCCACCGCAGCAATGGTGCGGCCACCCAGGGTGAACAGGTCAACCCCCTCAGGCTCTACGCCTTTGTCACGGCTGCGGCCATCATCGTAAATGCCACGTGCAAACGCCTCTTTATCAAGAATGTCCCCACTGTCATACACAAGGTTACCATCGGCATCCCGGATACTGAAAGAACGAGCCCCGGCAGCGTATAAATCCCCTGCGGAAGAATCTGTATTGGAGATACGGATATTTGCCAGATCACCGGTTGCGCCCAGAGAACTGGCAGCGGAACGGTCGCCGTCATCCTCACGGAAATCACCTTCATTTGCCGTCACCAGATAGGTCTTGCCAGCCACGTCATAAGTGGCAATGCCATCCGGCATATACAAGCCTTTGACATTGGCATTGATGAAGTTGACGTTACCATTGTTGAGCGGATCAATCGTATTGCCCGGCAAGCTAAAGTCTTTCGCACCCAGGCCAACCACATTGGTAAAGGTATTGGTTTGCAGGTCAAGAATACCGATGGCATTCGCTTCTTGCAGCGTGACATAAGCCTTGCTGCCATCCGCGCTCACTGCAATATATTCTGGTTCAAAATCCATGCCGGTATTGGTACGGATATGAGTACCAGACGTAGGCACACCAGCCAGCGTGGCTGTCGCCGCTACCGTGCGGTTTGCGACATCAATAATCGTGACGCTACCGACTGGGTCATTCGCGGCCGAGCCATACACGCGCGGTACGCTAGACCCAATCCGTTTGCCGTATGCATCTGGCGTGCCTTCGTTAGCCACCAGTATTTTCTTGCCGTCTGGGGTAAAAGTCACCATATCCGGCAATGCACCAACGTTAAAAGTATTGGTCCCTGCGGCCAGGCTGCGACTGGAAGTGTTATATAACTGGACAATGCCCGCATTGGTACGCGTCGAGTTTTCAATGGCAAATGCCGCCATGCCATTGCTGATGCTCACGCTGTTGATACTGCCGTAAGCACTGGTATCAATATGCTGCAGAAAGCCACCTGTCGTGGCATCCAGCACATCCACGCCCTTCACGCCAGCCACCCATAAAGTATTGGTCACCGCATCAAACGCCGGAATTTCAGACAAATAACCACTGCCGCTATGCGTAAATGTCCACTCTTTGCTGATGTTATAAGTGCTTGCGGCCTGGGCTGAGCTTAGTGTGCCCAGCGCCAATGCCAACATGATGGTCAGTTTTTTCATTTTGGTATCCTCTCTCAAAAGTGCTTTAGAGGATACTTAGCGAATATGACATATCCTTGAAACTGGCATGTCTGCCATGTTTCAACGGACTAGTGGAGCTTGAGAATCAAGCAACTTTGCTCAATCAATTATGTAAGTACACACTTACACTACAATCTTGTATAGGCGTAATTCTGAGGATAAACCACTTTTTCGCGTGCATCGGTCCAGATAATATCGCAATTGTCATCATCGATATGCACCATACGCCCCTTGCGATCCACGCAATAATCACCGCAAACAATGCGCTCTTCAATTTCATAGCCTTGCGCAATCCGCGTGTAATCAAACAGGATAGAGCGGATCACCGTACTGTCGCGCTGAACATGACAACCAGAGCTGATCCAGGTTGGGCCAATAATGCGGGCGTTTTTATCAATACGTGAACCAGAGCCGATATACACCGGCCCTTCAATCTGCGTATGTTCCCAGTCGATATGCACATTCAACCCCACCCAAACACCGGGTTTGATCTGCTTGCCTGGAATCGGCATAGAGGGGAAAAATCCCTGCATCATTTGCTGCATCACCAGCCAATAATCGGTGACCACGCCGATATCAATCCAGTTAAACGGATGCTGAATCGCATAAAACGGCATGCCGCGTTGTACCAACAAAGGGAACAAATCCGAGCCGATATCAAACTCGCTGCCTGAAGGAATCAGGTCCAGCACCTCAGGTTCAAAAATATAAATCCCCGTACTCGCCCAGTTGGAGCGCGCCTCCTGCTGACTAGGCTTCTCCTGAAAAGAAATAATGCGACCCTCTTTATTGGTGACCACAATCCCGTAACCAGAGACCTTATCCATAGGCACCTGCATGGTCACCAGGCTCGCCAGCGCGCCTTTCTCCTTGTGCTCTTTCACCGCTCGCGTGATGTCCAGGTCAATAATCGCATCCCCGCACAAAACAATGGTCGTCTCATCAAAAAATCCGCTAAAGTCCTGAATCTTGCGCATCCCGCCAGCAGAACCCACCGCATGTGGCACCACTTGCCCATCCACAATATCGCCTTCAAACGAATAGCCGATATTCACCCCAAAGCGGTGACCATCCTCAAAGTAATCCTGAATCTTTTTGTGCAGGTAACTCACATTGATCATGATATCGGCCACCCCATGCATGGCCAAATGCTCAATCAGGTAAGCCATCACAGGTTTACCTAACACAGGGATCATAGGCTTGGGTAATTCATAAGTGAGTGGTCGCACACGTGTGCCCTTACCTGCAGCAAGAATCATGGCTTTCATAACGCAACACCCTTAAATAACTTAACGTTTAGCGGGTAAGCATAGTCAGCCATGATGACAAGATTATTTCACAAGAGTAGTGCTGGATAAGCTTAAGAGAAAATTGACAGCGCTCGCGCCAAGCCAGCGCGGACTTATTTGCTATAATGGCGGGATTGCGCCCGTAGCTCAGCTGGATAGAGTATTGGTTTCCGAAGCCAAGGGTCGTGGGTTCGACTCCCGCCGGGCGCACCATTGACAAATGATTATCACAAACGAGTGAATTTCACCGCATGTCACTGCTGAACTGTTTCTAAATGATCTCTCAGCCCAGAAAGAGATATTTCAACCACTTTAGATAGTTGATTTAAAGTGGACCCATCTTTGGCTCTTAATGCCATTCCGTGGATAACCGTCAAATAGTACTCCGCCAAATCAGATGTATCCGAGTGATTTCTAATTTGCTTCTCAAGAAGCGCAAGCTCGAATCGCTTTACCAATCTCTCTTTGTAGTCATCTCGGTATGTGCGGACAAAATTCACAAGATCAGTATGCTCAGGCGTCGCATTAATGGCTGACGTCATGATCAAGCAGCCTCTAGGGTTGGCTGAATTCATAAAAAACTCCAAGTTAGCCTGCAAGAGTTTTTTTATGGACTGATAAATATCAGGCTCTTCAGTCAGCGCCTTAAGTGGGCCACTCAGCATCATTTCAGAATATTCTTTGACGGCTTCTACAAAAATTGCATCCTTATTACCAAAAGCGGCATAGACACTGGGGCCTTTCACTCCGATAGCCTCAACAAGATCCGACATCGTTGTGCCCTCATAGCCTTTGGCCCAAAACACATGCATGGCATTTCTTAGCGCTAAAGATTTATCAAAGGTTCTTGGTCTTCCTGCTGGTGCCATCAATATTCCCCTTAAAACTGATTTATTGTCGTCATAAAATAATTATATAACGTAGATTACATAATTATGTTGACAAAGGCAACTCCTTGGCAAATAATGTAATCCAGGTTACATAATTAATGTGACTATCAATATCTTGTCAACGTGAAAGGAAATAAAAATGTCTTATTCAAAAATTTTGGTGTCAGCTGTGATTGGTCTTGCAATGGTGAATGTATCCGTGGCATTTGCAGACAACTTGAAATCCGAGTCAGAATTTATCAATAAAACTTTGTTGGGAAATTGGAAAGCGCAGACCGTATCCAAGAATGATGAAGTGCGTAATGTAGATATCTCTAAAGACCGCTTTATGGACAATATTCTGGGTAAATTCAAAATCGTGACTAAAGAAAACCAGCTTGCAGAGAGAAATGTTGATAGCTCTTTAAAAAGATATACAGAGCAGTTCGGGCATGCGAAGAAGTCTTAAATGACTGAGGCATCGTATAAAACACGATGCCTGCTTATGATCTCTGGCGGTTTATGCAAAGTCCATTGCGAAAGCAATGGACTTTTTAATGGCATCAAGTGGCTGTCATCATAAACAGCCACGCAGCTATGGCCGGTTTGCGAATCAGAGTCAGGCAAGCCCAAAGGTTTTTCTCAAGCCCTTTTCGACGGGACCCGCGGGCATAAAACGCCGGAGTATCGCAAGCAGACTGGCTTCGCCTTTAGGCGTGTGTCGCATTTTCCAAGTGTTCAGTGCTGCTCGTACAATCGTGTCCGCCACCTCATCCGGCAAAGGCGCTTTTTGCACATTTTGTTGGATTGCCTTTGAAACCACAGCAAGCTCTTTTTGATAATCAGCAATCTTGGTCGCGGTCTCGGGTGCATTCATATCTAAATTGGTCTTGGTGAAGGATGGCTCAACCAGTGAGACACGAATACCAAACTGGCGAACTTCATGATCCAAAGACTCAGACAGCCCTTCAATCGCGTGCTTGGAAGCCGAGTACAGTGACATGTAAGGCGCAGGCAGAAAGCCTAATACCGAGCTTACATTGATGATACGACCAGAGCGCTGCTCGCGCATGTAGGGCAAGACGGCCTTGATCAATCGCAAGTGACCGAATACATTGGTTTCAAACAGATGTTTGGCTTCGTCTATGGACGCTTCTTCAGTCGCCCCAAGTAAAGTAACGCCTGCGTTGTTGACCAATACATCGATGCGTTTAGTCTGTGAAACTATTGTTTGCACGCCCGCCGCAATCGACCCCTCGTCGCGAATATCCATTTGAATCAGAACCACACCTTTGATCGCTTGGGCGCTTTCGGGATTGCGGACCGTGCCAAATACGCGACAGCCCTGCGCGACAAACTTTTCTGCAACTGTACGTCCTATGCCTGATGAGACACCCGTGATCAGGACCACTTCAGAGTTTGACATGACGAATTCCTTTAAATATTCATGTTGTGATAAGAGAAAATATAGAGATACCGTTATGCAGGCTTGATCTTGAACCAGATGGCATACATGGCTGGTAAAAACACCAGGGTAAGCACAGTGCCGGCAAAGGTGCCGCCAATCAGCGTGTATGCCAGCGTGCCCCAAAACACGGAATGCGTGAGTGGAATAAAGGCAAGGATGGCCGCCAGCGCGGTCAAGATCACAGGCCTTGCGCGTTGCACCGTGGCTTCAACCACAGCCCGGAAAGGATCTAACCCAGCCTGTTCATTCTCATGGATTTGGCCAATCAGAATCAGGGTGTTCCGCATCAGGATGCCGGATAAGGCAATCAAGCCAACCAGCGCATTAATACCAAACGGCTGCTGGAATAGAATGAGTGTTGGCACCACCCCGATCAGGCCAAGCGGACTGGTCAAAAACACCATGACCATGGCAGCCATAGACCGCACTTGCAGTACAAGTATCAGCAACGTGATGGCAAGCATGATGGGGAAGATGGGCAGCATCGCCACGCTTGCTTTGCCTGACTCTTCAATCGACCCCGCTTCAGTGATCCGGTATCCAGGCGGGAGCTTGCTGATCAGCGGCTGAAGCTGTTTTGTGATTTCTGTTGAAACATCCGGTGGTTGCAGTTCTTCTGCAATATCACCTCGCACCGTGATGGTAGGCACCCGGTCACGACGACGCATGATGGGTTCTTCCATACGGATATCGACCGTACCCACTTGTGATAAAGGGATGCGCTGACCGTTAGCACCAGCTAATGTAAAGTCACCCACTTTGGCAGGATCCAGCCGCTTGTCTCCAGACGAACGGGCAATGACCTGTACGGTACGAATATCTTCACGCACCTCTGTCACCGGGATACCTGTCAGCAGAAACTGTAGTTGTTGCGCGACTGAAGTAGAACTCAGGCCCACAGCTTGCAAACGATCCTGATCTAAGGTCAGGTGAAGCGCGGGGACGCGCACCCCCCAGTCAGTATTGACGGTGCGCATCAATGGGCTGGCATCCATTATCTGCTGCACCTGCTTCGCTATGTCGCGCAAAGTGTTGATGTCCGGCCCTGAAACGCGATAGGCCACAGGGAACGGCGAGTATGGGCCGAACACCAGTTGCGTCACGCGCAAGCGGGCTTCTGGCGCCAGGCCGTCAGCAATCACTTGCCGCAATCTTAACTTTAAGGCTTCGCGCTCCACCTGGTTATCGGTACGCACCACGATTTTGGCGAAGGATGAATCAGGAAGCTCAGGCCCCACCGAGAAAAAGAACCGTGGCGCACCCTGGCCGACATAGGCGGTGACGATTTTGGCTTCTTTTTGTTTGGATAACCAGGCCTCGACCTTGCTGGCCGCCAGGCTGGTTTGAGCGATAGAGGTGCCATACGGCATCTGTACCTCGACCAGGACTTCTGGCCGATCTGAAATCGGGAAAAACTGTTTTTTGACCACGGCCATCCCCAATACTGACATCACGAAAAGCCCAATGACGGTGGCGGCGACGAGCCACTTGCGCGCAATAATCCGCCCTAATAAGCGACGGAAACGGTTGTAACTGGGCTTGTCATAAATCGCATGGTGCCCACCTTCAACTTTTTTAAAGTCAGGCAACAGCTTGACCCCAATATAAGGTGTGAACACCACGGCAACCACCCAAGAGGCGATCAGGGCGATACCAACGATCCAGAACATATTACTGGTATATTCACCTGCGCTTGAACGCGCGAAGCCATTGGGCATAAAGCCCACGGCAGTGACCAGCGTGCCTGATAGCATAGGGGCAGCCGTATGGCTCCAGGCGTAGGCAGAAGCCGTCAGGCGGTCATAGCCCTCTTCCATCTTCACTACCATCATCTCAATGGCGATGATGGCATCGTCAACCAGCAAGCCTAGTGCGAGGATTAAAGAGCCCAAGGTGATGCGATCAAAGTTTTTACCCGTAGCCAGCATGACGGCAAACACCACTGCCAGTGTCAACGGCACCGCAGCGGCAACCACCACCCCAACACGCCAACCCATGCTCAAGAAACTGACCAACAGCACCACCAGCACAGCGGCAAAAAACTTGACCATAAACTCATCGACGGAAGCACTAATATTCACCGCCTGGTCAGTCACTTTCACCAATTGCATGCCCAATGGCTGTTGCGCATTGATGTCAGAAACTTCCTGATCCAGGGCTTTGCCCAAGTCCAGTCCGTTCCACCCTTCACGCATCACCACACCCAGCAATATTGCGGGTTCACCGCCATTGCGTATCATAAAGGTGGCAGGATCTTCATACCCGCGTGCCACTTTTGCAATATCCGATAATTTAAGGGTGCGCCCCTTGGTCACGATGGGCGTATTGCGTATTTTCTCCAATTCATCAAACGCGCCATCGACGCGAATGACGACTGCTGAGCCTTTAGTTTCAACAGTCCCTGCTGGCGTTAACGCATTCTGGTTATTGAGTGCAGCGAATACATCCTGTGGCGTGATGCCTAACGTGGCAAGGCGGTCATGCGAAATTTCAACGAAAATACGCTCCGCCTGCTCGCCGATGATATTGACCTTTTTAACACCAGGCACATGCAGCATGCGCTGACGCAATCGTTCGGCATCGCGTATCAGGGTGCGTTGCGTCAGTCCTTTCGCTTTCAGTGCAAACAAAGCAAAGGTGACATCAGAATACTCGTCATTGAGAAAAGGCCCGATTACGCCAGCGGGGAGCTGACGCACTTCATCGCCTACCTTTTTACGCGCCTGGTAGAACTCATCCTGCACTTCAGAGGGGGGCGTGCTATCAAGCAGGGTCAGCGTAGTAAACGCCAGACCAGGACGGGTGTAGGTCTCACTTCGTTCATACCAGCGCAACTCTTGCAGGCGCTTTTCAATTTTCTCCGCCACCTGGTCCTGCATCTCTTGTGCAGTGGCACCGGGCCAGGCGGTGATAATGGTCATGACTTTGATCGTAAATGAAGGATCTTCAGCGCGACCCAGCTTGAAAAACGCCATCACACCACTGATGGAGATGAGAATAATCAGGAACAGTGTGATGGCACGTTCACGTACTGCCAGTGCCGACAAATTAAAGCCGCTCATTATTGTGCTCCACGGCTAGATGCGGCATCAGGCTTGCCTGCTTTGAGCACCCTGACCTTTTCGCCATCCCGTAAAAGATGCGCCCCCAACGCCACGATCTCATCACTCGTCTTCAGGTTGCCTTTAACGATTACAGATTCTTCACCAACATTCACCAGCTGAATTGGGCGCCAATTGACCTGGCTGGATGTTCGATTCACCACCCACACCCCGGTTGCACTGCCTGTATCCAATATCGCACCGACAGGCACCTCTAAAAGATCGCTTTGATTAGCCTCATCCTCTTTCATCTGGATAATGACGGTTGCCCCCAGTCGTGCATTCACCAAGGCATCGGTCAACGTAAATCGGGCTTCATACGTGCGCGTCAGGGGGTCAGCTGACTCTGAGAGCTGCCTCAGTTTGGCGTTCGATGTCTGATCTTGTTTGCCGTATAGGGTGGCAGTTGCCTTTATGCCAAGCGGAGGATGCATGGTTTCAGGCAGATTCACAATGGCTTCACGCTCGCCTGCATGGGCAATGCGAATGACGGTTTGACCGGCATTAACGACTTGCCCGGGTTCAGCCAGGGTTTCAACAACGACGCCATCTGAGTCTGCCAACAGCATGGCGTAGCCGGAAGCATTTTTGGCGACACCGGCTTGTGACTCAGTCGCTTTGAGCTGGGCCTGGGCAGCATCGGCTGCCGCTTTAATCTGATCATAGGTGGAAGAAGAAATAGCCCCCGCTTCAACCAACCCCCGGTGCCTGAGTTCTTCTTGTGCGGTTTGGTCTGCCCTCGCCTTGGCAGCCAGAACTGTTTCTTGTTGCCCCTTAACGCCCAGCAATAAGTCATTTGCGTCAATACGCAGCAGGGGTTGACCACGTTTCACTTTTTGTCCGGCGTCTACATATCGCTCAAGGACTTTACCGGAGACACGAAATGCCAGGTCACTTTGCACTCTTGCCGCGACCGTACCCGTAAAAGCGCGTGATGCTGTAGAGGCAAACTTGACCGTTGCCGTTTTCACCAATGGCACAGCCGTACGCGGATCCTGTAGTGGCTTCTCGCTGCAAGCGACTAACGATAGTGAACCGAGCAAGATGAGGCTTGCAAGAATGGATGTACGCTGAGGCATGCGAGTTTCTCCCAAATATAGACACTCGCATTCTGAGACTAGTGACTAATTATGTCAATAGTCACTAAATATTTAGGGGGCTAAACTTCTCAATATTAAATTCGAGAGCACCATAGGGGCTTGATCAGCAATATTCAGATTGTGTTGCAGCAGCAAGGGATTGCAATAAGGAAGCATCACAAAAAAGATCGCATTGACGGTTTCATCAATGGGAGTTTTACGCTCAAACTCGCCAGCCTCGCGCCCCTCGCGCACAATATCAAGGATGATTTTTTTGATACTCTCCTGGTAATCAGTGCAGGATTGCCACTGCTCAGTGGCGGCGGATGCCGCAATGTCATATAGCTTGCGGTCTTCAAAAAACAACTGTGAACTGGTCTCAACAACCACCCTAAAAACCCTCCTAAGGCGCTCTGATGCTGAATTTGCATCAGACATCCCGGCTTCTACCGCTTGTAAAATAGCGCTTAAGGTGTTCGCGCAGATCACTTCTCCAATGGCTTGTTTGGTAGAAAAAAACTTATATATATAGGCCTTGGAAAAGCCTATCGCTTTAGCAAGATCAGAAACGGTGGTTTTTTCATAGCCATAGCGGCTGAAGTATTCCGCCGCCGCATTGACGATCTGGTCACGGACATTATGTTCAGAGGGTCCGCGTACATTTGGCTCTGGTTTTTTCATCATATTCATAGCATACATCCACAATGGGGGATTGACAACTAGTGACTATATTGTAATATGGTCACTATCCAACTTGAACAAGCAAAGGTTATTATGCCTTTTAAACGACTGATTCTGACATTGCTGAGCGCTGGCCTATTGAGCAACTGTGCGGTGGGGCCAGAGTATAAAAAAGCAGAGATGCCCCTTCCTGACAGCTTTATGGGACAGTCGACACTTGCGCATCGGAAGGCGACCGCCGATACCGATATCACCAAGTGGTGGGAAGCTTTCGGTGACCCGCAGTTGACCCAGCTTATTGCAATCGCGCTGGAGCAAAACCTGGATATTGCCCAGGCACAAGCACGCATCACCCAAGCCAGATCCGGCTTGAGCTCAGCAAATGCGGCGTTATTACCTTCAGGCAATATCAACAGCCAGGTCACCAGAAACCATCAGTCTCTCGAATCGCCATTAGGCCAGCTGCTGAACGCAGTCCCTGGTTACGATAGGAATGCGACGCTTTACGAGGCAAACCTGAATGCCAGTTGGGAGCTGGATATCTTTGGTGGATTAAAACACCAGCAACAGGCCGCTTTTGCCGAATATCAAGCCACGCAAGCCGGTGCGATTGCAACAAGATTGGCGATTGCTGCGAATACCGCAGACCTTTATGTCACTGTGCGCGGATTGCAATCTCGGCTGGAGATTGCAAGAAAGCAACTTTCAACGCAACAACAACTGGCAGACAAGATACGCCTCCTCCATTCGCGAGGGCTCGCCCCCAAGCTGCAAGTGGAGCAATCAGAGGCAGCCGTGGCGCAAGTTGCCGCCACTATTCCCGTATTAGAAGCGGGGTTGGTGGCGGCCATGAATGCGATAGATGTGATGTTAGGCCAAGCGCCGGGTAAATATCGCGCCGAATTAAATGTGGTGAGACCGATTCCAGCAGCCCCACAAATGACCTCATTGGGCGCCCCGGGCGAGTTGCTCAAACGCAGACCAGACCTGATTGTCGCCGAGCGGCGTCTGGCAATGGCCAATGCCAACATTGGCCAAGCCATCGCGGAATATTATCCAAAAGTTGGGCTTAGCTTGTTAGTCGGTAGTGCGACTGCTATTTCTGGCGGCAATCTGTTTAGCAACGCTGCCAATCAGGCCGCAGCCGTGGCAGGCTTGCGCTGGCGACTGTTCGACTTTGGCAGGATTGACGCACAAATCCACCGCGCAAAAGGACAAGAAGCTGAGTTGTTAGCGGCTTACAGACAATCTGCGCTCCGTGCGACCGAAGATGTAGAAAATGCCATTTCAGCCTTAGTCAAGCGAGAAGAGCAATCCATTTACCTACGGCAAGGAGAGCAGGCATTGGCGCAGGCACGGGATACATCTTTTATCGCCTATCAGCGAGGCGTCGTCAGCTTGATTGAAGTGTTACATGCAGATGAAAACTTACTCAGGGTATCGGATGCAAAAGCGCAATCGCAAACAGAAGCCGCCAGATCGGCCATCGCGGCGTTTAAAGCCTTGGGCGGCGGATGGGATCCAAACAGCACGCAAGCGGCATCTCTGACTCAAGCAGGCATTGAACATAGCAGCAGCGCAAATCCCTGATTGAACCGCAGGCTGCAGCAAACAGTTAAACCTTAACGCAATTAACAGGGAGTAAAAGATGAAAAAAATATTGCTGATGATAGGCGTTGTCTTCAGCCTGTTTCTGACAGGCTGCTCAACTATCAGCCACGGTGAATATACGCAAAACTGGACGCAAAGCGCGCCTGAACTTTTAACCCTGGAGGGGGGAGTCACGGTCAGGTACATGCGCACCGGCAATGGCCCGCCACTTGTTCTGTTACACACCATCCGCACCCAGCTCGACTATTTTGAAAAATTAGTCCCGTTGTTGAGCAGTCAATACGAGGTGATCGTGCTGGATTTACCCGGCCATGGCCAGTCCAGCATTGATGACATTGCCTACACTGAAGAATTTTTCAGGCGAACAACAAAAGAGTTCATCACCAGGCTGGATTTAAAGGAGGTGACGCTCGCAGGCGAATCCATTGGTGGTGTGTTAGCGCTGACTGTCTCTACTGAACTTCCAGATAGGGTGACGCGCGTTTTTTCCCTGAACCCGTACGATTATGGTGAACAATTTGGCGGTGGCATACGCCGTAGTAAAAACGGCTGGATGGTGGGTTTATTCAACATTTTTGGAAGCTACACGCTAGAGCCGCGTTTTGTAACAGCGGCAGTGATGCACGGCGGTTTTTATGATGTGCAGAAATTGCCTGAAGATCTACTGACCGAGTTTTCTAATACGGGCAAGCGAGAGGGGTATCGTGGTGCCGAATACACTGTGTTCAGACACTGGAAAACATGGATAGCCGCCCGGCAGTTATATCCGCGTGTGAGCGCACCCGTCACCCTTATTTACGGTAGCGATGACTGGTCCAATCCCAGCGAACGTATCCGGAACCAAAAAGAGATTGCCCACGCAAACCTAATCACGATTGAAAAATCAGGGCACTTCACAGCGCTGGAAAGCCCAGAAAAAGTGGCTGAGATTATTCTCGGAAAATAACACGCGCTTGCATCTCTTTTACTGCCCTATAGATAAAGTAAATATATAACTTTTAAATCACCTGACCATAAGAGCAATCTATTTAATAGAGGTGGCTTCGATTAGAAACCTATCGCACATAGCGGAAGTTTGATAAAAAAAATCAACGGCCAGATGCGTTTGATTTTTATAGACCAGTGCCTACGTTCACCCACTCGGACACCCCTCATAAAAGAAAAACCAAGGTCGTGATGACCAACTTGTGTCCACCTTTAATCGCATGATCAATTAAGTTGAATAATTAACCTGCCTCGCCACTTACTTAAAGACGTTTAAACCATAATGGGGTTAAACATAACGCTATCCAAATCACTGCTTCTAAAAATGCTGCCAGCACATCGCTCAAGTAATGAGCGCCCAGATACATGCGGCTAAACGCAACCAGAAAGACCATCGCAATCGCTATCGGCAAAATATAAACAGCCCTGCAAAGGGCAGACTTTTGTGAAATCAGCAATACGGCCAAAGTGCCATAAAAAACCGTACTGGCAACGACATGCCCGCTTGGAAAACTGTAGGTGACAAGAGTGACAAGCGGATCATCAAAGGTCGGGCGTGCTCGCTGAAACATATGCTTTGCCAGCAGATTAAGCAACATTGCACCTTGCACTATGAGCAAGACGGACAATGCCGCATACCAGCGTTTTTTCCCAATGTAATATAGCGTGATCATCCCGGCCACGGAACTCAGGATCCAAGGGTCATGCAGGTGGGTGATGACGAGCAGGCATTGTGTGAGCATCGTCGTGCTATGCGCATGCAGCCATTGGGCAACCTCCAGATCGACGAGCGTCAACGCGACTTCGTTAATGACATTTTCAGCAATCAACGCAAACAGCGTACCTGCACTGGCCAGTACGATCAGGCCTAACCTTCGCAGCCGTTGGTAATCAGGCGATGAATGTCTCTCTTCACTGTGAGTGAATAGAGGGGCATGGGAGATGACTGGTTGATAGAGGGTGATCATTCGCCCTACCCAAACCAGCATTAGAATCATGATACCCGCAACTGCCAGGAAAATACTGCCCGCAATGAGCCAGGGTGCTGTTACCATTTAACGAGATATCCTATCTTTATGAAAGCGCCAGCACCTGGGTGTGTGCTGTGATGAACCGGGAGGTCACGGCATCAAAATCCAGCCGTTCAACATGGCAGTAACGCGACGATGTTGTCGGCTCATAGCGGATAAGGTTCACGGAATTCGGCTTGCCTTCGCGTATACGGCTGGAGATGGCCGTTCCCGCGGAGAGGGTCCAGACCGAGCGTGTCAGGCCATCCATTTTTTCTGCAAGATTACGGATATAAGCCAGATGGATGTGCCCACTTAAAATCAAGTCTGCGCCTGCCGCTGCCCAGGCTTTAACAGCTTGTTGGTGACCATGTAGCAGGTTCTCGAGATCACTTTCCCGCTCAACGTACACAGGCTGGTGGACTGCCACGATACGTAACTGCGCTGGCAAAGCACCTCGTAACTGCTGCGCTACCCGTTCAATCTGTTGCGCCGAGACTTCGCCATCGGCGTGGCGCCATGGTCGGGTGGCATTAACGCCTATCACCAGCGCATCCTGACTGGAAAATTGCGGCTCAAGCTGTTTCCCGAATACGCGACGGTAGTTACCATAAGGATTAAAAACACGTGCAAATAGATTAAACAGCGGAATATCGTGGTTACCGGGAATCACCAGCTTCACCGGAGCTGCCAAGGCATCCATAAAACTGCGCGCGGCAGCGAATTGTCCGCGTTTTGCCCGCTGGGTGATATCGCCTGACAGGATAGCGATATCAGGGCGCAACTCCTGGGCAAGCTGCAATAGCGCAGCCGTCACGTGCGGCTTTTCAGTGCCAAAATGCGGGTCGGAAAGATGCAGGATCACGCTCACTGTTCGGTCCCTGACTGCTCACTGGCCGACTTGGGCACGACCAGGCGCAAACACTGTGGACCCACGCGGAATGTTAAAGGTGGACGCATCTGGGACACCTCGCCATCCATAGCAACTTTTACGTAAGGCTTACGCAGCCGCAGCGGCTCCACCACCAGCTGACGACAGGCAAAATGTGTCAACTCAGGCGCTTTGCGCAGCAGCCCCAGCATGCCTCTAAAGGCAAAGGCGATGCGTTTGAACACTGTCATCGGCGGCAGCGCAATAATGGCAAGCTGGCCATTTTTCACATGTTGCGATTCGGAAGCAAGGCCGACATCATGCAGCTGGATAGAGTTGTTACCGACGAATATGGTGGAAGCAGGAATGACACTTTCTTCACCCTTTTGCTCTCCCCCGCTATGCGCAATACGTAACAGCATTTTGATATCGCGTTTTAATATGGTGATCAAGGCCGCCCATTTCGCCACCAGGCGGCTACGTCCGTGCTGTTTTTTAAATACCTCTCGGTCTGCCAGCAATTGCGGATAAAGACCCAGGCTGGCATTCACCAGAAAGACCTCATCATTCAACTGCCCCACCTGCACCTGGCGTTCGTTGCCTTCGCGCATGCCTGTGATCAAGGCCTCCGCCGCCAATTCCACCTCCTGTGGCACACCCTGGTCACGCGCAAAATAGTTGAAGGTCCCCAACGGCACGATGCCGAATGGCAGGCCAGCAGTCAGCGCTGCCTGCGCGATATACCGAATCGTGCCATCCCCGCCTGCAGCAACCACCACGCCATGGCGATGGCTTGCCAGCTCGACAGCCTGCTTGGTCATATCGGAAATATCTCCCGGCCGACGGCATAGGAACAGCTCATAAGGCTGTTTAGCCGCATAAAATATTTCCGCAAGTTTATTTGCAACTGTCTCTGCATTTTTATCGCCGGAACCCGCGTTCAGGACAATGAATAATAGCGTGTATGTCTCGCGCTCTGCGGGATGCGTCGATTGTGTCAGTGTGTCCATATAATGAATACAGAAATTTCTTCTTAGAGTTCTCTATAAATTCATTGTAGATGAAATCCGGGTAAACGACGAAGGCGTCAATCATTCTCGCATTACGCAAGATCACTGCAAGAAATGAACGATCAAAATGTGGGCTCGGTCATGTTGCCAGGTGGCTGCCAGCGTAGTCACTAGGGGAGAAGGTCGAGCGGAGAGGAATAACTAGAGGAAAAGCAGACCAGATGACAATCATCCTTTCGCGGATAAGCTGCGTGCGCCGATGACGACAGTCAACGTGGTCAGTCCGCCTGTGGTATGAACCAAAGCTCATATTCCTCAACGGCTTGCACACCCATGCGTCATCCGACACGATTTTCACCTGACAAAGATAATCTCAACACAAATCTTGTGTCACGACAATCATTTTATTGATAATGGTTCTCATTAGCAATATGAATTACAATCCCGTCCCCAGAATACTAATAACTAGGAAGAGGATATGCCGAACCATCAAATTGTTTCTATTCAACTCAAACGAACGACATTAGGTTCTTTGATTGCTGCGATGTTTGCTACATCAGCATTACATGCCGGTGAGATCACCCAAACAGTTGAAAAGAGTGAATCCAAAAGTGCTTCAGAAACCCAAACTTTAGAGGCGGTGACTGTAAAAGCCATTAAAGAAACCCGTGGGAAGCCTATGCCAGCGTATGCGGGTGGCCAAGTAGCCTCAGGTGGCCGGGTGGGTTTATTGGGGAACAAGTCTGTGATGGATACGCCGTATAGCATGACCAGCTACACCCAGGAGCTGATTCAAAATCAGCAGGCGACGACTGTCGCTGATGTGGTGGCTAATGATCCGTCTGTGCGCAATATCAATCCACGATTTGGCCGTTTCGATCAATTCACCATTCGTGGGTTTAGCTTATCGAATAGCGAAATTGCGTTTAACGGTTTATATGGCCTGGTCCCGACCTATACCGTTCCCGTTGAGTCTGCTGAACGTGTAGAAATTTTCAAAGGACCAAATACTTTGTTGAACGGCATGTCGCCTAGCGGCGCTGTGGGAGGAAGCATCAACATTGCTCCTAAGCGTGCAACTGATAAAGACATCACCCAATTCACCGCAAGTTATGCCACTGAATCAGTGTTAGGCGGACATCTGGATGTGGGTAGGCGCTTTGGTAGCGATGGTCAATTCGGTGCCAGAGTCAATGCTGTTCACCAGGATGGAGACACCGCATTCTCAAACGATCAATCCATAAAACGGAGCTTGGTCTCTTTAGGGCTGGATTTACGCGGTGAGAAATTACGACTGTCGAGTGACATGTACCATTATGAAAACCGTGGCACAGCCCCTTTAGAACGCGTGGCTTTACTCGGGACTGCCGTGACTCCGGATGCCGACCGAATCAGCCGCAATTTTGCTCAAAAATGGTCGTATGCGGACACCACAGACAGCGCCGTCCTGTTAAGGGGTGAATACGACATCACCGCACTGACAACGGCTTATGCCGCTTGGGGCGCCAGAAGAGGCCGTTATGATTTTCTGCGTGTATCGCCAATCAATGTGAATTCAGCGGGTAACTTCACTGCAGATACCAATAAATTTCTACGTGATGAAGACACGATCTCTAATGAAGCAGGCTTAAGAACTGCGTTTTCAACCGGATTTATAGATCATGCAGTCAACTTCAATGCCAGCTTGTTCCGCATTGACTTCGCAAACGCTGAAACCACTGTAGGTAGCATCACTTCCAATATTTATGACCCGGTGAACCGGGCACAACCCAATACGCCAGGCACGCCTGAACGCCCAACCGGGAAAACACAGCTTGAAAGTTTTGCGATCACCGACACTTTATCCATGCTGGATGAACGGATTCAGCTGACATTGGGCGTCAGAAAGCAGCGTGCGATTGGTATCAGCACTCCGGCTAATCGCCCCAGAACCGAATACGATAAAGATGCCTACACCCCAACCGCAGCGATTGTGATTAAACCTTACGACCACGTCTCCATTTTCGGCAATTATATTGAGGCGCTGACGCAAACACCGATAGCTCCTTCCAATGGCGTTGCTAACCCCGGCGCGATGTTCCCACCTGCCAAGACCAAACAAATAGAAGCCGGGGTAAAAGTAGACCTGGGGACATTTACAACGACGATGAGTGTTTTCAGGATAGAGCGGCCAAACGCCTTCACCGATCCAGTCACCAATGTTTTTGGCTTAAACGGCGAGCAGCGCAATACCGGACTAGAGGTCAATGTTTTTGGAGAACCGATGACTGGTGTCCGCCTATTAGGCGGCCTCATGCTTTTGGATGCAGAACTCACAAAAACGAATGGCGGTGTCAATGAAGGTAACACTGCCATCGGTGTGGCTAAATTAAATGCGAATCTCGGCGCTGAATGGGATGTTGGTGGGGTTCCAGGCTTGACGTTTACCGCGCGCGCCATACACACGGGTGAACAATACATCAATGAAGCCAATACCCGCGAAATACCCGATTGGACGCGTTTTGATCTCGGCAGCCGCTATGTATTCAAGACACAAGGCAAAACCGTGACCTTGCGGGCAAGCGTTGAGAATGTGTCTGATAAACGTTACTGGAGCACCGCCTCGCAATTTGGCTTAACTTTCGGGACGCCAAGAACGGCCATTCTCTCAGCCACTGTAGATTTTTAAAATGGATTAATAAGTAAAAGTATCCAACGAAATACTTAATCCGCCCAAAGAAAAAGTCCATTTAGAAATAAATGGACTTTTTTAACGCTTGCCGAAACGAGATATAAAGCATAGTGCTCATAACGATGGCTCAACAACTACTCTTCTGTCATCAATAAGAATCGAGCCACCGGCTTCTGTGTCTGCTTTTATCAATAAAGTGTTCAAACAAGTTCGACTTCAACCAGATTGTCACTAAACGTATTTGAGTGGCCCATGTCGCCATACTCGGCAGAACTGATACAGTTAACCGTCCCCTTGTTGAGTTGGCGCCAATAGCCCAACGTGGCAACCACGATGCCGGGATTCACGTCTGTGGTGACACGGGCGACTGCTTCAAAACCGCCTCTCTCGTTATAGGTTTTGACCATCATGCCATCCTGAACATTGCGCGCGAGTGCATCCACCGGGTTGATCATCAGGTATTGCTCGCCTTGCACACGGAGTTTGGATTCCATATTTGCGTAGGAAGAGTTGATGAAGCCATGGCTTTTGGGAGAGATGATGTTTAAAGGAAACCTGGCGGCCAGCGCTGCGTTGGAGTCCGCCGTTTCACGACTGGGCACATAGGCCGGCAATGGGTCTAAATCTTCGCCTGGCTGAAAACCGTCATACATCTGCCTGAAGGGGCCTGCGACAAAGTTTTTGGCGCCTTCTACCATGAACATACATTTACCGGTCGGGGTGGGGAAATTGCCCTCGCGATGCGGGGCGCGGTCGTCTTTGGTGCCTACATTGAGCCTGACAAACCCATGCTCGCGCATATAGTTGAGGTCTATGCCTTTGCAGGCGGGTGAGTTCCAGTCGACATAATTTTCAAGACATTCGCTATCACTCCATTTGAAGTTATCTTCTTCAAACCCTAACCGTTTCGCCAAGCGGCGGAATATTTCATTGTTGGGTAAGGCTTCGCCGGGCGGCTCTATGCATTTGGTGTTGTAGGTGAGGTATAAATGGCCCCAGGATAAGATCATGTCTTCCTGTTCCGCACCCATGGCGGCGGGCAAGACAATATCTGCATACGACGCCGTATCTGAAATGAAATGGTCAGCCACAATGGTGAACAGGTCTTCACGCTTCAGACCCTCAATCACCTTATCGGTTTCGGGGGATTGGGTCACGGGGTTGGTGTTCCACACCATGATCGATTGAATCGGCACCTCAAGCGGCGTTTCGCCAAGCAGCGCCCGGCCTAATTGCAGGATATTCACCACCGGCGTGCCTTCAGGGATCAAGTCCGGCCTGCAAATCACATCGAACTTGTAAGGATGCTCCCAGACCGGGAATTGCAGCGCACCGCCGCCTACGTGGCGCCAGGCACCAATCAAGGCTGGCAATGAGGTGACAGCGCGTATTGCCTGACTTCCGCCATAACTGCGTTCCAGCGCGACGCCAATGCGGATGGCGGCTGGAGGCGTGGTCGCATATTCGCGGGCAAACAGGCGAATCTGGTCGGCGGGGATGCCTGTGATGTCAGCTGCCCATTCAGGTGTACAGGGTTTAGCTCTTTCCGCCAGCTCGGCATAGCCGACGGTATATTTCTCAACATAGTCATGGTCAACCAAGTCTTCTGCAATGATCACGTGCATCATCGCCATGGCCAGCGCACCATCGGTACCCGGCTTGGGGGCGAGATGCCAATCGGCTTCCTTGGCGGTTTTAGAGGCGAACGAATCCACCACCACAACCTTCGCGCCGCGTTTTTGCGCGTCTTTAATAATGTGCCAGTGATGCAAATTGGTGGAGACAGAGTTACAGGCCCAGATCACAATAAAATTGGCATGGATAAAGCTTTCGGGATCCACCCCGGCTGTCGGCCCGACGGTTAGCAACCACGCCGTACAGGAGCCTTCACCACAAAAGGTTCTTTCACAAACGGTGGCGCCCAGCCTGTTGAAAAAAGCATCGCCGCCATTGAGGCCATGCACCAGCCCCTGATTACCCAAATAACTAACGGGCAATATGGCGCGGGGACCGGTATCTTTGATCAATGCCTGCCATCGATCGACAATGGTATCCAGTGCTTCATCCCAAGTGATGCGCTCAAACTGATTGGTGCCTTTGGGCCCTACCCGCTTCATGGGGTATAACAGACGATTGGGGTGATAATGTCGCTTTTCGTAATCTTTTAATTTCACGCATAAGCCACCACGCGTCATCGGATGATCAGGGTTGCCTGATACCGAGACCAACTCACCGTTTTTGACATGAAACTGCATCGCACAAGTATCGGGACAATCATGCGGACAACCACCATGAAAGGTTTGAACTACATCTGCAACATCATTCATATTTCACTCCAAGCGCACGATTAAATGCCGTCAAGTTTTAAAAAGAATCAATGCAAGACAGGTCTGTCTATTCCGAATACTATACTCCTTGCCCCGGAAATACAATGCTACTGGATAGGCTTTATTTTTGTTATATTCATTGTTTCATCTACGGTAACAAACTATGTGGAAATCTGTGATTGCAATTAGCGTGGGAGCCTCTCTCGGGGCTTTGCTCCGTTGGCAATTAGGCCTCAAGCTGAATAGCCTGCTTCCTGCGCTACCGCTCGGAACCCTGTCCGCCAACTTAATCGGCGCCTATATTATCGGCTTTGCAATTGCCTATTTCTCGCAGCTACCGCAACTTTCCCCAGAAGCACGTTTATTGATTATCACTGGATTTTGTGGCGGATTAACTACTTTTTCCACCTTTTCTGCTGAAGTATTTACCCAACTGCAAAACAGCCAGATACTCTGGGCACTCAGAACCACGCTGGTGCACATCGTCGGCTCAGTATTACTGACCTTTTTGGGATTTGTTTCTTTTCAGTTGTCCCGCCACTAACGTAGTTGTCACGTATCGAATGGAGCCGTTATGCAAGGTTTTCAAATCACCTTTTTTACTCGCCTGGACCAAAAGCATGGCAACCAAATGTTGAGTGAATGGTTGATGCTTACGGCAAGAGAGTTAGGCATCCAAGGTGCAACCATTTTTGCGGCGAGTGAAGGATTCGGGCGGGATAAGAAAATTCATGCCGGACATTTTTTTGAACTGGGTGATCAGCCACAAGAAATTGTAGTCACGGCCAGTGAAGAACAGACCGCAAAACTATTTAGCCTGTTGAAAACTGAAAAGATCGATATTTCTTATATCAAAACACCTGTTGAGTTTGGTACCACTGGCGAATAATCCTCTGCCACAAAGCCTCCCTTTTGCCGTGATGGACATCGAAAAAGTGAACACGCCGGCCTAGATTAAACGCGTCATCTAGAGACAATACAGACCGCTCCAACCCATTAAAATGCATGAAATATTGATGCGTTATAATGCATTTTTGTCTAAAAAATAAATGACATGAGTACGTCAGACCAGTCATCAAGTAGCGAGAATGCCCAAAGCTCTCTTGTTCATATTTTTATCATCTTCCTCAAGCTTGGCCTGACAAGTTTTGGTGGCCCCATCGCGCACCTGGCTTACTTTCGGGAGGAGTTTGTGACTAAGCGTCGATGGCTCACTGAGCATGCTTATGCCGACCTGGTGGCTCTTTGCCAGTTTTTGCCCGGGCCAGCTTCCAGCCAAGTAGGCATTGCCATCGGATTATCACGCGGCGGGATCGCTGGCGCTTTTGCATCGTGGCTGGGCTTTACGTTACCTTCGTTTATCGCGTTGGTGATGTTTGCCGGATTGCTCACCCATGTCAGCGGTCTCTCCGAAGGACCATGGCTGCATGGCTTAAAAGTTGTGGCAGTGGCCGTGGTTGCGCAAGCCATCTGGGGAATGAGCAAGACGCTTTGCCCGGACGCCAGAAGAGCCACGCTGGCGATCATTTCAGCAATGATTGTGGCTTGTGCCCCGGGCTTATACTCGCAACTCGGTGTGATCATCCTGTCAGGAATCGTCGGCTGCTTTTGGCTAAAACATCACCATGGCTTACCTCATCAACCCATGCAAGTGCCCATCAGCAAGGCAAGCGGAATCATCATACTTTCGGTTTTTATATCATTACTGTTATTCATTCCGATCATGCATGATGGCTATGACAGCCATCTGCTCGCAATGTTTGATAGCTATTTCAGGGCCGGTTCACTGGTATTTGGTGGCGGACATGTCGTCTTGCCACTTTTACAGGCAGAAACGGTGTCACAAGGATGGGTGTCGAATGATTTATTTCTGGCAGGCTATGGTGCCGCCCAGGCTGTGCCAGGCCCTTTATTCACGTTCGCTGGATACCTGGGCGCGGTGTCAAATGCACAACCCAACGGCTTGCTCGGGGGGGGAGTTGCGTTGGCAGCGATATTCTTACCGGCATTTTTGCTTGTCTTGGGTGCGCTGCCACTTTGGGAATCCATTCGTCAATATCCCTCGATCCAACATGCGATGCTGGGAATCAACGCTGCGGTGGTCGGGTTGTTGATCGCTGCCTTCTACAACCCGGTCTGGACAAGTGCGATTCTCAGCTCACAAGATTTCGGTTTGGCATTACTGGCTTTTTTAATGCTGATGTTCTGGAAGCTGCCGCCCTGGCTGGTTGTGATGATTGGTGCCCTCGCCGCTACGTTATTAACCTCAGCTTTATAACTGAATCGCCGCTCACTTTACGATACCGTTCAGCCCATGCAAACCACCAACCTGCGTCAATTGATGCAACACTTTAGTCAAGCCGGACAACTGGAGGCCATTTACCTGCGTCCAGAGCGTGGTCAGCCTTGTTTGTCAGCAAATCAAGTCCTGGCCCTTGCCAACCTTGGCCTGCAAGGGGATCGCGCCAGTTTGCGCGCTTCATCGCAGCCAAATGGCAGCAAACGGCAAGTGACCTTATTGCAAGCAGAGCATTTACCCGTGATTGCAGCGCTGACTGGTCACGCAGCCATTGATCCGGCATTACTCAGGCGCAACCTGATTGTCTCCGGCCTCAACCTGCTGGCGGCCAAAGCATTGTTTAAAGATCAGCCCATGCACCTGGTGATAGGCGATGTCGTCATGGAAGTGACCGGGCCATGTGAGCCCTGCTCACGTATGGAGCAGGTGCTGGGTGCAGGTGGCTATAATGCCATGCGGGGACATGGCGGCGTCACAGCACGCCTTGTGAGCGGTGGTCTGTTGCGTGCTGGAGACACGGTACAAGTGGTGACAGGGACGACTCCTGGTCACCCGCTGCAATCTTCACTCCCGCTTTAGCAGCAGGAACACGCAAAGCTGGCGACTGACACACCCACCATACGTACACAGACAGACATCATTAACGAATGGGTTGGTCTGCTAAGCGATATTACCTGGGATTTAATTTTGTATGACTACGCAGGACATCAACAATATTGTCTATGAAACTCCGGACCTTGGAAGAACCTAACTTGTCTTCCCGGTGGACGACATGCACTGGCCATGGCTCTTCTTCGTACGCTTCCAGTATTAATCGCAAAGAACCCTTCTCAACCTCGCTCCATACTTGATAGGAAAGTAAGCGCGCGATGCCTAATCCACTCACGGCGGCCGAGAGTGCCGCATCATTGCTGGTGACCGTCAATCGTGGACCCAGCCTGACCAATAACGCTTCTTTTTCAGCGTTGAATCGCCACTCGGTGTGTGGCGAAACATGGCTGGAGGAGATAATCGAATGCTTAGCCAGCTCAGCTGGGTGTTCAGGTGACCCAAACTTATCTAGATAGTCTGGCGATGCGCACAAAACCCGCCGCACGTGACCCACTTTAATGGCGCGCAAGCCGGAATCAGGCAGGTGACCAATACGGATCGCCACATCCATACCTTCATCCACCAGGTTGGTCACGCGGTCGACTAAATGCGCAATCAACTTCACCTGCGGATAACGTTGCATGTAGTCAATCACACTGGGCATGACAAACATGCGCCCAAACATCACAGGCGCCGTGATCGAGAGCGTACCGCGCGGCGTCGCATTACTTTCTGCCACGGCCTCATTGGCCTCTGCAATGCTTATCAGGATGGCCCGCACATTTTCGTAGTACTGACGGCCTGCATCCGTAAAACGCACATTGCGCGTGGTTCTCTGCAACAACCTGGCGCCCAATTGCTCTTCGAGCGCCACCACGGCACGCGTCACTGCCGCTGGGGAAAGGTCCAGCTTGCGTGAGGCCGCGGCAAACCCGCCTTCTTCAGCGACGCTGGCAAACACCCGCATTAAGTGAAACTGATCGATCGTATTTCTCCTGATGAAATAATGTATTGCGGCTAGCCACGATTTTCTCGCCACCATTATTGACTAAAATTTGGTCATGCGTAAACAAACCAAGGAGAAAATCATGACTGCCAGACTGGTTTCAACTTTAGCGTCACCGAGTGATGTGGTATTCACACCGTCAGTCAAAGCCAGGCAAGAGGAAAATGGCTCCAGGGCAGGTTATGCAAACTTTGAAGCTTCACGCGGCTGGGAGTCACGGGTCACGCCGATACTGGCAGAGTTTATTGCAGCGCAGACCAGCTTTTACATGGCCACCGCCAATGCTCAAGGTCAGCCGTATATGCAGCATCGCGGCGGCCCTCGTGGATTTTTGCATGTGCTTGACGAGCAAACCCTGGCCTTTGCCGACTATGCCGGCAACAAGCAATACATCACGGCCGGTAACCTGGATGAGAATCCCAAAGCACAGCTATTCTTGATGGACTATGCCAATGCGCAACGCGTCAAAATCTGGGGAGAAGCCAAAGTGGTCACAGGTGACCAGGAACTGACCGCCCGCGTATCCTCGCCAGACTATGCAGCAAAAGTCGAGCGCGTGATTGTGTTTACCCTCAAAGCCTGGGATGCAAATTGCCCCAAGCATATTCCTCAACTGCTTAAGGCAGAGGATGTCATCCCGGTGATCAGGGAGCGTGATCAGAAGATTGCAGCGCTGGAAAGCCGGTTGAAAGCGCTGGAAGAAAAACTAATGAGTTAAGGGTTAGGCGCTAACCCCCTGAAGATTAAATGGCTGCCCTAAGTGGCAGCCATTTTGATGATCGTGACGGTCTGGACATATTCATGCGCAGCCATGAAAGGCAGCTTTTTACAGATAGCTGAACACGCCATTAGACGATTGCGCTTTGAGGCGCTCGACCAGCAACGAGGCCAATTGCGGATTATTTTTCACCTGTTGTGCTAACTGCGTATATAACTCTACATTTTCTGTCGAAGCAGAATTCCCTAGTGAAACTTTAGCACTGGCACTGCTGTTATTAATTTGTGATAACACCTGATTAATAATCCCCGATGTATAGCTGGTGCTATTGTTATTGGCACCAGTATCGCCCGCAGACAAATAATTAAGCAGGCTGGAAAGCTTGTTGTTTACTGACACGGCGCTATTGGTATCAACCCCAGAGGCCAGCTTGGTCAGCTGTTGCCAGGCTAGAGGCGTGGTCAGATCACTTGACCCGGTTTGCGCTGGATTCACCACCTGCCAGGCAGACTGAATATCGTCTTTTTGCAACGCCTGGCCTATCTTGAAAAGAGGACTATGACTATCGATAGTCTTCAACTGGCTTAGCTTTGAGAACGCGTCTTTAGCCGCCTTCAGGTCGCCTGATTTCAAAGCGCTATCGAGAGAAACGATGGTCTGCTTGGCTTGCTGCCAGTTGGTTGCAGTTTGAACCTGATTGGCACTGTATGCACTCACACCATTTACCGCCATGACGCCTCCTATCTCAATTGGGCTTGATATTTGCCATCAATATAAAGCGAACGCCATGATTTTATTATTTGAATTAGCCACATGAATGCCGGCTAATTACAGAGTTAAAGCGCTGTCATTGATCCTGCGAATAAATCAGGCAAGCATAGGCACCGATGGTGATAGTTGCAGAGAAGTCATAACCGTCGCGCCCTTCTTCATTGGCTGTGATATCCCCGGAAGGAGTCTGGTCCAGCTGTTCGTTATATAGGCCGGCATCGTTATTGAAACGTAGCTTCCATTCTCCGCCACGAGGCAGACCAATCACATAATTCTCTTTACGACCTTCGGCAAAATTGAATATGACGATGACATCGTCACCCACACCGCCTTCTTTCCAGCGGTGCATGGCAATCAATTTATCATGGTCATTCACATGATAAACAGCGGTATGTTGCCCCGTGAGTCCCGCAGAGTATCCTGCCTTATTCAGCCGCAAATTAATCAGGTCACGATACATGGTGGTAATGTCGGCATATTCTTCCGCCCGATGCCAGTCAATAGGACGGTCATCACGGAACCATTGGTCACGTAAGAACTCCTGCCCCTGGAACAGCATGGGAATCCCCGGCGCGGTCATGACCAGCGCGGCCCCCAGGCATGAGCGCTTGATAGCGTAGCGGCCTGGCTGTTCGCTTGGGTCAATTTCTGAAACAAGGCGTTGCTTACCATTGGCAACTTCGTCATGCGATTCAGTATAGATCACGCGCTGAAAAGCATCGTGGTTATATTGGTTAAGTATGGCATCGCGCACAGCCGCCATGGAGCGGTTGGCGTCATTCATTTCAACCAGGGCAGCACGGACAGGATGCACAAACCCGGCATCCCACTGGCTACCAAAATGGGCGCCACCATCATCACGTTTCAGCGTCAGCTCTGCGCTATTTTGCAGGTCTTCGGCAATGGTGATTTTGCCAGGATGTCGTGCTTCCACTTCGCTGTTAATCCATTGCAGCAGGCTCCAGCCTTCAGCAATCAGGTTTTGTGCGCTGGCTTCTACACTGCGGATATATAGCGTCATGTCATAACGCAGCCCATCAGCGTTGTAATCGTCCAGCCACATCATGGCATTATCAAAAATATATTTGCGCACTTCACCACGGCCATAATCCGGGCGTGTATCTCCCCAAGGCGTAGCCGAACGCCAGTCGTTATAAAAATAAATGCCACCTTTGTTATTTTCGTGCCAGCCATCAAACTGCCACAGGCTGATATCAGAAGGGCCAAAGTGGTTGTATACCACATCGACAATCACTGCGATGCCCATCTCATGTGCTGCGGCGACAAAGCGCTTAAACGCCTCTGGCCCACCGTAAGCGCTCTCCACCGCATAAGGATGTGCCGGGTTATAACCCCAGGAGTAATCGCCGGCAAATTCAGCGATTGGCATGACCTCAACGGCATTAATGCCTAAGGCCTTCAGATGTGGCAACCGCTCAATGGCGGTATCGAATGTGCCGACATGCCCGTCTTTGGCGTTAAAGGTCCCAATATGCAACTCGTAAATCACCAACTCATTCCAGGCAGGCATTTCAAATGGAGAAGATGGCTGCACAAAGAAATCCCCCGCCGGGATCACGCCGTTGCCAACCGAATTGGTAACGATTCTGGCGTAAGGGTCTATGCGCTCCATTTGCTGCTCGCCATTCACCAGGTGAAATTTGTATTCATCTCCCGGTTGTGCATTGTTGATATTGATATACCAATAGCCGTTGTCTTCGCTGATACACTCATCGACTCCGGCTTGCCAATCATTGAATGAGCCAATCACAGATACTTTTTGTGCATTGGGCGCCCAAACGCGGAAAGCGACCCCATCGGCATGCGGGATAGCCCCCATACCGGGCAGTGGGTCGGTCACGGGAGGATTGAGTGGTTGTGCGCTGGCAGTGGGCATAAGGGCTTATCTCCGGGATAGGTGATTAATGGCGTCGCATCATGAAATATCGTGCAAATGCCAAGAATGTATATAAAGCGCAACCGCGAAAAAAGGCGTTCAATTCTGATATTTTTGTCAGTATTTTCTGTCAAAACGGGTCGTATGAAAGATCAAGTAAAACCAGCCTGTAGAGAAACTTAAAGAGACATAAGCACTGGCAAGAAACTCGTAAAAAAACCCTCTCGCTTTCGCAAGAGGGGCAAGGTACCTTTGGAGATCCCTCAAAGGTTCAATGCGTGCACTATTCCATGGCAGGGGGCGTCAGAGGATTGAAGTGATTGCCTTGATCTGCTGGCCTGACTGGCTCAGCACCTTGCGTGTCATGCATCCCCCTGGAAGTATTCAAGGCCTGGATCACTCTTTCCACATGTGGCAAATCTGTGCTGACTAACGCCTGGACTTCACCCTCAGGCATGGTCAGCATCACAGCATATTGAGGTTTGGCGGCTACCCATGCCACAATGCCCAATAAAATCAAACAACCGCCAAAGGCGAATAAATCGCCTTCATCCAGCACCAGCAATACACCAATCGCCATGCATGCCATTGCAAACCAGCGATTAGGTTTTAATCGTTGATAAGTCAGGAAGGAAATCTTATTGATCTCGTAAAGTTGTCCCCTGACGATAAAGCGCGTTTTAGACACCGTCACGCCATACTGATTAAAGAAAACCTTTTTATCCATTCTTGGTAAATCCTTGGTAACCAAAGCGAAGCGAAGAATGGATGAATAAATCACAACCACTATAACGCCCACGCATTGCATGTTAGGCTTTAAAACTATGATGCAAAAATATGCGACGAAAGTGGAAGTGTACGCACTCAGGAAGCACGGGGGGGTATTAAACAAGTACCGGAAAGCTTAAGGCCCGAAGACTGCAGGAGGGGACTTTATTAAAGAATGATAAAACCCACTATACGCGCAATTACATGATATGGAACTGAATTTTCAAATGTTAAGACCTACACACACGAATGAGTCACAGGAGACGTCTGTTTAAGGCGCTATACTACGTTTAAAGGAAGTTGAATCAATTGATAGAAAGGACGCCCATGCATCAAAAAACATTTGTCGCAAAAGATGGTCAGGTCTATCTAATCCGAATAGATGACACCGGGGAGGAAATCCTGGTTTTGAGAGAAGAAGATCCGCTTGGGGTGATAGATTTAAAGCGCCTTCATGAGACAAAAGGCGCGGAAAGCTTCCTGGTCAGCGTATTGGATCTTGAAAAATGCAAAAGAATTGGCATAGGCGAAGCGGCACTGTGCTATCACAAAGAGGTGTTTCATAAACCGCTGCGGGCTAACGGGAATGTTCGCGAAGGTAGGCAGTCCGGAGAAAACCTAATGACGCGTGAAGGCATTGCTTTCATTGGCAATATGCGCAGAAAAGGCGTGATTGAGCTGATTGACTTTCATGATGCCTTCAGTGAGGATGAGTAAAATGACAGACACTCAACCGCACTGGCAATCAGTTAGCGCAATGTAGCGCCTATCATCCACCGCTCTCATTCAATGAGTGGGAATACCGGTGGCAAGTGTACCAAAATGATCCTGCATCTGTCTGACCGGCTCTATTCTTGATGGCGTACCCCGATTGATCATCGCAGCATCCAGCGCATACACTACCTGTGCGATGTAGTCCGAATTTTTGTCCTGCAATACCTTATGTTCACCTGTCTTCGCCCTGAGAATGACAGCGTACCGGGTCTTCGCAAACAACCCGGCCATAATACCGAGCACAATCAGGAAACCACCGACCACAAAGAATGCCCCCTCTGTGAGCAAGAGTACCACACCTAATCCAATGCTATACATGGCTAACCAGCGCGGCGGTTTGATCACGCCTAATCTGACCGAGCTAAGGTCTGCAATGTTATATATGTAGCCGCTAGCTATAAACCGGCTGTCGCTAATGATGACTCCCCTGTCACTGAAAAACACTTTTTTATCCATGACCTGCTCCTTTGAATGGGTTGAAGCGGGCGAAAAAGGATGAAATAGTAGCTTCCAGGATGCCCGTGCTTATTGCGTATTACGTTTTAAAACCAAACGTCTACAAACGCATGCCGCGGAAGTAAAGGACTACTCAGGAAGCACGAGAGAGTTTTGAAGCGATTACTAAAGAGATGTGAAACAGCCTCATACGATCATTTAATTCAATGAGGCTGTATAAATGAATAAAAACACTATACGCTCATATCCAGGTAGTGTGCATTATTTGCATATGTAAACCACTTCATCACAAAACACATCCGGCCACCTGAACAACCCTTGCAGGACGCATTGGCCAGCATTTGCGAAAGGGACTGAAGTTCCAGGGATACCCGGAATAAGTGGCTATGCGGGCAAATTGCTGCGTTGCGCGGTACTCGCAACCTCGCTGTACACAGCGTACTATCTCGGTTTCTGCGTTCCGTGCGCCTTGCACTTCATCCCGCTCGCTCACTTATTCCGGCTATCCCTAGGTTTTGATTTTACGGGCCGGACGTACGGGCGCCTGATCAGCATACATATTAATCAAACTACGCTGACTGCCATCGCCACATAGTTGAAAATGAATCAGGTAACGCTTGCCGACTTTGATAAATTGATGCGCGGCCTGGATTTCTTCCATTGACAACACCGGATTCTCACCGACATTGGTAGCAATATGAAATTTGCTTCCGCGCCAGTCGACCTCGAATTTTTCTGGGGTCAAACCGCTTTCACTGTAAAGCACTGTTTTCACCTTTGCCATCGTTACTTGTTGCTGGCAGTCCGGCAAGACTTCATCCATATTGAGCAACGCCACCACTTTTTGCCTGGTCTCGGCTTTGTTGATGTTTTTCTGCACCGGCGTGCTGATCACTTTAGCGCTATCGCTGGAAGCAAAGACTGACAACGGCATCCATAGACTCAGCGCTAATATGGATAATGGGCGCCCGAATAGATGCAACCGATGAACCAACGACATAAGCCTCCTCCTTTCAAATCCTTCAACGTCAACATGAATAAACGCGGCTATATTCCAACTCAACAGTGAGCGCACACTCACATATGTACTCCTAGTGATGTTAGCCACGCTATTAAAAATTATTATTAATATACCCGCATTTCCGCTTTGGGCGTAAGGGGGGCAGTCATTTTTGATATGGTGATCATCCATTGAATCATCGCAATAATAGACATCGCGTAGGTACATTCTGACCTTTCATCTAGTCAAAATCCGATATGGCAAAGCGCACCGACCTTTTATGATGTCAACATCACCGTAATCAACGAAGGACTCACTGATGCTTTACTACGCGCTGCTGTTTCTTGTCATTTCTTTTATCGCCGGTTTGCTGGGATTTAGAGGTATTGAGTCTGGCGCCGCCACGATTTCAAAAGTGTTTTTCTTTATTTTCCTGCTGTTAGCGATAGGCATCGCCTTGGCAGCCGTGTTGGGTATTAGCCTTTTTGTCTAAACTGACGCTGTAGTATCCGAATCTTAGTTTGATTCATTTTTGTCACGCATCCTGATAGCTGAGTCAGGATGCGTTTTATCTTTACGCTGACTCGGAATCGCGGCGATAATAGGGCATGGTTTCTGGTCACCGCTCTGCACAAGCTCCAACTGCTACTGATCCGCAAACATTGTGTTTGTGGGTTGAGTCTTTGCCTCAACGGTTTACTCCCAGCGAGCTGGCGCAGATTCGTGAGGCGGGAGAGCTGGCTGCCCCCCTCTATGCCCAACACCACGCCATTAACAGCCAGCCTCTGTTACAACATGCACTCGGGACAGCGTCTATCCTGTCTGACATGAACCTGGATGCAGACAGCCTGATTGCCTGCATTCTGTATGCCGTGCCAGACTTTATGGATGACTGGTCTATCACCTTACCCACCCGCTTCAATCCCACCGTTGTGAGCCTGATAGATGGCATTTCGCGTATGTCACATATCCAGGCCTTGAGTGAAATGGATGGCTCGCACCCTGCGGATTCCAAGGCGGACCACAAACACGGTGACCGCGCACAACAATTGGAAGCGCTGCGCAAAATGCTATTAGCCATGGTGCAGGATATCCGGGTCGTGTTGATCAAGCTGGCTGAGCGCACCCAGTTATTACGTCATTTGGCTGGCGCCAGCCCAGCGCAACAAGTGCAGATTGCGCGCGAGAACCAGAATATTTTTGCCCCGCTGGCCAACCGTCTCGGTGTATGGCAGTTGAAATGGGAGCTCGAAGATTTATCCTTACGCTACCTCGAACCACAGCTTTATAAAGAAGTCGCCAAAATGCTGGACGAACGGCGAGTCGACCGGGAACAGTATATTGCGGAGGTAGTGAAGCAGTTGCAGCAGGAGCTGGCCCAAGCTGGCATTGAGGGCGAAGTGAGCGGGCGGCCCAAGCATATTTACAGCATCGTCAAAAAGATGAAGAGCAAGCATCTGCAATTTAACCAGCTGTATGATGTGCGTGCGGTACGCATCATGGTACAAGATGTCAAGGATTGCTATACCGCGCTGGGCCTGGTGCATCACTTGTGGCAACCGATTCCGGGTGAGTTTGATGACTATATTGCCCGTCCTAAAAGCAACAACTACCGCTCACTGCACACGGCTGTCAGCGGGCCTCGTGGCCTCGCCCTAGAGGTACAGATCCGCACCTTTGAAATGCACCAGCATTCTGAGCTGGGCGTGGCAGCGCATTGGCGTTATAAGGAGGGCGGCAAGTCTGATGCAAAATTTGACGAAAAAATTGCCTGGTTGCGCCAGATCCTTTCCTGGAAGGATGAAGTCGCTGATCAGGGTGACCTGCTGGAGCAATTCAACAATGAGTTATTCCAGGACAAAGTGTATGTGCTGACACCTCAAGGCAAAGTCATTGATTTGCCCGCAGGCGCCACCCCCATAGACTTTGCCTATGCTTTACATACAGACCTGGGGCATCGCACCCGCGGCGCGAAAATCGACGGACATATCGTCCCCTTGCATGCCAAGCTGGAGAATGGCCAGCGGGTGGAAATCCTGACCGCCAAACATGGTGCACCCAGCCGTGACTGGCTGAACCCGTCCCTCGGCTTTTTGCAAAGTGCCAGCGCACGTGCCAAGGTGCGGCACTGGTTTAAATACCAGCATTTTGAAGAAAACGTCGCCCAAGGCCGGGCCAAGCTGGATAAAGAGTTACACCGCGCCGGTGCCAGCAGCCTGCCACTCGAGAAAGTCGCGCAAAAGCTGCAGTTCCACAAACTGGAGGATTGCCTGGCGGCCATCGGCCGTGGCGATATCAGCGAGCACCAGATTGCCATCACCATTCAGGGGGAGTTGACACCGGTTGCACAAGACAACTCGCCAGCGATGATCAAGCGCCCCAGCGCCTCCCAGGTGAACCATGCGGGCATCATGATTGAAGGCATAGGCAATGTGCAAACCACCATGGCCAAATGCTGCAAGCCGGTGTCACCAGAACCGATTGTCGCCTATCTGACGCGTCACCACAGCGTGACCATCCACCGCCAGGCCTGCTCGTTTATTACGCGCCTGGACAGTGCACGCCACAACCGCCTGCTCAATGCGCAATGGGGTAACAAACAGTCTGGGGTATATGAAGTCGATATCGTTCTGGAAGCGAATGACCGTCAGGGATTGTTGCGTGATATCAGCGAGCTGTTTGCGCGTGAAAAAATCAATACCACAAAAGCTAACACCCTTAGCCGCAACCATGTTGCTCTCATGCATTTTACGGTCGAGCTGGTTGACCTGGACCAGCTAGCGCATTTGCTAGGAAGATTAAAGCAAGTGCCAGGGGTGATCACAGCCCAGCGGCAGACTTAAACAGTGGCAACAATTTCAGGAGCGTGCGCACATTATGTCTTACCTTGATGACCCTCGCGTTTACTTTGCAGCCGAACGCACTTTACTGGCCTGGCAACGTTCAGCCATTGCCCTGATGGGGCTGGGGTTTGTGATTGAGCGTTTTGGCTTGTTTATACAGCTCATGGCACAGGGTCACCCAGCGTCGCAATCACAAACCACCTTGTCGCTGTATATCGGGGTAGGGTTTATTCTTATTGGTGCCTGTACGGCAATCTTTTCTGCTATCCAATTTCTGGTGTTTTATCAATCACTCAGCACACAGGAAAAACCACGCGGCCATGTTTACTGGCTGCCACCGGCGGTCAATTTATTCCTGGCCGTATCCGCTGCAGCATTAAGCGGATGGTTAGTGCTTACTCGCTAGTTTTGCCAAGCAGGGATAGACTGCATTTGCAGGCTTAAGCGAGCTTTATTTTGCCGATGCTGCACTACTTGCAATATTGACCCGGTCACCATCGCTGACGCCATCTGGTGGATTCTCTATCACCAGGTCAGTGGCGGTCAAACCGGATTGCACTTCCAGTGTTTTTCCCAGATCACGCGCAATGGTGATCGTTTTCAAGGTCACCTTATGATCCTTGCCAACGGTAGCCACCTTGAGGCCATTCTGGTCAAAAATAAGTGCGCTGGCAGGAATGCTCAGGCGCTCGACGGCATCATTGAATAACAGATTGACATTGGCAAAACCCCCAGGCAAAAAACGGCCCGACGCATTATCCACCAGTAACTGTACAAGGGTTGTACCAGAAGACGCATTGATCGCACCTGAAGTAGACTGTATCGTGGCCTCGAATTCGGCACCCGGTGCTTCCGGCACGGTAAACTTTGCTTTGCCACCCGGCTTGATCTGGCCGACATAGTTTTGTGGCACATTGATGTATAAGCGCAACTTGCGCGTGTTGGAGACTTCAAACAGCGGCAATACTGTCGCACTGCTGCTACCGGCATTGATCAGGGCGCCAGTGTCGGTATTGCGCGCGGTCACTGAGCCATCAAATGGCGCCAGGATATGGGCAAAGCTTTTTAGCGCAAGCAGCCGGTTCACATTGGCCTCAGCCGCTTTGACTATCGCTTGTTTGCTTTGGTAATCCCCGACTTTCTCATCGACTTCCTGCCTAGCAATCGATTGGGTTTTCAACATATCCTGCCAGCGCTTGGCGGTGGTCTCAGCCAGGGCAACATTTGCCTGGGCGCTGGCCAGGTCAGCCCTGGCCTGCAACAACTCCTGGTCCAGGTCAGGCGTTTCAATCTCTGCCAGCAATTGGCCGCTTTTTACGCTGCCGCCAATATCCACTTTCCAACTTTTCAAATAACCACTGACGCGGGCATAAATAGGGGCACGAGCATAAGCTTCAAACCGGCCGGGCAGAACCAAACTACCTGCTGCTGCACCATGTTCAGGCAGGTCGACTCTGACTGTCGCCACCGCCTGTTTCTCTGTCCAGGCCTTGAGTTTGTCTTGATGACTGGCGCGGCTGCTGACGCCCACAATCACGATGCCCATTGCTACCAGCGCAAGTAGCAAGCCGCTCAACTTGAATCCGCGGGACATGCCCGCTTTATCATTACGCATTTAATTCTCCGCTAGAAGTACTCTCAGGGCCAGGGTAGGTTTTACGGTGGATGGCACTGAAGACCACAGGTATAAACAATAAGGTCGCCACGGTGGCAAACAACAGTCCGCCAATCACGGCCCGGCCCAGAGGCGCATTCTGCTCACCGCCCTCGCCTAATCCCAGGGCCATGGGTGTCATGCCGATCACCATCGCCAGCGCCGTCATCAGCACCGGACGAAAGCGAACAAAACCAGCATCGATAGCCGCAGCCGTCGCATCCTGCAACTCAACCAAACGCTCACGCGCAAAGCTGATCACCAGCACACTGTTCGCCGTTGCCACGCCCATACACATGATGGCACCGGTCAATGCAGGCACGGATAAGGGCGTATAGGTTGCAAACAGCATCCAGACAATACCTGCCAGCGCGGCAGGTAACGCCGTAATAATGACAAAAGGATCGGTCCACGATTGCAGGTTGACCACAATCAGCAAATACACCAGCACAATGGCTCCCAACAGGCCAAAGAACAGGCCAGTGAATGCGCGGTCCATGGTGTAAGCCTGCCCCAGCATGACGACAGTGGTCGCCTTAGGGACTTGATCCTTGGTTTCTTCGAGAATTTGACGGATGTCTTTAGCGACCGCACCCAAGTCCCTATCTTGCGTACTGGCATGGATTTGCACCATGGGCTGGATATCATACTGGCTGACTACCGCATTACCGACATTACGCTGAAAGGTCGCCAAGCCACCCAGGGTCTGTACCTGGCCGTTACTGCCGCTAATGGGCAAATTAGCCAGCGCATTCAAGCTATTCAGATGATATTGCGGCGTTTGCAGGACGATGGAATAGGTGACCCCATTCGTTGGGTTTAGCCAGTAAGTCGGAGACACCTGCGAACTGCCTGCCATGTTAATCACCATGCTGTTGGTCACATCACGCGTACTGATGCCGATTTCCTGCGCCCGGGTTTTATCCACATTGATATCAAACGCTGGCCGGTTGCGCGACTGCTGGATACGGGCATCGACCACGCCAGGCACGGTGCGCACTTTTGACAGCAAACGGTTGGCATATTCAAAGTTGTCTGCCAGCTTGCCGCCGCGAATCTGGATATCAATCGGTGCCGGGGAGCCAAAGTTGAGGATCTGGCTGACGATATCCGCTGGCGGGAACGAGAAGATGGTATCCGGGAACTGTTTGGGCAAGACTTCGCGCAAAGTACGCACATATTCTGCGGTCGGGGCATGATGCGGCTTGAGCGCAATCTGGATATCACCATCCTGCGAGCCCATGACCCCGGTGTTGTTATAGGTCAAGTTAATACTACTGATTGGCATGCCGATGTTATCAACAATGGTCAGGATTTCGTCAGCAGGAATGACCTTTTTGATGGCTGCCTGGATATTGGCAAAACGGCTGGCCGTCTCTTCGATACGCGTTCCCACTGGCACACGCGCATGCATGAGGATTTGCCCGCTATCCACCGATGGGAAAAAGTTTTGCCCCAGCAAAGGCACCAGCAAGAACGACAACAGCACTACCCCCATAAAACCAGCCATGAATAGGCGGCTATGATTCACGGCCATCGTCAGTATGTTTTTATAACTCGCGCGGAAACGCTCAAACCGGGCCTCAAACCCCTGCTGGAAGTGCACCAGCGGATTGCGGCTCACGGTATGCTCACCCTCAACATGCGGCTTGAGGAAGTAGTTAGCCATGGTAGGCACCAGCGTCCGCGACAAAATAAACGAGCTGATCATGGCGAACATCACGGCTTCCGCCATGGGCACAAACAGGAAGCGTGACACGCCTTCCAGGAAGAACATGGGCACAAACACGATACAGATACACAACAAGGAGACAAACGCCGGTGTCACAATCTGTGCTGCGCCATCCAGAATGGCCTGCTCTACCGGTTTGCCCTGCTCCAGGTGCCAGTTGATGTTTTCTATGGTCACAGTCGCTTCATCCACCAGCAAACCGACAGCCAGTGCCAGTCCGCCCAAGGTCATGATATTGAGTGTCTCACCAATCATTGAAAGGCCCATGATGGCGCCCAGCACCGAGAGGGGAATAGAGGTGGCAATAATCAATGACGAGCGCCAGCTGCCCAAAAACAGTAAGATCATCAAACTGGTCAATATGGCGGCCAATACGCCCTCAAACACCACGCCTTCAATGGCTGCACGCACAAACAGCGACTGATCATTGATCGGGGTCGCCACCAATGCATCTGGCAGGCTGGGCTTGATTTCTTCGAGCTTGTTCTTAATGCCTTCTACAATCGCCAGGGTAGAAATGGCCCCATTCTTCAAGATGGTCATAAGGACAGAACGGTTGCCATCCACATGGACCACATTCGTCTGCGGCGCGCTGCCATCGTGCACTTGCGAGATATCCCGCATATACACCGTGGCGCCGTTGACCACCTTGATCGGGATACTGGCCAGATCATCAATCGCAGTTGCCGCGTTATTGAGGTTAAGCGTGTATTCAATACTGCCGATTTTCTGCGTGCCTACAGGCACAATCATATTATGTGCCGCCAGCGCATTGGAAATGTCCTGCGCAGACAAACCACGCGCCTGTAGTGCCCCCGGATTCAGGTCGATCTGGATTTGCCGGCTTTTGCCGCCATACGGGAAAGGTACGCCCGCGCCAGGCACGGTGACCAGCCGCAAACGTACGGCATTGAGGCCCAGGTCGGCCAGATTTTGCTCGGTCAGGCCCTTACCTGACAATGCAATCTGCAAAATGGGCACCGTAGACGCGTTGTAATTCAGGATCAACGGTGGTGTGGTGCCGGGCGGCATTTGCCTGGTCACTGTTTGCGAAATCGCTGACACCTGGGCATTGGCCGTCGCAATATTGACGCCTGGATGGAAGAAGATTTTAACAATGGCAAAACCGATATAGGAGTTGGCTTCGATATGCTCAATATCATTCACGGTCGTGGTCAGGCTGCGCTGGTATAGCGTCGTAATACGCCCTGCCATATCGTCTGGCGGCAAGCCGGTATATTGCCAGGCCACTGCCACAATCGGGATCCGGATTTCGGGAAAAATATCGACCGGGCTACGGAACGCAGACAAGGTGCCAACAATTAAAATCAGCAGAGCCATGACCACAAAGGTGTACGGGCGCTTGAGCGCGATGCCAACGACGTTAAACATGTATTTCTCTCGCCATGCGTTCTTTTTCCAGCGTCGTCACTTCAAATCCGGCGTCGCGCCAGGCATCAATCCCGCCCGTCAAGGGACGGATATTGCGATAGCCTCGGCCAATGAGTTTTTTGGCCACCTTGGCCGCCGTCACTTCATTAGGGCAGGAACAATACAACACCACTGGGGCATCTTCATCAATCTCCAGCACCAACTGGTCAACATCTTCCAGCGTCACAAACTGGGCACCAGGAATCCAGCCATCATCAATCAGGTGTTTTGCCCGCGTATCAAGGATCACTGGTGCAGCGCCGTTATTAAGCATGGCATTTAATTCGTCGACACTGATGCGTGCCATGCGCAGACTTTTGATAAAACGCTGCCTGTCCCACCACTTGGAAGCAATAAATGCAGCTAGCAAGACCAGCACCAGCAGCGTGCCCCATTTACCCATTTCAACCAGCGTGAGCATCAGCTCATCAATGGCTGAACTGAACAAATTACCTAGCCATAGCGCCGACCCTGCCCATAGTAAGGCACCCAGACCATCCATCAAGGCAAACAGCCAGTAACGTGTGCCTGAAGAACCTGCCAAAGCGCTGGAAATCGATGCGAAGCCTGGAATAAACTTACAGACCAATAAAGCGGGCGGGCCAAATTTCAGGTACAAGGCCTCGGTTTGCCGTACACAGGTATCAGGTGATAAAGAAATTTTGCATAGCTTGCCCATGACACGTTTGCCATATTTGCGCCCGGCTCTATACCAAACGGAATCTGCAGCCAGCGCAGCAATCATGGCTACCAGCAACATGGTCTCCCAGGAATATTGGCCATTACCGATGAGCACGCCTGCCAGCAATAAGGTGGGATAAGCCGGTAAGGGTAAGCCCATTTGTTCCAGAAACACGCTGGCAAACACAATCAGCAAGCCATATTGCTGTATCAACTCAAGAACGGTATGCATAACAAGGTTATTTCATTTCAAAAAATCATTACATGCCCAATGCGGCCAGCATGGCAAATGCCATAAACAATACAAAATGCGTCATGCCTTCAATCGCATTGGTTTCGCCATCATGCAAATTAATCGTGGCAACGATCAGGGTCAGGAACGTCATCACCATCTGTGTCGGCGACAAGCCCACAATCAACGGCCTGTCCTCAATCAGTGCAATCGCCTCAATCACCGGCACCGTCAAGATCACGGTAGACAAGGTGGCGCCCAGCGCAATATTGACCACCGTTTGCATGCGGTCATTGACTGCAGCCTTCAAGGCTGTCAGCACTTCCGGGCTGGCAGCAATAATGGCAACCACAATGGCAGCGACGATTGGTGGCACCCCGCTGCCGGTTAATCCCGCATCCATATGCTTGCTCATTTCCTCGGACAGGAAACCAATCGTAATGATGCCAGCCAGTATGTAAAGAATGGAAAATTTAACATTGGCACTGATAGCCTTGGGCATGCCGACAGATGTGTGAGACTGATGCTGGTCACGGTAACTAAAATAATTACGATGGCGCCCGGTTTGCATCTTTAAAAACAGGGCATAAAACACACTCATGGTAACGATGGTGAACATCGAATACAAACGCCAGTGTTCTTGCGGCAAGAAGGCAGGCAAGGCCATGGAAATCCCCAGGGCCGTCATGATCATGACAATATAGGTATTGCCAGAGTTAACGTTGTACTCCACCTCACCATATTTGATGCCGCCCACAATCGCGCACAGTCCAAGAATGCCGTTGATATCCAGCATCACTGCCGAATAAATCGCGTCCCTGGCCAGCGTGGTCGATGAGGTATGGCTGAGCATCATGACAATAATCACCACTTCGATGACAACTGCACTGATGGTGAGTATCATCGTGCCATAAGGCTCTTTGAGCCGTTCGGCCACATACTCCACCTGGAAGGACAGCTGAAACGCCAGGTTTATGATCAGTAACACAAACAGGATGGAAATCACCAGCGATTCAGGCTGGCCGATGTGCATGATCTTATCGGCTTGCGCCAATGCCAGGTAAGCAATGATAGAAATCAGCAGGGACAACAGGCTCTGGGGTGGTTTTTCTGCAAGCATGCACTTACTTTGTGATCAATGAAGTTCCATCTTAACAGAGACTGCCAGAATCTCCAGTCTCTGGACACGCCTTGCTCACTGACAGGTACACTCGTCGTATTCCTGTAGCGTGATCATTCAGAGACTTTCAGCGAAGTAATATCAATCACAAAGCGGTATTTCACATCACTTTTGAGCATGCGTTCGTAAGCATCATTAATGTCGCTGGCAGCGATCATTTCCACATCACTAACAATATTATACTTGCCGCAAAAATCCAGCATTTCCTGCGTTTCGGCGATGCCACCAATCAATGAGCCGGCGACATGACGGCGTTTGGTGATGAGGTTGGCACCATGAACATCGACGGGATCCAGCGGACCGACCAGAACGATGGTTTTATCACGCTTGAGTAAACCGATATATGGATTCAGGTCATGCGCAACCGGCACTGTATCGATAATCAGGTCAAAGCTGGCCGCATGTTTGGCCATGTCATCGGCATTTTTGGAGATCAGTACTTCATGTGCACCCAACCGGGTGGCATCAGCAGCTTTGCTGGCGGAGGTGGTAATCATGACCACATGTGCTCCCATGGCAGCGGCCAGCTTGACACCCATATGCCCCAGTCCGCCAAGGCCGATAATGCCGACTTTCTGGCCTGGCTGCACATTCCAGTGACGTAACGGGGAGTAGAGGGTAATCCCAGCGCACAGCAACGGGGCGACCGCTTTGGTATCCAGGTTTTCCGGTACGCTGACAACAAAGTTTTCATCCACTGTGATGCGTTCGGCATAGCCGCCAAAGGTCAGGCCGCCATGTTTTGGATCTTTGGCGTTATAGGTAAACACTGTATTGTCGCAGTATTGCTCTTCACCCGCATGACACTCTTCGCAGTGGCGGCAGGAGTCGACCATACAGCCGACCCCAACCAATTGCCCCAGCTTGAATTTGGTGACATGACTGCCCACTTTATTCACGCGCCCCACAATCTCGTGGCCAGGCACCATGGGATACAAGGATCCACCGCCCCACTCGTTTCTTGCCTGGTGGATATCCGAGTGGCAAATCCCGCAATACTCAATATCAATCAATACGTCGTGCGGCCCTGGCTCGCGGCGGTCTATCGTCATCGGTGCAACAGGGGTGGTGGCATTTTGCACACCGTAGGCAGCAGTTCTCATCGTCATCTCCATCAACACTCAACTTAAAAGAGGCGGCTCTCCACGTTAACCATCAAAGTCTAAAAGAACAGGCATGAAAAGCATTGCCTGCTTTTCTTTAAAAATTGCCTAAAGCTATTTTTTTATGGCAGCTCGTACACCCGAGCCCTACTGCTGCACAGTCACATATCTCGCTGCAGCGTCACTCGGATGTGTGATCAGGGCACTACGCACGGCATTCACTTCTTCCATCGGACTTTTGCCAAACATGCGCTTAAACTCGCGGCTAAATTGCGAGGCACTTTCATAGCCCACCTTATTGGCCGCCAAGGTAGCATTCAATCCATCCTGCACCATCAGCAACCGCGCTTTGTGCAAACGCGTCATCTTGAGGTACTGGATAGGGGATGTTGCGGTCACATCCCTAAACGCTGCGTGAAATGAAGGCACACTCATGGTAGATTCTGCAGCCAGCTTGTCCACATTCAGCGCCTTGTCATATTCCGCATGTATCAGCCGTAATGCCTTGCTGATCTTGCCCATATTATTGTGCGTACTGTGCGCGGCCAAAATTGCCGACGCTTGTGATGTCTGCAGAATACGGTAATGAATCTCGCGAATAATGGCGTGGCCAAGCACGGTCGCATCCGTCTTTGACTGCAGGCATTCCAGCAGCCTGACTACGGCATTGGACAACCTGGCATCCAGCGCCGTCGAAGTAATACCGCTCCTGCCATTAATCTGCACTGGGGAGGCATGCTCTACGCTGAGTAGCAACTCTGAAATCATGGACAAGTTGATGCGGATTGAAATCGCCAGCAATGGCTCTTCTGCCGAGGCAATCGTTTCACTCTCAAATGGCAAGGGTACCGATAAAATCAGAAACTGCTGCGGATTATATTGATAAACCTCACCGCCCAAATATCCGATCTTTCTTCCCTGACACACAAACACGATGCTAGGTTCATAAAAAACCGGGCTCCGTGGGATGGTCCTGTTCCAGCGCATCAGTTTGACGCCATCGAGTGCCGTCAGGGTAAATCCTTCTGTTGGCGTCAAGGCAGATAACAGCGCAATGGTTTTGTCTCTGTCATGCGCATACCAGCATTCTTGATTGCTCATCTCATTACGCATCTAGAATAATCAGGCATAAATAATACCTCCAATGATCTCTATTTGAGTGTCATGCAATAGAATTAGGCAAACATTTAATATTTTTTAAACTTACAGCCGCTGCCCAGACTCCGTACACTAGAGATACGCACTTTGTATTGGTTTCAATATTGTTGGAGAAAAAGGATAGTCGTGATGAAAAATAAATTAATAACAGGCCTGATCGCCTCCGTGTTCGCAACCCTGGCTGCGTCGGCCTGGGCAGATATCAACGATGTGCGCGCCAACTTGGGCAAACTGAATGTACCGGACGGCTTTCATGTGGACGTCTACGCAGAAGTGCCGGGCGCTCGCCAAATGACCTTGGGTACCAATGGCAATGTTTACGTCGGCACACGCGGCAACAAGGTTTATGCAGTCGTGGATAAAAACAAAGACCACAAGGCAGACCAAGTGGTCGCGATTCTGGACGATCTGAATGTTGGTAATGGTGTCGCCATGATAGACGGACACCTTTATGTGGCAGAACAGCAGCGTATCACACGCTACGCCGCGCCCGATTTTGATTTGACCCTGCCTTTCAAGGCCATGCGCGAAGTCGTCTATGACAAGCTGCCCGACAAAGCCCACCATGGCTGGCGTTACCTGGCAGCCGGTCCTGATAACAAGCTTTACGTTACCATAGGCGCACCTTGCAACATTTGTGATCCGTCAGGGATAGAGGCCTCAATTATCCGCATGAATACCGATGGCAGCCAAGTGGAAACCTTTGCCAAGGGCGTGCGTAACTCTGTGGGCATGGACTTCCAGCCCAGCACCAATACTCTGTTTTTTACCGATAACGGTGTAGACCTGTTGGGTGCCGATGTGCCACATGACGAGTTGAATGCTGCCCCTAAAGCCGGGTTGCATTTTGGTTTCCCATATTTTGCCGGTGGCGATGCGCGTGACCCAAAATGGAAAGACAAAACACCACCCGCAGTCACCAAGCCGGTGGCTGAATTCCAGGCACATAGTGCCAACCTGGGCTTTAAGTTTTATACCGGCAAGCAGTTTCCGGCCGAATACCAGGGCAACGCCGTGATTGCGCAACATGGCTCATGGAACCGCAAAGTCCCGGTGGGCTACCAGTTAGTGCGCGTGTCATTTGATGCCCAACACCAGGTCAAGGAAACCAAGCCATTTATTGATGGCTGGCTGAGTGCAGAAGGGGAAGTCTGGGGTCGCCCAAACGATGTTCTGCAACTGCCGGATGGCTCGTTGCTGGTATCTGACGATTACAATGGCGTCATTTACCGTGTCAGCTATGATGGCAAAGCCCAGAACGCAAAGACAAGCCCCACCGAAGCCAATACCTTGAGCGGTTTTGTGATGCCGGAATCCGTCTTTGCGACCCCTGAAGGGGTGACTTATCTCTCTGAGATCGGTGAGTTTGGCAAGCTGGGCGATGGCAAAATTACACGCATTGCCGCTGATGGCACACGTTCCCCTCTGGCTGATGGCTTAAATGACCCGAAAGGCCTGGATGTATTTAATAGCCAACTCTATGTGGCTGATATGGATCGCGTGGTCCGCATTGATACCCAAAGCGGGGCGCAAACCGTGTTCGCGGCAGCGAGTGCTTTCCCGCAAAAACCGGTGTTCCTCAATGACATTGAAATCGATGGCCTGGGCAATGTGTATGTCTCTGACAGTGGCGATGACCATGGCAATGGCGCTGGCATCTTCAAAATTTCCCCGACTGGCAAAGTGACACAGATACTGAAAGCCAAAGCAGGCATTCAGCGCCCGAATGGCTTACTCATGGATGGCCCTGACCGTTTGCTGGTCGCCGATTTTGGTACCGGTAAACTCTTCAGCATCCAGGTTGGCAGCAAAAAAACCACGGTCACCTTGCTGAATCAGGGCTTTGGTGGGGCCGATGGCCTGATCCGCGACGCAAATGGTTTGCTCTACGTAAGTGACTGGGCTGGTGGCAATGTCTGGCAACTGGTAGAGCCTAAAGCGACGCCGCAACGCATCATTCAGGGCTACCAGTCGGCGGCGGATATCAGCCTCTCAGCAGATGGAAAATCACTGCTGATTCCTGATATGAAAGCTGGCACACTGCATCGTCTTCCAATTAAATAGTCTGTTCAACAAGCCCGGGATTAACCGGGCTTTTTTATTCCCAAAAGCAGGCGGCTCTATGTCACAATGACAGCACAGGCCTGCCTGCAGGCGGCCTTAAACTCGAATAATATTTACTTTTTTGTTTGGAGACTTTCATGACTAAATTGCTGATGGCATTGTTGCTGTCCTGTGCCTGTTTATCTGCTTATGCCGGTACACAACAGGAAAAAATGAAAACCTGTAACGCAGACGCGAAAGCCAAAGCTTTGGCCGGTGATGAACGCAAAGCCTTTATGAAACAATGTTTGTCTGCCGACGGTGCGAAATCTGGCCTGACCGCACAGCAGGAAAGAATGAAAACCTGTAATGCAGATGCGAAAACCAAAGCCTTGGCCGGTGATGAACGCAAAGCCTTTATGAAAACCTGCCTGTCTGGCAAATAAGTTTCTCAATAAAACCTAGACCTTAAAAGCCTGTTGCACTGCAACAGGCTTTTTTATTATTTTTTTCAACGTTCACCTAAAGTTCTTTTTTATTCTGCCGTTAAACCAGTTAGCCATTTTTGCAACCACCTTTTTTATCCTATTGATAATGGGTGCGATCGCTGAAAACCATATGTCTCACCTTAAGACAGAATAGTATGAATACTCACATTAAAATAGTTGCAGGCAAACTTTTCTTGGCCATGATAGCGCTGGGACACCAGAGCGCTTCTGCTATCACCCACCATGTGCCAGCTCACACTGGTTTCAGCGTTCACCCAGTCGTGATTGAAACCGCCATCACGGTCATTTCGCTGCTGTGCATATTACTGCTTTACCAGTTCTGGCGTTTTTACCAAAAAGCCAAAAGCCGTGAAGCTGACATCCGTGAGCAAATCTGGCGTCAAGCGAATTATGACTACCTGACACAACTCCCCAACCGTTACCTGCTACAGAGTTGTCTGGAAGAAGCCATTCTGGAGTGTTCCCAATCCGTTCAGCAACTGGGATTATTGCTGATCGACCTCGATGGCTTCAAAGATGTGAACGATGTTGCCGGCCATGCGATTGGTGATCGTTTATTGCAAAATGCCGCATTGCGTATTCAGTCTTGCGCACGTAATGGCGATACGACAGCCAAGTTGGGGGGAGACGAGTTTGTGGTGGTCGTTCCAAAATTACTTAATCTCAAGGAACTGCATCAAATAGGGGCAAAAATCGTAGACAGTATACGTTCGCCATTTCATATTGATGATAATCAGTACTTTGTCACCGCCAGCATTGGTATTGCCGTCTTTCCAGACCACAGTACGTCTGGCGAAGAATTGATGATGTTTGCTGACCAAGCCTTGTACGCCGCCAAACGTGCTGGCAAAAACCAGTATCAATTTTTTACGCAGATGATGCAGCGCGAAATCCGCGAACGTATTTTGTTGACGCACGACCTGCGTTCGGCGGTGGCAAATGGCGAGTTGCACCTGGTCTACCAGCCTATCTTCCGTTTGCGAGACTTGGGATTGATCAAGGCAGAGGCACTGATCCGCTGGCAACATCCGACCCGGGGCAATATTCCGCCGGATGTATTCATTCCCCTGGCAGAAGAGTCCGGGCTCATTATTGAGATCGGCAGATGGATTTTCGACGAAGTATTACGTGATTTTTCAGCGATTGATCTGCTACGCCTGCGCGGGACGCAAATCAGCCTGAATATTTCCCCTGTGCAGTTTTCACATCCACAACACCTGATGGCATTTATCAAGCGCTTGCAACGCACCAACATACCCTGTGAACGCTTCTGCTTCGAAATCACCGAGGGCTTGTTACTTGAACCTTCCAAAGCAATACAAGATACCTTGAAAACAGTGAGGCAGGCAGGCATCAAACTCTCAATCGACGATTTTGGTACGGGTTACTCTGCGCTGGGTTATCTCAAAAAATACCAAATTGATTATGTCAAAATTGACAAATCATTCATCAAAAACCTGGAGGTGGATAATTATGACTTTATTCTTTGCCGCTCCATCATCCAGATGGCACACGAACTGAATATCAAACTGATTGCGGAAGGGGTAGAGAATGCTCGCCAGGAGAATATTCTCAAAGTGATGAACTGTGATTTTATCCAGGGCTTTTTACATGGCAAACCGGTCATGTTCAACTCGCTGCTGGATCAGGTTTATCAGCAAGGTGCCCACGACCGTATTCATCAACTGCTCAACAGCGAAACCAAGCATTAGGCATCCGTGCTTGCACGGATGCGCCATCTGGTTAGACGAGGTAGTGATCCAACAGCAAAGCTGCGAATATCAGGCTCAAGTAAATAATCGAATATTTGAATGTCGTTTTGGCCAATGCATCCGAATAGCTGCGATATAGGCTCACCACATAATACATAAAAATCATGTTCAGTACGGCTGCCGAAACGAGGTATAGCCAGCCACTCATGCCCAGTCCATAAGGCATCAGGGACACCACAACGAGGATAATGGTATACAACAGGATATGCAGCAGGGTAAATCGTTCGCCATGTGTCACTGGCAGCATCGGCATGCCCACTCTGGCATATTCTTCACGGCGGTATAAGGCCAGCGCCCAGAAATGGGGGGGCGTCCAGGCAAAAATTATCAGGAACATCACCAGCGATTCAGGCGACACCGTATTATTGACAGCAGCCCAACCCAGGATGGGTGGCATGGCACCAGATGCGCCGCCAATCACAATATTCATCGGTGTGGCCGGTTTGAGGAACACGGTGTAAATCACTGCGTACCCAACAAATGTGCCCAGGGTGAGCCACATGGTCAGTGGATTCACCCAGTAATACAGGATACTTAAACCGATACCACCCAGCACACTGGCGAACAGCAAGGTTTCCATCTGTGACAACTGCCCGGTAGGTAATGGACGTGCCCGTGTGCGCGCCATCATGGCATCGATTTTATGCTCGATGAGACAGTTAAACGCTGCAGCCGCGCCTGAAGCAAACGCAATACCCACCGTTGCAGCCAGTAATATCGAGACTGGCACCATCCCCGGCGTGGCCATCAACATGCCGATGATGGCCGTAAAGACAATCAACGCCGTCACACGCGGTTTGCATAAGGCATAAAAGTGTCGCAGGCTCATTTTAGCCGTCGACAATTGCGTCATCCAGGTTGTCTGCATCTTCTTCCCCTTACTTTTTTAATATGATGTATTCATCAGTCTGGCATTGATCGCCACCAGACAAACGCCCAACAAAGCTGCCCCTGCATTATGTAATACGGCTAATACCAATGGCAGTTGCAATAGCAGATTGCCTATCCCCACAGCGATCTGGCACAACACAATCGCTATCAAAGCCCATCCCAACATTTTTGCATTTTCACGTTGCATCAGCATTCTGGCTGCCACACTCATCCAGAGCAGTACCACGAATGCGCCCAGCCTGTGCACCCATTGGATTGCCGTTAGCGCATCCAGATGTAACTGGCCCCCATCACGGCTTTCGCCCAATGCACGCGTGAGATGGAAGGCGTCGCGAATATACATATCCGGCCACCACATCCCGTGGCAGGTTGGAAAATCGGTGCAGGCCAGGGCTGCATAATTACTGCTCGTCCATCCGCCCAGCAACACTTGCACTATCCATACCAGCAAGGCCAAACGTAACCAATATTGTGCGCCCTTAGGCAACGCAATATCCGGCTTGCTGACGTGGCGGAAAGCGATCCAGCTGAGCATGGCCAGTGTGGTCATTCCTCCCAGCAAGTGCAGGGTGACAATGACAGGCTTCAACAATAAAGTGACCGTCCACATCCCCAGCAACGCCTGCAACACAATCAATACCACCAAGGCGGCCGAAAGCTGCCAGGACGTCCTGATCACCTGCCGTTGACGGTAAGCCTGCACCGCCAATGCCACTACCAACAACCCCAAGCTCCCTGCCAGATAGCGGTGCGCCATTTCCTTCCAGGCTTTGGCGTGTTCAACGGGTTTATCCGGATAAGCCTGCTGCGCCGACTGGATGGCTGCCTCACTCTGCGGCACTGTCAGCGTACCATAACAGCCAGGCCAGTCAGGACAACCAAGACCGGCGTCTGACAGCCGTACATACGAACCCAACACAACCACACAAAATGCCACCACTGCGGCCACTGCACTTAACGTTCTAAACATGCGCTAGCCTGCCCAAGAAGCCTTTAATAATTTCACCAAGTCCTTGCGTATCCATTTGGCTTCCATGCCAGGTCCATACTGCATCATGATGTTGCCCAGTGGATCAATGAAATACACACGATGGGCATCCAGCGTATTTTGTCCCCCACCGCTCAACATCCTCCCTAATTCTGCGACCTGCTCTGACTGCCCATTAATGATCAGCAAATCAGGATAGCGAGCCCGGATCGGTGATGTGTCAGCTTGCTGGGTAATCAGCACCCGCTGCACACGTACCATATCTTTGTACATGGAGACGTAAATCTGCCGGAGATCATATAGACGCTGCATACAGCCAGCATCACACTCGCGTGCAATCAGGACCATATTCCACTTATCCTGCCAGAACATCGGCAACGCTTGCTGATTGTCGTTTACCCAGTTCCTGGCATGTGCGATGGAAACCGGAGGTTGAATCAGCTGACCGTAACTCTTGCCGCTTGGCCGCCATTCAAACTTGATCATAGCCACGACTACCAGCAGCGGCACAGTAAAAAAGATCGCCAGCAACAGAAATATCATGCGACCTTTGCGCTGCTGAACCGGATCAAGGATTTGGTGCGTCTGTGCTTCGTCGTTAGTCATCATCAAGCCCGCTTTTCTATCATTTGATACACGCCGATCAGCAAACTTGCCACAGCAAAACCAAACCACTGGTAAGCGTAACCAAGGTGCTTCTCAACCTGACCGCTAGGGACATCCCAATGCCGCAGGTAGCCCTCAGGCATCGTGGGATCCAACTTGAGAATCACATCGGGGAAATGGTATGGCACATGTTCGCGCAGATAAGCAAAGTCGATCACAGGCTGGACCGTCTGCCATGTCTTGCCGGGCTTATCGAGGCGGAAGCCTTTCTTAGTTTGCTGCCAGAAGAGCCCCTTAACGACTTGTTCGCTTTGGGTTGTGGTAATCGTGGGGACTTTCTGGTGATCGGCATACCCTGCGATCCAGCCACGGTCTACCCACACGACATGCTGTTTATCATTGAGCAATAAAGGCGTGATGACATGAAAACCTGCCTGTCCTTGTTCCACCTGGTTATCCAGAAAAAAACTGAATTGAGACAGATAGTGTCCCCTGAACTCGACTGTCTGCAAATGCAAGGCATCCAGTTTAGCAACATCTCTCAGATCTTGTGCCTGTACTGCAATCGCCCCCGCATGACGGGTCAAAGCGTGTGTGATCTCCTGCTTCTGTTCGGCTTTATGCCATTGCCACAAGCCTAGTCTCACACAACTCCAAATAGCCAATACCATCACACACACCACCATCCAGCGCACACGAACAACATAATTTCCCAAGGGTATTTGCATTTTCCTGCTTACAGCCCATAATGTCATCCAATTACAGGAGATCACACCATGTTCATTAAAATTGCCACCATTTTGATACTGATTGTCATCATCGGCAGCTTGTTCTCCGCCCTGCTATTTCTGCTAAAAGATAAACGTGGTTCAGATCGCACCGTCAAGGCACTGACCATGCGTATCGGTTTATCCATTTGCCTGTTTATCGCATTGATCATCGCAGCCCATTTTGGCTACGTAGGTCATACGCTCTAACTGTCAGATTTATTAAAGGACACTTCTAAAAAAGGGCGCTGGTTGCGCCCTTTTTTAATTAGAGCATGTAGACAAAAATATACAGGCCTAACCAAACTACATCGACAAAGTGCCAGTACCAGGCCACCCCTTCAAAGCCAAAATGATGCTCGGGTGTAAAGTGACCCTTGATACTACGCAACCAAATCACAATCAGCATTAAAGTCCCAATGGTGACGTGAAAGCCGTGGAACCCTGTCAGCATGAAGAATGTGGCACCATACGCACCAGACTTCAGCGTCAAGCCCATTTCTGTATAGGCATGATGGTACTCAGCGGCTTGGCAGCACAGAAAAGTGATCCCCAGTGCAATTGTCAGGAAAAGTCCAACAACCAACTGTTTGCGATTGTTTTTGATTAGCCCCCAGTGCGCCCAGGTAATCGTCGCACCCGAACTCAGTAACAACAAAGTGTTGATCAGTGGCAAACCACTCCAACTCATTGGATGAAAGGAAGGGTTGGGCTTATAGGACTCACCAAGCACCGTTCCACCAGGGCCTTGTGATGGCCAAGTACTCAGGAAATCTTTATAAGGTGTAATATCCGGCGCATAAGAAGCCAGATCGGGCACTGACAACACCCGCATGTAGAACAGCGCACCAAAGAAAGCGGCAAAGAAGGCCACTTCTGAACAGATGAATACAATCATGCCGATGCGGAAAGACTTGTCTTCCCATTTTTTGTACTGGCCAGTGACGCTTTCAGTGACCACAGCGCTCAACCACTTGAACATCATGACCAATATAATCGCCAGACCAATATACATCATGTATTTGCCTGGTGTGGCCAGGTAAGACAGCGCCGGGTTCTTGATAGAACCATCCATGCGTGTATCAGCCCCCGTGACATTGAAAACAAAACCACTGGCCATAGACAGCAGACCGACGGAAATCAGCGCCGGGTAAATGCTGCCATGTGGGACAAAATAGTGATTTCCTGAATGACTAGCCATGCATTAACTCCCTATCCTTTAATTGTGTTGCTCATTTATTTATTGCTGACTTGCCGGAAAAAACGAATACGACAATGTCATTTCTTGTACATCCTCAGGCAATTCGGCACTGACAAAGAATCGCAGTGGCAATGCCTTCACTTCCCCAGGTTTGAGTGATTGCCTGACAAAGCAGAAACACTCAATCTTTTTCAAATGCGCTGACGCCTTGCCAGGTGTCACACTTGGAATCGCCTGTCCTGCCAATTCCACATTCGTAATATTCTTGGCCTCAAACATTACTGTCGTGACCTGACCCGGATGCACCACCACACTGCTTTGTTTGGGGTAAAAATTCCACCCCAGACCAGGCATCACTGAAGACACAAACTGCACCGTGACTTCACGTTTCAAATCCACCACCGCTTTCGCAGCACTCTCGGCACTGTTTTTTGTTTTGCCATTCAGCCCGGTCACCGAACAAATCACGTCATACAATGGCACCAGAGCAAAGGCAAATAACAACGCGCCGACGATGATCCACACCAACTTCAACGCCAATTTTTTATTGGCGGCTACCTGATCCTGTTTTAATGCCATAACGCTGTTAGAAACCGGTTTACTTCCAAATGGTAAACATGGAAATCAGGTACCAGAGTATTGCCACCACGGCTAACAGCCATGCAATTTTCCTGTTGTTGGACTGCTTATTACTCAAAATACTTCCACCTCAAAACAAAGCCAATCAACCACAGAGACTGGATTGACTGGCTTTTTAGCATTTACTTAACCACCGGCTGTTCGGTAAAACTGTGGTAAGGCGGTGGCGAAGGCAATGTCCACTCCAACCCTTCAGCACCTTCCCAAACTCTGTCTGTGGCCTTTTTGCCACCTTTCACACAGCTGATAATAATGTACACAAACAGCAACTGAGACAGGCCAAGTACGAATGCACCTATTGTAGAAATCATATTGAATTCTGCGAATTGCAATGCATAGTCCGGAATCCGGCGAGGCATCCCAGCCAACCCGACGAAGAACTGTGGGATGAAAGTCACATTGAATGAAATGGCTGTTAACCAGAAGTGCAATTTACCCAGCTTCTCGTTGTACATATGGCCCGTCATTTTTGGCAGCCAGTAATAGACGCCCGCCATAATACCCATGATGCCACCAGCAAACAGGGTGTAGTGAAAGTGTGCTACCACGAAGTAGCTATTGTGGTACTGCGCATCCGCAGCCACATCAGCCAGCACCAGACCCGTCAGGCCACCAACACCAAACAGAATAATCCAGCCAACGGTAAACAGCATGGGTGTTTCAAAGCTCATGGAGCCTTTCCACATCGTGCGTATCCAGCAGTAAAACAACACGGCCAATGGCAGTGAAATCGCCATGGTGCTATACATAAAGTAGAGCAAAGCAGGCACTGGCATACCGGCAGTAAAGAAGTGGTGCGCCCATACTACGACAGCCAGCGCGCCAATCGCCCACAAGGAATACACTTGTGCCTTGTAGCCATACATGGGTTTGCGGCTGAATGTTTGCAGAATTTGTGGGATAAAGCCCCAGACCGGCAGCAGCAAGATATACACTTCCGGGTGACCGAAGAACCAGAACAGATGCTGGAACATGATAGGGTCACCACCACCGGCAGCGTCAAAGAAGTGTGTACCAAAGTGACGGTCTGTCAGCAACATGGTCACTGCTCCTGCCAGTACAGGAATTGTTGCAATCAGCAGGAAAGCCGTAATCAGCCAACCCCAGGCAAACATAGGCATTTTCATTAAAGTCATGCCAGGCGCGCGCATGTTGTAAATGGTCACAATGATGTTAATCGAACCCAGTACAGATGAAATACCGAGCAAGTGCACCGCAAAAATAGCGAAGTCGACGCCAATGCCGCCTTGCACCGACAGTGGCGGATAGAACGTCCAGCCTGTCGCCAGCGCACCATCACCCACGCCAAACAAAGCCAGGGTAAATGGCAGTGTCAGCAGGATGGCTGAAGGTGGCAAAATCCAGAAACCCCAGTTATTCAATCGTGGCAAGGCCATGTCCGGCGCGCCGATCTGCAATGGCAGCATCCAGTTGGCAAACCCGGTCGCTGCTGGCATCAGTGCTGCAAAGATCATGATCAATGCATGCACACCAATTAGCTGGTTGAAAAATTCCGGATTCATTAACTGTAAGCCCGGTTTGAATAATTCGGCACGAATGCCAAGAATCATGGAGCCACCTACCAGAAACATGATAAGTGAGAATGTCAGATACATGGTCCCGATATCTTTATGGTTGGTGGTGGTTAACCAACGCATAATCCCGGTTGGGTGATCGTGATGCTCATCATGATGTGCTACGGTTGTAGTACTCATAGTGCTCTCCTAAAATCGCTCAAATATTTATTCGCGTGCAGCTTTGACTTGTGCGGGCTGCACCACTGCATCCACTGCGGCGGTATTACCAAGCGCATTACGCTCGTAGGTAATCACTGCGGCAATTTCCGTATCATTTAGTGTCGCTTTCCAGGCCGGCATCACGCCTTTACCATTCAGCACACGATCCATGTGACTGTCTTTCTGGTATTTACCATCTGCGCCAAAAATCGGGCCAGTAGCAACCTTGCTACCTGTCAAGGCTGGGAATGCCGGAGGCAATCCTGCACCGCTCACCTGGTGGCAAACAGCACAGTTTTTCTCGTAAACGGTTTTACCCTGGGCGATCAATTCATCCTTAGTCATTTCTTTGACATCGCTGGCCGCTTTTTGCTCATCCTGTTTTTTATTCGCCCACTGTGCAAACTCTTCTTTGGAAACCGCATTCACAACCACAGGCATATATCCGTGACCCTTGCCACAAAGCTCTTTACACTGGCCTCGATAAACGCCAGGCTTCTCAACTTGCACCCAGGTTTCGCGGATAAAACCAGGCACCGCCACACGGGAAGAGCCAAACTGAGGCACCCACCAGTTATGCAACACATCCGAAGCAGTCATTAAAATACGCACCTTCTCGCCCACAGGTAGCACCAGTGGATTGTCGACTTCAAGTAGGTAATGCTCGCCCTTGTCTTCGGCGTTATGCATCTGTCCATCTGTCGTTGCCAGATTGCTGACGAATTTAATGCCCTTTGCATCGCCATCCAGATATTCATATTGCCAGCGCCATTGTGAGCCGGTGATCTTGATGACCATGGTCGACTGGTCACGCGTATCTTCCATCATCACCACGCTGTGGTAAGCAGGAATCCCCATGATGACAAAGTCGATCAGCAACAGAATGGCAAATGGGATCAGCGTCCAGAAAATTTCAATCGCGGTTGAGGGTGCTTTATCGGCCACAGGTTTGTAGCCTTTGCTGTGACGGTGAGTCACAATCGAGTAAATCATGATTGCCAATACCACCACAAAAATCACGGCTGTAATCAGCATAAATTTGTTATGTACGTGGAGGGTATCCAAAGCCATGGGTGTCACAGGCTCTGGAAAATTCCAGGTGAAGTCAGCACGTGCACTTAAAGACAAGAACAATGCGAACGCACCAACCCCGAGTTTCTTCATCCCTTGCATCTAATCACTCCAAAATCCAGTTATTTAGTTTTTAAAAGCATTCGCTTGAGATGAGATGCCACTTGCTCACGCTGCACGTTGTCCATGGTATCTCGACCAAACTCAACTTCTTCATTATGGGACCCAATCCACAGTGACGTTTTACCGTCCTCACCTTCCCTGAGCGTTACCCGGGTCCAATAGCATTGAAAGCGAGCAAGCTTTATTTTCCCCAACACACTTTGCTCGATTTCAATATGGTTCTCGACGAAAGTGATTTTTTCGTAATCACCCCGGTGACGCAGTACAACCACAAACGCCAGAACCACCAACACCAACTCCAAGCCAGCAAATGGCAACACCATCCAGGCACCGATGTGAAAAAACCCCATCGCTATCAGCCCTGAAAGGACCACCAGACTGAGCAATAGCTTGAGCACACTTTCTGTGGAAGCCGATGCATTCGGTTTGGTGATACATTGTGTTTCGCAAATAGATAACATGTTTGCCAACCCAGAATTTAGCTTGTAGCAACTAAATTACGTTTAGTTACAAATTTGTTACACGTTGTAAATTAGCACAAGACGCCCGGAGTGACAAGACAAAAAAATGAGGTTAAACCTGTCATGAATGTAAATTTATGGTTGACAGAAGTTAACAAAAACGCGCCAACTGCTTAACTTTTTTAATTGCAAATACACCCGCCAATGCCTGAAAAACTAAGCGTTAGCAGTCAATTGCCTAGTGGCAAAAAGAGGAATAAGCCATCCAAAAATGAACAGAAACGACCGCATTGAGTAAATTTAATGTTTCATGTTGTCACATTTTTGTGGTTGCCTAACGAACGTTTCATGATTAAGCTAACCGAATAGAAAATCCAGAATGTCCCGTGGCGAAAATGCGAACACCCTTCCGCTTCGGTGCAAAAGCAGCAGTTTTTTTGTGTTGATTGATTAGAAATGCAGCAGTGTGACCGCCGTTCACAAAAGCGTATTTTTAGTGTCAAAGCGGCCCCACTGCAAACAGCAACGAATGATAGCCATCATTTTTACGGGGGCCAAACACATGGGCATACAACATATTTCAGCCAACAAAATAAACGCTGACGACGACATCTTCATTCGCCAGGTTACACCCCATGTTATTCCAGACTGGTTACATGCGGGGGTGACTGACATCCACCTTGGCGGCCGCGCCAGCCTGTTCTATGGGATTATTTTTGCGGCGGTGGGGGTGATCATCCACACCATTTTTGCTGAAAACTACTGGTTATTGGCGGGGACGACGACTGGTTTTTTCCTGCTGGGACCATTTTTGGCAATGGGACTTTACGACTTGAGCAGACGGATGGGGGCAAGCGAACAGCCAGCGCTCCCCCCTACACTCACGGCATGGCTACCCAACCTCATCAACATATCCATATTCACGATGCTATTGATTCTTGTGTTTTTTGCCTGGATCAGGTTATCAATGAGCATATTTGCCCACTACTTCAATGGTGCACTGCCCACTTTTGCCGATGTGGTCATCAATGTGTTCACATTTAAACAACCCACATTTCTATTTGTCTACTTTTCTGCTGGTGCCATGTTTGCGACATTCATATTCAGCATCAGCGTCATTGCCATGCCGCTGATGCTAGACCGTAACGCAAGCGCATGGACTGCAGCCATCACCAGCCTGCGCACATGCGCACGCAATCCGGTCACTATGGCACTATGGGCGTTTTGCATTGTGGTGCTAGTTGGTTTCGGCCTGGCGACAAACTTTCTAGGGTTGATCTTGACCATGCCGGTGGTCGGGCATGCCAGCTGGCATGTTTATCGAAGCCTGATTGAAATCAAGAATTAGGTGGCGTGACAAAGAGAATGAGAAGACTCACAGCTGTGCTCTTGTCATCAGCTGGGCGTAGGCAGAAGACTCTGGAAAAGTTGACAAGAAAATTTCAAACGCATCTATAGGCAACGGCTTACTGAAAAGATAGCCTTGGTATCTTGTGCAACCTTTCTTGAGCAAATATTCGAGCTGTTCGATCGTTTCCACACCCTCAGCAATCAGCACCATTTGCAAACTACTACTTAGCGAAACCAATGTTTTCACGATGGCTTTATCGTTGTCATTGATCAACAAATCCTGGACAAAAGACTGATCTATTTTCAATTGCTCAAACGGCAGGTGCTTTAGGTAGTGCAACGAAGAGTAACCTGTACCGAAATCATCCAGGGACCAACTGACACCGAAGTCTCGCAACGACCGCATCTTTTGAATAGTGATATCGACCTCTTTTGCCAGCATACTCTCAGTCAGCTCGAGCTTTAGTTGCGAAGGTTTCGCGCCACTGCGGGTCACGATTTCTATCACCTCCTGCACAAAGTCCGGTTGCCGCAACTGAGATGCACTGACGTTCACGGCAATCGTGAGATGGGCCATTTTGGGATCTTTTGCCCATGTCACCAAATGCGCGCAAACCTCTTTCAGTACCCACGCCCCTATCGGCAAGATGAGTCCCGTTTCTTCTGCCGCCGATATGAACATACCTGGCGGGATCATGCCACGCGTAGGATGCTGCCAGCGAAGCAGTGCTTCTGCGCCAAATATATGTCCTTTGGCATCCACTTGCGGCTGATAATGCAAGCAAAAATGCCCCTTAGCCAGAGCCTCATGCATATCCGCATACAACGAGTGACGTATCGTGACATCGGTCTGCATGACAATCAGGGCAACGCCTAGTACGCCAAGGGCAGCCAGGTAATTCGCCCACACTCCTATTGAACGAACATCGCTATCAGCAACCAGATCTGGCCGCGTAATGCCCATGTGTGAAGCGCCAAAAACAAAACACCCCAGCAACATGATAAACGGCAAAATCACCCGCAAATAAAGATTGTCATTGCGAAACACCAGGGTTGCACCAGCAGCAAGTGGCAAAAAGTACATATGTACAGATCTGACCACTCCTGCGACGGGCGCATCGAGAATACAGATCAACGTAATGGTCAATAGCAGTCCATGGGCTATCCAAATGGCAGTCAATCGATCGCGACCAGCGTTGAGCAAGGTAAGGCCCAACAAACCCAGTACCACTAGCATCAGGTTACATGCCATTAAAAGCCATTTGGCATGCGTCACGTAATAAGCACTCCAAGCCCCGCCCAAAATGATCGGCGCCCAAACGCCAATGGCAAGCAAAAGCCTCATCCTGAGAAGATGCGGGTCTTGGATAGATTGAGAAATCTCGCTTTTAAAAAGCTTAGAGATGAATAATCGCTGCATGAAAAGTGGTTAAATCGCAAGCCTTGGAAAGTATCCATTCCTCAAATGCATTCGGTAGAAAATTTGCCTATGCATAATCATTTCTGGATGGTGGCTCCATCATAATTGAATCAACTCAGCCACAATCACGAAAACACCGAGCTTTGGCACCCTTTATTCGTTTTAAGTACTCAGAAGTCCTAAATCACATGCAATAGCATGAAGTAAAAAAGGCCTAGATTTTCATCTAAGCCTTTAATTCATATGTTTCTAAATCAGGAGGTTATTTAAACGAATAATTAGCGGTCAACATCACTGTGCGTGGATCACCTTGATAACACTGAGTCATGCTGGCACAGCCTGCAATGTATTGTTTATTCGCCAGGTTTCTGGCATTGAGTGCAAACCGCCATGAAGCAGTATTGTAATAAAGCCCCGCATCAAACAAAGTATACGATGGGACATTAAATGTGTTCTCACCGTTACCTGCTTGGTTTCCAATATATCTTGCGCCAGCCCCAACACCCAAACCTTGTACCCATCCAGATAAATCATAGCGAGCCCATACATTCGCCATATTTTTGGCAACCAATATGGGGCGCTTACCCAAGGTATTGGTTGTGCTCTTGGTGATCTCCGCATCAATGTAGGTGTAAGTAGCCACCACATTCAATCGATCTGTTAACTGACCGGTTGTTTCAAACTCAAACCCTTTGTGGCGTTGCTCACCCGTTTGTATATTGAAGTTAGCGTTGTTAGGATCAGGTGTGGTTGCGTTCTGCCTCCTCAAGTCATACACCGCAAAAGTAGTACCGAACTGATGATCTGGAGACTCATATTTAATACCGGCTTCGTGCTGTTCACCGGTTTCAGGCTTGAAGGGAGACCCATCTGCCGTATTGCCGGTTAAGGGCAAAAATGACTCGCTGTAGCTGATATAAGGCGACCACCCATTCTCAAACGCGTACAGCAAGCCTGCCTTACCTGTCATTTTTGAAGGATCAGATTTTGTAAGGCTGTTGTTAATGCGGGTTTGCAGCAAATCCGTCTCATCATGACGTAGACCCAGCTGCACATTCCAGCCATCGCCAAACTTGATTAAATCTTGTAGATAAACACCATACTGCCTGGCCATATCACTCCCTGTACTATTGGCAACGACAATAGGTGCCCCGACCACAGTGGCACCATAGTTTGGTTGAAACAGGTTAAGCGCTGTCAGGCTGCGGTTAGTAAAAGTGCGTTCCATGTTGTAGTGCAGAATATCTGCGCCTACCAACATGTCATGTTTTACTCCAAACATGTTGAAATGCGCTGCGAGTTGGTTATCCATCGTCCACATTTGGGCAGATAGATTCCGCACATTCAACCGACGTTGATAGTTAAGCTTATTGGCAGTTAATCCATTGGTAGTATCGGTAAAAGCGCCATCGACATTGAAAGTGCTATATCTGACATTTTGCCTGAAGGTAAACGTGTCATTGAACATATGAGAGAACTCGTAACCAAACAAGGAGATTTCGGTTTCGTATTTATCAAGACCAGGGACACCTACAAAACGGCTGAGAGGGATATTGCCATTTGGGTTAGAAAGCACAGTGCCCTCTGCCGGCAAACCTCGCACTGGGACATAACGACTTTTCTGATAGCTGGTCAGCAAAGTAATGCTGGTGCGATCGCTAATATCCCAGGTGAGTGATGGCGCAATATAAGTGCGGCTACGGTCTACAAAATCCACTTTATCATCGCTTTCTGACTTCAGGGCGACCAAGCGATAACGTAGCGTTCCACCCTTATCCAAGGCATCAGAAAAATCCGCCGTCCATTGTTGCTGATCATAATTTCCCAAAGTCAGCCCGACTGTTGCCAATGGTTTGTCCGTTGGCCGCTTGCTCACGACGTTAACAAAGCCTCCCGGGCCAGTTTGACCATACAGCACAGAAGCAGGCCCCTTCATGACCTCTACACGCTCAAACCCGAACGGCTCAGACTGCACCCAGGCGGTGTCGTAAAACATCCTCATCCCGTCACGCAACACGTAATCGCTTTGAACAAATCCTCGGATAGAAAAATCATCAAGACCGCGCCGTCCTCTTTGCCCGGCATCAACCCCAGCCACAAATTTGAGCGTATCTGCCAAAGTTTGAACGCTTTGGTCGCGTATTTGCTCGCTGGAAACTACCGAGATTGATTGCGCAGTTTCATTAATCGGCGTCTCTGTTTTTGTAGCAGTACGTGCCTGTGATGCTTTGTATTTATGGATAGGCCCAGTGGCTGTCTCTTTGGCTTTGCCTGAAGTAATCACTACTTCAGGTAGTGTATCGGGTTGATTGTCTAACTCTTGCGCGAAGGCGTCTATGTAAGGGCAAGACAAGATCACCGCTAAACAAGCGGATTTAATGTTCATTTGGTCACTTTCATGATAATGTTAACGATTCTCATTAACATGATTGTATCATTGCGATGCAACACAATTCCCTGAAGAAAAACCAGAAAAAGATAATTTTAAGTAAAGAGGTCTCTGCAATTGCTGACTCACGCCTCCCTATATACGATACTCAAAGTACGAACGACAATTTACCTTTAGCTATAAAATTAGCTTTCTATACCTGAATAAATAGCTTAGATATCCCAATGACTTCAACCATTACTCACAGGGCAAAATCTTTACCACCCAAGCCAACGTCCAGATCTCGTCGGAGTTCGTTTCTAAAGTGGTTGCGTGATATCCACGGCTGGCTAGGGTTGTGGGGGGCTGTTTTAGGATTACTGTTTGGCGTCACCGGCATCATCCACAATCATCGCACTGTACTAAAAATTGAACTGGAAAAACCCACAGCCAGCCAAATCCAAATGGCCGTACCAGAAACAGCCAAAAAGTCTCCCGAAGCAATGGGAATCTGGCTACGCGATGCATTGTCGATGGACCGTGAACCTCGCCTCAAAAAAGAAAACGCCGAGACTGTTTCATGGAATGGCATGGATGTTATCCAGCCAGAACACTGGGATATCCGCTTTGTGGCCCCTCAATATAAAGTCGTTGCAGACTACTGGGTTGGGTCAAACATGGTGACCGTTAAACGAACGGATGAAACCTGGGTAGGAACGATAGATAACTTTCACAGAGCAAACGGAGCAAACGTCGGCTGGGTTCTCTTGGCTGATAGTATCGGCGGCAGTATGATTTTGCTGTCAATCACCGGCGTGCTGCTATGGACGGAGCTTAATCGCAGAAAAACGATTGGCGCCATTATTTTTATCGCATCAATCGCAGGAATGATCTTTATAGGCTTTAAAACAATGTTTGCGGGGTAGTTTAAACCTGCACACATTCTTTCACTTTTGGCTTATTTCTTGGATATGCTTAAAGATACGTCGATGCTATGAATGAAACATATATGTAGCGCAAACATTCCACCCAAATACTCTGTAATGAACTTAATGTATATGTGAAGAGACGGTTTGATATGAAAAAAGGCCTAGATTTTCATCTAAGCCTTTGAAATTCATGCTATTTTGAGTCTTTTTGGTACTACTTTAGAGTACTTCATGGTGCGGGAGCCTGAACCGAATGTTTCATTTTGAGCCTTTATTCAAGCCAAATTAATAAATACCATAAGTATAGTTATACAAATTGTTATACATATTTACGAATGCTGAGGAATAAAAAAACCGCCTTGTTGGCGGCTACACAACATCGATTTAGACATTATTGAGCTGTTGCAATAGGTTTATCTTGAACTGTTACACTGAAACCATCAAAAGTCTTAGGAATATTAGACCGATTAAAAAAGATATGTGGATCAATCCAGACAAGCAAATGTTTGCCACCCTTATCATTTAAGGGAATGATATTGTAATATCCCTTTGGCAGGTTAAGACTATCGTACAATTTGCTAGCAGCCTCTTCAAGTGAAATACTCATCATATGTTGTGACCTCTCACTAATTGGACATTAAAGTATTGCAATATGTTCCTAATAGGTAAAACATACGAATTACCTTGATTGTCACCTGCAAACACAATACCCACTGCTTTCAAAGTACCACTTATATCTGCAACTACCAAAGATCCAGAGTCTCCCGGCAAAGAGAAAGGTGTTCCTTGAGGATCATTTACCAAAAACACATTATGGAAAAAAGCTAACTGCGGGCCGATGCCATGCGCGGTGTAATTACATCCCCATTCACCATGTAACATGCCTTGAACATAGCCTGTTGTATAACCGGTTGTTCTACCAACTTTATAAACAGTATAACCTGCTTGCAAATCTTCAATTTCATCTGGAGTATCGTATTTATCCCCTTGCATTGAGGATACCCTAGAAGGATCTGCAATTTTAAACATTGCCGCATCAAGGTTACTTGAAACATCAACATTGGCAGAAACGCCTGAAATAAAGGGTGCAGAGCGGACATGATGTCCTATAGTGAATGGATCTATCATTCCAGGATGTATATCTACATGACCAGGGGCCAGTATTTGTTCATTCTCTAGTGTGAAATTGCAATTGCCTGTCACATGATTATTAGAAATGCCAAATATTTCTCCGTTATCATTTTTTACCAAACAACCCAACGTACCCGACCCAATGTGCCTAGCAGGGTGTATAGAGCTACCACATGTATAGATCCCTGCTGCCGTTAGAGTATAGGGAGAAGCTGTATTCCCTGGTTGTTGTGCCTGAGCATTATTAGCCTGTATATATTCAACCCTATATTCTTGTGTGAGAAATTTAGGCAAAGCCTCATGGTCTTTTTTAGCTAATTGCTTCTTGAGAAGGACATATATTATTTTTGCCGACTGGTTATACGCAAAACCAATAATATTCTTTTCCTTTAACAGAGTCTCTGAATTGGCAAACTGTCGGAAATTCTCAGCCGCGAGAGCTTGATTCTCATTATTGACAGGATGAATCGGAAAAGAGGAATTATATAAATTTCTTGATATGGCCCAATTTTGCAGCGCTTCAGTAGCTTGTTCTATAGTAGCCATCTTTTTTCTCTTATATTTTGATTACTAAATCGACGATTTACAGGATAAGACTCTAATCTTTAACTACCAAAAACACAATCGAGCAATAATTTAAAGTGAGTCTACGGATGCTATTTTTGTAAGAATGAAACAGTCAACACTCGCCCACAATCCTTTTACTGCTTGTTCTATCATCTCTGTAATTTTCAAAAACTTAACAAAAATTCTAACGACCCCCTAGAATTACAATTCCGCTCCTATTTGGCTTTTTCTTTTATGCCTTATATCAGCCAAGTTAAGGCCATTGCCTACGACCCAATTTCGACTTCAGATATTTCCGATGCTTCTTCAACATTACTCGCCGCTAAGTGCCGAGTCCTCAGATCTTCAACCTGATCAGCCGTTAGCTCCTGTACTGTTAACTCCGGCAAATCGATGACTTCTGTTTGATTGTCTCTAGCAAAATGTTTTTGAAGTATATCGGACGTGTTCTTAAGCGCTGTTGAATATGCCGCTGCACCCCTCATTACTTGTGCCGCTGAATTAACATCAGTAGCTCTTAGATGCTCACTTGCTTCAACAAGTATCTCTCGGACATGACTTACATGCGCAATATCATCAATAAGCAACTGAGCTATCGCTTGTTTGATTGCCGGATCGCTACGAAGCAATAACAAAGCTTCCTCCCTAGCCACATCAATTAGCTCACTTTTGAGGCTACCTTTCTTTACACCTGAAATAGCCAAATGCCTTTGCACAGTTCTAACTCCAAGACCCAGACGCTTTGCTATTGCAAGATTTGTGTAGCCTGCTTCCCGAAAAGCTACAATTTGAGCTTCAAGTGTTGGCGTGACAGTTGTTCTTTTAGCTTTCATTTAATGTACCGCCTTTGATATCTCACAAACGAGATGAGCTGGTGCAGATGGTAAATATATATACTCACCGTTAGGCGGTGCAGTCGACATATCTTTTTCCAGCATTACCGCACCGGTATTCGGTGCAGGTAATGATGCTGTTACACCGGTAGCCGGTACGACTTTTATATTGGCCGCACCGATTACAGGTGTATGTGCTTTTTTAGGCAGCATAGGGAAAAGCGGCGTAAAGGTAGCTCTTTGATATGCTCGTGAGTTCATATCCAACCCTTCAGTAATATCCAGCCCTAGCCACCCTAATGCATACCATGAAGGACGAGAGAGGGGAGGTCGCATACCCTGCCTGGTCATAATCAAGAAACCGCCTTGCACAAGTTCCTTCAGCGCCTTTGTTATGGTGTCGTTAGATCTCCAACCTAAAGGCTTTAAATACTTGCTGCACGCCACCAGCGCCCCGTTGTTATCTCCTCTATACTGAGCGGCAATATCAATTAATAAACGACATGCGGCATGATTAAGTGCGCGATACTCCATACTCATGATGACACTATGCGGCAGGGCCGTAAAACGACCCTGTATTTTTCCTCGCTTAGCATCTTTTCGTTTGCTATAGCTGGCGCCCATTATTTACCGCCGAACTTTGCATCAAGGCCTAGTAGTTCAATGGTTCTTTGCTCGAAAGCTTCAACATCTCGAATAAACTCATTAATCTGATTATCAGAATCGCCCTGAAGCTCATCCATAGAATCTAAAAGTTTAGCTCTATAAATGTAGAGTGTAACTTCGTTAACTAGACCATTGAATTTCCTTGCGAGTGCTGAAGTGCTCGTATCTCTAAAACATTGGAACGCAGTCTTTAACGCTTTCAAATTAGCCACTTTCTTTCTTACTATTTCTAAATCAGTCATAATTAAGCAGCCTCTCTGTTCGCAATAAACTCACGCAAAGTGTTTAACTTTACCGTTGTCGTGCGCTCCGTAAGTTTGGTAGTTTTGAGTTGTCCTTTTGAGACTAATCGCCAGAATGTGGCTATCGATACTCCAAGTAGCCGAGCGCAGTCCTTCGGTCTCAAATGGGCTTCATCCGTGCATAGGCCAAAAATAGTTTGACCTGATTTATTGCGTAGTTGACTCATGGAAACTCCTATAATTTGATTTAATTTCAAGATCGATAATGACCTATCTGATTTATATTATAGGCAGCCGTGGCTAGGATTTAACCGGCGTGAAATCTGAGGGAAATAGGCGGTTATAAGAAAGCGCCTACCATTGGGTAAAAATCAATTTACCACTTAATTAAACATACGAAATTTTACATAGATTATGTGAATTGGCTCGATTAAATTAAGCTTGTTTGAACGGTAATACACTAGCACCCTTTTTTAGCTCATCAATATAATCAGCCCAACGTTGCATCATGATTTTGCGGTCTTTCAAGAATTGCGCTCTTTCATAAGCCGTGCCCAAAGGATTAGCCACAGAGTGCGCAAGCTGTCGTTCGATGTGTTTAGGGTCTAAGCCTAGCTCCTGCTCTCCTAGCGTCTGTGCAACCGCTCTGAAGCCGTGACCTGTGATTTCTGCTTGCGTGTCATAACCCATGTTGCGTAATGCTGCATTAATCGCGTTTTCACTCATAGGACGTTCATGTGTGCGGCCACCGGGGAAAACATACATGCCATGACCAGAGAATGGGCGCATCTTTTCAATGATGGCTATAGCTTGGGTAGATAAAGGCACAATGTGCTGAGTCTTTGTTTTGGTGACTAGATAGCGCCACTCATTGTTTTCAAAGTCCAGATCAGCCCATTTCATATGACGTAACTCACCAATACGCTGAAATAACAACGGAGCAAGCTTCAACGCACACTGCACAGTGAGCGTGCCTGTGTAGCCGTCAATACTTCGCAGAAGGTCTGCAAAGTCTTTAGGCTCGATCATGGCAGCCATGTTCTTTACTACTGGTGGAGGCAATGCACCTTTAAGATCTGGTGCTGGGTTGTAAGTAGCAAACCCTTTTTGAATGGCATAGCGGAAAACCTGCCCAGCAGTTTGAATAACTCGGTGAGCGGTTTCTAGCTTGTTCTGTTTCTGCAATACGCTGGTGGTCTCTAAGACCATAGGCGCGGTAATGCTTGAAACTGCCTTCTGGCCTAGGCTTGGGTATAGGTAAAACTCCAACCAGCGTTTAACGCGCTGCTGGTGCCGTTCTGACTTGCTTTTATTGTGTAGTGCGTGCCATTCATTAGCGATAGCCTCAAAAGTGTTTAGGGCTTGAAGCTTTGCCAGTGTCTTTGCTTCCTTGCGGGCTTCGCCTGGGTCTTTACCTTCTGCCACCAGCGCACGGGCTTGATCACGACGCGCGCGAGCCTGCTGTAGCGATACTTCAGGATATGTACCAAAGGAGATGAGCTTGGGCTTGCCTAAATGACGATAGCGAAAACGCCAACCTTTTGCACCTTTACTCGTTATGAGAATGGACAAACCTTGGCCGTCTGTGATTGTGTAATCTTTTTCGGTTGGTTTGGCGTTGCGGAGTTGCGTGTCAGTGAGTGCCATGTGTATAACACTTTCGAGCGTATAAATTATTTATACACAAAGTTATACACGAAAAATGTATATGTCAAGCGACGCTATGATATGAAAAAAGGCCTAGATTTTAATCTAAGCCTTTGATAATTATTGCTTTTGTGTCTTTGTGATACTTCTTGAGAGTATTACATGGTGCCGGGAGCCGGAATCGAACCGGCACGCCTTGCGGCGCTGGATTTTGAGTCCAGTGCGTCTACCAGTTCCGCCATCCCGGCATGGGATATAATGTAGGACATCAAAGACCGTTATTATAACCATAATTTTGATTTATGAGAACTCTAGATTTCGATTTTTATCTGCCGCCACACCTGATTGCGCAACATCCATTACCCAACCGTTCAGAAAGCCGCTTGCTGGATGTCAACGCGGCAAACAATACCATTCAGGATAATTATTTCCGCCATATCGCCGATCACTTTGAAGCCGGGGATGTATTGGTACTCAACGACACCAAAGTCATCAAGGCCAGGCTCTTCGGCCAAAAGGCCACGGGCGGCCAGATTGAGGTGATGATAGACCGCGTGCTTTCTTCGCAAGAAGCCTATGCGCAGATCAAATCGTCGCGCTCGCCCAAAGCTGGCGGCTTGCTGCATTTGGCGGGCGATATGCAGGCTGTGGTGATGGGCCGGGTGGCAGATATGTTTCATATCCGTTTGCTTGGCGAGCAATCATGGTATGACTTTTTGGAGCAATATGGTCAACTGCCTTTGCCGCCTTATATTGAGCATGCCGCGGACGAGACGGATGATAGCCGCTACCAGACGGTGTTTGCCAAACATGCAGGCGCCGTGGCTGCGCCAACGGCAGGCTTGCATTTTGACGAAGCGTTGTTGCAATCGCTGGTAGATAAAGGTGTGCATGTGCGCTATGTGACGCTGCATGTAGGCGCGGGGACGTTTCAGCCGGTGAAGGTGGATAATATCGCCGAGCACCATATGCATAGCGAGGTTTACCATTTGCCGGAAGAGACCATCTCTACGATTTTAGCAGCACAGGCCGCGGGCAAGCGCGTGACTGCCGTCGGCACCACTTCATTGCGCACATTGGAGAGTGCAGCGCATGCGGGCAAGTTGTTTGCGCATCATGGTGACACGGATATTTTTATCACGCCCGGATTTGAGTTCAAGCTGGTGGATAGGCTGATCACTAATTTTCACCTGCCTAAAAGCACCCTGATGATGCTGGTCTCAGCCTTTGGCGGCTATGATTTGATGCGTGAAGCCTATGCCCACGCGATTGCCGAGTCTTATCGCTTTTTTAGCTACGGTGATGCCATGCTGATCACGCGCAATCAATCCGCCAAGGGTTAAACTTGCAGACTAAAATAGAGTCTACTGAACACTGATAAAAACTAGGATACGGAGATATGCAATTCATCCCAAACACTTTGAGCGGCCTGGCACTGCTATGCCTGACGCTCACCACACAGGCAGAGATTCTGCCTGAGGCAGAAATTGGCATCAAAATCCCGCTGGCCAAAAAGCCAACCACACGCCCGATGGGGGTTGCTTATTTACCCAGCAACCAGCATTACTATATTGCTGATGGCGGCCTGGCCCCCATGGGTAGTGAGTTTGAAGCGCCGATTTCCAAATCGGAAGTACACGCTTTCACTAGCGATGGTCAATATGTCAATTCAGCAAAACCAGGCTTTGATAACCGTTCTATTTATTACAATCCCAACACAAACAAGCTGGAAACGATTACTTATAACATCTCCAGCGCAGTGGGTTTCTCACCCAACACTGGCATTTACAGCCTGGACGTAGGCGACAAGGGTGAGGTGCTCACGACTTCGGGCGATGTCGCGCAGTTCAACCCGGCCTTTGGCGATGCTGGCACCATGCCCAGTTATGATCCAGTGAGCAAGCATTATTATGCCAAGCAGGACAGGGGCAATATCGTCTTTGTCGTCGATGCCAAACAGCGCGAAAAACTGCAGGAAATCAAGCTCGACTTTGCCAAGGCGCAAGTAGCACATGATGATATCAGTGACCATTACATTGCGTTCACAGGCGTGGCGGGTAACGAATTGGCCTTGCTGGATGTAGATCACAAAGCGGTGCTGATTTTTGACCTGAATGGTCAGTATATGGGCAAGAGTGCTTTACCCACTACCATGAAGTTACGTTCACAGAACCACTTCAATGGCTTGGGTTATACCAATGGCATGATGTTTATCTATCATGAGCCGGAGGGAGAGTTTGGCACGTACTACGGATTTAAAGTGGTCAAGTAAACACCAAACCGCGTAAAAAAACCGCGCATTTGCGCGGTTTTTTATTGGGATATTGACCACGCACTACTGGCTGCTGGTCATATTCACCTTCATCACCTGAGCCGAGGGCGTGTAATGCCAGTGATTGCGCCATGCACCCACCACCAGGTTAGGGTATTCCGGCTTGCCCAGGCTGCCGTTATAACGCCCAAGCGCACGGTAATAATCGCCACGTTCAATATCCAGGTAATGGCGCAAAATCGTACAGCCATAACGCAGATTTAAACGCATATCAAACAGGTTGTGTTCGTTAGTGCCTATGGACTTCACCCAAAAAGGCATCACTTGCATATAGCCGCGGGCACCGACGCTGGAAACGGCGTATTTCTTGAAGCCGCTTTCCACATGAATCAAGCCCAGCACCAGTTGCGGATCCAGCCCTGCTCGGGTCGCTTCATAATGGACAGACTTGAGGAAATCTTCACGATATTGAGGGTCAGGCATGCGCTTTGCCAACCGTGTAGACATTTCCTGCAACCAGGATTGCGCAGCTTGCTCAGAATCGAATATCAGGCGGGGCGCAGCGAGGTCACTGACCGATTTCTGCATCAGCGCCTTGACGCTGTTTGCCAGCGGCTCCTCTTTCTGGTTGCCCGCCATAGAGGGTGCTGACCAGGCGCAGAGGCCGATCAACACGAGCACAAAAGATAAAAAGAAGACTTTTTTCATCCCACCTATTGTAATCACAATATGCACGACAGAGACGCAAAACAAAGGGATGAAATCCCTCTAATTAGTGACCAAGTTTGTCACGCAAAAAGGCCAGACAATCAGTCACTTGCAAGTTTTGTGCCTCGGCGTCAGTACGGCCCTTGTATTCTATCTTGCCTTCAGCCAGACCTCGATCACCAATGACGACGCGATGCGGGATGCCCATGAGGTCACTTTCTGCAAACATGACGCCTGGGCGCTCGCCACGGTCATCGAGCAATACATTCACCCCTGCTTGCTGTAACTGGGCATACAGGTCAAATGCCGCCTGTTTGACTGTCTCGCTCTTATCGAGGCCAATCGGGCAAATCACGACTGAGAATGGCGCCATACTCAGCGGGAAAATAATGCCTTTATCATCATTGCCCTGCTCAATCGCTGCACCCACAATCCGTGACACGCCAATGCCGTAACAGCCCATTTCCATCACTTGCGTCTGCCCATTTTCGTCCAGGTAAGTTGCCTGCATGGCTTCGGAATACTTGGTACGCAACTGGAAAATATGACCGACTTCAATGCCGCGGCACAAACTCAAAGTACCTTTACCATCCGGGCTGGCATCGCCTTCCACCACATTGCGGATATCTGCCACAATGGCTGGCTCTGGCAAGTCACGGCCAAAGTTCACGCCTGCCAGGTGGAATTTAGGCTTATTGGCACCACAGACAAAGTCGCTCATGAGCGCTACGGTCCTATCGGCCACCACGCGCACATTGGCGTTCACGCCCACCGGGCCGATAAAGCCTGGTGGGCAGTTCAGGTTGGCGCGAATTTCTTCTTCGGTCGCCAGGCGGAACTCTTTCACGCCCTCTACCTTACCGAATTTCACTTCATTGAGTTGATGATCGCCGCGTAACAGGGCCAGCGTAAATACACCGTCCACCACCAACGCGACCGATTTCACGGTTTTGTTCACAGGCACTTCGAGCAACTTGGCCACATCTTCACAGGTGGTCTGCTTGGGCGTATCGACTTCACGCATGGCTTCTGTGGCTGCCGCACGGCTACCCGTGGCAATGGCTTCCGCCAGTTCTACGTTAGCGGCATAATCAGAGTGTTCGCAGTAAGCCAACGCATCCTCGCCACTATCTGCCAGTACGTGAAACTCTTGCGAGCCATCGCCGCCAATGGCGCCAGAGTCCGCTTTCACGGCGCGGAATTTGAGGCCAAGGCGCGTAAACACATTGCTATACGCCGTATGCATGGTGTTATAGGTGTTCACCAGGCAATCGACGCTGGTATGGAAAGAGTAAGCGTCTTTCATCAAAAACTCACGCGCGCGCATCACGCCAAAACGCGGACGAATCTCATCACGGAATTTGGTCTGGATCTGGTAAAAATTCAGCGGCAATTGTTTGTAGCTGCTGATTTCCTTGCGCGCGATGTCAGTAATCACTTCTTCGTGCGTTGGGCCAAAGCAGAAATCGCGTTCATGCCTGTCCTGGATTTTCAGCATCTGTGGGCCAAATACTGCCCAGCGGCCGGTTTCTTCCCACAGTTCTTTAGGTTGAACGGCAGGCATCAACAGCTCCAGCGCGCCTGCCTTGTTCATCTCGTCGCGCACGATGTTTTCTACCTTACGCAACACGCGCAACCCCAGCGGCATCCAGCTATACAAACCGCTACCCAATTTCTTGATCAGGCCGGCACGCACCATCAGTTTGTGGCTGATCAGCTCGGCGTCAGAAGGGGCTTCTTTTTGGGTGGCGATGAAAAATTGTGAGGCGCGCATAAGAATAACTTTTAATTAAAATCCGAAAGCGCGATTTTAGCCTTATTCGATGGCGGCGTCACTCGCGCCTACTCCGTTGGCGGGTCTTTTTGCTGTGGTCGCTGCACGATAGGGCTGTCTTCTGGAATATAACCCTCTTTCCAGGTAGACATAGGCACAATGGTTGCCGGATAACCATTATCATAAAACCAGCTATCGACAGCATACTCTGCGTGAGTAGCTTGCTCGCGGATGACAGCGGCACTATGTGGCCAACCGGTAAAAAAGAATTTACGTGTGCGGGTATCCAGAATATCGTGCAACCGGATCAGGCCTGCCTGTTGCATCAGGCGCATGTAAGTCGTGGTATTGATGGCCTCATCATTGCAGTCTTGCTGATGCAGGTAATCACTGTTATTGAACGTTCCGGCCCGGTCCGCCGCCGTCCCTATCTTGGTGCCCACGATGTCTTCGAGTACACCGACAGCCTGGGCGATGGCTGCTCTCTCGCCCTCTGGCGTTTGCGGCAGCGGTGTAAATAAGCGAGTGATATTGTCCCATTCAGCCGTGGTCAGGCTAAGAACATCAGACTGCATACATCCGCCACCCTGACAAATTTCGAAAGCATTGAGTGAGGGGGTGCTATGGTAGATACGGTAAATATCTTTGAGGTCAGCGTAGGCTGGCAGCGCTATCCATAGGCTAAAGCACAAGCACCCTGTTAGAGAGTTCGTTGCGCGGTATGCTTTCTGGTGGAAAGTGCTTTGCCAAATGCTCACCAATCGCTTGTATGCCGTACACCACACCAGACTCAAACTGCCCACTTCTGAACATCCCTTCCATTTGCTGGCAAATCTGCTGCCAGCCGGCCTCGCCAACATGCCGATGGATACCGCGGTCAGCGACAATTTCGACATCGTGATCTGCCAGCAGCAAATAAATCAGCACACCATTGTTATGCTCGGTATCCCAGATATTGAGATGTCCAAACAGATTGATCGCCCGTTGCCGCGGCGCCAAGCCTCGCAGGATAGCATAGCCTGGCAAGCCAGACTCAATCACCACCCTGATTTCACCAGCGTGACAGTGCTCACTCTCGGCAATCACCTGTTCGATGTGTTTTAGTGATTTTTCGGGGAACAATGCAGCCACATGCCGTGGATGACTCCAGGCATGTCTTAACCAGCGTTTGAAAGGATGTATCGGTTTCATTGTTTTGCTTTACCAGTCACCAGAGGCTCCGCCGCCGCCAAAGCCACCACCGCCGCCGCTGAAAATATCCGGGCCACGGCTGCCACCAGAGTAACCGCCAAAACCGCCCGGAATATAGGGGCTTGAACCCATGCCACGCCCACCCATCGCCATTGTGAAAACGAATGCCGCCAAGCCGATTAACCCCATGATCAATGCGGTTGCGCCCAGCAACCCCGCCAGGCCACCGAGCAAACCGCCTGTTACCAGGCTGCCAGGGAAATCTCCCAATATACCTTTCAGGATTGCACCGCCAATAATAGCCGCAAACATGAGGATAGGCAGCAGGCTCATCCAGTCATTGGCATGCCCTTTGTGAGCTTGTTGTGCAGGGGCAGGTAACTGTTCGCCCTGGATTAACTTGATCAGCGTATCAGTGGCGAGTTCAAGCCCCTGGTAAAACTGACCTTGTTTGAATGCGGGCGACATTTGCTCACTGATAATGCGCTTGGCAATCGCATCTGGAATCGCACCTTCCAGGCCATAGCCCACCTCAATACGCATTTTCCTGTCGTTTTTGGCAATGATGACAATGACGCCATCATCCTGTTTCTCGCGACCAATCTTCCAGGCATCTGCTAAACGGATACCAAATTGTGAGATTTCTTCAGGCTGGGTGCTGGGCAACAGCAACACCGCCACTTGCGAACCAGATTGCTGTGAAAACTGGCTAAGCTTTTGGTTAAGAGCGGCCTGCTCTTCTACCGACAGTGTCTGCGTTAAATCCGTGACCGGACTTTGCAGGGTAGGGATATCCACCAGTCCATCTGCTGCATGGCCAGTGACCGCACTGAGCAACAGGCAACAGACTAGCAGCAGGGAGTTCCAGCGAGACCTCATCACAAACAATGACTTAAACAATTATTTACTGTCACCAAAATCCACTTTGGGCGCGCTGGAAATGGTTTTCTCGTTCTCGACGGTAAAAGTCGGTTTGGGTTGATAGCCAAACATCATGGCAGTCAGGTTGTTAGGGAAGCTACGCACAGCCACATTATATTGTTTCACTGACTCAATATAGCGGTTACGCGCGACAGTGACACGGTTTTCAGTCCCTTCCAATTGTGCCTGTAAATCACGGAAGCTGGCATCTGCTTTCAGATTAGGATAATTCTCGGAAACGACCATCAACCGTGACAAGGCACTGGTCAGCTGGCCTTGTGCAGCCTGGAATTTGGCAAACGCATCCGGGTCATTCAACAGCTCAGGCGTCACCTGCATGCTGCCCACTTTTGCCCGCGCTTCAGTCACTTCAGTCAACACTTTTTCTTCATGGCTGGCATAACCTTTCACGGTAGACACCAGGTTAGGTACCAAATCAGCCCGGCGCTGGTACTGGTTCAACACTTCAGACCAGTTGGCCTTGGTTTCTTCATCCAGGCTTTGGAACTGGTTATAGCCGCAACCAGATAAGCTTAAGGTCGCTGCCACTAATAAAACGTTTAATAATCGGCGCATGTCAGACTCCAGTCTAAAATTAAAACTTATTGTTGGGTTTTGTGATTGCAATAGCTCACATGTTCGCAAATTAGATGTGGGCTATCAGCGACTTCTTCAAGCGCTTTCCATCTCTTTCTGCGCCAGTAACAGACACAGATCTTGCCAAACCTCTTTTTTCAGCTGGGGGTTTTCGAGCATGGCACGTGGATCATGGGTAATGACATAGGCCATATTGCCTTGCGTGTGCAATTGCCCGCGGACCGATACCAGTTCACGATGTTCTGCGTTTAAAAAATGATTTGCAGCTTCCAGTCCAAACAACACACAAAAACGGGTTTTTACCTGATCGAGGCTAACGATTTGCTGATGCAACACCACCTCATCAGCTGGTAAGCGCAAGGCAAGTACGATATTTTGTAATAATTGCTGACTTGGAACATCTCCAGCTTGCGGGCAATACAACAACCATGGCGACTGCACCACTGGCTCAGGTGAAATGTCGGGTGGTTTTATTTCAGCAATCAATGCCGCAGCGTCTTCCTGAACTATAGGCGTCTCTGTAGCAACCACCACTGACTCTGCGCTTACCTCAACCACAGGCATGGCAACTACCTGCGTTTCAATGCTGGGCGCTTTCTCAGGCACACTTGGCTGCAGCAAGGTTTCGGCCAGAGGCGACCGCAACCGCCAGACAGGTAATAACTCCAGTTCACGCAGCATGTCTTCACGCGTCAAGCTCATCGCTGCCTCCTGCTCATAAAGCCAGTCCCATTAACACCGCATCTTCACGACCAGTTTTGGTTGGATAATAATTGCGGCGTATACCCATTTCACAAAAGCCCATTGCCTCATATAACGCAATGGCCTTGGTGTTGCTCACCCGTACTTCAAGAAACATATTGGCGGCCTGATGGCGTTGAGAAATATGGATCATATGTGCCAGCAAGGTCCGGCCCAGGCCCTGCCCCTGAAACGGTCTGGCCACGCTCAGGTTGAGCAAGTGCGCCTCATCCAGCACCATCATCACCAGCGCATAGCCGACGAGATCCCCCGCTATTTCCATTACCCATGCACTATACCCGGCATTGAGCGAATCTTTGAAATTTCCTAATGTCCATGGATGGCTATAAATGGTCGGCTCAATCCTGCTGATGACAGCTAGGTCATCGTAGGACATTGGCCGAAACGACACTTGTTGTTGTGGTAAGGCACTCATAGGGTCGCGCTTATAGCGTTTGTCCTTGTGCACGCTCGGCTGCAGTTAATGCAACCCGGTTACGTACATATAAAGGCGCAGCATCCTGCGCAGATTGCGCCTGGCCCGCCGCAAACAATGGCTGGGCCAACGCCAGCATGATACTAGCCTGTGGCATCATATCCGGGCGTACACTTGCCAATTGACCCTCATACTTACCCGACAGCGCCTGCTCAAACACGCGCCAGCCAGATCCAGCCCCTAGCCAACCATCACCCTCAACGGCAGGCACATCCTGCGGCTTGCAAACCACAGGCGCAGAAACTTCTTGCCAGGCATCCGCCTGCCAGATCAATGCTGCGTGATAAACCTCGCCCATCCTTGCATCCAGGCACACAATCACTTTTTCTGCCTGTGCTATTTGCCTTGCAGACTCTGCAACTGCGAGCACAGAGCTGATGCCGATCACTGGCAAGTTGGCACCAAACGCCAACCCTTGTGTGACACCCACTGCCACACGTACACCGGTGAATGCCCCTGGCCCGGTGCCATAAACGATGCCATCCAGCTGAGGCAATTGAACGCCAGCCTTCATCAATAAATTTTGGATTTCCGGCAAGATACGCTGCGAAGCGGCCGGGCCGGTCACTTCATCAAATGCCAACATACTTGCCTCGGTTTGCAGGGCTAGTGACAGCGTTTCGGTAGAGGATTCTAGAGCTAGTAATTTCATGATGCATGAGTGATAAAGCGCTATTTTGCCATAAGGATGCCCAGCCACACAGCGATTACTTTCGCCTATAGGCGAGTTACTTTCTGTTGCTTGCCCCACAGAAAGTAACCAAAGAAGAGGGCACCCAGCCATCACGGCCTAACGGCTTCCTTGCGTTGCTCAACAAAGTAAGCGGTCACGAAACTCGCCCTAGCAGCTTGCATACTTCGCAAGCTGCTGCGGAGCTCAGACAGTCGCTCCCTTCTCTCTTACTTTGTTTCCGCTACTCAGCGTGATGGGATGGGATTTATCTCGCCAAACTCTCAGTGTAGAAATTGGCACGTCTAAAAATTCAAATTCTTTTCTTTGATGCACAACCGATGGCGCTCATGGGTTTTCGGGCCCCTATCTGCCGCGCCGAGTAGCGCAGGCAAAATAAGATCAAGCGAGCGGCTGTCCGAATCCCGCGGCGGCCTGCGGTATGTGCAGGCCACTAGGATGAGTTTCGCGAGCGCTTATTTTGATGAGCAACGCAGGAAATAAGCGGAAGCTAGGGTGTCTTGTTCTTTGCCTTCTTTCTTATGGACAAGCATAAGAAAGAACGGTCGCCGAAAAGGCGAAAACCCCTCACCGCCTAATAACTATGCCTATCTTCAGGAAAACGCCCTTCCTTGACTGCTTGCACATAATCACTCACGGCCTGCTGCACACTGCCTGACTGCTGCAAAAAGTTCTGCGCAAACCTTGGTGCCTTATAGTCTTGCGGCGCTTTATCGGCCGGGCCGGTATAAATGCCCAGTAAATCCTGCAACACCAGCACCTGGCCAGTACAGCCTGGCCCCGCGCCTATCCCTATCGTCGGCACATGAATGCTTTGTGTGATGTGTGTCGCTAATGCCGCCGGCACCATTTCAAACAGTACCATGCTTACCCCAGCTTGTGCCATGGCTTGCGCATCTGCCAGCATGGTCTGTGCGCTTTCTTCCGTTTTGCCCTGGATTTTATAGCCCCCCAGCTTTTCAACCGATTGCGGAGTAAAGCCAAGGTGCGCGCAAACAGGCACGCCATTATCAACTAGGTAGCGCGCAGTGGCGACCATCTCGCCACCACCTTCGATCTTCACGATATGCGCACCGGCAGCCATCAGTGTTTGCGCGTTGGCCAGTGCCGTTTGCGGATCATGCTCATAACTGCAGGCTGGCATGTCAGTCATGATGACGGTATTGGGCGCGCCTTTTGCCACCAGCCGCGTGTGGTAAATCATGTCCTGCATGGTGACTTCCAGGGTATTGCTCGCCCCTTGTATCACCATGCCCAGCGAATCCCCCACTAGCAAGACGTCCACGCCGGCCAATGCCAGCACTTTGGCAAACGTAGCGTCGTAGCAGGTGAGCATGGTAATTTTCTCGCCTGCCTTGGCCTTTGTAAGAAGGGTATTCAGCATCTGTTTTCAGTGATCCAAATAAGATCGGCACGTACCGATTGCCGACCATATTTCAATTAAAAGTTAGGATTAAAGTACTCGCGGCTGCTCTTGATCTGGCCGATGCGTTCAATCAGCAAATCAAAGGCTTCCGGATCTTTAATGATATTGAGCTTTTCGTTATTGACGATCAACAAAGGTGAGGCATCATAGGCATGAAAAAATTCGCTGTAAGCATCAGCCAGGCGCGCAATATATTCGCGCGGCATGTCTTGTTCGTAGCTGATATTGCGCTCCTCTATGCGGTCCATCAATGCATCGACAGGGGTTTGCAGATACACCACCAAATCGGGTTTTGGTGCCTTAAGTTGTAGATGGTGATAAATCTGGTGATACAGCGAATATTCTTCGTCATCTAGGTTTAACCGCGCAAACAGCGGGTCTTTCTCCAGGAAGAAGTCAGAGACAGTCGGCTGGCCGAACATATCCCGCTGGGCCATATCTTCAATCTGGCGCGAACGCTGAAACAGGAAGAATAACTGTGTCGGCAAGGCGTAGCGCTGAGCATCCTGGTAAAAGCGGGTCAGGAAGGGATTGGCCTCAGCTTTTTCAGACAGCAGCTCGACTGAAAACTTATCAGCCAGCATGCGTGCCAATGTAGTTTTGCCACTGCCTATGGGGCCTTCAATCACGACATAAGGGAAACGGTTAAACATTGTTCTTGCTCGTTCAGCTTATTAAATCAGTGCCAGTATGCGCACGTCTCAGTTTTATTCATGCCACTTTTTTCACATCCCAATTTTTCTAATATCTTGGTGCTGAGATTCTGCTACCCATTCTACAACAGTCTTTCCCTGTGGCAGTATAAAGTCGGGCACAATTTCAGCCAGCGGCAAAATGACAAAGCCGCGTTCATGCATGCGTGGGTGTGGCAGCTTCAAAAGCTCGGTATCCAGTTGCATGCCGTCATAGTCCAGCAAATCCAGGTCCAGGATACGCGGTGCATTGGGGAATGGGCGCTCGCGGCCAAATGTCTGTTCAATGTTGAGTAAAAGCTGCATCAACTTTGGTGCCGGGATATCGGTCGCCACCTGCACCACGGCATTGATAAAGTCAGGCTGGTTATCGTAGCCTACCGGTGCCGTCGAATATAGGCTGGAAGCCTTGATCAAACTTAAACCGGGCGTGTTTGCCAACACCTCAATCGCCTTGCCGACCTGTTTTTCAGGCTGTTGCAAATTACTGCCCAGCGCAATCAGGGCTGTCGCCATTAAGCCGGCTCCTCGCCAGCAGGTTTTTTCTTGCGCGGTTTACGGCGGCGTTTTTTGGGCCCGTTTTCAGGCAATAACATGGCAGTACGCTCCTCAGTGCCCGCGTCGGCAAAGCGTGTCCACCAGTCACCTATCTCCTGCGGCAGCTCGCCAGAGGCACAACGCAGCAGTAGGAAATCATAACCCGCGCGGTAACGAGGATGCGTGATCAAAGCATAGGGACGTTTACCCGAGCGTTGTTCAAAACGCGGCTGCATGGCCCAGATTTCTTTCATGGTCGAAGTATAGCGATTATGAATCGCCATTTTCTCAGCCTGTTTGTCGATGACTTCGTTCATCGCCTCATGCAAGGCCGGGATCATGTGCTCGCCACGCTTCTGGTTTTCCTGCCAGGCCAGCAATACCTCATGCCACAGCAAGGTGGCAAACAAAAAACTGGGGTTGGAAGACTTGCCGGACAGAATGCGCTCATCAGTATTTTTCAGCGCCAGCATGACAAACTTTTCACCTAGGGGCTGCTCCAGCACCACATCGAGCAGGGGCAGCAAACCATGATGCAGATGCTGCGCGCGCAAGGCATTGATGCTCTCAATCGCATGGCCAGACAAGAACAGTTTGAGCATTTCATCGAACAGGCGACTGGGTGGCACGTCTTCGAGTAGGTCAGCCAGTTTTCGAATTGGCGCTTCGGTAGACTTTTCCAGTTTCAGGCCAAGTTTGGCCGACAGGCGCACGGCGCGCAGCATGCGTACCGGGTCTTCCTGATACCGCGTGACCGGGTCACCAATGATGCGCAATGTTTTGGCACGGACATCGGCCACGCCATGATGAAAATCGAGCACTTCCTGACGTTTGGGATCGTAATACAAGGCATTGGCGGTGAAATCACGTCGCACCGCATCCTCTTCTATGCTGCCAAAGACGTTATCGCGGATGATACGGCCACTATCATTGGTTTCAGCATCACCTTCGCTCAGGTGATGCCCCCGAAATGTAGACACTTCTATCGTTTCATGCCCCCACAAAACGTGTACCAGCCTGAAGCGGCGACCAATAATACGTGAGCGGCGAAACACTTTGTGTACCTGCTCCGGCGTGGCATTGGTCGCCACATCAAAATCCTTCGGCGGATGGTTGAGCAGCAAATCGCGTACGGCACCACCGACAATATAGGCTTTAAAACCCGCTTTCTGTAGCTGGTCACAGGTTTTCAGCGCTGCCTGACTGATGTGCTTCTGGTTGATTTTGTGTTTGCCCGCCGGAATGATTTGCGCCGCAGGCAATTGGGTATGGGTGTTCGCGCTGGCACGACGCCGGAAGACTTTTTGCAGTAGTTGTTTAATCATTATTTTGTAATTCGAGCGTCAGCGGCGCTGCGCTATAGTTTATGTTGGTTATTCCACAATACATCAGGCACGCCTGCATGCCGGTTAAGCGCGCGACACAGGACAAATAATAAATCGGACAAACGGTTCAGGTATTGTAATGCTTCAGCGGTTACTGGCGATTGCGCATGCAAAGCATGTAACACCCGCTCGGCACGACGACAAACCGTACGCGCCAAATGGCAAACAGCCGCCGCCCGGCTACCACCCGGCAGAATAAATTCCTTCAATGGTGGCAACGTTTCATTCCACGCATCCAGCGTCATTTCCAGAAACGTTACGCGTCCAGCCTGGATAAAGTGGTGCCCTGGCATGCACAGCTCACCACCCAGGTCGAACAAATCATGCTGGATCGCCAGCAAGCTGTCACGCACCTCATCTTCCAGATCTTCCACCAGCAACATGCCGAGCACCGCATTGAGCTCGTCCACGTCACCCATGGCTTCCACGCGCAAATCATACTTCGCTACGCGCGAGCCATCGCCGAGCCCTGTTGTGCCGCTATCGCCAGTGCGTGTGTAAATCTTGCTTAGCCTGTTGGCCATGCCTGATACCTGTCTAAAATCCGATATAATCCAACCATTATAAATCATACCGTGCCATTTCGATGTGCTCAGCGATTGCAGTCAACGCCCCGGTCGGGGTGATGGATTCCGGCGTCGGCGGACTCAGCGTACTCCAGCATTTAACCCGCCAACTGCCGCACGAACATTTCATCTATTTTGCCGACAGCGCGCATGCGCCTTATGGCAATAAAACCGCGACCGAAATCCAGCAACGCTGCTTCACCATTGCCGACACACTCATCGCAAAAGGCGCTAAAGCGCTGGTCGTCGCCTGCAACACCGCCACCGCCGCGGCTATCGCTGCCATGCGCGAGCGTTACAGCCTGCCCATTATCGGCATGGAACCCGCAGTCAAACCCGCGGCAGCGGCCAGCAAAAACGGCATTATTGGCGTACTCGCCACCACTGGCACCCTCAAAAGCGCGCAATTCGCCGCCCTGCTTGAGCATTACGGTCAGGGTGTACAAGTCGTCACTCAAGCCTGTGTGGGGCTGGTGGAATGTATAGAGCAAGGGCAACTCGACACCCCTCACACGCTTGCACTTTTAGAACAATACTGCCAGCCACTCATAGCCGCTGGTGCTGACACCATCGTACTGGGCTGCACGCACTACCCTTTTGTGCGCAAACATATTCAAACAATTGTGGGGCCGGATGTTACTTTGATTGATACTGGCGCGGCGGTGGCGAAGCGTTTACAGCAGGTGCTGGAGCAAGAGCAAATGCTCAATACAGCAACAGAAGCTGGGGATTATGTGTTTTTGACGAGTGGTATGGAAAAGACTGGGCGGGTGATGCAGGAGTTGTGGGGGCTAACAGCCTAGACTTTAATTTTTAATATAAAGGTTTATAACAAGTAACTCTTCAGAAATTTGACTTTTCAGAATATCGAAACGTCTTATTTCGCCTGTAGGCGAGTTACTTTCTGTTGCTTGCCCCACAGAAAATAACCAAAGAAGACGGCACCCAGCCATCACGGCCTTCGGCTCCCTTGCGTTGTTGGCTACGGCCGCTACGCTTAACATTGCTGCGCAAGTTAGCCTACGCCGTAACAGTCTGCTTCGCATTCTTAGTTATCAACAAAGTAAGCGGTCACGAAACTCATCCTGGCAGCTCACAAACAACGTGAGCTGCTGCGGGATTCAAACAGTCGCTCCCTTCTCCCTTACTTTGTCTCCGCTACTCAGCGTGATGGGATGGGATTTATCTCATCTAAGTAGCATCGTTGAAGTTTGGACGGTTCAAAAACAAAATTCTTTATTCAATCCACTAACGGTGGCCCTCATGGGGTTTCGGGCCCCTATCTGACGCGCCGAGTAGCGCAATCAGCGTGGGAGAAGTCGGCCAGCGGCTGTCCGAGTTCCGCGGTGGCTTGCGCAGTTTGCAAGCCACTAGGGAGAGTTTCGCTGGACGCCCACGATGATGAGCAACGCAGGGAACAAGCGGAAGCTAGGGTGCACTTTCTTTTGGTTACTTATTCTTTGGGCAAGCAAAGAAAAGTAACTCGCCGAGGGGCGAAATAAACATTTATCCATCCAGCATCGAACGCAAAAAACCACAAACCGGGCAAGTAAAGACAAAGCAAATTACTAAAAAGCGAAAAGCAATTACCCAGCCAGGGAAAGGACTTTAGTCACAAATCGAACCCAGCGTGGATTCCGGCAGTCGCCGGAATGACGCAGCTGATGACAGCCCAAGCTTGACGATATAAAAAGCTCTAAATTATTCACCCAACATCCGCCAACAAAAAACCCAAGCATCGCGTGGGTTTTTCAATTTAATGGTGATGCACCTGCGTTCCAGGCTTCAACCTGAACTTTGTCCCGCAATACGGGCAAGACACCTGCCCCGTTTTCGCCACATCCAGAAACACTCTTGGGTGCGATGCCCATAACGCTACTTCTTTGGTCGGGCAGTGCAAAGGCAAGTCTTTGCCGTCTACTTCAAACTCTTTGACATCAGACATTCAAACTCTCCCGCAAACAGGCGTGTCGCAAATTGATTAAACGTGATTGATTAGACCAAAGTCAGCCAGTGGGCATACTTGGCATTTTTGCCTTTCACCACATCGAAATACATGCTTTGCAGTTTCTCGGTGATGGGGCCACGGCTACCTTCACCAATCGCGCGGTTATCCAGTTCGCGGATAGGCGTCACTTCAGCGGCTGTGCCAGTGAAGAAGGCCTCATCTGCGCTATACACTTCATCACGCGTAATGCGCTTTTCGATCACTTCCAGACCCAGCTCTACTTTCGCCAAGTGGATGATGGTGTCACGCGTGATGCCTTCCAGCGCTGAAGTCAGGTCTGGGGTGTACAGTTTGCCGTTGCGGATGATGAAAATGTTTTCACCGGAACCCTCAGCCACGAAACCATCTACATCCAGGAGCAACGCTTCCTGATAGCCATCTTGCGCGGCTTCCTGATGCGCCAGGATGCTGTTCATGTAGTTACCGTTGGCCTTGGCTTTACACATGGTGATGTTGACGTGGTGACGCGCAAAAGAGGAGGTCTTGACGCGGATACCTTTAGTGATGGCCTCTTCACCCATGTAAGCGCCCCAGCTCCATGCACCGACAATGACGTGGGTAGACAGGGTTTTAGCGGAAATGCCCATCGCTTCTGCACCATAAAACGCCATCGGGCGCAGGTAGGCAGACTCAAGATTATTTTCACGCACAGCCGCTTTTTGGGCCTCGGAGATGGTTTCTTTATCGAACGGCATTTTCATGCCGAGGATATGCGCACTGCGGAACAAGCGGTCTGTGTGCTCTTTGAGGCGGAAAATCGCCGTGCCTTTATCCGTTTTGTAGGCACGCACCCCTTCAAACACGCCCATGCCGTAGTGCAGGGTATGGGTTAATACATGGGTGGTGGCGTCACGCCAGTTGACCATTTTGCCGTCGTACCAGATAACGCCGTCACGGTCTGCCATCGAACTCGGTATTGCCATTTAAACTCGCCTTTAATCCGTCAGTCATCAAAAACCAATATTGTAAACCAATCTCCGCCCTTTTCGCCTATGTTAGAATCCATTTCAGTGATGATTTACAAGGATTTTTTGCATGTCTGTGCGTTTTAAGTGGGTTTACCTGGCCTTGATACTGCTAACCACACTACTGGTCGCCTGCCAGCAGGGGAGTTCTGCCAGTTTCATTGGTACTGATTTAACCGGCACCCAGTTTGGCAAGCCGCTTTCGCTAACTGACCATACCGGCAAATTGCGCAATATGAATGACTTCAAGGGTAAGGTTGTCGTGCTATTTTTTGGTTACACGCATTGCCCGGACGTCTGCCCGAGCACGATGAGCGACCTCAAGCAAACCATGAAGCTGCTGGGAGACAAAGCCAATGACGTGCAAGTACTGTTTGTGACGGTAGACCCGGAACGTGATACGCAGGAAGTGCTGGCACAGTTTGTGCCAGGGTTTGACCCGCGCTTTATTGGACTGCGTGGCACCGTGGCCGAAGTCGCCGCCAACCTCAGTGAATACAAAGTGTATGCGGCCAAGGTCAGCGAACCTGGAAAATCCGGCTATACCATGGATCATAGCGCTGGTTTATATGTCTTTGATAAAAGCGGCGCCCCTCGCATCTATCTGGGCTATGGTGAAAAACCAGCAAATATTGCACATGATTTGCAGTTACTCCTCTAGTTGCAGAGCGCGAAGGAATCTTTCCCAGCGCCAGCATCAAGAACGATTGTCATTTAGATTTTTATTTAAAATATTATTTAAAATCAAATAGTTAAGTTAATTTTTTAATTGCATCATTTGTGTTTTCCTGTATGATAGCTGCATCAAAAATGCAAACAGGAGCCGACATGAAAGGCGATAAAAAAATCATAGATATATTGAATGACCTGCTGGCGGGTGAATTATCCGCCACAGATCAATACCTGATCCACGGTGAAATGTATGCAGACATGGGATTGGGGAGCCTGGCAGAACACAGCCTACATGAATCCCTGCATGAACGTGAACATGCCCGCGCGCTGATCCAGCGCATCCTGTTTCTCGAAGGCAAACCTAACCTGGCCAAGCGCGACGCGCTGAATATCGGCAAGGATGTGAAATCCATGCTGGAATCTGATCTGGCGCTTGAGTATGCCGTGGTCAAACACCTGAAAAAAGCCATGGAAGCCTGTGAACAAGCACAGGATTACGTGACCCGCGAAATGTTGCTGGTGCAACTGGAAGATACGGAAATGGACCACGCCTACTGGCTGGAAAAACAGCTTAACCTGATCAAACTGGTGGGTATGGAAAACTATTGCCAGAGCCAGATGGGCAACAGCCCTTCTGCCGCATAAGGAGCATGACGGATGAAAGGCGATAAACAAATCATCAACACCTTGAACAAGGTGCTTAAAAACCAGCTGACTTCTATCAACCAATATTTTTTGCATGCCCGCATGTTCAAAAAATGGGGGCTTGAGCGACTGAATGACTACCAGTACAAACAGTCCATCCGCGTCATGAAAGAAGCCGATGAAGTGATTGAGCGCATCCTGTTTCTGGATGGACTGCCTAACCTGCAAAACCTGGGTAAACTACTGATAGGCGAAGATGTCGTTGAATGCCTGCAGGGCGACCTGAGCTTTGAAAAAGAAGTACAACGCCCGCAACTGGTGGAAGCCATTGCCGAGGCAGAAAAACTGCAGGATTATGTCTCTCGCGATTTGCTGACCGAGCTGCTGGAAGCCTGCGAAGAAGCGATTGACTGGCTGGAAACCCAACAGCGACTGATTACAGACGTGAGCCTGCCGAACTATCTGCAATCACAGATCGAGTCTGATTAGCTGGATAGATAAAAGCGAATCATCGAATTAAGCCGCGAAAGCGGCTTTTTTCATGGCTGCATGGAACCATATTGCTATTGACAAAGTCCACATAAATGATAATAATTATCATTAGTGATTTTAAGTAGAGGCAATATGTACGTTTGCGTGTGTAATGCAGTGACTGAGCGGCAAATTCATCAAGCAGTGAAAAATGGTGCGAAAACCGTAAAGCATTTGAAGGACGAGTTAGGTGTAGGGGCAGAATGCGGCAAATGCGCCAGCTGTGCTAAGGCCTGCCTAAAAGAAGCGCACGCAGAACAACATCCAGGCCTGGTTAAAAAACTGATACAACTGACGCCCGTACAACTAGGCGCAGCTTAATCGAAACCGATTCTGAAAAGGGGCTTTGAGCCCCTTTTGTTATTTATCGACCGTAATCTTTGCGCCATAACCAATCGCCATCTACAATCTGGGTTCCCCATTTTGGCCATCCGCATGACCCTCGCTACTTCACCGGCTCTACACTGGCGCACCCTGGTTTTATTATTACTGCCCCCACTATTCTGGGCTGGTAACTTCATTGCCGGACGCGCGATCAATACAGAAGTGCCTCCTGTCATGCTTTCCCTGATTCGCTGGAGCATTGCTGCGGTTTGCCTGTTACCGTTTGCCATCCACCCTTTTTTACGAGATTGGCGAAGCTATGGGCAATACCGCTGGCATGTGCTGGGCACTGCCATCACTGGCGTCGCGACGTTTAACTTACTCGTGTACTGGGGCTTACATACGACCAGCGCCACCAATGGCATCATCCTCAATTCATTTATTCCATTCCTGGTGGCCATTTTTGGTTTTCTGCTCTACCGGCATCAACTACCTGGCAATCAACTGGTCGGACTGCTCGTATCGCTGGTTGGCGTACTCATCGTCGTCTCCCATGGCAACTGGCTGGTATTGCGTTCTTTGGCCTTCGCTCCCGGGGATCTGATTATCTTACTTGCGATGATTTTCTGGGCGCTGTACACCTTATGGATCAAGGAGATTCCAGCAAACATTAATCGCACCGGCCTCATGTTATGTCAGGTATTCATTGCTTTGTTACTGTTGATGCCACTGGCCGTGTGGGAAAGTCAGACAACAAGCATTCACCTGGAGAATTCTCATACGTTATGGATATTAGCTTACATCGGCATTTTTCCATCTGTGATTGCCCTGCTTGCTTACTCCAAAGCAGTGACGCTGGTTGGCTCAGTGCGTGCCAGTGTTTTTATTCATGCCATGCCAATTTTCGGATCAATCCTATCAACCCTACTGCTGCGAGAGACATTCCATGGATATCAACTGCTGGGCATGCTGACCATTTTTACCGGTATCTGGCTGGCGAACCGTACAAGCAAGAGATAAGCATTTCAACTTAAGTCATTCGACTTTGTGATTGACGGTTATTTGTTTCAAAACTTCAAGGAGATCAAGTGATGGCAATTGCATTGAACCCTGAGTTGGATTTAATTCTGGAAAGAGAGGTGGATGTGACGCCAGAGGAAATATGGCATGCGTGGACTACCCCCGAGCACTTGAAAAAATGGTTCTGCCCGTTGCCGTGGAAAACCGTCGAATGTGAAATCGACCTCAAACCAGGTGGGCTTTTCCGTACAGTGATGCAGTCGCCCGAAGGGCAGCAATTTCCTAATATTGGCTGCTATCTTGAGGTGATCACAAACAAAAAGCTGAGCTGGACCAATGCCCTGCAACCCGGCTTTAGGCCAGCGCAAATGCCAGAATTATCACCTGGCCACGAATGTGCAGAATTCTTGATGACGGCCACCCTGCTGCTGGAAGCCACCGCGCACGGAACCAGATATACCGCCTATGTGTTGCATTCTGATGCCGCAGCCAAGCAGCGGCATGAAGCCATGGGCTTTGAACAGGGCTGGGGGATGGTGCTGGATCAGTTGGTGGCTGAGATCAAAAAATCGCGTTAAATCCCTGCGATCACGCCATGCGATGCAAAATGGGCGACAATGCCCTGAGCTCTTTTTCAGCCTGTACGTGATTGGGGAACAGGCTCTCCTGCACCGCATAAAACCTCGCCGAGTGGTTCATTTCCCTGAGATGCGCCATTTCATGGCAAACCACATACTGGATGATATGGGGTGGCGCTTGAATCAATCGCCAGTTCAAACGGATTTGTTTGCGGCTATTGCAACTGCCCCAGCGTGACTTAGCATTTGAAATCGCGACCGAAGTAATGTTTTCACCCATTTGCGCAGCGACAAGCTCTACCCGACGCTTAAAGTCCGGCAGGGCTTGCTGGGCATACCATTGCAATACTTTGCGCGCGACAGATGCAGGCTGGTCAACCTGCGGCGACCTCACCAGCAACTGGTTACCTTGCAACACCACCGCTTTATTGGTGGCATGATGTTGTAGCGTCAGCACAATATCCTGGCCCATAAACAACAGCGGCTCGCCATCCTGCCATTGCATGGGGGCAACTTGGTTGGTTTCTCGCAAGGCGAGTTTCTGCTGTATCCAAGTAGCTTTTTGCAGCAGGACTTGTTGAAGCTGGGTGGCAGAAATACGTTTGGGGGCATGTACCACCAAGCCATTGGCGGTAATTTTGAGGCCTATGGTTTTACGCAGACGTAAATCGAGCTGGTAGGGAATCGTTTGCCCGTCAGGCAATTGCAGGCGCTGCTCAATCACAGTTTCAACATCTCGGCTTCAATCCAGTCCTCAACCTGTTTGTTGACGGCGTCGGGCTTGAGGCCTTTGGTATCAATCGGCTGACCTATCACCACCTGGATCACACCCGGATATTTGAGGATGGAGTTTTTGCGCCAAAAACGCCCGGCATTATGCGCAACCGGCACAACAGTGGTTTCACTGTGCGATGCCAGCCAAGCACCGCCGATATGATACTTTCCTCGATGACCGGGGGCCGTGCGGGTGCCTTCGGGGAAAATCACCACACTCAAGCCCTGCTTCAGGCGGTCTTTGCCATTGTTGACCAGTTTTTTCAATGCCTCACGGCCAGAGCTGCGATCAATCGGAATCGCATCCAGCGCCCAGAACGCCCAACCCAGGAAGGGAATCATCAGTAGCTCTTTTTTCATCACCCACACTTGCGGCGGAAAAATACACTGTAGCCCTATAGTCTCCCAAGCCGACTGATGCTTGGCAAGAATGATATGTGCGCCAGCAGGAATGCGCTCACGGCCAGTGACCTCATAGCGCAAATTGCACGTCACCTTAAGCCACCACAAGACGCCATACGCCCAGCCACTGACCCAACGCGACCGCGTGACCGCAGGGAGTGGAATCAGCAAAATCGCCAGTAATGAAAATGGAATGGTCAACACAATCAACCCGGCATAAAATAGCAAGGCGCGCGCATACAACACCGCTTTTTGCATTACTTGTCACCTGCAATGATGTCTTGAACAGCCGCGGCCAGGTCAGCAACCACAATGGTATTCATGGGCACATCAGCCAAGTTATAGGTTTCTTCGCCTTTGCCTGTACGCACCAGATAAGGTTGGCAACCTGCTTTATCAAACGCCTGCAAATCACGTAAGGCATCACCCACGCCAGGCACTTTGGTCAACTCGATATTGAAACGGCGACCGATTTCTTCAATCATGCCCGTTTTGGGTTTACGGCATTCGCAGTGGTCATCTGCCGCGTGCGGGCAATAAAAGACGGCATCGATACGGCCACCGACCTGAGCCAGGGCTTTGTGCATTTTGTCGTGAATAGCATTGAGCGTCGCCATATCAAAATAGCCGCGCGCGATGCCCGACTGGTTGGTGGCCACTGCCACGCGGTAGCCATGCTGGTTTAATTGTGCAATCGCTTCCAGGCTTCCGGGAATCGGAATCCACTCGTTTGGGTTTTTGATAAAGGTCGCGCTGTCGCGGTTAATCACGCCGTCACGGTCGAGGATGACTAATTTCATGCATAAACTCCTGACGGCAATAAATTAACTCGCCAGCTTGGACAAATCTGCCACGCGGTTCATGGCCTGGTGCAAGGTGGCTAACAGACCAAGGCGGTTCGCTTTCAATGCAGGATCGTCTGCATTGACCATCACCTCGTCAAAGAATGTATCGACGGGTGCCTTGAGCACGGCCAAGGCTTGCAGTGACGCAGTGTAATCACCAGTTTCAAACAGTTGGTCCGCCTTAGGTTTGGTGGTTGCCAGCGCCTGATACAAGTCTTTTTCAGCCGTTTCTTGCAACAACTCCGCTTTCACGTCGGCTTTCACTTCGCCTTCCACCTTTTTCAGAATGTTAGACACGCGCTTGTTAGCAGCCGCCAGCGCAGGCGCTTCTGACAGGTTGGCAAATGCTTGCACCGCACTTAAGCGACGAGGCACTTCGGCTAATTGGTTCGGTGACAATGACAACACTGCATCGACTTCTTGCGCGCTTGCGCCCTGGTCACGAAGATTCACAGCCAGGCGGTCAAAGCAGAAGGCCTTAATGGCATCAGCCACATCTTGCCCACCATTAAACACGCTCAGGGTTTGCGCAATCAACGTATCAAAGGCCAATGGCAAATCGGTTTCCATCAGCATGCGCAAAATGCCCAATGCCTGACGGCGCAAGGCAAACGGATCTTTATCACCGGTTGGTTTTTCACCGATGCTGAACAGGCCGACCAGTGTTTCCAGTTTATCGGCCAAGGCCACCACCACACCGACCTGGCTGCGCGGCAGTTCATCCCCAGCGAAACGTGGGCGGTAATGGTCTTCAATGGCATAAGCCACATCATCCGCCAGGCCTTCATGCTGTGCATAGTAGCGGCCCATAATGCCTTGCAGCTCCGGGAACTCGCCGACCATATCCGTCAGCAAATCGACTTTGGACAAGCGGGCGGCTTGTGCCACTTTGGCAACAAAACCATCGCCGCCAATGTGCTGGGCAATCGCGGAGGCAATCGCCACCACGCGCTCATTGCGCTCGCCTTGTGAGCCTAACTTATTATGGTAGACCACTTTACCCAGGCCAGCCAAACGGCTTTCCAGCGTCTTTTTGCGGTCCTGATCAAAGAAGAACTTGGCATCGGCCAGACGTGGACGCACCACGCGCTCGTTACCACCAATCACCTTGCTGGCATCCGCCGGGTTGATGTTGGAGACAATTAAAAACTTATTCGTGAGTTTGCCGCTCGCATCTAACAGCGGGAAGTATTTCTGGTTGGCCTTCATGGTCAAAATCAGGCACTCTTGCGGCACCGCCAAAAACTCTTCTTCAAACTGGCCCAGCAACACATTGGGGCGCTCCACCAGCGCAGTCACTTCATCGAGCAGCGCCTCATCTTCAATCGGCTTCAGTCCTTGTTTATCAGCGGCGGCTTGCAGCTGTTTTACAATCTCGGCACGACGCGCGTCAAAACCTGCAATCACAGCACCCTCATCAGCCAGTTGCTGTGTGTAAGTATCGGCAGAGGAGAGCGTCACGACTGGATTTTTCGCCTCAAAGCGGTGACCTTGCGTGGTATTGCCTGCCGTTAAACCCAGCGTTGAAACCGGTACGATTTCATCACCATGTAGTGCGACCAGGCCATGCGCCGGACGCACAAAATTCACACTTTCCCAGCCATCGTTGATCTGGTAAGTCATCACTTTGGGGATAGGCAATTTTGCCAGCGTTTCATCCAGTGCTTTTTGCAAGCCTTCTTGCAAGGTGGCACCTGCCTGGGTCGCATCCAGAAACAGGATATCGGCCTTGCCATCATGCTCTTTGCGCAGCTTGGCAACGGCACTTTCATCTTCACCCAAGGCTTGCAGCTTTTTTAGCAAAGCAGGCGTCGCATTGCCGCTAGCATCCAGACCAACAGTCGCTGGCATCAGCTTTTGTGCGACTTGTTTATCAGCCGCTTTGGCAGAGACCTTGGTTACATGCGCAGCCAGACGACGTGGCGACGCAAAGGTGGTCACCATACTATCATCGGCCAGCAAGCCAGCTGATTTCAGGCTTTCAGCCAATACACCACTAAAAGCTTCACCCAGTTTTTTCAGTGCCTTAGGCGGCAGCTCTTCGACAAATAACTCTACTAACAGATTGCGGGTACTCATGCGGCGGCTTTCTTGTTTTGTTCTGCTTGTTCGCTCTCAAGTTTGGCGATGACTTCATCGGCCCAGGCTTTAGGCGCCATGGGGAAGCCCAGTCTGGCGCGGCTATCCAGGTAGCTGGCGGCAACTGCACGGGCCAGGTTGCGGATACGGCCAATGTAAGCGGCACGCTCAGTCACTGAAATTGCACCACGCGCATCCAGCAGGTTAAAGGTGTGCGCGGCCTTTAATACCTGTTCGTAGGCTGGCAAGGCGAGCTTCGCTTCCATCAGGTGCTTGGCCTGTTTTTCGTGCGCATTAAACGCGGTAAACAGGAAGTCAGCATCGGAATGCTCAAAGTTATAGGTCGACTGCTCAACTTCGTTCTGGTGGAACACGTCGCCGTATTTCACGCCAGGCGAGTACTCGAGGTCATAGACATTCTCCACGCCTTGCAGGTACATGGCCAGACGCTCCAGGCCATAGGTAATTTCACCGGTGATGGGCTTGCAGTTGATGCCGCCAACCTGCTGGAAGTAGGTAAACTGCGTCACCTCCATGCCGTTAAGCCAGACTTCCCAGCCCAGGCCCCAGGCACCCAGGGTTGGATTTTCCCAGTCATCTTCCACAAAACGAATATCGTTTTCCTTGAGATTAAAGCCCAATGCTTCGAGTGAACCTAAGTACAGTTCCAGAATATTGGCTGGCGCTGGTTTCAGTACCACTTGATACTGGTAATAATGTTGCAAGCGGTTTGGGTTTTCACCATAACGGCCATCTTTGGGACGGCGGCTAGGTTGCACATAGGCTGCTTTCCATGGCTCAGGGCCTAATGCGCGCAAAAAAGTGGCGGTATGGCTGGTGCCTGCGCCAACTTCCATATCGTAAGGTTGCAGCAAAGTGCAACCTTGTTTATCCCAGTATTCTTGTAGTTTTAAAATGATTTGTTGAAAGGTCAGCACCATGATGCCTGATCCGCTTGATTGTAAAACGATTATTTTACCTGATTCAGACTAGGTTAAGAAATCGCATTGCAGCGCCATTGAATGAGTTAAACAGTTTTTTTTACGGTTTTTTGCGATTGTGGCTGCAAAGAAATTTTGATAGATTAGATGCATGAAATCCTATCGCACATGGGTACTGTTGCTCACGTTGTGGTTTGCCCTGTTGCAAACCATTGCGCCGCTGTTGCACGCTCATGCTGCTGGTGACACGGCCATAGATGACGGCCCACATATGCATATGGTCGATATCCCGGCCTTACACACTGAAGCGGCCGAATCCAAGCATCCGTTTCACTGGCATATGCACTCCAGCAAATCGCACGGCCAGATCATCGGTCTAGGTCAGGCGATCAGTGAAAGCAATACCTTGTTATCTCTGATTGATGCCTATGCCAGCATTTGGCTGACTGCTTTAGTCCCTACGCTTTTTCTCTTGTCACTATGCCTGTTGCTACCTTGCCGCCAATTTAACCGGCAGCCACACGATAGTGCACAATACCGATCTCCCCTCACGCGCCACAGTCCGCGCGGCCCACCTTACGCCTGAACCATAAACACCTTGCATCGGCTGGTATTAACCAACCGTTTGCCTGTTTTGTTCAGGAGATTCTATGTTTCATTTAAGCAAGAGAGCCTGTCGCTCTCTGTTCATCGCATGGTGCGTATGGCTGATGTTTAGCCATGCCTGCGCTGTATTGGCCGATGGTCTCAGCCAGGATAGCGACCATGTGGATACGGTTTCAACCAACTCGCGCATGACGCTGCATGAGGTATTGCAGCAGGTCGTTGCCATCCACCCCCAACAATCATTACTCGCGGCCCACCAGCAAATGGTGCAAGCACGCAAAGTCATGGCCAACAGCTGGTTACCCCAAGCGCCCTCAGTTGGCTTTTCACATCAGAATGATGCCCTGCTTAGCAACCGTGATGAACGCGAATGGCAAGCCCAGATGCAAATCCCGATCTGGCTGCCAGGGCAGCGCCAGGCACGCAGCCAGGTGGCCAGCCTGGCTGACGACAGTCTTATTCAAGACCGGGCCGGTTTACAGCAATTGGCCGCAGACTTGCTGCGCAATGCCGTGTGGGAAATCGCCATGCGTCGCAACGATGTCAGCCTGATGGAAAACCGGCGCAGTACCCTGCGCAGCATAGGCGAAGATGTGCAAAAACGTTTCAAGGCGGGCGAAGTGGCCAGACTGGATGTGATGCAAACCCAGCAGGAAACCTTGCAGGCTGAACGGCAGCTGGTCACCGCGAATGCCGAGCTCATGCATGCGCAATTCCGTTACCAGCAGTTGACCGGCCTCAGTGAAATGCCGGCAAAACTGGAAGAAACGCTGTCCACACGCGAACATTATGAAGACTCGCCTTACTGGCAAGCGGCACAGGCCAGACTCAAGCTGGCTGAGGGCCAGCGTGACCTGACGGCCATTGAGCAAAGACAAAACCCGCAACTGACACTCAGCACCCGCACCATCCAGGGTGGGTTTGATTATGCCTATAACTCCAGCATGGGGGTTGCCATCAACATTCCATTGCAAAGCGAGGTGCACCGCGCACCCTTGTTGGCCAACGCTGAACAGAATATCGGCGATGCCCGGACGCAACTGGAGACCTTACGTCGCCAACTGGAAAACAACTTGCACGAAGCCGAGCACAACCTGCATGTCAGCCGCCAGGAGCTCACGCTAGTCCAGCAACAGCAAACCATCGCCAGTGAAAACGCTTCACTCGCCCGTAAAGCCTACCGCTTGGGCGAACTCGACCTCAACCAGTTATTACGCCTGCAATTACTTGCCTTTGAAGCTGAACGCAGCTTGAGCAGCCAGCAGTTACAAGTGCAATGGAATATTGCCAAATACAACCAGGCTGTAGGAGTCCTGCCATGAAAAGAATACTTTTTTTAACCCTCTCCGCCTGCCTGTCATTACACGCATGGTCTGCCACCGTGTTGCCGCTGTCAGCAGCACAACTCAAACAGATGCAAGTGCAGTGGGGTCACTTGCAAGCTCAAAACAGTGGCCTTTCTGCCAGTTATCCGGCCGAGGTAATGTTGCCCCACACACAAACCCGTGTCGTCACCGCACCACAAGGTGGACTGATTACCCGACTCAATGTGAGTGTGGGTGACCGCGTGAAACAGGGTCAGGTGATCGGCCAATTAAGCAGCCCGGACCTGGTGGCCTTACAAAGCAATTACCTGCAAAGCGAGACTCAGGCCAGGCTGCATGAACAGGCGCTCAAACGCGACCAGGAGTTATTCAAAGATGGCATCATCTCCCAGCGACGCATGCAGGAAACTCAAAGCGTTTATGAAACCAGTCAGGCGCTGATGCATGAACGCCAGCAAACGCTCAAACTGGCAGGCATGGGTGAGGCCCAGATTAAGCAACTGGCACAAAAGCGCAGCATGCAAAACGGCATGTCTATCGTCGCGCCTATCAGCGGGCAAATTATGGAACAGCAACAGCAAGTGGGTTCACGGGTCGATATGGCCATGCCTATCTACACCATCAGCAACCCGAATCCCTTATGGCTGATGATACAAGTACCCATTGCCCAGGCCCAGCAACTGAGCCCAGGCGCCACGGTGCGTTTGCCTAAACTGGGACTGACCGCCAAGGTAGACACTTTGTTAAGGCAATTGAATAAAAACAACCAGACCACACAGGTGCGCGCGACTATCAGCCAGGGTGCTGACCAATTATCGGTGGGCCAGATCGTTGAGGTCGCACTGGTTGAACAGACCGCGCAAGGGTCCCATGCCAGTTTCGCCGTGCCGAGGACTGCCGTGGCCAGGCAAGGTGAGCAAGCTGTGATTTTTGCCCGGCATGCCAAAGGCGTGGCTGTGATACCAGTGAAGGTGTTGCTTGAGCAAGACCAGCAGCTCACGGTACAAGCAAATCTGCAAGGCAACGAAACCATTGCCGTGCAAGGCGTGGCCGCCCTCAAAGGCCACTGGCTAGGTTTGGGTGGGGAATAATATGCTGCATTGGCTCATAGAACACTCGCTCAAACAAAGACTACTGATCTGCGTCTTCACCATTGGCTTGTTGTTTGCCGGTTGGAGGGCGTATCAAACGATTCCGATTGATGCGTTTCCGGATGTGTCTTCAACACAGGTGAAGATCATTATTAAATCCCCCGGCATGACACCAGAAGAGGTCGAGGCCAGGATCACGGCGCCGATTGAAGTCGAAATGCTGGGTATTCCCAGGCAGACGGGCTTACGCGCAGTGGCCAAATATGCCCTGACTGATGTAACCATTGATTTTGAGGACGGCACAGATATTTACTGGGCACGCCAGCAAGTCACTGAACGCCTCAATAACGCCTGGGCCAACTTGCCAGCTGAGGTCTCAGGCGGTATCGCACCCATGACCACACCCTTGGGTGAAATGTTTATGTTCACCATAGAGTCAGACACGCTGAGCTTGCAGGAAAAACGCACCTTACTCGACTGGGTGATCCGCCCACGCCTGCGCACCGTCCCTGGCGTGGCGGATGTCAACGTCCTCGGTGGCTTGGTGCGCAGCTTTGAAATTGTGCCAGACAACGCCAAGCTACAAGCCCGTGGGATTGCCTTGAATGAACTGCAAACCGCCATCAGTGAGAACAATCACAATGACGGCGCAGGCAGGCTCAAGGATGGTGAGGAGTCACTTCTGGTGCGTTCTGAAGGCGCTTTCAAGACCCTGGACGATGTGCGCAACACCGTCATCAAAGGCCAGCAAGGCAGCCCGGTGCGTATTGCAGATGTGGCCGAGGTGCGCATCGGTGAATTGACGCGTTATGGCGCTGTCAGCCGCAATGGCAAAGGCGAAGCGGTGGAAGGCCTGGTGCTCGGTTTACGCGGCGCCAATGCCAGACAAGTGGTAGAAGGCGTGCGTGCCAAGCTGGCTGAAATCAAGCCCAGCTTGCCCAAAGATGTGAAGATTGAAGTGTTTTATGACCGCGGCAACCTGGTTGACCGCGCGGTGCATACCGTCAACAAGGCATTGCTGGAAGCGGTCGTGCTGGTGTTGATTCTGCTGGTACTGTTTTTAGGCAATCTGCGCGCGGCCCTCACGGTGGCCTGCGCCCTGCCGCTGGCGATGCTGGCAACTTTCTGGCTCATGCAACGCTATGGCATGTCAGCCAATCTGATGTCATTGGGTGGCCTGGCGATTGCGATCGGCATGCTGGTCGACTCTGCGGTGGTCGTGGTTGAAAATATTGTCGAACATCTTGCCCACGCGCCCGAGAATCAGGGCAAACTGGCGGTCATTCTGGCAGCGATGCGTGAGGTCAGCGTGCCAGTGAGTGCCGGGATAGTCATCATCATCACGGTATTTTTGCCTTTACTCACCTTGCAAGGGCTGGAGGGCAAACTGTTCGCACCGGTTGCCCTCAGCATTATGTTCGCGCTGGGCGCCTCGCTGTTACTTTCGCTCACCATCATCCCCGTATTGGCTTCTTTCCTGATTAACAACCAGGCCAGTCAAGAGCCCTGGTTGATCAGACACCTCAACCGCTGGTACGCCAGTTCGCTCACAAGCGCCATGCAGCATAAACGCATCGTACTGTTTATAGCCGTAGTATTACTGGTGCTGACAGGCATCGTTTACCCCTTCATCGGCAAAACATTTATGCCCACCATGGACGAAGGTGACGTGATTATCGGCACTGAAAAACTGCCATCAATTGCCCTCTCACAAAGCATTGCTACCGATAGCCACCTGCAACAAACGCTGTTGCAACAAGTGCCTGAGGTACAAGGCGTTTATTCAAGAGCCGGAGCCGATGAACTGGGGCTGGACCCCATGGGCGTCAACCAGACCGACAACTTCCTGCTACTCAAGCCACGCGAGCAATGGCAAGTGCCAGACAAAGCCGCCCTGATTGAAAAATTACGTGGGGTCATGCACAGCATCCCCGGACTAGATTACAACTTCACGCAACCGATTGAGATGCGCGTCAACGAAATGATTTTGGGCGTACGTGGAGATCTAGCACTCAAGATTTTTGGCACCGACCTCAAAATACTGGACCAGAAAGCACAAGAAATCATCAAAGTGCTTGAATCCGTGCCGGGCAATCAGGATGTCTACACGCCGCAAAACAGTGGTGTGCAATATCTGCAAATCAAGATAGACCGCGTCGCAGCTGGCAGGCTTGGGCTGACTGTAGCTGAGATTAATACCCTGCTACAAAGCCAGCTCGAAGGCAAACTGCTGGGCGTGGTGCTTGAAGGCAACCGCCGTACGCCCATCCTGCTAAGAGGCAGCCAACTCATCCGCGAATCCTCTTCTGACTTCAGTCAATTGATGCTGAGCTTACCGCAAGGCGGTACCGTACCGCTTTCCAGCGTCGCCACGATCGTTCGCGAAGAAGGCCCGGTCAAAATAGATCGTGAGCGCGGTAACCGCATGGTCGTCGTCACCGCCAATGTCAAAGACCGTGACCTAGTCAGTTTTGTCGATGAAGCCAGGCGCAAAGTCACTCAGCAAGTGAAATTACCTGAAGGCTACTGGCTGGTATGGGGAGGCCAGTTTGAAAACCAGCAGCGCGCTGCCGCACGCCTGAGCATCGTCATCCCGGTGTCGATTGTGCTGATTGCCCTCTTGCTGTTTATGACGTTTGGCTCATTGCCCAAAGCCTTGCTGGTGTTGTCGAATATCCCGTTTGCCATGATAGGTGGCGTGTTTGCGCTATGGCTTTCCGGGGAATACCTCTCAGTTCCCGCCTCGGTTGGCTTTATCGCCCTGCTAGGCATTGCCGTCCTGAACGGCGTTGTCATGGTCAGCCATTTTCAGCAGTTGGCAGGGCAAGGCATGCCTGCCGACAAAATTGCTTATGAAGGAGCCAAACGACGTTTGCGGCCCGTGTTGATGACGGCCAGCATTACCGCATTTGGGCTGATTCCCTTACTGTTTGCGACCGGGCCGGGGGCAGAAGTTCAACGGCCATTGGCGATTGTGGTGATTGGCGGGTTGATTACAGCGACGTTTTTGACGTTGTTTGTCTTGCCGATTTTGTATCAGCATTTTTTTGGTAAGGAAGAAACAGGTTAATTTAGAAAGTAATTTTCAGAATTCGGACGGTTTCGGACTATTGAAATGTTTTATTTCGCCTCAAGGCGAGTTACTTTCTGGTGCTTGTCCCCCAGAAAGTAACCACAACTAACGGAGTGTTGCGGCGTAGGCTAACCTTTAGGTTAAGCCACAAAGTGGCGGCCGTAGCCAAAGAGGACGACACCCAGCCATCACGGCCTTCGGCTGCCTTGCGTTGCTCAACAAAGTGGGCGTCCATCGAAACTCGCCCTAGTGGCTTGCACAAGACGCAAGCCACCGCGGAACTCGAACAGCCGATGGCCGAAAACTCCCACTTCGTCTCCGCTACTCAGCGTGATGGGATGGGATTCATCTCGCCAAAGTAGCATCGTTGACGCTTGGAATAGTTAAAAACTCACATTCGGTTCTTTAAGCCACAAACGGTGGCGCTCATAGCTTTTCGGGCCCCTATCTGCCGCGCCGAGTAGCGCAGCCAAAACAAGGGAGAAGGGAGCGACTGTTCGAGTCCCGCAGCGGCTCACGCATTTTGTGAGCTGCCAGGTCGAGTTTCGTGACCGCTTGTTTTGATGAGCAACGCAGGAAACAAGCGGAAGCTAGGGTGCATTTCTTTTGGTTACTTATTCTTTGGGCAAGCAAAGAAAAGTAACTCGCCGAGGGGCGAAAGAGGTCGCATCAAACAACCACTAACTATCCGTGTGGGCATAACCGCCCACCCTACAACTTAATCTACTAGAGCATATAAAAATTTAAAGTTGAAAGAATTACCGCCTTACCCCTATCCACAACAACCCGCCAAAACTCAACACCAGAAATGCCCAGTTCCTCCACCAAACATACGGCGTCCTTCCCTGATAACTCTGAGCCTCTCCAGTCAAAATCACCGCTTCATCATGCGGTGCATTCTGAAGCACCTGGCCATTTTTATCGATGATAGCAGTAGCCCCCGTATTGGTACTGCGCAGCACCATACGCCCGGTTTCAATAGCTCGCACCTGGCTGAACTGCATATGCTGATCCGCCGCAAACGATTGCCCATACCAGGCATCGTTACTGATATTCACCAGCAATTCTGCCTGGGGTAGCTGCTGCGCGATCTCTTCGCCAAATACATCTTCATAGCAGATATTCACGCCCACTTTCTGCCCTGCAATCAGCAGCGGTTGTTTGGAGGTTCCGCGTGACAAGTCGCTTAACGGCATATGCAGCCAGTCGCGGTAAATCCAGCCGAAGACGCTTTTCAGCGGGATATACTCGCCGAACGGGACCAGATGACTTTTAGAATAGGACTGCGTTTCTGCGCTACCCAGGCTGATGGCACTGTTAAAGTATTCACCCTGCTTTGATTCGACCACCCCCACCAACAGATCACCACGCTGATGCCGGGCATGCTGTTTCAGTGCATCCAGGTAAGATGGATCCAGTTGCTCCACCAGGACTGGCAGGGCTGTTTCAGGCAGCACAATCAATTTCGCCTGTGCCTGACGTACCATCTCCAGATATTGTTTCAAGGTCTGTTCGGCATGTTCAGGTGACCATTTGACGGTCTGGCTGATATTGCCTTGCAACATGGCCACAGTCACGGGCTGACCGACGGGTTTTGTCCAGGGCACGGCAGTCAGTGCACTGCCTGTGACCAGCAGAATGATCATGATCACCACTGCCCGTATGCGCTGGATAGCGCTAGCAATCATCACCAGGCAGGCGGCAAACAAAACAGCTAAAACCGAGACACCGTAGACGCCAACGACGGGTAGAAAACCCGCCAGCGGACTATCTGGTGCCTGGCTGTAGCCAAGCGTCAGCCAGGGGAATCCGGTAAAAATCCAGCTGCGTACCCAGTCGGACAAGGCCCACAAAATCGGGGCCGCCCAAAGCAAGTGCCCTATTCTTTTTGCCAGGTAACCCGCCACTGCCGGGAACAACGCCATAAACGCACACAGGCAAAACGTTGAGAAGCCAGCAAACCACCATGGCATGCCGCCAAACGTATGCAGGCTGATATAAATCCAGTAGATGCCAAACATATAAAATCCCAGGCCAAACGCCAGCCCCAGCTTGAACACTTGTGCGGGCGTTTTTGCCTGATGCCATAACCAGAGCTGGCCAGCCATGGTCAGCCATGGCAACCAGAATAAGCCAAAGGGTGCAAAGCCAAACACGGTGAGTACGCCTAACAATGCGGCCAGTATCGCCCGCTGCCAAACAGTCGCCTGATTCAACCAATCCAAACTCAAGTGTCACCTTTCACAGAGCCTTTGACAGGCTGAATATCGGCCATCCCTAACCAGGCAGAGAAATCTGCCGATTGCATGACTTGCCACTCCACCATCCTAGCGACCGCAATCGGGTCATCGGAATCAATTTTTTGGGTGGGTCGTGCCGGATGGCACATCAGTACTGGCGGCAAATCTGCTTCAGGTCCCGGTGCAAATGCCAGTTGCTTGAGTTGTTTTACCCAGCTCATCCAGTGCGCCTGGTAAGAGGCGGCATCCCCTTCAAAATCGTATACACCGAGCAATAATGGCGAAAAACGAAATCCAGCGGCATTGGCCAATCGTTTCAACTTTTCTGCGCCCAGCCAATGGATGATGCGGGCTTTAAGGCCGCTGCCGGGGGGCGGACTGGAAATACGCAGCCATGGTCGCTCTGTGAATGGTAAATGCCCATAGCGCTGTTGCAATATATTGACCAGCGCTTCGCGAATGACGGGTAACTGATGTACATGTAAATGGCCATCTACATAATCAGGAGGCGTCTGCAACGCCAGTTCAAACGCGTCTAATTGCTGCTGAATATTGTCGACAACGGCTTGCCTGTTTAGTATGCCAGACAGGCTGCGCAAGACGAGTAGAGAATGTGGATACCGGATGGTGTGTGAAAACTGCGTGAAATCCAGATGCACTCCAATATCAGCATGATGTCGGATGGCGGGCGTTAAGGCTCTTGCACTACCAGGCCATTCCGGGCTTAAGGTCATGCAGGAAGCGGCAGTCACGACACCCCGTTCTATGAGTGCCAGAATCGCGGCATCAATCGCAGGCGACTGTGCGTAGTCATCGGCACAGATAATCAACTTAGCCATGCCATCCTTCACGTATATTGAAAAGCCCAGAATCGGCTAAGTAGCCAAGTGCTGACTGCAATAATGACCATCACCATGCCTAACACGAACCAGAATGGTAACGGAGTATAGGTCAGTGCCAGCCATAGTAAGCCCTGATTGCCGAGAAAACCGAGCAATGCGACCGTCAGGAACTTGAAAAAGGCTGTCATGTGGCTGGCTTGTGTGCCGCGAAATGACCAACGGCGGTGACCGATATAACTGACCGGAAAAGCACATAAAAACCCTATCCAGTTTGCACCCGTTGGCTGCCAGCCACCCGCGTGCGCAAGCAATGCCACCACATAATGTACAGCAGCAGCCAGGGCGCCTACACTCACAAATCCTAATACAGAAGCACGCATGTCATTCATCAGGGATGATCAGTTGAAGAGCTTACCGCTGGCTGAACCACTTCTGCAACGATATAGGGAGGACGTCCTTTGACTTCGTCATAGACACGTGCCAGGTATTCGCCCAGGATGCCAATAAACAATAACTGCACGCCGGCAAAGAACATCATGCTGGCTACCACTGTAGGCCAGCCTGGAATGGACTCATGAAAGAACAAAGTGTCAATGATCACCACTGTGCCATAAGCAAACGCAATCAAAGCCAGGACGGCACCCGTTAGACTGGCCAAACGTAACGGTAAAACCGAGAACCCGGTAATGCCAGTCCATGCCAGTGCGATTAATTTGAGTTTCGAATAGGCGCTTTCACCGTGCAGACGCGGCAATGGCGTATAGGGAATGCCAATCGATTTATACCCTACCCAGGCATAAATGCCCTTCATAAATCGGTTACGTTCGGGCAAGGCACACAAGGCATCTACGACCTTGCGGTTCATGAGGCGAAAATCACCGGCATCACGCGGAATTTCAATATGATTACTGGTGCTCATCATCCGGTAAAACAGGCGTGAGCCCCACAATTTGAAAGAAGACTCCTGCTCACGATCCTGACGCACAGCATAGACCATATCATAGCCCTCGCGCCACTTTTCCAGCATGTTCAGCATGAGTTCAGAGGCATGTTGACCGTCGGCATCCATACAGATTACCAGGTCTCCCTTGGCGTAACTCAGCCCGGCACTGATGGCGTTTTCCTTGCCAAAGTTACGTGAAAACCTAACCAGAGTCACCTGACAAGCCTCGACCAGTGATTGCACGACTTGTGCGGTCTGGTCACGGCTGCCATCATCCACCACCACAATATCCCAGTTGGGCGACATCTGCTGCAAAACGCCACGGATATTTTGCAAGGTGCGAGCAATATTTTTTTCTTCATTATAGGCAGGCACCATGACCGTGATGTGCGGCTGGGCAGTTTGGCGATTGGCTTCGATCTCTGTATTCGTCATGGCGTCACGTAGAAGATTCACTGCGGTTATTGTAGCGGATTGCTATTAGTTTTTGGCGGGTGTTGCCCGGCGATCAACACCTTGCAATGCGCGGCGGTCCTTGACGACTGCCAGCCACATACCCTGACGCTGCACGCCACCCACCAGTTTGCCTTTCATGACTTCATGACAATGCATATTTGTCGTAGACAGGAAGAAATCAGCTTCTTCCCAGCGGCGGGTCACACTGAAACGCCCATCGAGATAGGGTTCGATTTGTGGGGTATCGACACAGGCAGCGACCCAGTATGGCTGTGGACGCTCTGGCAGTTTCATTTCAGTGAGTTGATCTGCCGCGGCGCGTAAAGCACTTGACCAGTAATCACCTTCCCATTTGAACTGCGCCTGCACCTGATCTCCAGCAAGGCGGTTTAGCCTGACGTACTGGTAAGGATGAAGTTGGGCGATATCCAGCAAGTTGACTAACATCAGGCCTATCATGACGCCAGCCCAGATGGCTTGGTAAATGGCTCGCCCAGCGACATGGCTGCTGGCCAACGCGCGCCAGACCGCCACAATCGCCCAGGCAGAAATAATGGCCAGTAACGGCAGCAAAAAGGTGAAGTGTCGCACACCGTTATACAGCGCAGGCCTGTCATCCATCACGAAGACGAGCGGGAACAGGATGCCAACTAACAAAGTCGCCATGACCATGCGTGAGGACCGTTCAGCGAGACACAATGCATCACGACAAAACAGCCACAATAATGGCAGCCCAAATAACCCGAGCAAAGCAGCTTCGGGCAATTTGACCGCCAGGTACTGAAACAGGTAACTGCGTGGCACTTCGCTAATGTTATAGACCACACCGTTGGCAATGGTCTGCATATTAAAATCAAAGTGTGAGAAAGATTTGGCAGCTTCGAGTAAATTGTCCGCCTCAATCACACTCCATGGCCAGCACATGGCCATAAACACAAATGCCAACACTGCAGCGGGTAACAAAACCACCGTCATGCGCAGCAAACGTGAAAAGACAGGTGTACGCTCAAACCTGTGGTCAAGCAGCACGCGCCCTATCACCAGCAAAATCAGGTAGATGACGGCAAAAGCACCTCCCACGCGCAATCCCAAAGCACCGCCGACGGCAAACCCCAGCAGAACAATGGCTTTGCCACTGACATTCTCCATATCGCGCACAACCAGCGCCGTGGCATACAGCGCCCACAGCATACAAGTCGCGAAGGGCACATCTTTGGTATGAGTAAACATGGTGCCAGACCAGGAGACGGTGAGGAATAACATGATCATCGCCAGCAATGACAGGCGCGTACCGCCAAGCAAGCCTGCAAACCTTGATACGCCGTAAAATCCCAGTAGACCAAACAGGGCAGAAAGTAAGTGCCGGATATCCCAGATCATGATGGGAATATAGGGGTCTATTGCTGCTGCAATAATGTCGAACAAGCCACCGTACAAATAAAGATTACGGTAGTGAAAAGCATCCTGGTCCTTGAACCCGGACTGATACCAGTCGAGCAGCATCTGGCCGTAAGTATGTTGCACATACTCGTCATTACTGATGCCATGCTGACGGAAAGTGAGACCTACCCAGATAAACAGGCCCAACCAGAAAAATCGTATCAACCAGCGATACATGGTAGCCGAACAGCATGGGTTAGAAATGAGTTTCATGGGCGATTAAATCGTGAAGAATCAACACGCGCAAGCGTATCACGACACCCTGGCCGAAGATAGAGCGTGAACCCTGTCACGCTCAAATAAAATCCCTAATCGATATTGGGCAATATCAAAGATTAATTACCGGGATCGGTATGCACGGAAAAACGATAGCCAGAGCCACGTACAGTTTGGATCATTTCCTGGTGATTAGAGGCCACCAACGCGTTACGCAAGCGACGGATATGCACATCCACGGTACGGTCTTCCACAAACACGCGGTCACCCCATACTTTATCTAAGAGCTGTGTACGGCTGTGCACACGCTCAGGGTTGGTCATGAAGAAATGCAGCAACTTAAACTCGGTTGGACCGAGTGGGATATGTACATTGTGACCTGTCACACGGTGTGTCGTCGGGTCCAGGTGCAAACCGGCAATTTCAATCGGATCATCGGTCATTTGCGGCGCCCGTCTGCGCAGCACAGCCTTGATACGCGCATTCAGTTCACGCGGACTGAAAGGCTTGGTGACATAGTCATCGGCACCCACTTCCAAGCCACGCACCTTGTCAAATTCATCGCCACGCGCAGTCAGCATGATAATCGGTACTTCTTTGGTCAGACTGTCAGACTTCAGACGGCGGGCAAACTCGATCCCGCTCATACCAGGCAACATCCAGTCCAGCAAAATCAGGTCAGGCATGGTTTCACGCAACAACATTTGTGCATGTTCAACGCTGGTGGCGCGAATGGCATGATGCCCCGCTTGTTTGATATTCAACGCCAGCAATTCCTGAATCGCCGGTTCGTCTTCTACCACCAAAATATTCGCTGCAGCCATGACACTCCCTTCAAGCAATCATTGAGATCAAAGTATTGATTTAATGCTCGCCAGTTTATGAATGAATTATGACAGTTTAATGACAAACTCACATAATTTTAAATTTGGCTTTATTGCCTTTTGCAGCAATTTGTAACAAGATGTTACGGCAAAAAAATAAAAGGGTTTTGATCTTGATTAATCTTTCCAAAGAACACATCACAGCTGGCAATCATTTCAATCGCTGGCTGGTGCCTCCGGCTGCGCTGGCCGTGCATCTCTCCATCGGCATGGCTTATGGATTCAGCGTCTTCTGGAAACCGTTAGGCAATGCGCTGACGGGACCAGATGGCAAACCGGTGGCTGCATGTGCTGCGGGCGCAACCACTTTCAGTGACAAACTGGCAGGCACGGCAAAAGCCCTGTTTGCCACCGACTGTAACTGGACCCAGTTTGACTTGGGCTGGATGTATACGCTGTTCTTTGTCCTGCTGGGTTGCTCGGCTGCCCTCTGGGGTGGCTGGCTGGAGCGTGCAGGCCCACGCAAAGCCGGTTTGGTCGCCATGCTCTGTTGGTGTGGTGGCCTGTTACTTTCGGCCCTCGGTGTTTACCACCACCAGCTGTGGATGATGTGGCTGGGCAGCGGTGTCATTGGTGGCATCGGGCTCGGACTAGGCTATATTTCGCCAGTTTCTACCCTGATCAAATGGTTTCCTGACCGCCGCGGTATGGCGACCGGCCTGGCTATTATGGGTTTTGGTGGTGGCGCCATGATAGGCTCGCCGCTGGCGACCAAATTGATGAGCATCTTCGCCACGCCAACAGCGCCTGGTGTCTGGCAAACCTTTGTCGTACTGGCCCTGGTTTATGCGGTCTTCATGACTTTAGGCTCGCTGGGTTATCGCGTACCTGCAGCCAACTGGAAGCCCGCTGGCTGGACACCACCAGATATACAGCACAACCGCTTGGTAGCAACGCGGCATGTACATTTGAAAAATGCGCACAAGACACCGCAATTCTGGTTATTGTGGCTGATCTTGTGCATGAATGTGTCCGCTGCCATCGGCATCATCGGTGCGGCTGCCCCCATGTTGCAAGAGACTTTTGGCGGGGTATTGATTGGTCAGCCTGCACTTGGTTTCGCAGAAATCAAGGCGGACGAAACCCTTACTGTGACAGCGGCGGCAGTCGGTGCCGGTTTTGTCGGCCTGATTTCACTGTTTAATATTTTTGGCCGGATCGGCTGGGCCACTTCCTCGGACAAACTGGGCCGCAGAAATACCTATTTCATCTTTTTTGTGCTCGGTATCATGATGTATGTGTGTGGCACCTATGCCGCCAACCATCATCAGTTGGCGCTATTCCTGCTGGTGTTTTGCGTGATTGCATCCATGTATGGCGGCGGTTTCGCTACCATCCCGGCCTATCTGGCAGACCTGTTCGGCACGCAGTTTGTGGGCGCTATCCACGGCCGCTTGCTCACTGCATGGTCAACCGCAGGGATTCTTGGCCCGGTCATCGTCAATTACCTGCATGATGTCAGGTTGGAAGCCAATGTCCCATACGCAGACATTTACGCCCCCATTTTTATGACACTGGCGGGCTTACTGCTTGTGGGCTTTGTGGCTAACTTGCTGGTGCGCCCGGTCGCTGACAAATATTTCATGTCTGACAGTGAGCTGGCTGCAGAACAAAGCACTGGCAAGCCAACCAGCACGGGGTCCACTAACAGTAGCCTGAATGATCCTAAAACGCCTGCCATCCTGGTGAAACTGGCTTGGCTGGCAGTACTGATCCCCATCAGTTATGGCATCTGGATGACGGTGCAAAAAGCCTGGTCACTGTTCGCATAATCCGCAAGCTTGCCGTTTGGGTTAAAATAGCGGCTTAATGTTTTAACCCACGGAATGACAAGTGAAAAAAATAGCCCAAAACCTGGACGGTACCGGTAAAAAAATCGGTATCGTTCTTTCCCGTTTTAACGACAATATCGGTGCCGGCTTATTGCAAGCTTGCGAGCAAGAGTTGCTCAAATTAGGTGTCAGTGCTGATGACATTACCCTGGCGACCGTCCCTGGCGCGCTGGAATCACCGCTGATCCTGCAACACATGGCCCTATCAGAAGAGTTTGATGCGCTGATTGCATTGGGTGCCATCATTCGTGGTGAAACCTACCATTTCGAAGTCGTTTCCAATGAGTCTGCACGAGGGATTTCTGAAGTTCAGCGTGATACAGGCGTGCCCGTTGCCAACGCCATCCTGACCACAGAGAATGACGAACAGGCTGAGGCCCGTGTCGCGGTCAAAGGGGCTGAGGCCGCACAAGTTGCTATTGAAATGGCGAATCTGGTGAACGCATTATGAGCCAAGAAAACGCACCTGGTTCTCCACCAGCCAAAGGAAAAGGCAGCAAAAACCGCCGTAAATCCCGTGAGCTGGCACTGAAGGCACTATACCGAAACCGCATGAATGCAGGCGACGTAAAACAACTGCGCCTCGACAGCCTGGATGATCCTGACTACTTCAAGGCCGATGAAACTTACTTCAAGCAATTGTTGACCGGCGTACTGGACCATACGGGAGACATTGACGCCATGATCAGCCAGTTTATTGATCGCCAACTGGACGAGCTGAGCCCAATAGAACATGCGATTTTGCGCATTTCAGGCTATGAGCTGATGTTTGACGTCAGCATCCCCTACCGAGTCGCCATTAACGAAGGCGTAGAACTAGCCAAGACGTATGGTGGCATTGATGGCCATAAATATATCAACGGCGTGCTGGATAAAATTGCGGCCCAAGTCAGGCCGCAAGAGTTTCAGCGCTGATGACCAAAGCAACAAGAGAATAAAAACCCCTGCATGCAGGGGTTTTTTGTGAATGCGAGTTGGTGTTGTGCCGGGCTGAATACTTGTGGAAGTTATTCCTGCCAGCCTCGGGCTACATAAGCGGTTACCTTATGCAAGCCCATCATGGTTTTCAAGAAGTTACTTGAGCAAGGGCAAATCTATGAGTTGCAACGCTTGCTGGTCGAGACGTGCGCAAATCGCATGGTCATGCCAGTCGCCAAGCACCATGCGCTCACACGTATGCCCATCGACTTGCAATTGGTGGACCCCCGGCCTGTGCGTATGCCCATGCAACAGAATCTCAGGATAATCATACTTGCGTATTAAATCGGCTACTGCGTCTACGTTCACATCCATGATATCTATGGTTTGCATGGCTTTGTTTTGTGCACTCTGGCTACGTGCCTGGTCAGCAAAAGCCAATCTGGCTGCCAGTGGCTGCGCGAGAAAAGCCCTCTGCCATTGCAGATCACGCACTTGTACACGGAATTGCTGATAAGCGACATCGTCAGTACAAAGGGCATCGCCATGACTCAACAGAATGCGTTTGCCTCCATACTCCAGCAAGGTTGGATCATGGAGTAACCGCATGCCACAAGCTTGTGCGAAAGTCTCGCCGATCAAGAAGTCACGGTTGCCATGCATGAAATACAGGCTTACTCCTTGCTCAGACAGTGCACGCAAAGCCTGGACAATTGGCAAGAATTCACTACCATGTTGCACGTCATCCAGAACATCATCACCAACCCACACCTCAAAAAAGTCGCCCAAGATATAAAGAGCTTCAGCATGAGCGGCCTCTGTTTGCAGCCAATGCAAAAAAGCCTGCGTTACCGCAGGCCTTTGGGCACATAAGTGCAGATCAGAAATGATCCAGGTGGTCATGCCTTAGGCTACCACAACAGCTTTTTCGATGATCACTGGTTCGACAGGCACATCTTGATGACCAGCACGGCTGGTGGTTGGCACGGCTTTGATTTTATCTACAACATCCATCCCTTCAACCACTTTGCCAAATACGCAATAACCCCAACCTTGTGTGGTCGGTGAAGTGAAGTTGAGGAAGTCATTATCCTTCACGTTGATAAAGAACTGCGCAGAGGCAGAATCCGGCACCATAGTACGCGCCATGGCGATGGTGTACTTATCATTGCTGAGTCCATTATCGGCTTCATTCTTGATAGTGGCATCGGTCGCCTTTTGTTTCATGTTGGTGTCAAAACCGCCACCTTGAATCATGAAATCGTTGATGACGCGGTGAAAAATCACGCCATCATAAAAACCTTTTTCAACATAGCTCAAAAAATTGGCAACAGTAATAGGCGCCTTTTCCGCATTGAGTTCAATCGTAATATCGCCAAAGTTGGTAGTCAGTTTGACCAAAATATTCTCCGTTGTATTGAGGGGTGGAATAATTATTTTCCGTTAATAATGCTGGCGCGTCTGATCACGACCGTACGAATCGGCACATCCGAAAAACCGCGCTGGTTGCCGGTAGGCAGATTGCTGATTTTAAATACGACGTCCATGCCAGAAACCACCTTGCCAAAGACGCAGTAACCGATACGGTCAGGCTCAGGGCTGGTGTAATCCAGGAACTGGTTGTCCGCCACATTGACAAAAAACTGCGCCGTGGCTGAGTTGGGATCTGGCGTTCTTGCCATGGCAATCGTACCCGTCGCATTCAACAAGCCATTATTTGACTCATTCACCACTGGCGCACGGGTTGGCTTTTCATTGAGTTCGCGGTCAAAACCACCGCCCTGGATCATGAATCTGCCGATCACACGATGAAAAATGGTGTTGGTGTAAAAACCATCTTTCACATACTGCAAAAAGTTTTCTACGGTTTTAGGCGCCTTGTCGGCATACACCTCCACCGTAAAATTACCCTGATTGGTTTCAAACAACACTTGTGTCGCTGCATTCGCCATACCTACCGCGGTTAACATGCAACACCCTACGATCCAAGACAACATGCGCATCAAGCTGATCCTTCATACAAAATTTTCCATTGCCCGTTTTCCTGCACCCAGTATTGCCTTTTTTTCATGACATTACGTAAGGCTGCGCTTGAAAACTCCTGCTCAAAATCTACGACCACCATATTTCTCGTCGAGTTCGGATAAGTGAACATGCTGACTTCAGACAGGTTGACTGCGACCTTGGGTTTTGCCGCCTGAATCTGGCGCTTATAGCTGGCCCATTTGGACAAGTCGCCTCCTGAATAAAAAAAGTCACTGGTGTAGTGAGACAGATAAGCATCGGTATTCTGCGACACCCAATCTTTACGCCAATGCTCTATAGCCGCCTTCAAATCGGCTTTAGCACGGTCTTGCTGACGTAATGATTGCGGGTTGACCCATTGAAAATTGACGCCTATCACTACCGGGGTATTGCCAGCCTGCAATATATCCTGCAAGGCTTTCATATCCGGGTTGGACAACACGACGCAGCCATCGCTGGCACGGGGAGGACGGCTATAGGTATCCCTTGGCGTTCCATGAATCCAGATGCCTGAACCAGTCTTGCGTTCGTAGCTGTCAATTTCATTGGGGTAATTCAACGGATATGCTGCATCGCCATACAAATCCGGCAATGGGCGGTTAAGTTTGCGCGAGGCGAAATAGACACCTATTGGTGTGCGTTTATCGCCCTGGTCTTTTTTGCCGATACCGTTTTTACCGATGGTGACGTAATAATCGGCAACATACTTGAGCACATCCCCCTCAGCCTTTTCATATACGTAGAGGCGCGAACGGGCGGTATCCACAAACAACACATGGCTTTGCTTCTCAGACAGCTCCACCAACATATTGGGCTGCGTCAAGCCCCGGTTACGATCGAAGTAATTGCGGATACGGATTTCGGCTTCTTCTTTGAAGTCCTGGATACGGTTAACGTCGGCGACATTGGCATCGCCAAAGTTATTAAGTATCCTGGCTTTGGCAGACAGCAGATCGCCGTGAATCAGGTGAGCAAGGGCAAAATTAGGGGAGATCGCCAGTAACTGGTCTACATAGTCCAGGGCCTGTTGCAAACGGCCTTCTTTAATAGACTGCAAAGTTTGCACCAACATGCGTTCAACCGGGCTGGTATTCTTGTTCTGAATGAACAAACGCGCAGTCAACGCCTCATGGTTAACCGCGGTTGCATTCCAAGGCAATAGCGCAGCACTGACAAACGCAATATAACAGTACTTTCTCAAACTACTCATACCGATATTATACATTTGTTTAAACCAAATCTTGCACGCTTAAACGGCCAAAATCGCTGCTTAAATAGCGATTTAACTCGCTTCACCCAACTTAGCTGAGGACTAGAATTTACCGACGCGCTCTTGCTGGATCACCCAGCGACTTCCTTCTTTGACCATATTCAATGTTTTGTTCGAATTCGCGTCCAGACCAGTCGCCTTATAAACTTGGCGGAAAGTGACCTTGGCTGCCGTATCACTTTCTATTTTCACTGCCAGATTACTGAGCTTGACTGAAATTTTGCTGGGACGGCTCACGCGCTCACGACGGGTAGACTCCCATTGCTTACGGGATTCACCACCGGGTGTTTTAAAGTCTTTGGCATAGCTATCCAGGTAACGGTCCACATTTTGTCCAGACCAGGCACCCGCCCAGGCATTCACTGCATCGAGTATTGCGCGCTCCTGCTGGGCCGCAGCTGGTTTCTCTTCTACAGGTTTGGATTCCACTGTTGCAGGTTTTTTAGTTTCCGCCACCACAGGAGGCGCCGTCACAGCCGGCGCTGTTGCTGCAGGTGCCGGGGATGCTGGAGGAGTATTTGCCGATGGAGTCGCACTCGGTGTTGCTGGTGCTGGCGTCACTGCGGGGGCTGGTGCTGTGGTTGTCGTACGCGTTGTCGTACGTTTTCCACCAAACAGGTCAGTGATCATGGCCAACTTGTTTTGTGCACGACTGTTAGACGTATCCAGCTTGAGTGCTTTGTCATAAGCCTCAGAAGCCAGGCGTGCGTAAATATCTCCCAGGTTTTCGTGCGCAGTGGCATAACTTGGGTGCGTTTTAATGGCTGATTCCAGTGCCTTCCTGGCTTTGTCGTATTGACCCTGGTCGGCATAAAGCACTGCCAGGTTATTGTATGGCTCAGGCAAATTGGGATATTTCTCAGTCAGCTCAGTAAATGACTTGATCGCATCATCACGCTTACCCAGCTCTACCAGAATCACGCCACGCATAAACATGGCTTCCGCATTTTTTGGGTTGGCTGCCAGGTATGCATTCACGCGCTCCAGCGCTGCGGCCTGATTGCCCTGTTCGGAAAGCTGGTTGATTTCACGCAGCTCGACATTGACCTGACCCGCCAACGCATAATGAGAAAAGGTGGCCTGGCTTAACAAGACACCCAAGACCAGCAAATATTTTTTTAATGTTGCATTCATGAGTTTATTACCTGAGCAATCGTTGATTTTTAGCAGTATGTTATACTTGAATTGTACAAGAGACAGGGCGCGTTTAGGTGATTATTACGCGATGATTCAGCATCAAATTTATGTGTTGCGTGGTTACCTGACAACAAATTATCAAACAGTGGCACCCCTCGCCAACAGTGAATACAAGCCCCACAATCTTAATATAAATTAAACACTGCAGTCATTTCGCTAATTTTATCACGCATTCATCCATCTACATTTCGTTAGCATGTTAAAACTATACAACACCCTTTCCCGCAGCAAGCAAGACTTCAAGCCCATCACAGACAAAAAGGTCAGCATGTATGTCTGCGGCATGACGGTATATGACTTCTGTCATTTAGGGCATGCACGCGTGATGGTCGTGTTTGACATGGTTGCGCGATGGTTCCGCGCCAGCGATTATGAAGTGACTTATGTACGCAATATCACCGATATTGACGACAAAATCATCAAACGTGCCAACGAAAATAACGAAAGCATCCAAAGCCTCACCCAGCGCTTCATTACCGCCATGGATGAAGATTCGGCCAAATTGGGGATTATCCGACCTGACATTGAACCACGCGCCACCGAACACGTGCAGGGCATGCTGGACATGATCAGCCAGCTGATTGCCAAGGGCTTTGCCTACCAGGCAGGTAACGGTGACGTGTTTTACAAAGTGCGCATTTTTAATGACTACGGCAAACTCTCAGGCAAAAGCCTGGACGATTTGCGTGCTGGCGAACGTGTCGATGTCGACGGTCACAAGCAGGACCCGCTGGACTTTGTGTTATGGAAATCCGCCAAACCAGGCGAGCCTTATTGGGAGTCTCCGTGGGGCAATGGCCGTCCTGGCTGGCATATTGAATGCTCTGTCATGAGCGCCGAGCATCTGGGGCAACACTTTGACATTCATGGCGGGGGGCAGGATTTACAGTTCCCGCATCACGAGAACGAAATCGCTCAATCTGAAGCCACCCACGGCTGCACCATGGCTAATTACTGGATGCATAACGGTTTTATCCGTGTGGACGATGAAAAAATGTCCAAATCGCTGGGCAATTTTTTTACCATCCGCGAAGTACTGGAAAAGTATGACCCGGAAGTCGTGCGTTTCTTTATCTTGCGCGCACATTACCGCAGCCCGCTCAATTATTCCGATAAGCACCTTGATGATGCCAAGGCTTCATTAACGCGCTTGTACACGGCATTACGCGGCATCAAGATCACGGACATTACAATTGATTGGAGTTTGCCTCAGGCTGCTAAATTCAAGGCCGCGATGGATGATGACTTTAATACGCCGGAAGCCATTGCCGTGTTGTTTGAACTCGCCAATGACTTGAACAAGGATAAATCTGCCTCCACGGCCACATTGCTGAAACAATTGGCTGCAATCATCGGCTTGTTGCAACGCGACCCGGAAAGCTTTATGCAAGGTGAAACCGGCAATAGCGACCTGGATATTGAAAGCCTGATCAATGCCCGTATTGCGGCCAAAACAGCCAAAAACTACGCCGAAGCAGATCGCATCCGCAAGGAGCTGGCTGAGGCTGGTATTATTCTGGAAGATACCCCGCAAGGAACGACCTGGCGTCGTGCTTAGCTAAACGACTCATGATTCTGTTGGGCTTAAAAATGTATAAAAAACTGGCCTTGTTGTTACTATGCATCGTAACCAGTCTTCAAGCTGAAGAGTTAAATTATCAGCACTCGATTGCGATGGACATCCCTTCATTTCATGAGAAAGCTGATGCGTTACACATCATGACGCACACCAATAAGTTCAGCATTTTGCCAGTTTCACGCCACAATGCAGCTTTTATTCAGACACCCCAGGTACCAGGGGCAGACCCGATTTCATCCCTGGTGGGGGCTTTGATTGCGACCAGCATTATCAATGGCCAGAATGCAAGGGAAAATGATGCCGCCGCCAGGTTTAATGCCGAGTTAGCGGCAATCCTGCAATCCATGGATATTAATCAGGAGTTCAGTGCAGCGTTACAAGAGAAGCTGTCTGAACAACTCGCCAATACCCAATTTGAGTTTGAACATGTCGACTCTAGAAACACCTTAAATCAAGCGGGGTTGTTGGTTCGAATCAAGCAAAACTATATCCTGACGTTTGAAAATCGCCTCTATTTTGATAGCAAACTTCAATCACTTTGTTTTGAAACCAGCCCAAGGCTGTGGGTGAAAGATAAAGTAAATCCATTTTATCTGTCAGAAATTAAATATATCTCTCACCAACTGATCGGCCAGGATAAAAACCTGTTGAAAGCGAGCTGGACTCAAAATGGCGGGGAGCGATTGAAGCAGTCGATTCGTGACGGTGTACACGTTGCGGTTGAAATGTTCATCCTGGACTTCCTCGACAAAACCTGGAAAACTGGGCCTGCATCAACGGTCAGAGAGATTTCTTTTATAGACACCCATTCAGGGAAAGCCAGCAAGAATCAATTATTTCTATTGGCGGAAACACCCGACCGGATTGCTGGCCGGATGTTTGCTCATGATGCTGCGCAGCTGATTTCGATACCCAAATCACAACTGATCAGCCAGGCCGCACCTTAAATTATTTCAAATTGCCGCCAAAAAAAGCATTGCCAAGGCTATCGATACCGCGATCCAGATTGGTGTTCACAGCAGTAGAGACGTTGTCGAAGCTAGGTGACTGATCCCAAGGCTCAGAAATAGGCATATTGCTCACATCATCCACATACCATTTCAGCTCATTGGTATTCAAATCAACCAAATATCCCTTGTATTTGAAATCAGCCATAGGAGCGCCTGTGGGCATGAATCCGTAATAATTTCTAATCGTGCCAACACGTTCTACCGCCAATAACAACACATAATCAACGTCATTTGATTTTAAGCTGCGGAAATCGTACTCGGCATAAGGCGTCGTTTCTGACTTGCCGGAAAACTTCTGCATCTTTTGTAAATCAATCGCTTGATCAATTTTCTTCACCTGAAACCCTCTCGCCTGCAATTGGGCGATAAATTCGTTATCCATCGTTTTCACTTTGGAGGTATCCATTTTCTCCAGATGTGTGATCAACGATTTTGCATTACCACGATTAATTGCGATATCTAACAACCCCATATTGCCCGTCATAAATGCATCTGGTTTCGGTGTTGTGGTTTTGGCGATGCCAATGACGGGTTTGCGGTTCTCCCAGAAGTGATTATCCAGTGCTACCGGCTTTTGTACTGAAGCACACCCGACTAAGCCAAGCATTAATACTATCGAAATTATTTTTTTCATTTTTCTTTCAATCTTTAATTAAAGTTTAAGTGTCCGTTAAAACTTACTCTCCTATCAAGTCTTAACAAATCAAAGATTATCACATCGCCGAACATAAATTAAATCATGGAGCCGGTTTATCACCGTTTTTAGGGCAGACTTTTTGTCACCATTCTCTTGTAAAATAGCCATTTACTTCAAAGACAAAATCGCGAGAGAAATCGAATGCCGGTCAAACTAGTCGCTCCCCTAGCAAAATCATTATTACCCGTCAAAGGTGTACAACTCGGATACGCCCAAGCGCATATCCGCAAACCCAACCGTAAAGATGTGCTAGTGATCACCCTACCTGAAGGCAGCAGCGTGTCTGGCGTGTTTACCCTGAACCGCTTTTGCGCAGCCCCCGTCACCGTATGTAAAGAGCATTTAAAACTCAACAAAGGTATACGCGCCTTGCTGGTGAATACTGGTTGCGCCAACGCAGGCACTGGCCAACAAGGCCTGGACGACGCACGGGCCAGCTGCATCGGTGTGGCACAAGCATTGAATATCAGTCCTGAACAAGTGTTGCCGTTCTCAACCGGTGTCATCCTGGAAACGCTGCCCATGGACAGGTTGCTGACTGGTATTGCCCCTGCTGTCGCCAACCTGCAGGAAGACAACTGGCTGAATGCCGCTGAAGCAATCATGACGACAGACATCGTTGCCAAGGGGACTTCGCGCCAACTCACTATTGATGGCAAAAAGGTAACAATTACTGGCATCAGCAAAGGTTCCGGCATGATTCACCCCAACATGGCGACCATGCTGGGTTATATTGCCACCGACGCCGCTATTAGCCAGGCGGCGCTCGACAGCATCATCCAGTACGCCGTGAACAAATCCTTTAACTGCATCACCGTGGACGGTGACACCAGTACCAACGACAGCCTGATCCTGATGGCGACTGGCCAGGCAGGCAATGCGGTCATCAATGAGCAGAGTGCCGATTTTGTCACCTTGCGTGATGCACTCACAGATGTCGCTATCGAACTGGCACAAGCGATTGTGCGTGATGGCGAAGGCGCCACCAAGTTTATGACCATACAGGTTGAAGCTGGCAAAGATGAGGAGGAATGTCGCAAGGTGGCTTATGCCATCGCGCATTCACCGCTGATTAAAACCGCATTTTTTGCTTCAGACCCTAACCTGGGCCGCATTCTGGCGGCCATTGGCTATGCAGGGATTGAAGACCTCGACGTCAACACCATGCAGCTTTATTTAGGCGATGTATTGGTGGCTGAAAAGGGTGGTCGTGCTGGGAGCTATGTTGAAGAGCAAGGCGCTGCAGTGATGAAGGAAAGCGATATTTTGGTGCGCGTGGTGCTTAACCGTGGTCGCGCCAATGCGACGGTTTGGACATGCGATTTTTCTTACGATTATGTGAAGATTAATGCGGATTACAGATCGTAAGCAAAGGTGCGCTTAAGTCGCACCTTTTTCCGTTCTGGAGGTGAATGACATTCTCGCCGTCAATCCTCGCCAACAACCCTGCCTCGACCGCGTTTAACGACGCTACGCTGCATCTTGCCAGCCACCCGCCGTTTCCTGGCCGCCAAGGTCGGCCGGGTAGCGTAACGTATCGGCTGCACATGCCTCGCCGCCTCTACAATCGCATGCAGGCGTGCAATGGCATCCCGTTTATTAGCTTCTTGCGTCCGGTATTGCTGCGCCTTGATCACTAACACACCTTCCGCGTTAATTCGCTGATCCTTGCTATGCAGCAGCCTGCTTTTAACTGCTTCACTGAGGCTTGAAGCATGGATATCAAAACGCAGATGAATGGCCGAAGAAACCTTGTTGACGTTTTGCCCGCCTGCGCCCTGCGCACGAATGGCACTCAACGTATACTCTTGAGCAGGAATCTCTATCATGGCTGGTCACCAGCATTGATCAATGCAAAAAAGTCCTCAACTTCTTGCTGTACCCGCGTGCGTCTGAAAGGCGGCAAGCTTTGCCAGATACGACGACCATAGGGTTTATCCACCAGGCGCGGGTCACAAATCATCAGCACGCCTACGTCCTGTTCGTCACGGATCAGGCGTCCGGCCCCCTGCTTGAGGGTAATCACCGCGTAGGGTAACTGGTACTCCATAAAGGCATTTTTACCTTCGGCATTCATTTTGTCGATGCGCGCAGCCAGCACAGGGTCGTCTGGCGGCGCAAAGGGCAGTTTGTCTATGATCACGCATGACAACGCTTCGCCACGCACATCGACGCCTTCCCAGAAACTTTGTGAGCCAACCAGCACTGCGTTGCCGTGAGCCCGGAAACGGTCCAATAACTCCGTGCGGTTGCTCTCGCCCTGCATCAATAATGGGTATTCCAGGCCATGCTCTTCAAATGCCTGTTTGAGCAGCGCATGCACTTCACGCATGGCTTTCAATGAGGTGCACAACACAAACGCCCTCCCACGGCTGGCCTGCAATATGGGCAGGCTGACCGAAGCGACAGCCGCAGTGTAAGCGCTGCTATTAGGCTCGGGCATGCCACTTGGCACATAGAGCAATGCCTGTTGGCTATAATCAAACGGGCTTTGCCAGTGTTTGGTTTGTGCAGCCAGCAAGCCCATTTGGCCCTGGTAATGACTGAAATCACTCTTCACAGCCAAGGTGGCCGACGTAAAAATCCAGGCACGCGGTTGTGCATTGAGCTGCTTGCCAAAACCATCTGCCACACTGAGGGGGGTCGCGTGCAATTGCACACTTTGGCTGAACACTTCTACCCAGCGCACCAGGTTGGCCTGATTGCCTTTTAACCAGGCTTCCAGCAAAGCCAACAATCCTTCTCCGCGCTGCCAGCATTTTTCAAGCAGCGGATCCCGGCCCGCCTGGGTTTCAAGCACGGCGGTGAGCGTGGACAAGGTTTCAAGCATGCGTTGATAGGCATCGTCAAAATTTTTAAGGCTTTGCGCTTTTTGCACTGGCATGCGCGAGCCTTCAAACTGGAACACCAGCCGGAAATCACGACAGGCCTTCTCCAGCGGCGGCACCGCTTCGCTCAGCGCGACACAGTCCTTGGCAATACTCAGGTAAGCCATCTGGCTATCGCGCCCCAAATCCATCAACTGCGAGGTGGATATATCTTCGCCAAAAAACAGGCCTGCCACTTCCGGCAACTGGTGCGCCTCATCAAACACCACTGTATTAGCACTCGGCAACAATTCAGCCACGCCTTCATCGCGCAACATGACATCCGCAAAAAACAAGTGATGGTTGACCACCACCACATCCGCAGCCAATGCCTGCTTACGTGCCTCCATGACAAAACATTGCTTGTAGTACTGGCAATCCTGGCCTACGCAGTTATCGCGTGTGGAAGTCACTTGTTGCCACACCGTCGCCTGCTCAGGCACCTCTACCAGCTCGGCCTTATCGCCGCTTTGGCTGTGTTCGGCAAAGCTTTGCAGGATAGGGATATATTGCGCATCTTCGCGCGACTGGAAACGTCCTTCCTGGCTGGCACGCTGCAAATGGTAATGACAAATATAGTTGGCACGGCCTTTGAGCATGGCGACAGAAACTGGCACTTTGAGTGCCTCCCTTACCGCAGGCAAGTCACGCTGGTACAGCTGGTCTTGCAGCGTTTTGGTCCCCGTTGAAATAATCACTTTACCGCCGGACAACAAGGCGGGCACCAGGTAAGCATAGGTTTTGCCCGTACCGGTGCCAGCCTCAGCCACCAGTTGCTGTTGCTGTTCAATCGCTTCGGCGATTGCCTGCGCCATCTCCTGCTGCTGTGGACGGCTACGAAAAGCAGGCATCGCTTGCGCCAAACACCCGTTTTCTGAAAATGCGGAACTGACTTGCTGCTGTAAAGACATATCTTAATTATCCCACGAGCGCACATAAATCGCAGGCTTTTTCAACCACCAAGCGTGTTCTCCGTCGCCCACAATGGCAGCAAAAAGCCCCGAATACTTGCATATGCCATTAAAGTATGGCAAGGTTTAGCCCGTAGTGCTCTGTTTATAACCTCAACCCCGTTCTCCAAGCCTTTGATTGCGATGAATAAATCAGTTATTCGGCTGGCTGCATTAATGGTCAGCATGCTGCTATGCCAATGCAAAAGCGTCGCCGCGCCAGGCGATGACAAGCGCTGGCAAAATGCCTACAGCTACACTCAAGATCAAGCGATGGAGAATCAGTCTGCCATTTCTGGTAGCTGGTCGGAAAAAGTTGAAGAAATCATGATCAGCGCCCTGAGCCTAACCGGCGTAGACTACAAATATGGTGGCCGCAGCCCCGAAACCGGTTTTGACTGCAGCGGGTTTGTCCAATACGTATTCAAGCACGCAGCTCAAATTTCCCTACCACCATCAGCACGCACCATCAGTGAAATGGGGGATGCCGTCAAACGTGAAGACCTGCAACCTGGCGACCTGGTGTTTTTTAACACTCTAAGATCAGCTTTTTCACATGTGGGTATTTATGTTGGCAACAACCAATTTATACACGCACCCAGGGCAGGTGCGAAAGTTCGTATAGAGAGCATGGATGAACGCTACTGGAGAACGCGCTACAACGGGGCCAAACGCCTCGAAGTGGAAGCGTCACAATAAACGCAGCCTGCTTAATCACTCCCCAACCCCTTTAACTGGCCTGTCACTGTGCCCCAGTGAACGCTCCGGGTCTATCATGTCGCGGATCAATTGCTTCAATTCTTTAGATTCAGGAAACCGGCCAGCCTCTTTACGCGAAAAAATCACCTTAGCATCACAGCGCACTTCAAGTATGCCACCTGTCCCGGGCACCAGATTGACTGACTTTAAATCCCCATCAAATGTCGTCAGTAGCTCTTGCGCCAGCCAGGCCGCCCGCAACAGCCAACGGCACTGTGTACAAAATTCAATTTCTACGATAGGCTTTTGCATATTTCTCTCTAAACATTTATTTGCGTGGAAAGTATAGTCAATTTTATAGAAATAGCGGAAAATGAACTTAACAGCGTTCTCTCCACTCTCTAAAACAGGCTGACATCCGTTGATGCAACTTGACTCTTAATACAGTAATATTCTTCGCTTAATTGATCACACAAGGCATTGTATGCGTTCCAAATTAGAAAAGTTCGGCTTGCTGGGTGCAGGCGTATTTGTAGGTATTCTGGTGAGTATCAATATTTCCGCCTGGGCAGACCGGACATCCGTCTCTCAGCTGCCTATTGACGAGCTGCGTGTTTTTGCCGAAGTATTCGCCAAAGTAAAATCTGACTATGTAGAGCCAGTAGAAGATAAAAAACTCATCAATGAAGCGCTTTCCGGCATGCTGCAAGGCTTGGATCCGCATTCTACCTTTATGGATGCCGATGCTTACAAAGAACTGCAAGCGGGCACTCAAGGCGAGTTTGGTGGCCTAGGTATTGAAGTGGCCATGGAAGATGGCCTGGTGAAAGTGGTCACCCCCATTGAAGACAGCCCCGCTTACAAGGCTGGCCTGAAATCAGGCGACCTGATCATGAAACTGGACGACACCCAGGTGCGCGGCCTGACCCTGAACGATGCCGTCAAACGCATGCGCGGCACCCCTGACACCAAAATCACATTGACAGTCTTGCGCAAAGGCGAAGACAAGCCACTGACTTTCACCCTGACACGTGCTGTCATCAAGGCACAGAGTGTGAAAAACAAATGGATTGAACAGGATTATGGCTATGTACGCATCACCCAGTTTCAGGAGCGTACAGGTGAAGATCTGGCCAAAGCGCTTAAAACGCTCGCTGCCGAAAACAAAAAACCGCTGAAAGGCCTGGTGCTGGATTTGCGTAATAACCCGGGCGGTTTACTGGATGCTGCGGTAGGCGTGTCTGCGGCCTTTTTGCCAAAGGATGATCTGGTGGTGTATACCGAAGGTCGTGTTGTGGATTCAAAAATGCGCTTGAACGCAACACCGATGGACTATGCACGTCGTGGCAAATCAGATTATCTGAAAGACTTGCCAGAAGAATTTAAATCCGTTCCTATCGTTGTGCTGATCAATGCAGGCTCTGCTTCCGCCTCAGAAATTGTAGCTGGTGCGTTGCAGGATCATAAACGTGCCACCATCATGGGCATCCAGAGCTTTGGTAAAGGGTCTGTGCAAACGATCTTGCCAATGAACAATGGCAGCGCGATTAAATTGACCACCGCCCGTTACTTTACGCCTAATGGCCGTTCAATACAGGCCAAGGGTATCGTGCCAGATATTACGGTCGATGATGGTTCTGATCCAAGCCTGAGCCTGCATGAAGCTGATTTGAAACGACACTTGTCCAATCCGACCGATGCTAAAGGCAATGTGGATAGCAAAGCGCTAGACGAAGCAAAATCACGTGCAGCTGCAGAGAAGCTCAAGGAAGAGAAACATGCCGAAGCACGTGGCCCGATTGAACCAGCAAGCAAGGATGACTTCCAGTTTCAACAGGCATTGAACCAACTCAAAGGCTTGCCAGTTCAGAAAGCACCAGAACCCGCTAAAGTAAGCGCAGCTAAACCGTAAGTAACTCTTTATTGGCCGCCTGATCACAGAACACAGGCTGCCAACAGAGGTTTTGGACAGGGAGCACGACATGCTGACTTTACCACCACTAACATTAGACAATGCGATTGCTGTGATGGACATGGGGCTGCGTACTGTATTTAGCCCCGCCGTTGCCAGTCGCCCTTACCCGGCCGCTGAGGTAGCGGGTGAAAGTGTGTTGTCCGATAACGAACGCAAGCATGCCGCAGCACTCATGCGCATCAATCATGTCGGTGAAGTCTGTGCCCAGGCTTTGTATAGTGGCCAGGCACTGGTGTCACGCGACCCCGCCAATGTCGAGGCGTTAAAACAGGCATCACGTGAAGAGGTTGACCATCTCGCCTGGTGTGAACAACGCATCACCGAATTGGGTGGGCGTAAAAGCTTGCTGAACCCTCTCTGGTATGGTGCCAGTTTTGGTTTAGGACTCACTGCCGGATTGTTGGGCGACAAATGGAACCTGGGTTTTCTGGCTGAAACTGAACATCAGGTTTCGGCGCACCTGAATAGCCATTTACAAACACTCCCTGCCGGTGACAATGCCTCGCGCGCCATTGTCGCCCAAATGAAAACAGACGAAGAACAACACGCCCAAACTGCCGAACAGCTCGGTGGTGCCGCATTGCCGACCCCGGTAAAACTGGCCATGCGTCTGGCATCAAAAGTGATGACACGGACTGCGTATCACTTGTAAGATTTGTAGTAACCTAGAGTCAACCATGCAAAAATTTAGTGACAATCTTCTGATGCTGGACACTGCGGACCATGTGAAACGCATTGAACTGTATGATGAAAACAATCAGCCAGCAGGTGTGATTGAAAACAAACCCGGCACCCAGGGATCGATCAAGGTTTACCACCATCTGTTTAAAATGTTTGGTGAAATCAATACTGACGCGGCAGTAGAAGGTTTAGCCTTGTATGCCGAACACACTGAGGATGCAGAAGATCATCCAGGCAAGCACCCCAATATTGACCGCTTACTGAATGTCCTGGATAAAGAGCAGACGCTCTCCATTAAGTTAGTGACAGAATAATCGACACCTTATTGAAAAGCCTCCTGATTCAGGAGGCTTTTTAGTTGATACACAAAGCCGGGATAAGGTTAGCAGCCGCTAATTACTTTTGTAGTAGCTGCTGCGCAATGGGGGGATGATAAATAAACTCTAGCAAATGCCCTACACTGTCCAGGCAATAAAAGCCACGTGAGCCATCCCGATGGCTTTTGGGCGCCTCGGTAATGCGTACATCATGCGCAACCATATGCGCATACCAATCATCCACCGCCTGTGCGTCGGTCAGCACAAAGCCAATATGATCCAGGCGCTGCATCGGATCAGGCGTATAACTGACCCTGTGCAGGGCAAACACATCACCCTGGTTGGTCAAATATACATTGTCTGGATCCGGTTGCCACTCAATCTGCATACCGACCACACGCGTGTAAAAATCGACAGCCGACTCTAACTCTTTGATAAACAAGGCCACATGCCGGATACCTATCATGCCGTGAGGAATGCTCATGCCAACTCCTCACTTAATCGAAGCTGGGCGCTTTGATTTCAAAGCCGTGCGTAATCTCGCAGGCTTTTTGCAACATGATGCTGGCCGAACAATATTTCTCTGCAGAGAGTTTTACTGCACGCTCCACTTGTGTCTCATTGAGGTTCTCACCCGTCACCACAAAGTGTACATGAATCTTGGTAAATACTTTAGGCACTGTTTCCGCGCGCTCAGCCTGAATCTCAGCCACACAGTCAACAATCGGCTGACGTGCTTTTTTAAGAATGGTGACGACATCAAACGAAGTACACGCCCCCATGCCAATCAGCAGCATTTCCATCGGGCGCATGCCAATATTACGTCCGCCATTCTCAGGCGCACCGTCTAAAACCACTGCATGGCCAGTTTCCGACTCACCGACAAAGCTGACACCATCTATCCATTTCACCTGGACTTGCATTATGACTTTCCCATCATTGAATCAATTCACCACGAACCAAGGTCAGTGTATTGCTGAAGCATGCAAAATCGCACTGCCATGATGGTGGCGTGAAAAGAATTATTTTTACTTCACACCAAGTAGCTCGACATCAAACACCAAGGCAGCATTGGGCGGAATCACGCCACCCGCACCACGTGCGCCATAGCCCAGATCAGAAGGAATAATGAGGGTACGTTTGCCGCCCACTTTCATGCCCTGCACACCTTCATCCCAACCTTGGATGACCTGACCGCCCCCCAAAAAGAAATTAAAGGGCGACTTGCGGTCCAGGCTGCTGTCAAACTTCTGGCCTTTATGGTCTTCTTTATTGGCGTCATATAGCCAGCCAGTGTAGTGCACAGTGACGTTAAAACCAATTTCAGCTTCGCGCCCATCACCAACCACCGTATCAATCTTTTGTAACTCAGTCACATTGGCAGACATTTGTGTAGCTTCCTTGTTTTTTGAAGAATTGGATTGCGCTTGGCAACCTGTGACAGTCATCAACATCAACATGCTGAGACCAATTAATTTGATTCCAGATTTCAATTTATTTACTCCCAGAAAACACGTCATTTTACGCGCTTTTAATAACAAATTCTCGGGCAATTAATGCCCTTCGATCAGCTGCTTTAGTAATGTATCCTGTACCGCACGCACCGCAGCTGCGCGGACATGGTTCGCCACCACCACCAGCACATAGCGCTTGCCAGCACTATCCTGCACGTAGCCTGCAATACTGCTCACGCCCTCCAGCGAACCGGTTTTGAGGTAAGCCATGCCTTTACTTGCGCCATCGGCGAGACGTTTCTTAGTGGTACCATCCAGCCCGAGTATCGGCATAGAGGCCATCAATACGGGCATCACCGGGCGTTGCCAGGCTGTGACGAGCAATTGCGCCAAATGTTCCGCGCTGATACGCTCATTGCGTGATAAGCCTGATCCATTTTCCAGCACCAGCTCAGGAAATTGCAAGCCGCGCTGCCGCAACACCTGCTTGAGGGCGAGCCCAGCCCCCGCCTCATCGGCTGGCGTAAAACCTGCTTCCAGGCCTATGGTCAGCAGTAACTGACGCGCCATGACATTATTGCTCCACTTGTTGATATCGCGCACCACACTATCCAATGGCGGGGAGGACCAGGTGGTCACCAGCGTCGCAGCGTCAGTCACTGGTGTCAGCACCAGCTGACCATTAAACTGCCCCCCAAGCTGCGCCCACAATTTCTTAAAGCTGGCATAAACGTATTGCGTGTCGCTCAGCACACTGAGTTCCAGGTAACGCTCATCGCATTGCTCAGGCAGGGTGCCATTAAAAGCAACCGTCACGCCGTCAAGGTAGGGGGTGACTGTGTAACGCAAGTCCCCGCGCCAGTCATTACACGCGCCCTTTCGAGTTTGCATGGTATTAATGACACGGATTTGCGGTAATTCGAACTCCTGGGTGATTTGTACGGTAGGTTTACCTGCCAACTTCGTCGCCGCAAAGCTGAAGCTGGTATTGCGACCATTCAGTAACAAGGCACTCGGATTGGCGTTATAAGCGCGCCAGGGTTCGTCATCCAAGACTGGCCGCTGACTCACTTCAGGCGCATACGCCGATAAATCCAGCACCAGGTCACCCTTGATTTGACGGATACCTTGTTGTTGCACCAACTGCAGCAAGCGCCAGAAATCAGTGATATTGAAAGCAGGATCCCCAAACCCCTTGATTATTAAATCGCCATCCAGTATCCCTTGGTTCACGGGTCCGTTTCGGTAGATTTCAGTTTTCCAGCGATAGGCGGGGGTCAGCGCTTCGAGTGCAGCATAGGTCGTGACCAATTTCATCACGCTAGCCGGATTCATGGCTTTGGAGGGATTGTGGCTAATCAGCGGCGATCCGCCATCAACAGGCTGCACGATGATCGCCACACTGTCGACAGGCAATTGTGCTTTGCTCAATGCATCTTGCAAATAATTGGGTAACGCAGCCTGAGCCATGGCTGCCCAGCAGCTGCATATGACAAATAGCCAGCGCATTACCTACTCTCCAGCACAGCAGCGCGTGTAGTTTGAGCCAGGTGCAGCATATCTGCCTCATTCAAACAATAAGGCGGCATCCAGTACACTGTATTGCCGATGGGGCGCAGCAGTAAGCCATGCTTTAATGCCGCAGCGTAACAATCGCGCGCAAAGTGTGGATTGTGCGTGGTGACTTCAAAGGCGGTAATCATACCGCGCTGGCGGGTATGTTGCAGTGTCAAATCATAGTCCTGTACAGCCGCCCATAACTGTTGCGAGATATGGCGGTTATTTCCCAGCACATCTGCAGTTTCGAACAACTTCAGCGTGGCCAATGCCGCACTACACGCCAGTGGATTACCGGTATAGCTATGGCTATGCAAAAAGCCTTTGACGGTTTGATCATGATAAAAGGCTTGATAAATCTCCTCCGTCGTCAACACCACAGACAAAGGTAAATAACCGCCAGTAATGCCTTTGGACAAGCAGATAAAGTCTGCAATATCGCTGACCTTCCCCCCCGCCTGCTCACAGGCGAACAATGTACCAGTTCGGCCAAAACCGACAGCAATTTCATCGGCAATCAAATGCACCTGATAGCGGCTGCAAATCTCGCGCGCGCGCTGCAAATAAGCGGCATGGTACATCGCCATACCTGCTGCGCCTTGCACCAATGGCTCGATAATAAACGCGGCCAACTCCGTATGATGTTCAGCCACATAAGTTTCCAGGGCGTCGGCACAACGCAGAGCATAAGCCTTCTCAGACTCACCTGCCTCTGCAAGTCGGCTATCCGGGCTAGGCATTTGTGCTGACTGCAAAATTAGTGGTGCATAGGTGTCTTTAAAAATGGCGACATCGGTGACGCTCAGTGCGCCCAAGGTTTCACCATGATAACTGTTTTGCAAACTGATAAATTGAGTTTTCTGCGGCTGGTCAACATTTCGCCAGTAATGAAAACTCATCTTGAGTGCGATCTCGGTGGCACTGGCGCCATCTGAACCGTAGAACGCGTGACCCAATCCAGTTAAGGCCGAGAGCTTTTCTGAAAGCTCCACCACTGGCTCATGGGTAAACCCGGCCAGCATGACATGCTCTAACTGATCAAGTTGAGACTTAATCGCTTCTTTAATGACGGGCTGGTTATGACCAAATAAATTGACCCACCAACTACTGACAGCGTCGAGGTAACCCTTGCCGTCGCTATCAAACAACCAGGCACCTTCGCCACGCGCAATCGGCACCAAAGGGTAACGTTCGTGATGTTTCATTTGCGTGCAAGGGTGCCAGACGGCTTGCAGGGAGCGTTGTAATAAATCAGGGTTGTTCAATGGTAATCCACTTCTCTTTGGTGCTTAATCGCTAGCACCAGCACTAAATTTGCGAGCTCATCATATTGATAGCGCGCCAAATAGCCTGTGCTGCCATGCGAGATCACTAACTCTCTTAAACCGTTTGGTAGCTGCCTGCCAACTAAAGGATGCTTTTTTAACAAATCAATACCATCACTTATCACAAACAAAATGTGATTCGCCAACTCGAGATTATCTTGATGAAACATGCTAAGCCTAATCAAATCTTCTCGCGCATCAAGCGCATATTCCACTCGGCAGAGTTGCTGGCTCATTTTTTATCTTTTACTGGAATCAAATCGGGCAGAGGCTGACCATTCAGCTTTGCTCGCACATACGCATGCACGTCCTCAGCCGCATAAGAAATACCAGTTTCACGATAATGCTGTAGAGATGCCTCAGCCCGTGCCATAAATGCGCGCTCTTGTTCTTCACGTGCGGCCTTTTCTGCAATGGCTTCTAGCATAAATGCGTGAGCAGTTTTGTCTGTGTTTGACACTAAGTTACTCACACGGTCTTTTAAACTATCGGGTAACTTTAAGCTGGTGGTTGCCATGATTTTTTCCTCAAAGTGAAAAAGTGTTACCAAAGTAACACCCCAACCTTTGCCTGTCAAATGCTGCTTTGTGCTATAGTGCGCATCTTATTGATTTATATGCATTATCCATGCAAAAAACCCGCAAACACCTGGAAATGCTCGCCCCCGCCAAAAATGCCGAGTATGGCATTGAAGCGATTAACCATGGCGCTGACGCCGTGTATATCGGTGGCCCGGCCTTTGGCGCGCGCGCCAAGGCACCAAACACCGTGCAGGACATCGCGCGCCTGGTGCAGCATGCACACCGCTTTCATGCGGAAGTGTTTGTGGCGTTGAATACCATTTTTCATGACAATGAGCTGGAAGGCGTGCGCCAGTTGGTGCATCAGCTCTACGACTCTGGCGTCGACGCGCTGATTGTGCAGGATATGGGTTTGCTAGAACTGGACTTGCCGCCGATCCAACTGCACGCCAGTACGCAGACTGATATCCGTACAGTTGAAAAAGCACAGTTTCTGGACCAAGTAGGGTTTAGCCAGATCGTGCTGGCGCGGGAACTGGATATCGCCACCGTCAGAAAAATCGCCGATGCGACCACGGCCAATCTCGAATATTTTATTCACGGTGCCTTGTGTGTTGCATTTAGCGGCCAATGCTTCATCAGCCATGCGCATACCGGCCGCAGCGCCAACCGTGGCGAATGCTCACAGGAGTGCCGCCTGCCCTACACGCTGGAAGACCAGAAGGGCCGCATTATCGGCAAAGACAAACACTACCTGTCGATGAAAGATAATGACCAGAGCGCCAACTTGCGCGCCCTGATTGCGGCAGGGGTGAGCAGCTTTAAAATTGAGGGCCGCTACAAAGACTTACCGTATGTGAAAAATGCCACCGCGCATTACCGCCAGTTACTCGATGAGATTCTGGAAGAGATGCCCGAGTATTCAAAATCGTCAGGCGGGCATGCGACCTACACGTTTACACCACAACCGGAAAAAACCTTTAACCGCAGTGCCACCGATTATTTTGCCAATGGCCGCCAGGCGGATATTGGCGCCTTTGATACGCCAAAATTTGCTGGCGAAGAACTCGGCAGAGTGCGCAAGGTGGGCAAAGATTTTATTGATGTCGCCACTGAGATTGAACTACACAATGGCGACGGCGTGTGCTTTTTTGACGTGCACAAAGAGCTGGTGGGTTTACGCGTAAACATCGTGCAAGCACTGGACAAATATACCCAACGCTTATTCCCTAACGAAATGCCGGCGGATATCCGCAACAACACCCAGCTTTACCGCAACCGCGATCATGCCTTTATGCGCTTGCTAGAGAAAGACTCTGCGACACGCAAAATTGCGCTGAATGCCGTGTTGTATGAAACACGTGACGGCTTTGCATTGACGCTGACCGATGAACAAGGCTTTAGCGCAACCGCGCAATGTGATGCAGAAAAACAACCTGCCAATGATGCAGAAAAAGCCGCCGTTTCACTGCGGGAAAATCTGTCCAAACTAGGCAATACAGACTTTGTTGCGCAAGAGATCAGCCTGGAACTTACTCAAGCCTGGTTCTTGCCCGCCTCCGTGGTCAATCAGCTTCGCCGTGAAGCCATCGAAGAACTGCAAGCTATCCGCACGCTAGGCTATGAGCGCCCGACATTAAGAAAAGCAGCCGAGCCGCCTGCGATTTATCCGCAAGATAGCCTGAGTTATCTGGCTAACGTCTATAACCAAAAAGCGCGTGACTTTTACCATAAGCATGGCGTCAAACTGATTGCCAGCGCTTATGAAGCCAATGAAGAACTGGATGAAGTGCCAGTGATGATTACCAAACATTGCCTGCGCTTTAGCCATGGCTTGTGCCCAAAAGAAGCCAAAGGCGTGATTGGCGTGCAAGGCACAGTGACCGCCGAGCCGATGACGCTGATCAGCGGTAAAGACAGATATACGCTCAAATTTGACTGCAAACCTTGCGAGATGCATGTCATGGGCAAAGTGCGCAAACATATTCTGCAAATGCCGCCGCCACAACCGATTACGTTTTTTGATAAACGCCCGGTATGAATGATGCCTGATGGGGAGCCTGAGACAGGATGAATGAATATACCTATCTGCTGAAAGTCGCGATTGCACTGATTGCCATTGTGAACCCCATCGGCTGCCTGCCTATTTTCATCAGCGCAACCAGTGGCTGGAGCAAGGTCGAGCGTGCACGTACAGCACGTACGGTGGCGATCACAGTCATGATCGTACTCTGCGTCTCCGCCTTTATCGGCGACAAGATTCTTGATTTCTTTGGCATCACTATTCCGTCTTTCCAGGTCGGTGGAGGAATATTACTGCTGCTGATTTCCATCTCAATGATGCACGGCAAACAAAGCGCCACACGACAGACACCAGAAGAAGCCCAAGACTTAAGCGAACGCGAAGTGATTGCCATTGTGCCACTCAGCATCCCCTTGCTGGCAGGCCCTGGCGCCATTTCAAGCATGATCCTCACTGCGCAACAGCATCCAGGTTTTTGGGGGCACCTGAGCCTGGTGATCCCTATTGCGCTGATTTCACTGTTCATATGGGGCCTGCTACAACTGGCGGATGGCATTACGCACTACTTGGGTAAAACCGGTATTAATATTGTCACACGCCTGATGGGCTTGATTCTGGCCGCTATGGCCGTGGAATTTATTGCGCATGGCTTGTCTGGCCTGTTTCCACAATTAGTCACTGCTGCATAACCACAAGGCAGTCTAAATTACCCCTCCCTCAATCAATCGCTTAGCGGTAAAATAACGCTTTTAACGAAACCTGCCTATCTTGAGTTCTTCCGTTCTACAACCCTCTAAATCTTCACACCAATGGAAACCTAACGTGACCGTGGCGGCAATCATTGAGCAGGACGGCAAGTTTTTACTGGTTGAAGAAACCACAGACCGCGGCAATCGATTTAATCAGCCGGCTGGTCATTTGGAAGAGGGCGAAACGATTATTGCAGCTGCGATTCGTGAGACGCTTGAAGAGACGGCTTATGATTTCACGCCTGAGGCTTTGGTAGGCATTTACCACTGGCAGCATCCGCTCAACGGCATTACCTATTTGCGTTTTGCCTTTACCGGCAAATTGGGGACGCATTATTCAGAGCAGGGGTTGGATGATGGCATTATTCGCACCGTATGGAAAACAGAGGCAGAAATTGCAGCTGAAGGCGAGCTCATGCGTAGCCCGCAAGTATTGTTGTGTGTGCAGGACTACCTCGCTGGAAAACGTTATTCTTTAGACATTTTGAAGCATTTGGGCCAAGCATTATGAGTAAGCCACATGTCATCGTCGGGTTGTCCGGCGGTGTTGATTCCTCCGTCACAGCCTTGTTGTTGAAACAACAAGGTTACCAGGTCACTGGTTTGTTTATGAAAAACTGGGAAGACGATGATAATGATGAGTATTGTTCTTCACGCCAAGATTTGATCGACGCTGTTTCGGCCGCTGATATAATTGGTATCGATATCGAAACCGTGAATTTTAGCGCCGAGTATAAAGAGCGAGTGTTTGCTAACTTTTTACAGGAATACCAGGCAGGCCGCACGCCTAACCCGGATATTCTGTGTAACGCAGAAATCAAATTTAAGGCCTTTCTTGACCACGCCATGGGGATGGGCGCAGACCTGATTGCCACCGGCCATTACGCACAGGTGCGTGAAAACCCGATTGAGCCTGGCAATTATCAACTGCTTAAAGCCGATGACGGCAGCAAAGATCAGAGCTACTTTTTGTCGCGCCTTAATCAGGCGCAACTCTCAAAAACACTGTTCCCACTAGGTAAATATCTCAAACGCGAAGTGCGTGAAATTGCCCGCGCACACGGGCTGGCCAATGCCGAGAAAAAGGATTCAACCGGCATCTGTTTTATCGGCGAACGTCCGTTTCAGGAATTTTTGCAGCGTTACCTGCCACGCCATCCTGGCGTCATGCGTACGCCTGAAGGCAAAGTAGTCGGCGAGCATGAAGGCTTGATGTATTACACCATTGGTCAGCGTCAGGGTCTTAAAATCGGTGGCAGCCGCGAAAGCAATGGCGAGCCATGGTTTGTCGCAGCCAAACATATGGCCGATAACGAACTGATTGTGGTGCAAGGTCATGATCATCCGCTTCTGCAAAGTGATGGTTTGAAGGCCGGGCAATTACACTGGATCAGCGGCGAACAACCGCGTACCAATTGGGTGTATGCCGCTAAAACGCGTTACCGCCAACCTGACGCACCTTGTGAAGTAGATGCTGTTAACGAGGAAGAAGCCACGATTCGTTTTGGCCAGCATCAGTGGGCAATCACTCCCGGTCAAAGTGTGGTGGTATATGAAAGCAACGTGTGTCTGGGTGGCGGGATTATCACAGGCGCGATTTAGCCATCTAAAAGGCATGGTTATTGCTTATGCTTCCATAATGTAATGACAACGAACCGCCAAGTGACGAGGAATGACACCTTATGGCCTACATCTTAAAAAATAACGAAGGCGTAATTATTGCAGCAAGCCCGGATACGCAAGTGGCGGCGGACTGGTTAGCGGTGGAAAATACAGATACTGAATACCTGGCTTTTTTAGATAATGAATTAAAAAAGCACCATACCTTCCGTGAGAGTGACATTCAACTGGCGCGAGTGCTGGAAGACCTGATCAGCATTTTGATTGACCGTAGCCTGATCAGTTATACAGACTTCCCTAGTGCCGCCCAGAAACGGTTAAATGAACGCCAGAGTCTGCGGCATAAAAACAAGCTGAGCCTGCTTGGCGACGACGACGTGACCCCGCTGTAATCTCAATAAGTCATTTCGACCAGAAACTTCACATTACGTCCGGGGCCGTACATACCCAAGCCTCCCATGGTCCCGTCCAGGCGATAAAGTTCATTTTTGAGGTTCTCACCGATCAATCTTAGTGTCATGTGTTCATTAGCTCTCCACCGGATACCAGCGTTCCACAACTCATAGCCATCCTGCATCCCAAACTGTGGATTAGACACAGCTGTCCCACTTGCTAATACAGTTCTTTCCGACACCTTTCTATATGTCAAATTCATATCTATATCTTTTAAGATTTCGGTACCGATATTGATATTGAGCGCATTCCCAGGCACTGTAAATAATGGAATTTGCGTGGCTCCATTAAACAACTCACCATTAATACGTGAATAGGCAGTGCGCATATAAAAATTACGATATTGCAAGAAACTTTCAATCTCCACTCCATTTCTGCGTTCCCATCCATTTTGAGTGATTCTTCCATCAGCCTCTTCTCTTAATGACAGCAACAAATGAGATGTATAGGTATGGTAAAAGTTAAACTTTCCTGAAAACCAAACATCTGTATTTAGCAAATGTGGATTCTGATAACTGACCCCGACTTCGGTTGACTCAGACAGTTGCGGCTGATATAGCTCCCCGCATATCTGGGAGGCAGGTCCATTTGCAGGCATTGCACCAGCGGTACATAAACTAAAATTTCCCTGCGTAAAATACTCATCAATTAATGGCGGCCTAAAGCCTTGTCCGTAATTAGTATAAAACGTTAATTTTTCCGGTTTGTTTTTGGAGAAAAGATCATAGGCCAGACCTAAACTCCAGGTTTCCTCTTTAAATTTTATTTTGCTATTTTGGTTGTAGGGCTCAAGCAGTGCCAAAGTACCGCCATCAGCCTTCACCTCGTAACTATCATTTCGATAACCTGGTGTCACACTAAATTGACCAATTTGAAGTTTGGGTTGCAAGTAAATTGCATTAAATGATTTACTTCCCGGCGGCGCAGAAGCATTGAAACCGTTGGGATATTGCGTTGTTTGAGTAGTGCTAAGTCGATTATCAAAAAAACGCTCAATTTCCCTTTCGCTTGAATTGTACTGATATCCAGCAAGCAAGGAAGCAATCACAGAGTCGCTTTCAAAAAGCACGGCAAGATTATTAATATCAACAGTTTTTGTTTTGTACTTATAAGTATCGGTCAAATTCCCACGGCAGATGTTGGTGTTTGATGGATTGGGCCGATATACGATTCCATCACATAGCGGCTGTGCGGAGTTAAATGACGACATCCCAGGACGCATCAAATCTTGTAGATTTGTATGCCCTGCACCTATCGTGGCTTTTAAATTAATCCATGGATGCACTGGCTCATAATGAAGGCTTTCAGACCAAGTTAAATCATCAATTGAACGAATAACATTACCAAAGAAACCTGGCTGTCCTCCAGTCGCATCATAAGGCTGCAAACCTGTGTCCTCAAACTTAACAACAGAGGTTACTAATTCAATGTCCTCCACCGGAAATAAGCTCACCTTTAACAAGTGAGAAATAGACTCTATTGCCGAGTCATCCAGTTTGGTGCCATCGCCCAAAGTAATATTATTTGAGTGCCTGTTTGAATAGTTGTAGAGTATGTCTACCCTTTCATCTGGTCGTCCATAGACGAGATAAGATCTGGTGTACTCATCATTGTTGTTGCTATATCCAAACTTCACTTTCCCACCATACTTCTGACCTGGCCTTAAAAAATCTTCAGCACTTTTGGTCGAGGCAATAATGGTCCCACCCAGAGAACCCGAGCCACTTGCAATCTGCGGGCCTCGCTGAACCTCAATACTTTTTAACAGCTCAGGCTCAATGAATGTGCCTCCCATCCGATACTTTTCAAATCCCTTTTGCACACCATCCACTTTAACCATCACATCTTCATTATCCGCGTAACCACGTATACTGAATGTCATACCACTCGGACGTGGCCCTCCGCTGATTGACACACTCGGCACTGAACGAACAGCATCGAAAATATTACTAGGTTGGTTTCGTTGCAACTGCTCAGTCGTAATTGTAGTAGTCGGCAAAGTCGAGTTAATTCCTGATTCTTCCTTTACTTTTTTATCTGTCACTGATACTTCGGGCAAAGTATCCACATTTTCAGTATCCTCGTTCTTTTTTTCAGCCTGCTCATTTTGAATGGTTGCCTCAACCTCCGCGACAGTACTTTCACTTACCTGTTCGGCTGCATGTCCAGCAGCAGTAAACACCCAAAAGCAAAGACAGATTTGCAATATATCTAAACCAACAAGTATCAACTTATTATTTTTCATGTGTTGCCACACTTGCATAGCGCATTTCGCCATAAGAACTTTACTTAACGGAAAACGAAGAAGTAAAGGGGCTAAAACGCCCCTTTGTTGTGAGTGCTTTAATTGAAATTAGGCTTTATTTTTACGCGCGCGACGCGTTGCCAATGTCAACAAACCTAAACCCATCATGCCGTAAGTCTCAGGTTCTGGTACTGCGGTAACAGCCACAGTGGCTAGCGCTACTTGATCCAGGCTCATGTGAGGTGCTGAGGCGCTAAATGTAAATGTATAAAGACTATCGCCCGCAACGTTAGCCCATTTCCAGTAAACCTCTTGCTCGGCACTCTCGCCCCCCATCACAATGGTAATCGGGCCGATGGTATTCACTTCTGAAGCGCTGGCGGAAGCGCCATTCAACGTAGCGGTGATATTAGGTACGGAACCTAATGTGCCTATACGCAGATATACATCATATAGCCCGTCCACATCCCCTCCACCAAGCGTGGTAGTGAATTGCATACCGACTGCGCCAGCGAAAATACCTAATCCATAAATATTGGAGCCATTTGAATATCCGCCAGATTGAGCCGGATTATTTAATGTAAGGTTCGCAGTCGCATTTGTGGAAACATCTGGTGTTGAATCATTAATGCTTTCAATGTCGGTCCACTCAGCGAATTGCGACAACGTTGAACCTGCCCACGGTGCAGTGGTATCCCACGCATTGGCAGTTGCAAATGCAGACCCACTAAAAGTGACACCCAATGCCAAAGCTAATACTGATAATTTCATGATTTGAATCTCCTCAACGAGCACCTGTGCCCCTTCCTCACGAAGGCCATGGCGCCACCTCTAAAATAAGTCTCACGGACCCACACCGTTGAGTATTTCAATCACCATGCAAACACATGGTTATAAAACTGAAATCAAGAGAATAAATTCTGGTTATTTTTCTACCGCAGCCTCAAAGTCAACGACAAATCGGTATTGCTTGCCGCAATCGATAATGACTTCTTTTTGCCCGCGTTTTAACAAGCGAATATCTACCTTGATGCTGCCAAAACCGTCATGAGCTATCAGCTCATCCAGTAATTCGAGCAATCTTTTTTTAACAGGCGCATTACCAGCTTGCATAGCATTTATTCATATGTGTTTTGTTTATTTTTAAATGATAACAATTATCATTTACTTTATCAATAAGAAATAACCCTTCACGGTGAGTAAAGAATGGTTAATGTCCGAACTGGCACTTTTAGGGAATCACAGCATGAAACAAAGACTTAGGCAGGATGGTTTGGCAACCACCCTCGGGAGAATCAAGAGGAATGACAAGAGGAAACAGAATACCCGCTTGTGCGAGTATTCTGCGATAGCGCTCAATTATGGTTGAGGCAAGGTTTGTTTGAAGCTGGGGCGTTTGACGAGCACACCATAGTGTTTGGCCAGGTTGGGAAACTTTTCCTGCCAGTATTTACCTTCCCACTTTGCATTTTTAAAACGCAAATCGATATAACCAAGCGTGGTTCCCAAAGCAATATCTGCCAGGCTAAAAGTCTCGTTGACACACCATTTCTTTTTAAGCAGATCCTCATCCAACGCAGTCAAGCCAGCAGTCACTTTGGCAAACTGCTTCTCAATCCAGGCGGCAGATTGTTGTGCATCGGGTTTACGCTGTTCCAGCATCACAGCCACAGCTGCGTCACAGATCCCATCCGCCAATGCTTCCCAGCGACGAACTTTGATCTTGGCCGAATGGTCTTGCGGAATCAGGTGAGCCACTGGTGTGCGATGATCCAGATACTCAACAATCACACGCGAATCATACAAGGCCTCGCCATCATCCAGCACCAGCACAGGGACTTTACCCAATGGATTATGTTGGCTGACTGGACAATCCGGTGCGGACAATACCACCTCGGTTAACGTGAGGTCGACATGTTTCTCGATGGCGACAATGCGCACCTTGCGCGCATATGGACTGTTTACCGTATATAAAAGCTGCATAGTGTGATGTGAGCCAAAAGGTTAAATACTTGTTCAAAAAAATACCCCATGACGAAAATCGCATGTCCAAACATAGCGGGTCTTGGGGTTCTTTTTATTATAATAGCTTTTGGCATGGGCTTAGAATGGTCACATGCATAATTTTTGAACTTGCAGACACCAAATGACCCACTCCATGCCTGATCAGCCATTCCCGCCCTACATAAACGACTCCCTCATCGCCGAACAAGTCCGTGCAGCGCTGGCAGAAGACATGGGTAATGGTGACTTAACGGCAGCACTGATTCCGGTCGGCACACAAGCAACCGCGAGCATCATTAGCCGTGAGCAAGCCATCATTTGTGGCTGTGCCTGGGTCGAGCAATGCTTCAAACAACTGGATCCAACCATTCAATTAACTTGGCTGGTCAAGGAGGGGGACCGCGTAGAAGCGAACCAGGCACTCGTCAACATTCAGGGGAATGCCCGCGCCATGCTAAGCGCAGAGCGGCCTGCACTCAATTTCCTGCAAACCCTGTCTGCCGTATCCACCCACACTCGCCGTTATGTGGATGCGATTGCTGGACTACCCACACAGATTTTAGATACGCGCAAAACGTTACCTGGACTTCGCCTGGCACAAAAATACGCTGTACTGACAGGAGGCGGGGCAAATCAGAGGCTGGCTTTATACGATGGCATTCTCATCAAGGAAAACCACATCGCTGCGGCAGGGTCGATTGCAGCTGTGTTGGCAGCCGCCTTTGCCATGGGTAGCACAAGCAATATTCAGATTGAAGTCGAGAACCTGGATGAACTTCAACAAGCGCTGGGTGCAGGCGCAACCAGTATCCTGCTGGACAACTTCACGCTGGAAGACCTGCGGCAAGCTGTGGCGATCAACCAGAAACGCGCTTTGCTAGAAGCATCAGGCAATGTGGATTTAACGACGGTGCGGGCAATTGCCGAAACAGGCGTGGATAGGATATCCATTGGGGCACTGACTAAGCATATTCAGGCGGTGGATTTAAGTATGCGGATTCAGATGAAGTTGTAGATTATTTAAAATCGCCCATCAACTGTAAAGGCTAATGTTCTTATCTGACATTTGGTTTCGCCTATAGACGAGTTACTTTCTGTTGCTTGCCCCACAGAAAGTAATCAAATAGGAGGGCACCCAGCCATCACCGCCTTCGGCTCCCTTGATTTCATTACTCGTCAGTCGCGGTTGCAGAACTCAACCTGGCAACTTACACAAAACCTAAGCTGCTGCGAGATTCAAACAAGCTGCAACCTTATTCCGCCTGCCAAGCAATGAAATCAAGCGTGATGGGATGGGATTTATCTCGCCAAACGAGCATTGCAGAAGTTTGTAATAGTTAAAAACCCAGTTCTTTTCTTTTAATCCACTACCAGTGGCGCTCACGGGGTTTTCGGGCCCCTATCTGCCGCGCCGAGTAGCGCAGGCAAAACAAGATCAAAGGGAGCGACTGTTCGAGTCCCGCAGCAGCTCACGCATTTTGTGAGCTGCCAGGTCGAGTTTCGTGACCTCTTGTTTTGGTGAGCAACGCAGGGAACAAGCGGAAGCTAGGGTGTCTTGTTCTTTGCCTTCTTTCTTATGGACAAGCATAAGAAAGAATGGTCGCCTAAAGGCGAAATAAAACTCACCCTACCGGGCCGAAGAGTACTCTTGCTCCGAATACGCAGTCATTCAAAAGTGACCATTTCTGCCACATTTCTATGGCATGGTTCTTGCACCATAAGCTGGTACCCCAGCCCTTATGTGTCATGAATAGTCCAGCCCCTTTTTCAATACCCAAATCTTTAGACAGCCTGCGCTTGGGCGATTTATTGCGCATGCTGGTATCAGATGGCCGCATTGACAAGGCATGGGCAGAAAAGCTGCATCAGGACCGCAAGCGCGATAGCTCTAAAGTACACCCGATTATCATTGTGGCCGAGCAAAAGTGGCCTGACCAACGACAATCTTCACAATTACTCACGGTAGATAGCCTCAGCCGATATGTCGCCGACAAGGCTAAAGTCGCTTACTACCAGATTGATCCGCTGAAATTAGATTTCAGCGCTGCAGCACAAATCGTCTCCCAGGCGTATGCTGAGCGGTTGCGCATCATGCCGATAACTGTGAAAGACGGTGTTGCCACCATTGCCACTGCCGATCCTTTCCATCAGGAATGGCTGCATGACCTGGAGCGCATGCTCAAATTGCGCATAGAAGTAGTCATGGTCAATCCGCTGGATTTACAGCGCTATTTGCCCGAGGTATACCAGCTTTCGGCCGCCATTCAGTCGGCTAATGCTGCCAAGGCTGGCCAGATTGTTGGTGTACAAAACTTTGAACAATTAATTGAGCTGGGCAAAGACCGCCAGCTGGATGCCAATGAACAGCATGTCGTGAACATCGTTGACTGGTTGTTTAAATATGCGTTTGAGCAACGTGCCAGTGATATTCACCTGGAGCCCCGCCGTCAGATGGGACTGATGCGTTTCCGTATTGACGGCGTGTTGCACCAGGTTTACCAGTTACCCAGCAACATCATGAACGCCATTACCAGCCGCATCAAGCTACTGGGCCGCATGGACATGGTAGAGAAGCGCCGTCCGCAGGATGGCCGCGTCAAAACCGTCGGGACTGATGGCAAGGAAATCGAACTGCGCTTATCGACCATGCCAACCGCCTTTGGTGAAAAGCTGGTCATGCGGATTTTCAAACCAGATATCCTGGTGCAAGATTTCCAGTTACTTGGTTTTTCCAAACGCCAAAGCGAGCAATGGGCTCAATGGACGCATCAGCCCAACGGCATCATTCTGGTCACGGGGCCCACAGGTTCGGGTAAAACCACCACCTTGTACACCACACTCAAGCAACTGGCTACCGATGAAGTGAATGTCTGTACGGTGGAAGACCCGATTGAGATGATAGAACCCGCATTCAACCAGATGCAGGTGACGCAGAACATCGGGCTAGGCTTTGCGGAAGGCATACGCACGCTGATGCGGCAAGACCCGGACATTATCATGGTGGGCGAAATCCGCGATCAGGAAACCGCAGATATGGCGATACAGGCGGCATTGACCGGGCACCTGGTGCTTTCCACACTGCATACCAATGACGCACCTTCAGCCGTGACACGCTTACTGGACCTGGGTGTACCTGCCTACCTGATCCACTCGAGCCTGCTGGGTATTATGGCGCAACGCCTGGTACGCACTTTGTGTCCACACTGCAAAACGGAGGACGAGATTTCAGACGAGCAATGGGCCAGCGTGACACAGCCGTTTAAAGCTAAAAAACCAGCAAAAACCATGAAAGCAGTTGGCTGCAAGGAATGCCGCCAGACCGGGTATCGCGGCCGGACGGGCATTTATGAAATGCTGACGCTCACGCCCGCGCTACGCAAACTGATCACGCCCGAAACGGATTTACTGCAGTTACGCCAAGCTGCGACACAAGCTGGCATGCAACCTTTGATGCTGAATGGGGCAGAGAAGATTGCGGCCGGGTTGACCACGGTAGAAGAAGTTCTTAAAGTGGCGCCGCCAATTGAGATGGACTAACCTGCAAAAGACCTGCGTTTATTGATAGCGCAAGGCCTCTATGGGATTTAAACGTGCGGCTTTCTTAGCCGGATAAAAGCCGAAAAAGACACCAATACTTGCCGCCACGCTAAACGCGATCAAGACGGAGGCACTCGAGATAATCACTTCAGCCTGGGTGAACACGCTGACCAATATCGCGCCGCTGACGCCGATCACAATCCCAATCAGGCAACCGACGATCGAAATCATGATGGCCTCCAGCAGAAACTGCATGAGAATATCGCGCTCACGGGCGCCTATGGCCATGCGGATACCGATTTCGCGCGTTCGCTCGGTCACCGACACCAGCATGATATTCATAATGCCGATGCCACCTACGAGCAAAGATACCGATGCGATTGCGCCTAACAGTAAAGACATAGTACGCGCGGTTTCAGCGGCAGAATTGGCAATCGCTGTCAGGTTGCGCACAGAAAAATCACTGTCAGCGCCCTCGCGGATATTGTGTCGCTGATTCAATAAACTGTTCAGCGCGTCTTCAACCATGCCCATCATATTATCCGACTCAGCCTGCACCATAATCTGTCGCACCGTACCTGGCAACTGGTTACCAAACAGTTTGCGCTGCGCGGTGGTCAGCGGCACGATGATGGTGTCATCCTGATCGCGGCCATCCAGCGTTTGCCCTTTGCTATCAAGCACGCCCAGCACCACAAAAGGACGCTGGTTGATGCGGATGGTTTTACCAACCGGATCAACGTCCTCTTCACCAAACAGGTTTTGCACGACGGTTTTACCAAGCAAAGCCACGCGTGTGGCAGAGCGTGTATCTGAGGATGAAAACGGATAGCCGGCAAACAAGCTCCAGCCACGGATATCCATGTATTCTGGTGTGGTACCGATAATATCGGTATTCCAGTTATTGCTGGCGTAAACCACTTGGCCTTTGCCCATGGTCACGGGAGCGACACCGACCACGCCATAGAGCTCGCTCATGGCATTGGCATCACGCACATTCAGTGAAGGTGCGTTACCGGTAGCAGTGCGCGCGCCGCCCATTCTGGGCGGGCCAGAGAGTACGACAAACAAATGACTGCCCATGGCACTAATAGAGCGTTTGACCGAAGCCTCAGCGCCTTGACCAATCGCCATCATCAATACCACGGCACTCACACCAATGACCATGCCCAGCATGGTTAGAAACGTGCGTAAGCGGTTGGCACCCATGGCGTGCCAGGCTTCTCCCAACATGGCGCTAAACATTGGCGTTATCCGCACTTAAGGCCCTAGCCCCGGTGTCCTGCACAATCTTGCCGTCCAGGAAACGCACTTGCCGTTTGGCATGCTCGGCAATATCGGTTTCATGCGTGACCAGCACAATGGTAATGCCTTCCTGATTCAGGCCATCAAAAATGGCCATGATCTCTTCACTGGTGGTGCTATCAAGGTTACCGGTGGGCTCATCCGCCAAAATCAGCCGCGGCTGGTTGACCAATGCACGTGCAATCGCCACCCGCTGTTGTTGCCCGCCAGAAATCTGGTTGGGATGCGAGTGCATATGCTTGCTCAATCCTACCTTTTCCAGCAGCACGCGGGCACGCGCATGCCGCTCCTCGTTGCTGACGCCAGCATAAACCAAAGGCAAGGCAACATTATCCAGCAGGCTGGCACGCGCCAGCAGGTTAAATCCCTGAAACACAAAGCCTATGGTCTGGTTGCGCACTTTAGCCACCTGGTCCGCACTCATGGTGGCCACGGCATAGCCATCCAGCACATAGCTACCTGCGCTGGGCATATCCAGGCAGCCCAAAATATTCATAAAGGTAGATTTACCGGAGCCAGAAGGCCCCATGATGGCGACGTAATCTCCCGTCAGCACCTGAAAATTGACGCCTTTTAATACGGGAAAGTCGCCAGCAGCGGTCTGGTAGGCTTTGTACAGATGATTGACGGAGATGACGGCCTGCTGCATAGGCTAGAACATTCTCGGTCCGCGCGGGCCGTTATTATTCCCCGGCCCTTTGTTGGGCGCAGCATTGTCACTTTGTAATTCACCCACAATCACCTTATCGCCCGCGGCCAGGCCTTCACCCGTCACCGCGGTGGAGCGGCCATCGGTGATACCGGCATGCACGCGCACCATGACCGGCTGCCCAGCCCTCAATACATAAATCTTGCCCATCGCATTGCCTGCGGAAGGCGCGTGCCCCTCCCCTTTCGCGCCGCGCTTGCGCCAGCCCCGTTTACCATCGCCACCCTCTTCGGCCGGCGCATGTGTGTTTTTGGCAGTCGCTTCTGCCTTGGGCTTGTACCGCAAGGCCGCATTAGGCACCAGCAAAGCATGACGCGCACGGTCGACAATGATATTGACGTAAGCAGTCATGCCTGGCAACAAGGTCAGGTCCTGGTTATCCACCGATACCACCACGTTATAAGTCACCACATTAGAGGTATTGGTTGAGTTCAAGCGCAGCTGTTTGACCACACCTTCAAAACTGCGGTCAGGAAAAGCATCGACATTAAAATTGACCTTTTGCCCCTCTTTGATTTTGCCGATATCGGCTTCTGCAAAGCTGGTGTCTATCTGCATTTTTGCAAGGTCTTGTGCAATCTGGATCAGCGTCGGGGTCTGAAAACTGGCTGCCACCGTCTGGCCGACATCGACCACGCGATTCACCACCACGCCGGACACAGGAGATCGGATAATACTCAAATTGAGGTTGGTCACATCACGCGCCAGCGCGCCTTTGGCGGTTTCCAGCTGCGCCCTGGCGGATTTCAATACCTGCACGGCCGTATCCAGCTCCTGTCTGGAAACATACTCTTGTGCATATAACTGCCGCATCCGTTTTTCATTGGCAATCGCCAACTCCACCGCTGCTTCGTTATTTCTCACATTGCCCTGTGACTGGGCAATCTGCGCATTAAACAAACGGCTATCCAGCTCTAGCAGCACCTGGTCTTTTTTAACCACGTCATTAAAGTCGACATACATTTTGCGCACAATGCCAGAGACCTGCGTACCCACGCTGATCAGGCTGACCGGGTTCAGTGTCCCGTTGGCAGACACCGTTTGCTCGATATGCCCCTGGGTCACTTCATCCAACCGGTAAAGGTCTTCAGGTTTGGCCTGATGCGTCTGCTTGTAATACCAGTAGCCTGCCGCCACCAGGGCCATTAGCACACCTAAAATAAATAGAGATTTAATCCGCTTCATAAGTATCCATTGATTGAGCAGGCGCCGTGGCGCTGGGTAAATCAGGAGAAACCGCACCGGGTAATGACTGGATCATGGCATGGTCAAGCACACCGATGGCTTGTGCCAGGGTCGCCCGCGCGATATTCGCATTCAGGCTGGCCTGTATGTTTTGCTGTCGCGCGCTTGCCAGTGCACTTTGGGCATTGAGCGTATCAATAATATTACCTACCCCTGCGGTATAGCGGCCAAAAGCCACCCGGTAAGACTGTTCGGCACTTTCGAGCAGGGTTTGGCTGGCAGTCACCGACTGCAAGGCAGTGCGCAGGTTCTGGTAAGCGCTCCACACATCCAGTGAAATTTGCAAACGCAGACTATCGCGCTGTGCCAGCCGCAAGTCAGCACTCGCTTCCGCGGCACGGATACGATAAGTAGGCGCATACCCGGCAAAAATAGGAATGGAAACCGTAAAACCCAGCGTGGTGGCGCTATTGGCGGCATACTGCGAACCATCCTGAAGATTATTGGAGACACCCACGCTGATGGTGGGCTTACTCGCCGCCTTGCTGGCAGCGATGCTGGCTTCTGCCGCCCGCACCTGCGCCTCGCTGGCCAATAAATCAGGGCGACGCTGGCCCGCTTGTTCTATCAGCGTACTCACATCATCAAGGATACCGGGTGGTGTCTCATTGGCACTTTTAGCCAAGGTCATTGAGCGGTTAGCAGGCCAACCCATCAGGTTGGCAAGGTTGCCATAAGCAATGCGGACGTTTCCCTCAATCGTAATGCGTTGCAATGTTAATTGGGCAAAGGCCGTTTGCGCCTGCAACTTATCCGCAGGCGTTGCCACACCGGCCTGGTAACGCGCATTGGCTGCTTTGAAGCTTTCTTCAGCAGCCCGCTCGGCCTGTTGCGTAGCAGAAAGCGCAGCGATATTGGCCTGCACCTGGTAATAAGCGGCAATGGTATTGAGCAATATACTTTGTACCACACTGCTTTGCGTGGCACTGGCAGCCAGCAATAACTGACGTGCACTTTCGATATTAGCTTTGCGGTTACCAAAGTCATACAGCAAGTAGCTCGCCACCAGGCTGTTTGAAAGATTGAGGTTAGGATTGCCGCGCGTGGCCGATTCAGGATTCAGTACGCCCATGTTGCTGGAGACGCTGTCGGTGACCGTCGGCAAATAGGCTGACTTGGCCAAACCTAACTGCGCCGCTTGCACGCGGGCATTAGCCCACATTTCATGCGTTTGCGGGTTATGGCATAAGCTGAGATTCGCCACATCGGCCAGTGTCAGTGGCTGCTGCCAATTTGGCTCACCACAACCAGTGTCACTGCCTAAATATTGGGCAGGGATTTTGGGCAAGGTTTGCACTTGCGTGTCCAGCGGGTCACCATCGTCATAAAACAGTGATTCCTGTGCCTCAAGTGACACACAAGAGCAAAGCATCATTAAGCACACACACTTGCGCATGCCACTCCACTTAATCCACAAAACAGCACAACCTCATAGAAATACGTCGTTTTATCATCGCGTTGCCATGTTAAATGATGCGTGAGCGCGACTAAATAGATGGATACATTTTGATACTTTTAAGGAAGGATGAGTGAACGGACGTAGATAGATAATAAACGCCCGCTAGTAGCGGCATTTAATCCGCTGTGGATTTTATAGGGTGCACGCGCCCATGTATCATTTGTGACAATAAATGCTGGCCAGACAAACGCGATACAACAATCACTGCCAGCACATGAACAACAATAAGCGCCAGCAAACCCAAGCTAAGCGCAGCATGCAACTCAACTGGCCAATCCTCGCCCCACAAGGCATCGGTACGACTCAACCAGCCGGTCAGCGCCAGTGCTGCGATGAATAGCCAGATCAGATAAACCGCCCATTGCCCTAGCGGATTATGTCCCCGATGCGCGGGAACATGCCCTTGCCGCAGTTGAATCAAATGCGCACGGAGGGCACGCCAGCCAGACACATGAAACCGTGCGCTATTCAGGTGGGTCAGGTAACCACCTAGAAGCCGCCCCGCCACCAGCACCAGCACAACATAACCGACTGCGCGGTGCAGCCAATCGGTTTCATACCAGACATAACTCATCAGCCACAGCGCAATAACACCAGCGGCCACCAGCCAGTGAGTTAACCGCACCCACCAGGGCCACAATAGCTCTCCGCGTGCAGACATGTGGCTGGCTAGTCTTTCAACCCGATGGCTTTGACGATCGCCAGGGTTTTCATATCAAAGTAAATCTCGACTTTTTTGCCTTCTTTGCTACGGCCATAAATCTCGTAACAATTACCGTCAATTTTAAATTTTTTGATGGTATAGCCTTCAGCTTCAAGCGCTTCTTTCAGCGTATCTTCTGAAGCCCACTCCTCTTTGGGATAAGACTTGCAATCGGCTGCCGCAAATACGGCTTGTGAGCTTAACAAGCCCAGGGCTAACAACACTGTAAAAGTCATTTTTTTCATCTGTATTTCCTTTTGTTATGCATACAATTCGACCTGGCGTATCTCAGCCAGGGTAGACACACCTGTTAGCGCCATGGTCATTTCAAGTTCGTCACGCAAATAGCGAATGACTTTCGCCACGCCCATTGCACCTTCAGCCGCTAATCCCCAGACATAAGGACGGCCCACACAAACGGCATCTGCACCCATGGCCAACGCCTTGAAGATATCCTGCCCTGAACGGATACCGCTATCGACCAGGATTTTGCATTGCCCGCCTACAGCAGCCACCATCTGTGGCAACACCGCAGCAACTGAAGGCGTACTATCCAGCACCCGGCCGCCGTGGTTAGAGACGACAATGCCCTCACAGCCCAACGTTACAGCTCGTTTAGCATCTTCCGCATGCATTAGTCCTTTGATCAGCAAAGGAATTTTCATCTGTTGCCGCAACCAAGCGACATCTTCCCACGTCGGCGCTTGTGTCATCCAGCCATCGAACACTTGGCTTTGGCCGGGTTTAATGGGCTGCATGGTCAATGGCTGTGCTAAATTCACCGCAGAAACACCGGCAGGTAAATCAATCAATGCCTGCTTCACCGGGGCATCCACAGTAAAAATAATCGCACTTGCTCCAGCCGCCAACGCTTTGTTTAACAACACTGCAGTGGCTTCACGGCTGCCTTGCCAATAAAGTTGAAACCACAGAGGCTGTTGCGCCTGTTTAATGATCTCTTCCACCGGCTGGCTGGCCAGACTACTCACCATCATCTGTCCTTGCTGGGCATTACAGGCCACGGCAGTGCCGATTTCACCATCGGGATGAAACAGTTTCTGGTATGCCACAGGTGCCAGCATAATAGGATGTGCCCACTGCTCACCGAATAACTCGCATTGCGTACTTGGGAGATGCAATGCCTGTAAAGGACGTGGAAGCAGCTTTTTGGCTTGCCACCCGGCTTCATTGCTTTGCAGTTGAGCACCAAGGCCAGCATCAGATTGCAGGTAGTGCCAGATATTCGCAGGGAGCTTGGTTTGCGCCTGCTGCGCAAAAAAGGGTAACAAGGGTAAGGATTGCATGTGCTTACAACGCCCACTGACGCAACAGATTATGGTAAATGCCGGTCAATTGCACCACCTCTGGTGTTTCACCATGTTGCTGCCGCAACCTGACCAGTGCCATATCCATATCAAACAACATACGCCGATGTGCCGCATCGCGTACCATGCTCTGGATAAACATAAAGCTGGCCAACCGTTCACCACGTATCACAGGCGTCACCGCATGCACGGAACTGGAAGGGTAAATCACAATAGCACCGGCTTTAAGCTTGATGCGTTGGTCACCAAACACATCCTGAACCACCAGCTCACCGCCTTCATACTCATCAGGATCGTTAAAAAACAAAGTGGCTGAGACATCCGCACGCACCCGCGCAGTGCCATCCGGCATGCTGCGCATGGCGCTGTCGACATGAAACCCGTAATGGTTGGTTTCGCCGGAATATCGGTTCACAAACGGCGGCAAAATTTTGTCTGGCAGGGCAGCAGAAAAAAATAAAGGATCGCGATGCAATGCCTGCAACACGATCCTGCGAATTTGATCCAGCAACGGATCCAGTTCGGCCAGTTGCTGGTTATTTTTGACTTGTGCTGCCTGCGTACCGGCGGTACTGCGTCCATCTACCCATTGCGCCTGTTTAAGCAGGCCTCGGATAGTCGTTAACTCTTCTTTAAGCAATACATCCGGTAACGTCAGCAGCAAATCAACTCCTAGAACTTATACTCAGTGGTCACAATCGCTTGACGACGGTTACCTGGTGTCACCAAACCACCGTTGTCATACACTGCGTCATAATACTCTTTATCCAGCAAGTTTTTGACATTCAGCCGCACAGCCCATTTGGGTTGTTCATACGATGCCATCAGGTCTACCCGCGCATAACCGGGGGCGGAGTTTGGGTTGAAATGGCCACCGACAAAGGATCCGCTTAAGTTGGCCGAGCCAGGTTGATAGGCATAGCGCTCGCCTTTGGCCTCGATCCCCCCACCAATTTTCCAGGCATCCGTTAATGCATAGGTCGTCCAAATATTTAAGGTACCGATAGGTGTATTTCGCGCACGCTGCCCCTCCACCCGTGCATCTGCATAACTATACACGTTACCGGCAGCGACGTTTTGAGCAGCTTTGATTACGCGCGCATCCAATAATGCAATACCGGCAAATACATCCCAGCGGTCAGTGACTTTACCAGTGACCTCTATTTCAACACCATTCGTCCGACGTTTCCGGGTGAGAATTGCGGATGTTGCCTCAAGGTCAGTGTTTCGCTCCCAGTATTTAGTGGTAGTAAATAAAGCAGTTCGCACTGCCAGATCACCGTCCATAAATAGCCATTTTGAACCAACTTCAAATGTCTTGCTACGCTCTGGATCTTGTGGCACCACAGTCAACTGGTAGAGATCAGCGGTCGGGCTGAAAGAATCACTCCATGTAGCGTAATAGTGTCTGTCTGGATTCGGCTGCCATGACAACCCGGTACGGTAACTGTTTTCACCATAGCTGAGTTTTGGTGAAGTCGCACTGGTATATTTTGAATGCAGCTCATCGCGCCGCACCCCTGCTAACGCAGTCCAGTTAGGCACGAACTCAACACTATCCTGAACATATAGTGCATAGTTATCTGCGTTAAAAGAGTTTTGCAGATTGCCTTTGGCATGTCTTTCATACAATGCGCCACCTGTGGGATCCAGATCGGTCAGCAATCGACGGACAGAGTCTTCTTTTAGGTACTCCACCCCCGACAGCAAAGCATGCTTCATACCGGCCAATTCAAACTTGGTAATGAAGTCAGACTGCAGATTTAAGGTTTCATAATTCAAATAGCGCGCTACGTTACCGCCGGCACTGCCGCTAAATGTTGGCATTGCAGGAGTTGCACCTGTTGGTGGTGTTTTAGCCCAAAATGCTCTGTTATATGTGCCACTACGGAGCTGAGTTCTCACTTGAGTATCTTCAGAAAACTTGTGGGTGAAGATCGCAGTCGTCACACGTGTGTCACTGTCGTCAAAGTTACGGTTATCTCCCCAGAAAGTTTTATCACTAGCGCCTGTTGAAGAACTATTGAGTGGGTGCGTACCCGAGAAACGAACACCAAAATCCGGCACATCCCGCGTTTGGGTGTAAATGTGGTTCAGGAAGAATTCGTTCTCAGTCCCGATACCAGCGCCAAAACTGATAGCCACCCCTTTACGGTCAAAAGATGGACGGTCGCCTGTGGTCGGGTTTTTACGGTAGGTTTCTTCGTACCTATCCATCAAGTTGACGCGAATCGCAGCCGTTTCTGTTAGCTGCTTGTTAAAGTCACCCGTAAACTGGTGATAATCGTACTCACCTAGGCTACCAGTCACGACATTTTTATCACGTAACTCGGCCATCTTACTTACCTGATTGATAACGCCACCGGCCTGACCACGACCGAACAGCATGGCGGCTGAGCCACGCAATACATCCACCTGCTCCAGGTTAAATGTTTCACGGTTGTACTGCGCCGTATCGCGCATATTGTCCAGATAAATATCACCAAAGGTATAAAAACCACGCAGGTTGAAGTTGTCACCAGCACGGCCACCTTCGGCCGCATTCACTGACAAACCCACGACGTTACGCAAGGCTTCACGCAATGAGCCCACTTGTTGATCATGCAGCAATTCGCGTGTCAGTGTAGTGACTGCTTGCGGCACGTCTTGAGGATCTTGATAGGTTTTACCTACCCGGGTTTTGGTCGCTTGGTAGCCTTTATTTGGTTTATCTTGAATGCGCTCTGACTTGACCTTAACCTCAGTCATCGTCTGGGTAGCGTCTGCTGTTTTTTCTTCCTCTGCGGCGGATGAAATTGCTGGTAGCGCCATCAAAAGCGCTAATGTGATTGTTTTACGATGAAAGCCTGTAGGCATATTTTTCCCTATAACGTTATATTTTTGTTGCTGGCTACTGGAAGCGATGCTCGTTGGCTTGCAAATATCTTGAGATGTAATGATAACAATTCTCATTTTTATAATCAATGAAAGCTATGGTGTGAATTGTTTGATATCAATGTCTTTTTCTAGAGGGATAAGCTGGATGCAAAGCGAATGTTTGCCTACCTATGACAAGGCCGTCATACCTAGTATGTCTGAATTGTTTTTTCAAGCTTTGTGCCTGAAAATGCCTGGGTCATCGCCCAGTAATGTCGTACTTATCGAATAGTACTGATACTCACCTGTTTAAAAAGATTGCAGGACTAAAATAGCGCTATATTGAGCAATTTAAAATGTGAACTTCAATTAAGCCTCAAAAGACAAGCCCTGACACGCTCGCTGCCCCGATTAAAAACCCGCTTAATTGAAGCTGCGCTCTGCCAGGCGATCATGAGCTGTGACCTGTTGCTGAACAATAGTGAACGATACCTTTCTGGCTCTGCGTTTTTTTAGCCACAGGTATACACCTGTCACTGACAGCATTGCGACCACCAAGCCCATCACAGAGATCAGGATTCGTCCTGGCATACCTAGAATGCGGCCTGAATGCAATGGGAACTGTGCCTGCACGATCACATCTCCTGCGGTGCCTTCCCAAGGAATACGTTTACCGATGTAATGTCCGTCGAGCCCGTCGTAATACAACCGTTTATGACCAGCACCCGCCACACCATGATCGGCATCCGGGTAATAAAAGTCCACATTAAACAGCTGAAAAGCTGCACTGTATGAGATTCGTCCGGCAGGCTCCTGCCAACCTTGGGCTCGCGCATCCTCCAGCGCCACATTGAGAATCTGCTCATAATCCATTTTCGGTGGCAATTGTTGCGGCACAGGCAAGCGTGGACGCAAATCGGATGGTGTCGGCGTCAGCGTAAATGCAGATTGCATGACCGGCATAAACACCTCACGACGCAGATTCAGGGCAAAAGCTGAAAACGCCAGGATAATCAGCAACACCCAAGTCCACAAACCAAAGGCACGGTGCATATCAAAATAGCGTTTGTGATGGCTACTGTTCCAACGCATTTTCCATGCTGGCCACCAACGCTGCCAAAATGTGGCCTGATTACTCGCATGTATGGACGGCGCTTTATGCAACTTTGTTTGTGTTCTTCTGGTGGACTTGGGAAATGTCAGGTAAAAACCGACAAAGCTATCAATCAGCCAAATGATCGCCACGCCACCCATCAGCCAGATGCCCCAGCGATCAATGCCCCACATTTCTGGTAGATGCAAACTGTAGTGCAGCTTGTAGAGGAAAGAAACGGCATTGGTACGATCTATAGGCCAAACTGCTCCCCACTCGCGCTTTCCAAGCTCCTCGCCGGTGACGGGGTCGATAAACACCTGGTTAAACTTGACAGGTGGCATACCATCCGGTGGATTGGGTAATGGCCTAACGCCAATGGCCAGCGTATGTCCCTCTTCAACATGGAGAGGAATCGAGCTCACCTGGACCTGTGGATAGCGTTCTGCGACCTGTTTTGCAAGCGCCAATGTTGATTGATGCGCGCCATGAGATTCGCTATGCATCCAGGCTGGATTCAGTAACTCATCCAGCTCGTGATCCCAAGAAATGATGGCACCAGTGAGACCCGTAAGCAATAGGAACAGTGCGCTAGCCAGGCCTAACCAACGATGCACCAATAATAAGGACGAACGCAAATGAAATAGCCTCTTATTTAAAAATCAAGTTGAGCACTGATTGTAACAGTGCGTGGTGCACCCATGACCAGATAGCCATTATTCGGAAATCCGCCGCTGGAGGCCCAGTAATCTCGATCTGCCACGTTATCGATCCGACCACGTACAGTGAGCAGTTTACCTTTGATGTCTGTGACGTATCTTGCACCAAGGTCAAAGCGTGTCCAACCCGGAACCTGAAGTGAGTTGCTTGCATTAGCGTACATACTGTCTGTAGAAATCACGCGAGCATCCAGCGTCACTCCAGACAGTCCAATGACATCCCACTCAACACCAAAATTCGCTTGTTTATCAGGCACGCCAATCGTCTGCTTACCTTCTGTAGCAGCATTGTTGGTGTCTTTCTGCTCAGTATGCAACCAGGTCACTCCACCAAGTAAGCGCAGACCTGGCATCACTTCACCGTAGGTCATCAACTCTATGCCCTGGTGATCCTCGCTCCCAGAGTTTGCAAACTGCTGTGCTGCATTTGTGATACCTCGAGGTTTCTCTGTAGTGAAATAGGCCGTTGTGAGTCTTACCTTGCCAAAATCAAACTTGGCACCAACCTCTTTTTGTTTAGAGACAAACGGGGCAAGGACCTGCCCTGCATTTGCTACGGGTAATCCGTTTGCGGTCGCTGGGGCAGTGTCACCTTGTGCCAGAGCTTCAATGTAATTGGCATATAAAGAAACGCCATCCCACGGCTTGACGACCACGCCAAAGATCGGACTGACTTTGCTTTCATCATACTGGCTGGTGACAAGTCCGGTTGCCCCTTTATTCAAATATTTCAAATTCTGGTGCCGCAGGCCTGCAGTCATCAATAATTTTTTATCAAAGAATGAGACCGTATCGCCAATTGCAGTGCTTTGCAGGTTTGCCTCATAGTTAACGTAAAGATCAAATGCAGCAGCATTTGCACCTGTGAATGCAGGTTGCGCATAATAAACAGGGTTATAAAGATTGGTATTCAATGTATTTTGAAAAGCAAAATCTATCTTTCGCAATGTGGAATAGCTGGTGGTAGAAAGTACCCAGTCATGTTCGACAGAACCAGTTTGGAACACGCCTTTCAAGCCAGCCTCACCGGTGAGCACTGACTCTTCCCTGATGTTATCGAATCTGGATTGCGTACCCGCGCCTGTCGTGGAGTTGGTCAGCGTGAGATTGGCAAGTGAGTTTGCCTCATGCGTATGTCGCGCACCCAATGCCGCAAAAGCGGTGACTTTACGATTAATATCCCATTCGGCACGTATGGTGCCGAAAACATCACGCTCATTGGAATATGACCATGGCTGTGCCCAGTTTTTATCGCTGGAAGGCGCACCCGGTACAGCGGTGATATTCGCGCTGGTCGCACTCAGGGTCACGTTGGTTCTTGTTTGCTTAAGCTTGTTATCCTGATAACCTGCATCAGCAGACAAACGTACGTCATCTCCACGCCAGTCAAACGCCACAGAGACCAGGTCAAGCTCAGCATCCTCCTTATCAATTGCAGTGCCGCCATCACGCCTGGAAACATTCAACCTAACACCCGCACGGTCACCTGGACCAAACCGTCTAGCTACATCCGCTGAGAAGAACTGCTGATTACCTGAGCTCCACCCTGCTGAAACGAGGTTTAATGGGTCATTGGGTGCACGCTTGGGCAATAATGAAATAGAACCACCAATACCATCACCATTTGGGCTTGCGCCATTTAAAAATGCTGATGCCCCACGTAGAACTTCGACGCGTTCAAACAGTTCGGCAGCAATATACTGTCGTGGCAAAATGCCGTATAAACCGTTATAAGCCACACTGTCCGAGTTCAAAATGTAGCCGCGAATAAAGTAAGACTCCTGGAAATTACCAAACCCGCGCGCCACACGTACCGAAGGATCATTCAATAACACATCGCCGACACTTCTTGCCTGCTGGTTCTGAATTAACTCATTGGTATAAGCATTGATCGAGAAGGGTGTATCCATGGCATCTTTATTGCCAAGCACCCCAACGCGTCCACCTTTGGCAACTTGCCCACCTGCATAAGGCTTCATCAGACCTTTGGCGTTAGCATCAGCTGATGCATTCACCTTAACTTCATCCAGCGTTTCAACCTCGGAATCAGCTTTTTGCAGATCCTCTGCGAACGCATGGCTCAACGAAAAAGTACATAGAACAGCAAGCGAAAGTTTGTTCGGAATGAATTTCATAGTGAATCCTAGGGTAAAAAAAGCCAGGCAAAATGGATAATTCGCCTGGCTATTAATAAGCGTGTTTTAGAACTTGTAATTGGCAGAAAGCACGGCGTTTTGTCGCTCGCCATAACCGCAGTCCTGATTCAACCCTCGACACCAAGAAACATATTCTTTGTCTGCGATATTTCTCACAGTCGCACGAATGTCCCAAGGGCCATAACTAAATCCAACCATTGCGTCAAATAGCGTCACTGAGGGCACTTCGGGCAGGTTCGACGTTCCACCTACGACATCCCCAATATATCTTGTCCCAATGCCTGCTCGCCAGTGATCATTAAATCGATATTGCGCCCATGCCGAACCAAATTTTTCAGCAATTGAACTTAAACGGAATTTTGTCGCGTCATTAATAGCGCTCATATGCGTATAGTTTGCTAGCAAATCAAGCTTGCCAAAACGTTGGCGTGCATCGATCTCCCATCCTTGAGTAACAGCTCCTGTTTGCTCAACCCCACCAGGTGTGCTTCCCTGAACAACGCGATTGGTTTGCTCTATATCGAACCAAGCAAAATTCACTGAAGTATCCCCAGTACTAGACAAGTATTTGATACCTGCCTCTCGTTGCTCACCTTCAGTCGCTTTGAGTACGCCCCCTGCTCCATCTGTTCCCAAATTAGGAACAAATGCTTCGGAGTAATTAATGTAAGGTGAAATACCGTTTTGAAAACGGTACATCAGACCCAGGCGTCCAGTCGTTGCTGAATTTCTTGAGTCGACATCGGGCTGAGCGTTATTGAATCGCAACAAAGTATTCGTGGCATGGTCGCGTCTGATGGCCCCTGAGACTATCCATGCCCCCCACTCAATGTGGTCTGAGAGGTAAAAACCTGTTTGAACGATTTTGTTGTTATCGCGCTCAGCGCCTACCAATTTTGAGTAATCAACATTGCCATACACTGGATTATATAAATTGATACCAAAAGCAGAGGTGGTAGAGGCATAATTGCTTTCTGTCCATAGTGCATCTTGATAATCCATGCCAAGCGAGACCAAATGTTTCGTTTCACCCAGTTTAAAATCACCCTGTAAGCGAGTATCAGCAGCAAACACATGGGTGCTACGATCTGCAGTATGAATTGTTCTATCTATATTTCCAGCATCATCTGGTATTGCACCAACACGTGCCCAGTGCTCGCGAGTTTCACTACTTGAGTTGGTTTTTCTGACATTCGCAATCAGTTTAATTTGGCTCGTCAACGCCTGATCTACAAACAGTGAAAGCTCATCTCTTTTCATGTCATAGCGATCCCAACCAGGCTCGCCTACGAAAGTACTACTCGATATCCTGCCAAGTGGCGCTGATTGTATAGTCCCTTTAGAAGGCAGAAACTGGGAAGAAACAACAGTATCTACCTCATGATGAAGGTATTGCAGAGTAATGCTGGTTTTGTCGCTTGGTTGCCAAGTAATGGATGGCATAAACAAGACGGCATCATCATTAACATGGTCCACCTGCGTACCACTGTCACGCTTTAATGCAACAAAACGATATAGCCATTCGCCATCTTCAGTAATGGGTCCGGTAAAATCAACGCCAATTTGCTTGCGGTCGTACATGCCGTATTGCATGTTAACTTCGCGAGAGGCTTCTTTTTTCGGGCGTTTGGTCACTGCATTCACGATCCCGCCCAAATCAGATTGACCAAACAAAGAGGATGATGGTCCCTTAAGAACCTCTATGCTCTCAAGCGTATAGATATCCATACGTGTGTTGTTGTAAGAGCCATACAAAGTACGAATACCATCTAGAAAAATAGAGGGTGTAAAACCACGCACTGAAACCCAGTCACCTCTAGTATCAAAACCAAAACGGCCTGAATATGCACCTGAGGTATAAGTCAAAGCATCCTGAATATTGAGGGCACCCATTTCACGCGCTTGATCAACATCCACCACCGTGACAGATTGCGGCATATCTTGAACCGAGACCGGGCTTTTACCCACAGCAGTCGCACGGTCTTGCGTAATAAATTTGTCTTTTTTACTATTTTTCTTGGCGCTAACAGAAACCTCCGGCAAGGTATCAGTTTCCGTTTTAGCGGATTGTTCCGCGCCAATCGACACGGATGGGAAAGCCAGCATTAATGCCAGCGGTATCGCAGGAATACGAAACGAGCACATACAAAAACTCCAGTAAATAGCTGTTGCTGGCTACAGGAGTCATGGCTCGTTGGCTTGCAATTTAATCAATCAATAATGATAACAATTCTCATTATTTAAATCAACAAACTATCGTGTTAATTTATTGCCAACAACTGATGTCATAAATAAAACCCCTGCCGTAGAACAGGGGTTTGTCGGGAGAGATATCAAACAGTCACAGCAATTAAAGCCGTGAGAATAATTGCATCAATATTTCCATGTAAGTGTAGCCACGCCATTAAATGGCGCTGCGTAGTAGGCTTGTCCAAAAGCAGAGTATCTAAAGCTCGACAAGTATTTTTCATCTGTCACGTTATATAAATTGAGAGCAGCATCCCAGTGGTTGTCAATCTTATAATTAGCCATCAGGTTTAAAACGGCGTAACTGTCCTGCTCATAGCGCACGGTGCCAATATCGACATAAATCTCGCTCTGCCAATTAACGCTTGCCCCGACTTTTAGATTCTGGGCAAATGGCACTTTGTAGACAGCCGTTAAATGTGCCATGTGTCTAGGCGTAAATGTGTTTGCACTAGTTCCGCCTTGTCCTTCAATGCTCATTAAGCGCGTATAACCTGCATTCAAGCTTAAATGATCATTCACAGCACCAGACACATCAAACTCGTAGCCCTTGCTCGTCGCTTCAATCCCCTCATAAATTGTGCGTTGAGCAGTTTGGCCAATGGCCAAAGCCTGATTTTCCTGCTCGGTTTTAAACAGTGCAAATGAGCTATTCAAAGCTTTATTAAGCCACTCACTTTTAACACCCAACTCATAATTTTTACCTTTTAATGGCGCAAGCACCGAACCACTAGCACCTGTTTCAACCTGTGGCCTGTAAATACCTGTGTAACTGGCATATAGCGAATGTTCTTTACTCAAGTCGTAGATCGCACCTATATACGGCGTAAATTTGTTATCTTCATTGGCCTTTTGAGCAACACCATATGCATCCCCATCCAATTTGTAGCTTAACAAACTGCCGCCCACCGTCACTTTTAAACCATCCGCCGGATTTAATTTGGCGGCGGTGTAAATATTGGTAGTTCTGGTTGAATAATCAGAACTCTTACTTTCGGCACCGAACGCAGGATAAGGGACATCCCCTGCCGCATCAAAGCTGGTGAGAGGCACACCCGCCACACTTCGAGAGAATTCCTTCATACTGGTTCGGCTCATCGTGACACCGGCGACCATCTCATGCTTGCGGCCTGCCAACTCAAATGGCCCATTGGCATAAATATCCGCCACATAATCCTGCGTCTTGAATGTATAAAAGAAAGGATTAGTACTTAGGCCTAAGCCAGTGATCCGGTTTTCACTGCCAGAAACATAATCATGAGGTCCGGCAGAAGTCACTGCTTTTTGTGTGAGCTGGCCTTTAATCTTCCACTCATTATTAAAATAATGTGTTACCTCAGCAAAGCTGATATTCGTGTCTACATTACGCTCACTCCAACTCGGCGCGGTCGAATCAGACACGTTGTAAGAGCGTTTGCTGCCGTCGGAATATAGCAAGTTCAACCCGCCAAACATATTACCGTTAGCGTCGTTTCTTTGATAAGTATGACCAATCGCGACACTGGTGTTATCGGTAAGGTCTGCTTCTAAAATGCCGTATACAACATCTCTTTTACTACTGTAACGATCAAGGTAAGAGTTTTTCTCTTGATGCGCTGCGACTAGGCGGGCACGCACACTACCGTCGTCATTCAGCGATCCAGAAATATCTGCATCCAGTCGCCGGTTATCCCAAGAACCAAGGGAGGCGTTGGCTTTTGCCTGAAAGTCTCTGGTTGTACGCTTACGAATAAAATTGATGGTTGCAGATGGATTGCCAGGGCCTGTTAATAGTCCATTGGCTCCTCGTAGGACCTCTATACGGTCATACAGCGCAATATCCAGATCTCCGTAGTTTGTCCCACTAAAGCTAATCGGCGTGCTCAGTCCATCTATCTGAAAGTTAGTGATGTTAAAGCCACGTGAAGTATACTCAGTCCGGTCTGTCTCAAACTGCTCGACTTTAATACCCGTTGCGTAAGACAGTGCATCATTGACGGTCAAGACCCGAAAATCATCCAACTGCTCACGTGTAATGACGGAGATAGATTGAGGTGTTTCGCGGATACTTGTATTTAAACGCGTCGCGGTTGAGGTAGAGTTAACCGTGTAAGACTTCGTTTTTTCTGAAGGCTGATTCTTTTCTATTTTGGAGGTGACTTTCACCTCAGGTAAAGACTCTACCTCTTCTTTTCGCCCTGAATCCTCTGCATATCCCAAATAAGGCATAGCAAGCATCAGAGCCGCTACCAAGCTACGTCGACGAAATGAATATGTTTGCTGTGAACTGCGCACGAGACTCCCCTGTGAATGAACTGCTGGCTACAGGAGTAATAACTCGTTGGCTTGCCAAGATTTAAAATGATAACAATTATCATTTAAAAATTCAAGCTAATGATACACAAAAGAAAAATTACTTGTTTAATAATCAAAGCACTACGTTGGCTACCATTCGTTTCTTCAAGCTAGGCGCAACAATCATTTCGCCTTCTTCAGTCATGGCACTCGTTAGCCTTACCCCATATAGCGCTTCCAGCAGCGGAAGCGTGACATGTGATGTTTGATAATCCCCCACCATGGCGCCGTGCTTGATGAATATCTGGCGATCAAAGCTTTGCAAGGCCTGGTTAATGTCATGCAGGATAGCCAGAATGGCATGCCCCCGTTTGGAGGCAAAGGTATTGATCGCATCCATCAACTCAAACTGCAATCCAGGATCAAGCGCGGTCAGAGGTTCGTCTACTAGTAGCAGACCCTGCTCTACATCCCACAGTTGCGCAAACACTCTTGCCATGTGTACACGCGCTTTTTCACCACCAGATAAGGTATCAAACCGACGCCCCAATAAATGCTCAGCGCAGGCGTGTTCGGCTGCCTGTTGCACGATGCTGTTTAAATACGGGTCATAGTTGCGCGCCACGCGGCCAAGGCCGATGACAAGCTCAACTGGCAGTCCAAACGCAACCTCATGGGACTGCGGCAAGATGGCACGGCGGCGGCTTAAGTCAGCCAGCGACCAATCAGCCAGAAGACGTTGATCAAAATGTGCTTGCCCAGCGGCAGGGGCCAACTCACGGGCCAGCAGTTTGAGCAAGGTAGATTTACCGGCCCCACTCGGCCCAAGAATTGCCACTTGCTCACCAGGACGAATGGAAAGCGTGAACGGGCCAAACTCGCGTTTGCCCAGTAATACTGTGACACGGTCAAGTGCCAGCAGTCCGGAAGTGGCATGCAAGGCAGTCATGATTAAACGCCTTTACGCATTCTGGCCAGCAATACCAGGAAAAATGGCGCACCTAGCAAGGCAGTAAAAATACCCACCGGGATTTCGGCAGGAATCGCCACCGTCCTGGCAGCAGTATCTGCCAGTAGCAGTAAAATAGCTCCCACCAGCATGGCCAGGGGTGCCAATCGGCGTTGGTCGGGCCCAACCAGCAGGCGCACGATATGCGGCGCCACCAGGCCAATAAACCCGATCATGCCGCACCACGCAACCGCGAAACCGCACAATACTGCGACCAGCATAATCACACGCATCCGCAGTGCACGAACATTCACGCCCACATGTGCAGCCGCCGCTTCACCGAGGGCAAGGGCATTCATGGCATGTGTGAGCTGTCGTAGTGCCCACACTGCCAGCACGAGTGTGATCAGCAACACACAAGCCACTGCCCAATTGGCACCAGCCAGTGAACCCAGTGTCCAGAACGACAAAGTCCGCAATTGCTCGTCTGTGGCCAGATAGGTACATAAGCCGATCACGGCTGCCGCAAGTGCATTGAGTGCGATACCCGTCAGCAACAGGCCAGCGATAGAGTCAGCCGTGAGCCAGCGCGCGACGCTATCAAGAATAAAACAGACAGCAACCGCACCAGCAAAAGCGGTCGCTGGCAACAGCCAGTAGCGTAAAGCGGTCGGGATTTCTATGCCACTACTGGCAAGCAGCACGATGGTGAGGGCTGCCGCACAGGCGGCACCACTGGTCACGCCGAGCAGGCCCGGATCGGCCAGCGGATTGCGAAACAAGCCCTGCGCCAGCGCGCCTGAAAGTGCCAATGCTGCGCCTATCAGCACCGCAAACAAGATACGCGGCAGACGCAAATGCCACAAGACATACGCCCCGCCCGATAGCGGCTCATCACTGTTTTGCAGCACGGCCAACCAATCATGCCAGGTGACGGGCACGGCTCCCATGGTGGCAGCAGCCCATACGCCTGATATCAGTATCAGTGAAAGTAGCCATGCAGGCTTGCTGGCAAACCACTGTGGCAATCCCCAGTCGGTTATGGTTCTACGTGATAACTGCGAGATAAATGACGTCATATCTACCTACCTGCCACGAAACGGTGGCCGGGTTACTAGCCTTGCATGGCCTTGGTGAGTAACTGGTCCAGCGCTGACAAGGCTTGCGGCAAGCGTGGGCCAAACCCCAGCATGAACATGGCTTCTAATGCCACCATACGGCGTTTTTGCCCGGCTGGCGTCTGCGCCAGGCCAGGTAATTTCAATGCACCATCGACCCCGCCGACCACACCCATGCCCTGCTCGGTGAACAGTACAATGTCTGGCTGCGCAGCAATCACGGCTTCTGGTGTTAATGGTTTAAAGCCGTCAAAGCCGTCCACGGCATTGCGCGCGCCTGCATAGGCAATCATGGCGTCGGCGCTAGTTTTTCTACCGCCCACCATGATCTGCGCCGGACTATGCGACAAAATAAACAACACTCGTGGTGCAGATGTTTTGCGTGCGAGAATTGGCGCAAGTGCACGCTGCCAGTCTTGCCTTAACTGCGACTCCAACTGACTGGCCTGAGCGCTTCGTTCTATCAGCCTCCCTACATGCTGAATGCGCTCTATCACCCCTTCAAACTTGTCGTTGGCAGACAATATAGACACGGGCACACCTGCCGTACCCACCTGACGCAGGACTGCCGGGGGGCCTGCGTCCTCTGTGGCAAGCACCAGCGTTGGGCTCAAAGCCAGAATGCCTTCGCTGGAAAGCGCCCTGGCATAGCCTACACTGGGCAACTTTGTCGCTGCTTCCGGATAGAGCGATGTGGTATCTACCCCCACCAGTTCTTTTTCAGCGCCTAGGGCATAAATAATTTCCGTGAGCCCGCCACCGACGCTGACAATGCGGCGCGTCATTTTCTTGCTGGATTCTGCGCCCAAAGCCAACTGCGGCAAACAAGCTATTGCAAACGCCGCACCAATCTGGTTTAAAAAATGACGGCGCGACTGGGGCATGCCCTCATTTTGCTCGTTAAATAAATCAAACATACAGACTCTAAACCTTTGGTAAGCGCTCGATCAAATCGGCCCAGGCCCTGGCTTCAGGTTTGCCAGGGACAATGGCTGATGCAAACAGAGTAATCAGTACGCCATCCTGATTAAGTAAGGCGAGGGAAGAAAACAGGCCATGCATCCCTGACTGGATCACCATCCAGGCAGAAGCGATGTGATCTTCGCGTAAATGGAGATTGAAGCCGGGATCAAGCACATTTAGCCACGGCCCCATAACGACCACTTTATCGATGGGTCCGCTATGTGCCTGCGTTACCCCGGCATTTCCTGTCAAAATCAAGAGGGAGAACGCTTCAGCTGCAGCTTTTTCAAGTACGACTCTGGCCATATTCACTGGCACTTGTAGTGCCGCTTCTGGAGCAAGCTGTTGTAAGTATGACAAACAACCACCCTGGCACTGTGCAAGCAAAACATATAAGTCGCGTGCATCATTCACCATCTCCCACGCCAGCAGGAAAGATGCGAAATCTTGAATAGCTGCTGTTGCAGCAGAAAATTGAACGGTGATTCCAGGCAACTGATTCGTATCAGAGAACGCTTCACCCAATGCCAAATAAGCCGTCACATCACTCTGCGGGCGCAAAAACAGCTTATGTACTGCAATGCCTGCAGCGTCATAAAACTGCAGGCTGCGCTGCACACCTTTTTCGCCAGACTCTTCTACAGCAAAGCCGTGCTGCCAATGTGCAAACCGACATTGCAAATCGATCTGCTCACCACGCACATAGATAACCTTAGACTGTTCAGTGACTGCGGAATAAACGCCATCCTTTTCATGCACGCATGCGGCATTCCGCGTCAGCGCCATGATTTGCCCGAGGGAAGCACATGCCCCTAGCAACGCATGCCAGTCTGGCCGCAAACACGTCACCCGCATCAATCCATCAGCAGGGGCGCCTACGTGTGCCGCAATCAACTCGCCTTCTGAGATATTTAACTTCTCGGCGATCTCCCGGTGACGGGCGCGACCAGCCTGGCGCTCTAACTGGAACTGCTGCCTGATCTCGGCTAAAACAGGATTCTTCAGCGGCAGATTCATGTTTATGCCAGCTGATCCAGTGTCTGCTGGATCGCTTTATCAGGTGCCGTGTGCCCTTGGTCATTCCTATGTGTCACCTGCATCAGGTCTTGCCCATTCAAATGGTAGGCCTTGGCAAAGCCAGACACATAACTGCCTTGCGCAGGAACCAGCTCGATCAGGTGAAAGTCAGTCAGTTTGCTGATTACATCCATAAACTTGCCAAACTTTTCAAAGAACAACGCCATGATGGTTTCAAACTGGGCGCTTTCCCGGTTTACTTCTTGGGCTGCACACTGGAACACCAAGCGCTTTCTGGCAAAGAGATGGGCAGCGTCCTTTTCCGCTTCGATAAACATCAGGGAGCAACGTCCTGTATCACGCAGATTGGCACAGTGCGTGGCCAGCTCGCTGACGTAAATATAGAATTTATTATCCTGCTCCACATAAGCAGCATAACTGGCCTCAGGCAATCCTTGCGCATTGGTTGTAGCCAATTGCAGCGACTGAAACTGGCTTTTGAATGCCATGGCTTCCGCCCCAATAGATTGCAACTTCTCCTCATTCATATCATTGTTCTCCAGGTTAAACACCTCATCCATGTAAGATGAAGTTATTTTGTTCATTGATATTCTATATGATAATCGTTTTCATTTACAAAATAGTGTTTTAACGCGTTCTTAATATTATTTTTCGCGTATCAATCAGGCATTGGTGTTACAGAAAACAACATCAGGCCTGGATGCCCGCTCGAAACGGGCAGGAAAACTGGCCTGGTGATACCTCCAGATTTAAGCATACTAAAAATCAGCGGCAGTGCAGGATAAAAGCGCGGGACAAGTATTCGCTTTTATCCTGCTTGCACTCTGTTGAGCGGTGAGGCTTAGATGAGTTTGAGGGTACCCTTCATCACTGAAGCATGTCCGGGGAAGGAGCAGAAGAAGACGTAGTTGCCTGAGGCATCTAACTGCGAGGGATTAAAAGAAGTGCTTGCGCTCTCGCCACCACCAATGACATTGGTGGCAGCCACCACGCGGACGTCCTGAGGCTTGATAAATGACTTGCTGACGCCTGCCTTGATGCCATCCTGCAATACGCCCTGCTCATCTGCCTGTTTGCTCACAACCAGGTTATGGCCCATGATGTTTTTGCTCATGGTGCCGGTATGTTTCAGGTTGATGGTGAAAGACTTGCAGCTTTTAGGGACTGCAATTTCTTTGGTATTGAATGTCATTGCATCGGTGGCTTCCACAGTCACATCGCAACTGGCAGCGGCTTGCGCCTGCTGTTGCAGCAAACATGCCGCTCCCATAGTCACCAGTAATTGCGCGCATTGCTTCATTGTAAATCGCATGATGTTCTCCATTGCATCCATATTAAAAAAATTGGCTGGCTACTGGAGAGACGCTCGTTGGCTGGCTGCGGGTTAAAAATTACCTTGTCGCGTTTTGCTTGCGGTAAGTTTTTTCGAGGGCGGGCCTGTATTTGCGTTGCCTGACAGGCTTGAGCCAATAATGATAGGCGGCAATCAATATCGGCAGTGCCACTGCCGTATCCGAGACTAACTCGCGCATATCGTCATACAGCAACGCTGCAATCAGTCCGGTACAGGAAAGTATGGCGATGACCACAGGCCATAAAAAAATTTGTTGTAGTGTTTTTGCTTGCATAAACAGGTGCGTCACCATGATTGTGTTCGCCCGTTGAAATTGATCAATACGCCTCGCTCAGCAAGATGCGCGTATTCACATCAGGCACATATTGATGACGCTTGCGCCACCATAACTTGAGGCCTGTCCATAGCACGATGATGCTCAAAATATCCAGCACCGCCCATATCCACTTAAGCGTCATGCCGCCATAGTCACCAAAGTGTAATGGCTGTGACACCAGCAAGGCCACCAGGTACCACGGCAGCGGGCGGCTGTCGGTCAGTGTTGCATTTTGCGCATCGACCAGCACCGGCTTGAACAGGCGTTTAGTGAGTGGCGTATCGCCACGCATGAAAATACCGTAGTGATGCTGGCTGGTGTAAGGCGTGCCAGGAAAGGCAATGAAGCCAAGCTGCATCTCGGGTTCGGTTTTCTGAGCCACATCCAGCGACTGCTGCAACGAAGCGAAACGCGTCGGTGGCGGCAGATTTTTGTAAGGCGCAATCATTTGCGACATCTGGTCAAATTGCCAGTACTTGACCAACAGATCTGACCAGGCATTAATGACACCAGTGGCGCCGACGACGAAAAACCAGCTCAACGTCACAATGCCCAACAAATTATGAATATCCAGGCGTTTGAGCTTTTCACCTCGTGCGTGCCGAACTTCGCCGAAAGGCAGCTTGCGCATGAAGGGCGCATAAAGCACCACGCCTGAAATGATGGCGATGACTAGCAAGAATCCCATCAAGCCCAGGAACAGCATGCCAGGCAACCCGGCAAACAGATCCACATGCAGCTTAAACATCACATACATAAAGCCTTGTTCACTTGGTGGCACGCCTAGGACTTGCGCAGTGCGCGCATCCACCACCACATGTTTGAAACCGCTATCAGCCATCGTGGTTTTCGCCAATCTGACAACCCACTGTAGCGGCTCATCCTCCTCGCGATACATATACAACGGCACCATGCCCGGCTGCCTGGCTTTGGCAGCTGCCAGCACAGCGTCCATACTGGCCATCGGCCCCTGGTGGGCGATCTCAGGTGTCGCGATATGATTGTCCAGCCAGTCCCCAATTTCGTGATGGAAAATCAGTGGCAAACCCGTGAGGCACAGCAACAGCATGAATACCGTGCACACCAGGCTGGACCATTTATGTACCCAGGCCCAGCGACGGATAGAGGAATGAGACAGCATGAATAAAACCTGTGGCGATTGCTTGATGACTTACGGTTGCGGCTGGCTCACGAAGCCAACTTTTTTCATGCCAGCGGTTTGCGCTTTAGCCAGCACCTCTGCCAGTACCTGGTAACGCGTATTTTTGTCAGCACGGATTTGCAATTCTGGCTGCTGTTGCTTGGCAGCTTCGTCTGACATACGTGTGGCCAGATCAGCCACCTGGATTTCGCTGTCATTCCAGAAAATCTTGCCCTCGGCATCCACGGCCAGGTCAATCACTTCCGGTTTTTCCTCCAGTGGTTGCGAGGTGGCTTGCGGCAAATCAATCTTGACCGCATGCGTCAGCAGTGGAGCCGTGATGATAAAAATCACCAGCAACACCAGCATGACGTCCACCAGCGGTGTGGTGTTGATTTCACTCATGGGTTGCGTGTGCTCAGCCGCACTGAATGGATTCTGGCCTATCATACATTGCCACCTTTGCCGGCCACTTTGGCGTGCAATTCTGTCACGTTAGCGGGTTTGTTACCGGCCTTGATCACCAGTGGCGCACCGGTGGTCAGCAGGGTATGCAGATCCTGTGCAAAACTCTCAAGTTCCGCCATGATGCCGCGGTTGGCCTTGATAAACGCGTTATAAGCCAGCACGGCAGGAATCGCCACAGCCAGACCAATGGCAGTCATGATCAGGGCTTCGCCCACTGGGCCAGCGACCTTATCAATGGTTGCCACACCAGACTGACCAATGGCTGTCAGCGCATGGTAAATGCCCCATACCGTACCGAACAAACCCACGAAAGGCGCCACACTGCCTACGGAGGCCAGCACAGACAAACCGCTTTCGAGCGCAGCCTGCTCTTGTGACAGCGTACGACGCAACTGGCGCGCGATAAACTCATCCTGGCTGCAGGCCGCCGCCAGTGACTGGCTGGCATATTGCTGGTGATGCTGGGTAGACTCCACCGCAGTCAACGCCAAGCGGAATGCCGGTGATTGCAATTGTGCTTCCTGTAGCGCTTCTTGCAAGGTGGCCTTACGCCAGAATTGGCGTACATAAGCAGACACATCACGCTTGCGCTTGAACACCTGCCAGGACTTCACAAGAATAAAGTACCAGCTCAGTACCGACATCGTCAGTAAGATCAGTGCCACTAACACCGACACCACACCACCTTCGGTGATAAAAGCCAAACCACTTGTTGATTGCATTAAAAATTCCCTTTCACTGAAAACTTGCTCAATATTCCAAACTTGCCTAATTCTGCGTCAGCGAGAATGACAACGGTACATTCACGTAGGCACTCAACGCTTTTCCGCCCTTGCGCGCAGGCTCAAAACGCCATTGCTTGACCGCATTGACGGCTGCCTTGTCCAGGCGCTCAAAACCACTGCTACTAATCACGTCTACCGTTTCTGGCCGTCCTTCGGCAGAAACCAGCACCTTCATAAGTACCCTGCCCTCTTCACCGGCACGCTGTGACAAACGTGGGTACTCTGGCGGCGGATTATTCAGGTAAGCAACCCCAAATTTGGGGGGCTCGACTTTCTCTTCCACTACCTCCTGCTTGGGAGGTGCTGCTGGCGGCGCTGGTTTGCTAGGCGCACTAGCGACAGGCGCTTCCAACGGTGGCGCGGATGGCTGCGTACTGGCTTCAAATTTTGGTTGCTCTGGCGTGGTTTCGACAATACGCTCCACCACCGGCGCAGGCCGCTCTACAGGCTTAGGCGTTTCTTTAGGCTTGATCACCGGTTTAACCACTGGCTGTTGCTTGATAATCGGCACCACTTCCGGTGCAGGCGCTTCTTCTTTCTTGGCAGGCAGTGTAATCAGCGAAACTGTCATCGGCTCAGGCTTGGGCTCAACGATAACGGGTTCTTCATGCATCAACAACCAGGCAATGACCGCAGCATGCAATGCCACCACAGCCAGCATACCCAGCCCATGCCAGCCCTGACGGCTATCGCGGGACAACCAGTCCTCGGTGGCCAACACCGACCAGCGAAAAATCCCGGCCAACTCTCCGAGCTGGCGACGGTGCAAACTCAACTCAGGGACACGAGAGGCAAGCGCACGCTGAGGCTTTAACGACAACCCCTGCAAAGACTCACGTTGCAGCATTAGCTCACTCCCCTGATAAAATCACAAAAGGCAACGCCAGGGTTGCCATCATTACACACACATTTCACGCAAAAACCTCTATTGATTTTGCTGAGCCAGTCCTGGCGTTACCAACGCCTGGCACTTGGTCAACAGTAATTTGTTTTGCTTGGTGCGCGTCAACTGATAAGTCTCGCCACCATGCACAATCGCCAGCACGCCTGCGTCACCCAACAACTCTTGAGCGTCTATCGTAGGCATCCACTGTGACGAAACGCCGGTCGCATTTTGCACCTCATCCAGTGATGATTGCAAGCGGTTAGTCATTTGAATCCATTCTAAAAAAAGGCCGACTTACTTGCGCGAGCAATGCGGCATCAGATTTCAAGGAACACCCTTACCAGGGATGATTTGGCGCATGAACAATCACGCCTATTTGAGCAATGACATGTTGGGGTTAGGAGCATTGCTCAAATGCTTTACCAGCCAAACCCGATGCAGAGTCTGGCCAGCTAAAATTAAACACGGTTGGAGTAATATTCAACCACCTGCTGCACATCAATCGGGAACGGCACATCTTCAATAGAAGGCAAATGCCCAATTTTTGCGCTTGCAGAGGCTGCCTCCACCGACAACCACTCTGGAATCGTCAGGCTAGGCGTTGCCATCGCATCCATCACCATCGGGATCTTGCGGCTTTTCTCTTTTACACTGACCACATCGCCCACCTGCAAACGAATAGACGCAATGTTGGCTGACTTACCATTGAGCAATACGTGGCCATGGTTCACCAACTGGCGCGCAGCAATCCCTGTAGGGGCAAAACCGGCACGAAACACCACGTTATCCAGGCGCCGCTCCAGCAATGACATCAATTTTTCGCCGGTAGGCTCCGTGCCTTTACGTGCCTCCAGGATTAAACGGCGCATTTGCTTTTCACTCACGCCATAGTTAAAGCGAATCTTTTGCTTTTGCACCAGTTTGACAGCAAAGTCTGAACGGCGGCGGCGAGACGCCTGCTGACCGTGCTGACCTGGCGGGTTAGGACGGTTTTCAATGGATTTGCGGGACAAGCCGGGCAACTCTACGCCCAATGCGCGCATAATCTTGAGCCTGGGTCCTGTGGTACGTGCCATGAATCTATTACCTTTCGTTGTTAATCTTTAAATTGCTCTATTGATACATCTCAGCGGCTACTGCAACGTGGAAGGTTGCGCCACAAAATCAGTCACCGCCTGCTGCATGGCAAATTCCTGATGCGCCTGCAACAATGCCTGCCACTCTTGCAACAGTTGCTTGGCAGCAGACTTGATCAACCCACTCTCCGCATACTCTGGTGCAGTGAGTGTCTGCGCCAGGCTACAACCCAACAAAGCCAAGTCTTCAGAAGGATTTGCGGCGTAACGCGTGGCCACGCAACTCAGCGAAACCAGCACGGCACTGGCAGTGGGTAAGTCCGGATCAAAAAAATCACTGGCTTGTGCGGCGTAATCAATCTGCATTGCGGGATGACTTTCGTTCAATCGTTTATGGAAATGATAATGTTTCTCATTTAGGATGTCAACCTTTGTTTGCACCTTGCCGCTAATCTTTTGCAGATCGCAGCAAACTGCTTTGCACACAGGCAACAATCTTGACCAAATTAGCAAAGCCAGTTAATGTATAGGGTTCAACATTAATTAGCCAAAAAATCAAGGTTTTATGGACGCTTCTGCCCACTCCGCCACAGACACCCACGCCAAATCCATGACAGGTGCGGACATCGTTGTCTCTTGCCTGAATGAGGAAAAAGTCAAATTCGTCTTTGGCTATCCAGGTGGCGCGGTCTTGCACATTTACGACGCGCTCTATAAACAGAATGGCTTCAAGCATATTCTGGTGCGCCACGAACAGGCAGCCGTGCATGCGGCAGATGCCTACTCACGTGCAACCGGCGATGTCGGTGTTGCCCTGGTCACCAGCGGTCCAGGTGCGACCAATGCCGTCACCGGCATTGCCACTGCCTATATGGATTCGATTCCACTGGTGGTCATTAGCGGCCAGGTGCCAGTTCCAGCCATTGGCCTGGATGCGTTCCAGGAAGTGGACATGGTTGGCGTGACCCGCCCTTGCGTAAAACATAATTTCTTGGTCAAGCATGTCAAAGACATTGCGCCGACCATCAAGAAAGCGTTCTTTATCGCCAAGACAGGCCGTCCAGGTCCGGTAGTTGTAGATATTCCAAAAGATATCACGGCACACGTGGCTGACTTCATCTACCCGAAAACGGTAGAGATGCGTTCTTACAATCCGATTTTGAAAGGCCACAATGGCCAGATCAAGAAAGCGGTCAAACTGCTGCTAGGCGCAAAACGCCCGATGATCTACACCGGTGGCGGCCTGGTTTTGGGTAATGGTGCCGCTGAACTGGTCAAGCTGGCAAAAGCACTCAATTTCCCGGTCACCAATACCTTGATGGGTTTAGGCGGTTACCCGGCAACTGACAAACAGTTTGTGGGCATGCTGGGCATGCACGGCACTTATGAAGCCAACATGGCCATGCAACACTGTGATGTGCTGCTGGCGGTGGGCGCGCGCTTTGATGACCGAGTGATTGGCAACCCCAAACATTTTGGCGGCCAGAAACGCACCATCATTCATATTGATGTCGACCCCTCCAGCATTTCAAAACGCGTGAAGGTCGACGTGCCTATCGTGGGTGACGTTCAGTCCGTGCTGACGGACATGAATGAAATCCTGGCGCAGGAAGAAAACCAAACGACGGATACCGCTGACTGGTGGTCACAGATTAATGAATGGCGTGGTATCCAGTCACTGGATTACGTCTACTCAGACAGCGTGATCAAACCGCAATATGTGGTGCAGAAACTGTGGGAAGTGACCAAAGGTGAAGCCTATGTGACCTCAGACGTGGGCCAGCACCAGATGTGGGCCGCGCAATACTACAAATTCGACAAACCACGCCGCTGGATCAACTCTGGTGGCCTGGGCACCATGGGTGTTGGCTTGCCATACGCCATGGGCTGTCAGTTTGCCGACAAACATGCGCAGGTCGCCTGTATTACCGGCGAAGGCAGTATCCAGATGAACATTCAGGAACTGTCCACCTGTGCGCAATATGGCCTGCCGATCAAGGTCATTCTGTTGAACAACCGCTACCTGGGCATGGTGCGTCAGTGGCAGGAGTTCTTCTACGAGAACCGTTACTCCGAGTCGTACATGGACAGCCTGCCGGACTTCGTCAAACTGGCAGAGTCGTATGGCCACGTTGGCATGCGCATCACCAACCCGGCAGATGTAGAAGGCGCCCTCAAAGAGGCGTTTGATAGAAAAGACAAATTTGTATTTATGGACTTTTTAACCGACCAAACAGAAAACGTCTTCCCTATGGTTGAAAACGGCAAGGGCTTGTCAGAAATGGTACTAAGCCCAAGCACGGCCAGCCGCCTGAAAGGGGAAGAATAATGCGTCATATCATCTCGCTACTGATGGAAAACGAAGCAGGCGCGCTGTCACGCGTGGCGGGCCTGTTTTCTGCGCGCGGTTACAACATTGAATCACTCACGGTAGCCGTGACAGAAGATCCAACGCTGTCACGCATGACGATTGTCACGACAGGCTCCGATGATGTGATTGAACAGATTATCAAGCAACTCAACAAGTTGATTGACGTGGTCAAGGTGCTGGACCTCAACGATGGCAAGCACATTGAGCGCGAACTGATGCTGGTTAAGGTGAAAGCCACCGGCGTCCATAAAGACGAAATGAAGCGTATGTGCGACATTTTCCGCGGCCGTATTATCGATGTGGCCGACAATAGTTACACCATTGAGCTTACCGGCTCTTGCAGCAAACTGGATGCATTTATTGAAGCCATAGACCGCAGCGCGATTCTTGAAACCGTGCGCACCGGCGCGTCCGGCATCGGTCGTGGCGACCGTATCCTCAAGGTTTAATCGACATTATTTTTACAGACAAAAGCATTTGTATTGAAAGGCAAAAGCAGAGATGAACGTTTATTACGACAAGGACGCCGACTTAAGCATTATCAAGGGCAAAAAAGTAACTATCGTGGGTTATGGTTCCCAAGGTCATGCGCACGCAGCTAACCTGCGCGACAGCGGCGTAAACGTCACTATCGGTTTGCGTAAAGGCGGCGGCTCATGGGCCAAAGCCGAAGGCGCTGGCCACACGACTTTGGAAATCGCTGCAGCGGTTAAAGAAGCTGACGTCGTCATGGTATTGCTGCCAGACGAAACCATGGCAGAAATCTTCAATGCCGAAATCGCACCTAACCTGAAAAAAGGTGCTGCATTGGCATTCGCTCACGGCTTCAACATCCATTACAACCAGATCGTGCCACGCGCTGACCTGGATGTGATCATGATCGCACCTAAAGGCCCAGGCCACACTGTGCGTTCAGAGTACCTCAAAGGCGGCGGCGTTCCTTCACTGATCGCTGTGTACCAAAACACTTCCGGCAAGGCTAAAGACATTGCATTGTCTTACGCGGCAGCTAACGGCGGCACCAAAGGTGGCGTGATCGAGACTGACTTCCGTGAAGAAACTGAAACTGACTTGTTCGGCGAACAGGCTGTTCTGTGTGGTGGCGCGGTTGAACTGGTTAAAGCAGGTTTCGAAACTTTGGTTGAAGCTGGTTATGCGCCAGAAATGGCCTACTTCGAGTGCCTGCACGAACTGAAACTGATCGTTGACCTGATGTACGAAGGCGGTATCGCTAACATGAACTACTCCATCTCCAACAACGCGGAGTACGGTGAGTACGTGACAGGCCCACAAGTTATTAACAGCCAGTCAAAAGACGCGATGCGTCAGTGCTTGGCTAACATCCAGAACGGTAACTACGCGAAACAGTTCATCCTGGAAGGCCGTACCAACTACCCAGAAATGACTGCTCGCCGTCGTTTGAACGCAACTCACCCAATCGAGCAAGTGGGTAACAAACTGCGCGCCATGATGCCTTGGATCGCAAAAAACAAACTGGTTGATCAGTCTAAAAACTAATTGCCATGATCGCGGCCTGAGATCAGCCTGTGCTGATCTCGCCAACGATAAAAGCACAGGTAGGCTTGCCCTCCTGTGCTTTATTTTTTATGCTTTGCAAAAAGTCGCCCACAAAGGATATCCAGAGTGAAACTCGCCATTCTGTTGCAATACATCGCCCCCAAACAATTACTGACTACCGTGGCCGGAAAACTGGCACACTGGCCAGCTGGCCGTCTGACTACCGCCTTTATTGGCTGGTTTGTGAACAAATATCATGTCAATATGGAAGAAGCCCTCAACGGCGATATCAGCAGCTACCCAACATTTAACCTCTTCTTCACGCGCCCGCTCAAACCTGGCGCCAGGCCACTGGCAAACAATGCTTTTGTGTGCCCGGTGGATGGCGCCATCAGCCAGTTTGGAAAGATTGAAAACGGCCAGATTTTCCAGGCCAAAGGCCACCAATACACAGCACAAACACTGGTAGGCGGCGATGCGGCTTTAGCTGCAAATTTTGACAATGGCAGCTTCGCCTGCCTGTATCTCAGTCCCAAAGATTACCACCGTATCCATATGCCTTGCGACGGCAAGCTGTTGAGCATGACCTATGTGCCTGGTGATTTATTCTCAGTGAACCCACTCACGGCCGCCAATGTGCCCGGCCTGTTTGCGCGTAACGAACGCGTGGTCTGCACCTTTGAATCTCTCCACCATGGCAAGTTTGTCATGGTGCTGGTCGGCGCGACGATTGTCGGTAGCATGGCTACGGTTTGGCACGATGCCAAAGACCACATCATCAACCCGCCACGCCCCGGCAAAGTGGTGCATTGGGATTACAGTGACCGCAACATCAGCCTGAAGCAAGGCGAAGAAATGGGCCGCTTCCTGCTCGGCTCAACGGTGGTGATGCTGTTTGAAAAAGACGTACTCGCTTTTAATGATAGCTGGCATGCAGGCAAACCGATACGCCTTGGTGAAGCGATGGGGCGTTAGTTTGCTTGGCGTTAAACACCGCTTAACAAAAAGTCCATTGCAGCAATAATTTCCAGCCTCGCTTCGGCGAGGTTTTCTATTTCTTCGCCTAGTTCACGTTTGGCAATGCCTGCCAACTGAGGCGTCAACATCAGATACTGACTACCTTGAACGGTTAGCAATGGAGTCAGCCTGTTCATCGCACGATAACCAGCGTGGTTAGCGGCTGTTAATGGCACAACCACACAAGTTTGCAATGCACTCAATAAATCATTCTGTATATTCAGCAAATAAGGAAATTGATCGCTCGTCGCTGTGTTTTGATTGGCATACACACTAAACTGTGCCATCAGAACGTCCTCACGGTATCACCAAACACGCCATTCGCCTCGACCTGCTGGTTATAAACTTCAATGGCATGCTTGTTTTGTTCAAGCCAGGCTTGTTGCTTTTTTTTGACGACCAAAGCGGAAAGCGTTTCTTCAAATGCCGCAGACAAATTGATATCAAGCTCACGCGCCTGACGCAACAAATCGCTGTTCACACTCAGATTCGTGGCACGTTTTGGCGCTTGTGGATTGAATAACATGATCACTCCCCACTATTATTGATGCGCATAATATATGCGCATCAATAATGCATGTCAACCGGGCAAGCATTCATAGAAATACTTAAGCATTCAAACTCTTGCTCACAATTTCAAACACATCCCCAGACAAATTGGGCGTGGCTAGAATGGCTTCAAGTGCGGCTTTCATATGCGCCTGCAACTCAGGTGTGTAGCGCTTCCACTCACGCAAAGGCGTCACCATACGAGCAGCGATTTGTGGGTTGATGGTATTCAGCTCAATAATCACATCGCGCAAGAACGCATAGCCTTTTCCGCTCGCATCATGAAATTTCACCGGGTTGTTAATGGCAAAGGCTGAGTACAGCGAACGCACGCGGTTAGGATTCTTGATATTGAAATCCGGATGGCTGCGCAACATAGAGAGGTCATCAAAAATCTGCTCACGGTTGGCAATGGCCTGTAGCGAGAACCACTTATCCACTACCAGAGGATACTTTTCAAAGCGGGTATAAAAATCAGCAAAGACTTCTGCGCGTTGTGGCTGGCTGCTATCCGCCAGGCAGGCCAGCGCAGTCACGCGGTCTGTCATATTATCTGCGGCATCATAATGCGCTTTTGCACGCGTAGCACAACCGGTGCCATTGGTCACGGTGAGGATCTCCAGCACGGCATGCTGCAAGGCTCTGCGACCCATGGCTTCTGGCGTAATAGAGAAGCTGCCTGTGTTGCCGTTCGCGTCATATAACGCAGCCAGCGCGTCTTTATGCGCACTCTTAATTTGCTTGAGCACAGCCGTGCGTGCGGCATCGATTGCAGCCGGGGCAATCACCGGCAAATGCTGACCAATTACACCTATCATAGGTAAGCTTAATGCACGCGCCAGCAAGGCTTTATCGCCCTTGCCTGTCAGACCTTGTTGAATCAAAGTACCCACATCCGCAACAAACTGTGAAATGTCTGCTGCCGGGTTTTCCATCACACGCTGGATGGTCCGCAACGCTAAAGTCTGGCCTGCTTCCCACTTGTTAAAGCCGTCGGTGTCATGTACTTGTAGTAAACGCAAATCATCGTCGCTTAAATCGGTTTCGAGCTTCACTGGTGCTGAGAAACCACGCAAGATAGAAGGCACCGGTTTTGCGCTGATGCCATTGAAAGTGAACGTTTGTTCACGCGCAGTCACTTCCAGCACGCGGGTGGGCAGAATCTCTTTTCCACTCGCATCCAGCAAGCCTAACGCCACTGGAATATGCAGCGGCTGCTTGTCGGTTTGCCCTGGCGTATCCGGCTGAGACTGCTTAAAGGTGAGCCTATAGCTTTGCTGCGCGGCATCGTAATGACTGCTTACTTGCAGCGTGGGCGTTCCCGCCTGCTTATACCAGCGGAAGAACTGCGACATGTCACGGCCAGACGCATCCGCCATACATTGCACAAAATCATCGCAAGTCACGGCATGGCCATCATAGCGGTCAAAATACAAATCGGTGGCTTTGCGGAAAGTCTCAGCACCCAGCAAAGTGTGCTGCATGCGGATCAGTTCAGCGCCTTTGTCGTAAATAGTCTTGGTGTAAAAATTACTGATCTCGATAAACTGATCAGGCTGCACCGAGTGCGCCAGCGGGCTGCCATCTTCAGGGAACTGCAAACGGCGCAAGCCATTCACATCGTCAATGCGCAACACTGCCCGTGAGTTCAAATCGGCGCTGAACTCCTGGTCGCGGAACACGGTAAACCCTTCTTTGAGTGAGAGCTGGAACCAGTCACGGCAGGTCACGCGGTTACCGGTCCAGTTGTGGAAATACTCGTGGCCGATCACGCCTTCCACACTCATAAAATCGCTGTCAGTCGCGGTTTCCTGATGCGCCAGCACCAGCGCAGTGTTAAAGACATTGAGCGAAGTGTTTTCCATCGCGCCCATATTAAAGTCGCTCACCGCCACAATATTGAACAGCTCCAGCTGATACTCGCGGCCATACACCTCTTCATCCCACTTCATTGCCTTTTTCAGCGACTCCATGGCATGACTGCATTGGCTCTCATCCCCTGCCCGCACATAAATATGCAAGTCCACCTTGCGGCCCGTCATGGTGGTAAACGTATCCGCCACGCGCACCAAGTCACCCGCCACCAGCGCAAACAGGTAGCAAGGTTTAGGAAACGGATCATGCCAGACACGGTAATGCCTGCCATCCGGCAAACTGCCTTCATCCTGCAAATTGCCGTTCGACAACATCACCGGATACGCCTTGGCATCCGCCTCAATGCGCACGGTAAACACGCTCAAAACATCCGGCCTATCCTGGTAATAAGTGATGCGTCTGAAGCCTTCAGCCTCGCACTGCGTGCAATAGGTGCCTTGTGATTGATACAACCCCTCCAGCGCCGTATTCGCCTCAGGGTTGATTTCACTGACAATCGTCAGCGTAAACTCATCCCCAGGGTTGAGGATGGTCATTTGTCCATCCGCCACGGTGTAGCCATCAAACGGCTTACCATTCAAAGCAACGGAAATGATGGTTTGATCTTCGCCATCCAGCACCAAATCATGCGAAGCCCCCGCCGGATTTTTCACATACTTCACTTCAGACGTGACAATCGTTTTGCCAGGCAACAGGTTAAAACTCAAATTCACCTGCTGCGCCAGGTAGGGCGCAGGTGTGTAGTCTTTAAGGTAGATAGTTTTTGGTGCAACAGCGTTTTCAGTTCGCATGGATTTACCTGAGAGTTTTTAGAGTTAAGTAAGGATTATATTTGAGAGTTGTCGTTCTGAAATTGGTTTAATCATTCTTTCACCACAAAGCCTTATCACATGTTAAATTAATCATGAAAATCAATGGCATTGATATGTGTAACGCGACACACTACACTCATTAAAAATGATCAAATCATTTAAACACAAAGGTTTAAAACAGTTCTTTGAGACTGGCAGTAAAGCGGGCATTCAACCACATCATGCTCAAAGACTAAGTCGGCAACTGCTACGCCTCAATGTTGCGAAAAACCCTAACGACATGAATGTGCCCGGCTGGCGATTACATGCTTTGGAAGGAGAGCTTTCTCAACATTTTTCAATCGTAGTGAATGGCAATTAGAGAATGACCTTTATGTTTGAAGGCGAAGATGTGATTTTGGTCGATTATCAAGATTACCATTGAAAGAAAACTTATGAACCCAATGCATAATCCACCCCATCCGGGTGAAACACTACGTGACGATATATTGCCCGCACTCGGCCTATCTGTAACCGAAGCCGCCGAGCAATTAGGGGTAGCCCGCCCGACCTTATCCAAAGTGTTAAATGGTCGCGCTGCCATTTCCCCGGAAATGGCCATACGCCTTGAAAAATGGCTAGGCGTTGAAAATGGTGGGCGAGCTGATATTTGGTTGGCGGAACAAACAGCCTATGACCTCTGGCAAGCAAGAGAAAAGGTCAGTGTTCAGGTAAAGCCGCTGAAGGATGTTTTACTCGCAAAATAGAGTTTTGCTGGTGGTTTTACTTGCATATGATGAGATGTGGTGCCGAATATGGCGATATGATTATTTGCGTTTAAGCACAGAAGGATGCTTCCTTTTTTGCTTGTACTATTTTGCAAGACATAACCCTCAAAAACCATCAGTGATATTGAGCACTTAGAGAAAATAAAATCACTATGAACGCGCCCTTTAATCCAGCCGACAGAACTTACCATGTCAGTGAAGAACGCTTGCGTGCCTTTATGGCATTAACCCCATTACAGCGTCTGCAATGGGTCGAGCAGGTGGCTTATTTTTTGCGTTTGGCTAAATCTTCAAAAGCGCATGAAGTGCCACAGGTTGACTACTAAAGGAGGGCTCTCTTATCGCCCCCAAGAAAAATAGGCGAGTCCAGTTTAAATTACACTTGCCCAATTGATTCAGTTCGCTTAGGTCGCAACCTCAAGCTCATCCACAACGCCATCGTTTACAACAAATTCAGAGACAGGATGGCCGCTCTCATACAGTAATGCTGCATTCGCTTCAGTGGCTGGCACCGTGATGCGAGAATTATTAATCATAAAAACGGTAAAGTACTTATTCGCGTTTTTATCAAAATGCTCCCACACCGAAAAAACATCCTCAAGATACAGGCCATTAATCTCCAGTCCATCCAACTTCAAATCAGTTTTATTAAAATTGTTCATTGCAATTACTTCGGAAATTTATCAACAGTAACTAGATTGAATACCTGCCAGCCTGCTTAGTTCCGCGAAATATCCTTGGTTCTGGTGTGTGACACCGCCTTTAATATACCGATCCCGGTGAGAATCACAGAAGCAATCACGATGTACAAATGTGGCACGCCAGCCTCGACTAACGCCCATGCAATCCCGCCAATCAAAATTGCAAAACCTAAAAGATACAAAGCGAACGATGACATACAGCCTCCTCATTTAATTTAAATTTTTAGTACTTATATGATAATTTTTGAGAACGGAGGTGGTATCAGACAGTTGCGGGAAATCGTGTAGGAAAAGTGGAAGTTTGTTAAACCATACTGAAATAATCAATTTGATTCAGAAAAATCAGCTTGTTAACATAGGTAAGCTCGATGAATCAAAACCAACAAATAAATCCAACTACTTAAAGCAAACTAATCTTTAAGTAACCTTAAAGGGGATGAGTTATGTATATCAAAGAATTGGCAATTTCAAACTTCAAAAGTTTTAATGCTCCCGCTTCAACTATTGCCTTTAATGTTCCTGATGGCCAAACACTAGGTAGCGGTTTAAATATATTTGTCGGAGAAAACAATACAGGCAAATCTACAGCTTTTGAAGCTGTCGATTTTGTGCGAAATAGCACAAAGAAAAGTATTGAGGCTATCAGAAATACTAGTAACCCAAATTCAGATGTTTATGTAGAAATAACATTCACTGGCGAAATCGAACAAACAATAGACGGGTTTTCACAAGAAAATAAGAAAGCCGTTTTTAAAAGTTATATCTATAAAAATCAAAACCAAGAAAACCTATTCAAGATTCGCAGGGATTCATCAGAGATAAGTAGGTTAAAACTATGGAATAACAATACTGGCGGCTTTATAAACGAAGCTGGTATTGATGCTCCTGTAAAAAAACTTTTTGAGACAAACTTTATTTGGGCCGATACAAACCCAAGCGACGAAGTTGCTTTTGGAGCCACTACAATTTGTGGAAATCTATTAAAGGAAATTGCAACGGGTTTTACTCAAACCGTTGACTATGCAAATTATCAAACTGCATTTAATCAAGCCTTTAATGACCCCGCTTCTGGCTTAAGAGCGCAATTACAAGTCATTGAACAGCGTGTCCAGCAGATATTTACACAGCAATTTGGCAGTGCATCAATTAGCTTTCATTTTGATGAGCTAAAAATAGATTCATTCTTCAAAAACACAACAATTGTTGTTAATGATGGCGTTGAAACGCCAATGCAAGAAAAGGGCAATGGCATGCAGAGAGCTGTTGCCCTTGCATTGCTCCAGGTTTATGCGGAAGAACTAATTAAGCATCCCGATGATGCAGCTCTTGAGAAACCTTTTTATCTATTTGTTGATGAGCCGGAATTATGTCAGCACCCTAAGGCACAAGAAAGACTTCTAGGAGCACTTTTAGAGATTTCAAAAACCAAACAAGTTTTCGTCACTACACACTCACCATACTTCTTATCCACTCCATACTTGAGAAGTTGTGGTCTACATATATTTAGCAAAAATGGAAATAACTCGGTAACCACACTAGCAAACTTAAATCCTATCCTTCCATGGAGCCCAACCTGGGGAGAAATTAATTACAAGGCATATAAATTACCTACAGTTGAATTTCATAATGAGCTTTATGGTCATCTTCAAGAAAAGAACAATGCTTATTCGGAGAGCACCTTCGAACAATGGATAATGGGGCAAGGAATTGTGCAAAGTAAGACTTGGATTCAAGAAAAAAATGGGACGGCTCAAAAACCTAGAAATGTAAGTCTACAAACTTTCATCAGAAACAAAATTCATCATCCAGAAAATGTCACAATGCAAGCATATGCCTATACAAGTGCTGAATTACAACAATCAATAAATGAAATGATAAGCCTCGTCTAGGCCTCATAGTTTACAAGTTACCTTGCCAAAAGCCTCATCACTGAGAGGCGTTTTTTCATTATTCTGCGAGCGTTTTTGCATCTAATTTACCCGCTTTAAGCTGCGCGATAGACTCGGTCAAATGTGCGGCGTTGGCTGGGCTTTGTAGCAGGTGCAAGGTTTCCATCAAGCTGTTGTAATGATCCAGCGACATCACCACTGCATTGTCGGCATCACGGCGGTTGATGATGGTGACATCGACATCGTTGACCACTTGATCAAGCACGGTTTTGAGGGATTTGCGTGCTACTGAATAACTGATGACGCGCATAGCTCCTCCAACTTGTTTTGCTAATTGTATAAGCATATGTTTACTCTATGTGGTTTTCAAATCACTGTCATCAAACCATCAGCAGATTAACAACCAATCTTAAACATGCATGATCAAGCATATTTGGTGCTCAAAACTTTGATCGCTAGCGTTTTAAACTGGAGAGCACCGTGATGGTGTTAGGCTTTTAAAAGCAATCAAAAACACTGGTGTTGTTTTGCCAGACCTTAACTCCGAGGACTCCAATTGATGTTTACCCCCTAAACGAGGGGTCGACAAGTTTTTGCAACAGAATACTATTAGGTGGTGTTGGTATAAAGCGACGGCATCGTTGCATTAATAATATTAATTTCCGAGGAGTATCTAAATGCACACTAAAAGCTTGCTTGCGTTATTGTTTGCGATGGTTTTTGTGAACACGGCAAACGCTACAGTCAATCTGATTAAAAACGGAGATGCTGAAACAGGTTTAGGGGGCAACTCGCAAGTGGTGGTAGTGCCAAACTGGCAGGATTTAACTGGTAACTTTACCGTCATTAAATATGATATTGGCGGCGGCTATTTGGCATCTGGTGATCCTGGGCCTATTGATCGTGGTTTAAATTACTTTAGCGGTGGTACTAATAACTTGTACTCTTCGGCATATCAAGTAACCGACATTCTTGATAATGCGGGTAATGCTGGATTTTATGCTTCTGGCTATTTTGGTGGGTTTGCAGGTCAAACGGATTACTCCCAACTTACCATTCAATTCTTGGATGTGAATGCATCTGTTATTTCTTTTGTCACCTTTGGTTCAACAATGCCTAGTGAGCGTGGAGGCGTGACGGGACTGCTATTTAAAGAGATCTCAGGCGTCACGCCAGTGGGTACAACTCAAATTGCATTTAAACTTGAAATGCAACGCGAGCAGGGTTCTGCTAATGATGGCTATGCAGATAATTTATTCTTCTCGATTACGCCCGTGCCTGAGGCAAATACAGTCTCGATGCTTTTGGTAGGTTTAGGCTTGCTTGGGTTGATGGCCAAACGTAAGAAACAAGATATTTAGGGTACTAAAAAAAACTGTCATCACTTGCGCCCGCAGATGGCGGGCCACCCTAGCGCTGGCTATTTACCGCTTTAAAATCGCTTAGGTTTTGGCAGCGCGGCTTTGGCTTCTGCCAGCCGCATTTGTTTTTTGGCTTCATCCTCACGCACGGCGTCTATCACGCGTACCACGCTTTTTAAATCTACTGGTTTGTCGTCTTGTTTGAATTTGCCAGTCAGCACCGTTTCTGGTGTGAGTGCGCCTTTTGCGTAGAGCGCCCAAATTTCTTTGCCATATTGTGTGGTTAGCAGCTCGGGCGCAAATTGACCAAAAAAATCGGCCAAATTGCCCACATCGCGTTCTAGCATGCTCATGGCGTGGTTGTTGCCTGCGGCATCGACGGCTTGAGGTAAGTCGATGATGATGGGGCCATGGGCACTGAGCAGGATATTGAATTCTGAAAGGTCGCCATGGACGATGCCAGCGCATAGCATGCGCACAACTTCTTTAAGCAGCGATTGGTGGTGCTGGCGGGCTTCTTCTGCGGTGAATACCACATCGTTGAGCCTGGGTGCGGCATTGCCTTCGGCGTCGGTGACTAAATCCATAATCAACACCCCTTCGTAAAATTGATAAGGGGTAGGCACGCTGACACCTGCGGCGGCTAGCCGATACAAGGCATCGACCTCTGCGCTTTGCCAGGCTTCTTCTTGTGCCTGTTTGCCGTATTTTGAGCCTTTGGCCATGGCGCGCGCCTGACGGCTGCTTTTGACTTTGCGGCCTTCGGTGTAATCGACACTTTGACGGAAACTGCGTTTGTTGGCTTCTTTATACACTTTGGCGCAGCGAATTTCTTCACCACAGCGCACCACGTACACCGTGGCTTCTTTGCCGCTCATCAATTGGCGCATGACCTCATCTACCACGCCATCTTCAAGCAGCGGCTCTAATCTTTTTGGAGTTTTCATCGTACGGGCTATTAATAATTGTGGTCAGACTACCATTAAACGAGAGGAGATGGGGGTTTCAAATCACAGTCATCAAAGATGAAAAAGGCCGCGTTGATTGAGCGGCCTGGACAAACTTCAGTCTAGTGAAGAATGAAAACTATGCTTTTTTCACAAACTCCGACTTCAGCTTCATTGCGCCAAAGCCATCAATCTTGCAGTCGATATCATGATCACCATCGACCAGGCGGATGTTTTTCACTTTAGTACCTACCTTGACCACTGACGAAGAACCTTTGACTTTCAGGTCTTTAATCACGGTGATGGTATCGCCGTCTTGCAGCACGTTGCCGTTGGCATCGCGCACCACTTTCACCTCTTCTGTATCCGTTGCGGCGACCTTGCTCCATTCGTGGGCACATTCGGGGCAGACGTAGTTGTCACCATCTTCGTAGGTGTATTCGGATTGGCATTTTGGGCAGGCGGGTAATGACATAAAAACTTTCTTGGGTGCAATCAATAAAACCATATATTTTACAGGGTTATTATTGAATACCCTAGTTCACTTGTCGTGCAAAGCAATTGGCTGACGGTATGCATAAAAAGCCCCTTTAATACAAGATAGTTTTAGTGATCATTGACTGTATCGACTTACCTTCAAAATTGAGTCCGCATAATCTTTTTCAACTTGGCGGATAGCAAACAGTCCACCACAGGTTTTTCCTGAGGTTTCTATCGCCGCCCCCAAAGCGCCAAAGAGGAGCGCTGGCGCTATTGCATCATCTCTAATATTGACCTCAAAGAAATACTCAGTATCTGGTAGAAGATCCAAACCCAGTTCACAAGCACCAGGATGATCAGGCAAGTCAGCACTAAGGATATGTTTACCAGTTGTGGTTTGAAGAGAAATAAATCCATCTATGTCCACGCCACCAACCTTCTGTCCATTCAGCTTGATGCGAGCTGATCTTGCCTTGGCGGTATAGTCAAAATGTTGCCTAAATATTGTTAGTTTCGCTTTGTCGGGGGAGCTAGGATGCTGAAGCTGATAATCCGCGTATAACGGTCCAGTTGCTGGCGTTGCACAGGCACCTAGCAGTGCGGAGATCAACACTATAAAGAGTGAATGGCGAGGCATGATTTACTTTCTTTTTTGTTTTATCAAAAGTGGCAAAGTAGATTTTAAAGTAGAGCTTTGATAAATAGATTCCACTTATAAAAAAACCGCTTCACTAGGAAGCGGTTTTTGATGCAGCGATTGTTCTAAATTACAGAACAGATTTCACTGTGTTCACTACGTTCTCTACTGTGAAACCGAAGTGTTTGAACAGTGCGCCGCCTGGTGCGGATTCGCCGAAGGTATCGATACCCACAACTGCACCTTCAATGCCTACATACTTACGCCAGAAATCTGGGTGAGCAGCTTCAACAGCCACGCGTTTAACGCCTGGAGTCAATACGCTGTCTTTGTAAGCTTGGTCTTGACGGTCGAATACGTTGGTGGATGGCATGGAAACCACACGCACTTTAGTACCCGCAGCGTTCAATTCAGCAGCCGCTTGAATCGCCAGATCCAACTCGGAACCGTTAGCAATGATGATCACATCAGCCTTGCCAGCTACGTCTGAGAATACATAGCCACCCTTGCGGATCAGGTCGAAGTCTTTAGCATCGTGTTTGATGCCTGGCACCGCTTGACGGCTCAATACCAAGCTGGTTGGGCCTTCAGTGCGCTCTACGGCAGCAACCCATGCAACGGTTGTTTCTGTAGAGTCAGCTGGACGCCATACATCCATACGAGGAATCATACGCAGACCAGAGGTGTTTTCAACTGGTTGGTGTGTAGGACCATCTTCACCTTGACCGATAGAGTCATGGGTCAGCACGTAGATCACACGTTGATGCATCAACGCAGACATACGCATGCCGTTTTTCATGTAGTCAGAGAACATGTGGAATGTACCGCCGTATGGCAAAAAGCCACCGTGCAATGCCATACCGTTCATGATGGCAGCCATACCGAATTCACGTACACCGTAAGAGATGTAGTTGCCTGGCTCTTTACCGCTCACGTGTTTGAAGTCTTTAGAAGCTGTCAGGTTAGAACCTGTCAGGTCAGCTGAACCGCCCAGGAACTCTGGCAAGATTGGCGCCAAAGCAGTAATTGCTTTTTGTGAAGCCTGACGAGTAGCCAATTTCTCAGCTTTTTCGTTAGTTTCAGCGATGATGGCGTCAGTCAGTGATTTCCAGTTAGCTGGCAATTCACCGGCCATACGGCGTTTGAATTCTGCAGCTTCTGCTGGGTAGGCTTTAGCGTAAGCGTCAAACTTGGCGTTCCAGTCAGCTTCGCGTTTTGCGCCTTTGTCTTTCTGGTTCCAGCCTTCGTATACGTCAGCAGGAATTTCGAATGGTGCGTGTGGCCAGCCGATGGCTTCACGGGTGGCAGCTACTTCAGCTTCGCCCAATGCAGAACCGTGGCAGTCGTGTGAACCGCACTTGTTTGGTGAACCTTTACCGATGATAGTTTTGCAGCAGATCAGTGATGGTTTGTCAGTCACTGATTTAGCTTCGTCGATGGCTTTTTGAATCGCAGCCTGGTCGTGACCATCTACTGAAACAACGTGCCAGCCGTAAGCTTTAAAGCGGCCTGCGGTGTCGTCTGTGTACCAGCCTTCGATGTGGCCGTCGATAGAAATACCGTTGTCATCCCAGAAAGCGATCAGTTTGCCCAGGCCCCATGTACCAGCCAGAGCACAAGCTTCGTGAGAAACGCCTTCCATCATACAGCCGTCGCCCAGGAACACGTATGTGTAGTGGTCAACGATGTCGTGGCCTGGCTTGTTGAATTGGCTAGCCAGCAATTTTTCTGCCATGGCAAAACCAACGCCGTTTGCAATACCCTGGCCCAATGGACCGGTGGTTGTTTCAACGCCAGGTGCGTAGCCGTACTCTGGGTGACCAGCGCAACGGGAGTGCAGTTGACGGAAAGACTTGATGTCGTCCATGGTCACATCGTAACCAGTCAGGTGCAGCAAGGAGTAAATCAGCATTGAGCCATGGCCGTTGGACAATACGAAACGGTCACGGTTAGCCCATTGTGGGTTGTTTGGGTTGTGGCTCAGATTGTGGTTCCACAATACTTCAGCAATTTCAGCCATGCCCATAGGTGCGCCTGGGTGGCCGGAGTTTGCTTTTTGTACAGCGTCCATGCTCAGAGCACGGATGGCGTTGCACAAGTCGACACGAGTTGCCATTGTTTTCTCCCTAGAGTGAAAGTGAGCGGTCTTACATAAAATGCTGCAAAACCTTGATTGAATTCTTTAAAAAGGCCGAAAAACCCGCCTTTTACGGAAAGGCTAGATTATTCACTAGAACCCGGTTTTCTTCAAGCGTTAATCGCCTTTTTATGGAGGTGGTTTTGCCATGGCTGGCCCACGAAAACCTTGCTTTTGCGGCAGCAAAGGTAGCATTGAACACAAGTTTGCCCTACCATGTAAAGACATTGATAGCAAAGGATTAAAGATGTCTGACGATAGAATCATTATGCGCGTGGGTGAAGCCTTGGTGGCAGGTGGCCCGCCGGGAACGGCAGCAGAACCCGAAGTAGCGATTGGCGAAATGAATGGCCCCATGGGCACCGCATTTGCGAACCTGCTGGGCGACCAGGTAAAAGGTCATACCCGTGTGCTGGCGATTATGAATACCGACATCATGGTGCGCCCGGCGACCTTGATGGTGAGCAAGGTCACCGTGAAAGACCCGCGTTATACCAATATCTTGATGGGCACCGTACAAGGTGCGATTGCCAACGGCGTGCTGGATGCGGTGCGTAGCGGCGACATCCCTAAAGAAAAAGCCAATGACCTGGGCATTATTGTTTCAGTCTGGCTGAGCCCGGCGATTCTGGAACAGGAAAAGATCGACCACAAGGCGCTGTTTGATATTCACCGTGAGGCCACCTTCAAGGCGATCCAGAAAGCACTGCGCAACGAGCCCAGCATAGACTGGCTGTTAGAGAATCAAGAGAAGATTGTGCATAAATATTACCAGATGGGCCTAGATAACAAGATTTAGAGCATAATAAGATTTAGAGCATGGCAAAATTTAGCCGTCAATGACGGCTTTGATGCCAATAAAAAAGGATGCCTGAGCATCCTTTTTTATTGGCGGCCTCGTTACCCCTTTAGTGCAGCGATCACTGCCTCAATCGCTTTGCAGTTACCACGTGAATCATTAAAGTTGAGCAATGGTGCCTTGCCGTAGCGTACGCAATCACCAAAGTACTCAATCTCTAAATTGAAATGGTTCGCCTTGGGCAATACAATGGTTTCCGACTTGCCACCGGCCTCCCAGCTGATGACAGGATCATCGCCAGGATAAGCCCACATATTGTGGCATTTAATCCAGCCTTTATCGCCAATGAGTTCGTACTCGGCTTTGCGGCCACGCTCAAAGCTGACATCAAAATGGCCGAAACGCGCGCGGCCTTGTGCATCCGGGCCAAAATCGAGTACACCACTGGCGACGACATCGGCCCCGTGCTCATTGAGTTTGCCATAGGCAACGACATTGACCGGCTCGGCGGGCGCATCGCCCCCGCCAAAACACCAGCGCAAGGCGTGAATCGCATAAGGCCCAATATCCCACATCGCACCGCCGCCATGCGCCATATTGCGGTTAATACGGTACATACGGGCAGGCGCCATCAAAAACGAAAAACTGGCACGACAAGAAAGTACATCACCAATCAGGCCACTATCAACGAGCTCCTTGACTTTGGCATGTTGCGGATGGAAGCGGTACATAAAGCCTTCCATCACGGTGACGCCTTTGGTTTTAGCGGCTGATTCAATGGTATCAATATCAGCCAGGCGCGTGGTCATGGGTTTTTCAATCAGCACATGTTTACCAGCCTGGATAGCCTTAAGCGCCCATTCGGCATGCTCTTCATTGGCCATGGGGCAATAGACAGCTTCAACATTGCTGTCTGTGAGCAGGCTGTCCATATCGTCATAACAACTAACGCCACCCGCATTGGGTGCGTATTTATCCAGCGTGGCCTTGGCGGCGCCCGGGCGGCGGCTGGCGATGGCGACCAGTTGTGAGTTACAGGCCTCTACAATCGCAGGTAGCAAGCGCTCATTCACACGCGCAGCACCGAGAATGCCCCATTTTAGTTTTGTCGTCATGATGCTCTTCCCATGTTTGAATTTGGCTGATTATACCTTGCACAAAATGGCGGGGTCATGCGCCTTTGCATTAAGAAAGACAGGGCAAGGGCTTTGTAAGTGCCCTAAAAGATTAAATCAGCCCCATGCGTTGTGCCGTGATGGCGGCTTCAGCCCGCGAAGAAACATTTAATTTACGGTAGATTTCCTTGACATACCCAGCCACCGTATTGCGCTTGAGACCGAGAATATTGGCGGTTTCTGCCATGGTCATGCCTTTGGCAATAATCGACAATACTTCTTTTTCACGCTCGGTGAGAACGCCTTGTGCAGTCGCCTCGATATAGGGCTCGTGAAAATGCCGCAATAACTTGCGCGCAATCGCAGGTGACAGTGGCGGCTGGCCCGTCACAATGCCATTAAGCGCCTGCACGATGGCGCTTTGCGGCTGGTCTTTGAGCAAATAACCATGTGCGCCGGCACGCAAAGCCGGGAAAATGTGGCTATCATCATCAAATATGCTGGCTACCACACAAATTGTTTGCGGTGAATTACGATTTAACCATTCAATCACCGCAACCCCGCTACCATCTGGTAGACTCAAATCAATAAGCGCGATATCGACTGCTGATAGATGGCTCAACGCGGTGAGCGCCTGCGCGATGTGATTGGCCGAGTGTATCTGGATATCTGGAAAACTCTGTTGCAGGACCTCAGACAGCCATACTTGTGACTCCGGGGTATCCTCAAGAATAAAAGCAGTTTTCATAATGGGGGCAGTGGCTAGGCAGCAATGGCGTTGAGATAAAAACTATATACCAAATTCAAGCTATAACACCCCCGCAAACAGGGGGCTCCAATCAAAAAATAATTCGAATACACTCATGACTAAGACTCTTTTGTGTTTGCCTGTTTTGTTGCCGAATCGATTGATACCGCTTTTCAGCCTTGGCACCATGCTCGGGCTCAGCTTGTGCTTAAGTATTGCCCAACCGGCTAGGGCCATGGATGAATTACCGACACCCACTGCCTTTGGCCTCAACACCATGGCCCCTGAGAGTAGCTGGGGTGTCCGCTTTGAGCAGCGTACCAACGAATACAGCCAGAGTTATGATCAACATGGCAATTTGCATCCTCTCGGCGCCAGCTTTGACAACATTCAGTTGAATAGCAGTATTTTCGCAGCCCTCGCCCCATTGGGTGCTGGCGCCTCTCTGGGCAACACGCGGTTCAAAAGTGACGTCCGCAACCAGATCAGTACCCTGACCATAGGCTATGGCCTGACACCAGATTTCACCATCGGCGCGATTATCCCTTATGTGAAATCGCACACCCGGGTGAGTTTTAATGTGACCGGCGCGACTGTTGGTGCCAATCCGGGATTCGATGCGAGCCAGCCGATCAGCGCGGGCAACTTTCCGTTTGCACCTGCAGGTGGCGCGGTTGCCCCTATGGATGCAGAGGGCGTGCAAAATATTCTGACAAACCCGGCATATGGCTATCAATACAAGCGAATTGCCTCACAACAATCAGAAGGGTTTAGCGACCCGACCATAGGCGTACTATGGCGGGCCTACAAGGCGCCAGATCAGAGCCTGATTGTGGGCTTAGGCTGGCGCGTCGGCCTAGCCAGAAAAGACGACCCGGATAACTTGCTGGATACGCCACCTGGTGATGGTAGCAACGACATCCGCACCCGTATTGAATATTTCAAAAACATAGGCAGCCATTTTGACTTGCGCTTACTGGCCGATTACAACTGGCAAACCCGCGACAAAGCCAATATGCGTGTTGTCTCGCCAGGGCAGTTATTGGCACCAGCCAGTAGCAAACAAAGACTACAGCGCGACCTGGGCGACTTTTATGAAACCGATGTTGAACTGGGCTATCGCTGGTCAAACTGGCGCTGTGCAGCCACCTGGCACCGTTATGAAAAGCAGTCTGACAGCTACCACTCTGAGTTAGGCACTGACACCAGTGGCCTGGAAACGAATACCTATACCCGCGCAGACCAATACCGGCTCAGCGCGACCTGGAGCGGCATCCAGGCCTGGCAACAAGGCAAATTACCGCTGCCGCTCATTGTCAGGCTCGAAATGCAGGATACTTTTTCCGGGCGCAACTTTGTCGATGTGCGCGACATTTACCTGCAAGTGACGGCCTTGTTTAGATGAACTTTTCCGCGCATACCCCCTTAAAACCATTGCGTGATAGTTGCATTTTTTTGTGGCTGCTGCTCGTCTCCCTGAGCACATTTGCAACCCCGGCGGTGACCAGCAACAGTCTAGTCTCCATGACACAAGCAGAGTTTGTCCAGAGTGCCGTTCCCCAGCCCCCGGGTGACCAGGCTGACTGGCAACCTGCCAGCCTGCCGGATATATGGAAAATCACTCATCCGACTACAGAGGGCATAGGCTGGTACCGCTTTCATTTTGATTACCCGACACTCAGCCAGAAGGCTTTGTATGGACTCTATCTTTCCAGGCTCAGCCTGAATGCTGAAGTGTTTCTTAATGGTGAGAAGATAGGCTCTGGCGGTGCGTTTGAAGAACCCGTAGCCAGACACTGGAACCGCCCATTGCTATTTGCCATTCCACCCCATCTGCTTAAGCCCCGTGACAACCTGTTACTCGTAAGAGTCATTGCTCCTCCACACTCTCAAGGCATGCTCGCTCCGCCGCAAATAGACACCTTGGAGGATCTGCAGCCGCGCTTTGAAGAAGCGAGATTTATCCGCATCACGTTGAACCAGACGTCCAGTTTGTTGATTGTTGGCATCGGGCTGCTCATGCTGAGCCTGTGGTGGCGCAGAAAACAGGATACCGCGTATGGCCTGTTTGGACTGGCGGCCTTTGTCTGGGCCTTGCAATCCCTCAACTTTTACATCATCACCGCGCCCTTGCCGACTCCGCAATGGGAGCTGTTTGTGAATGCAAGTTTTCAGGCGATTGCCACATTGTGGCTGATCTCTTTGCTGGATTTTGTCGGCATTCGGCTCAAACGCTTTAACCAGCTGTTATGGGGCATCCTCATCCTCTCCCCCTTGACCCTGCTGCTTACCCCGGCTGTCCACTTTACCGACGTGACAGATTTCTGGCATCTGGTGACGATGACAGTGGTGATTGCTGGGCTGATCTTGCTAGCCAAAGAAGGATTTATGCATGGGAACAAAGATGCCCGAGTACTGTTAATGACCTTGAGCATTATTCTGCTGTTTGCCTTTCATGACTGGCTGATACACACCAACATAGCAGGCCTGAACCGACTGGTCAGCGGTGAAGAATACCTGATGCAGTTTTCGGCCCCCATGCTTTTTTTGATTGTCGGGCTCATGATGACTTCACGGTATGTGGGCGCCCTCAATGATTACGAGCAACTGAATCAGCAACTCGAACAACGCGTGGTTTCCAAGCATGAAGAGCTCAATCAAAACTTTCAGCAGTTGCAGTCTATCCTCAAGGAGCAGGCTTCACTGGAGGAGCGCGAACGGATTTATCAGGACCTGCACGACGACTTGGGGGCCAAACTGTTGACCCTGGTATACCGCGCACAAGATAGCAACAATGCCGAACTGGCCAGGTCTGCCCTGCAAGACCTGCGCGATGTGGTTTCACGGGCGGGGACAGAGCATATTCCATTGACGGATGCCATGGCCGACTATCGCATCGAGTGCGAAAAACGCTTGAGTGATGTGAATATCCAGCTGGCTTGGCAGATTGAGATGAAGGCAGACCACCTGCTCCTGACCCAACCGCAAGTCCTCAACCTGGGCCGCATTATCCGCGAGGCGGTTTCGAATGTGATCCGCCATGCACAGGCAAGCCAAGTCACGGTCAATCTGAGCAGTCACGAAAACCTCCTGTCATTGACCGTAAGTGACAATGGCATCGGCCTGCCCGCCGAGTCTGCTAGAACCAAAGGCCGCGGCTTAAACAACATTCAAAAACGCGCGACCTTGCTGGGCGGTGAGGTGCACTTTGCGGCCCTACCTACAGGCGGACTCAAGCTCTGCCTGCAATTGCCTTTGCACGTATTTGCGCAGGCAACCCATTGATGCCCCCCCTATACAGGGGGTGCAAGCAGCATGGCAAATTCTCTAGGATGATTGCTCCAATCATCAGGAGGAGAGAGACATGCACAAATTAACAATCATGACCACACTCAGTGGCTGTTTACTTGCCAGTGCCAATATGGCTCATGCCATGAGTAGTACCGCTATCTTCTGGGGACCGACGCCCTACCTATCCTCTAATGACATCCCAGTTGGCTTTTATCTGGGAGGGACCCCGCTACTGTTAGACAATTTGGAAGATGGCTCACTGGATGCATCTATCAGTGCCAGTGACGGTTCAGTCTATGGACCTACCGGGATTGCCGATTCGGTAGATGCCGATGATGGCGACATTGATGGCTTTGGCACCGCAGGACGTAGCTGGTTTTCAGGCACTGTGACATTTACTTACACAGGCAGTGGCCCTCTGCCGACAGCCTTTGGCGTGGTTTGGACCGATGGCTCTGGCACCATTACATTCAGCGCAACGGATGCACTGGGCCAATCACTAGGCTCACAGTCTTTTACGGGCATTCCTGATAACACCTTTGGGGGCACCACCGGCGATGACCGCTTCTTTGGTGTGCAATTTGCAGGTGGCATCAAATCGATCACCATAGGCACCGGGGGCGGCATTGAAGTGGATCATATCCAGTATGGTCAAATGGTGAGCAGTGTGCCACAGCCCACCTCGGCGCTCATGCTCAGTCTGGGCTTGCTGGGCTTGGCTGGATACAGGCGCACGCGCAAATCCACTACAGAATAAAGGCGCGGTCACGCGCCAAAATCCTAGTAAAAAAATAAAAACGACTGTTTCACCCTTTGAGTAGCTGTGATGGCACCCCCTGAACTGGGGGTGCCTTTTTTCGGATGATTGCACTAGTCTAGGGACATTCTTAATATCGCGCCCAACCAGGGCAAAGGGTTTGTCATGTTGACCATGCAACGCTACACTCAACCATCTGCCGCCATGATTCTATTGATGGCATGCCTTCCTCTGCAGGCCAGCGCCTCAGAAATCGCCACCAACATGCGGTTATCCTTTAACGAGATTGCCATCATGAACAGAACCACCTCGGTGTCTGTCGATGGCGTGGATATCACCACTTACAGCAACCAGATTGACAAGCTGTTAACCTTGGACCCAAGTATTGCCAACACTCGATTTTTGAGCAGCAGGCTTGGCACGTTCAGTAGTGGCAACATGACGATTGATCTAAGAGGGAGTCAATTTATTTCACTAAACGACCCTGGGGTCTCAGTGTTGCCGGATACCCAACGCAACCTGACGCGGATAGAAGCGGGCGCCACATTGAGCGGTGGCCTGCTAAACACCCCGGAATCGCTCAATCTTGATGTCACATGGTTTTGCCGTGCAGCCGTACTTTCCTGCACCCGCGAGGAAGTCTATAGCCCTTTAAAATTAACCCCCACTCTTTCAAATCCAGCCAGCAATGCCGCTGCACTGCTGCAACCCATACGCTTGCAAGCCAGTGGCGCCACCACATTCACCGCAGATGGCGTCACCATTAATTATGCCGGGCTCTCTTTATCCGGCACACTCAATGTCAATGCCACCTTTACCGCCAAAACACGTAGCCAATATGTGGCAGATGCGCTTGCCGCCACTCCAGGGTCTGGTGGTGGGGACGCGGCCGCCCGCTGGCATGCTGCCGCGGCCGATATTCAATCCCTGCGCAATAGCGTACTGACGGATGTTGCAGTCGCCAATACGCTGAAAATCGTCCGCACGCCCGAGCTACAAGAAGCCCAAACAGTGCTCGCGGCCGCCAGAGACAGTGCCACCTTGCTCAATGCAGGCGCCACAGCCCCTACCATGTTCAACTCACCCTTCGATCTCATGCGTCAGCTATGGAATGTCACTGCAACCGTTGCCCCCACTCTAGGACGCTCAATGGCTGGCTTTAGCAGCGAAGACCTGACCAGTGACAATGCAGCCCTGTCCCTGGCGGCATTATCGCTGATTGCCAGCGGCAGCAATGAGCATGATTTTGCCTCGAAACTGGATCAAGCGCTTGGCGTGCCACTCACGACAAGTGCCGCCGCTCAACTGACGCTGGATGGCGCATTACTTGGGTTGAGTGACGCCATGCTCTCCATCTACTACCTCGGCAATAGCAGCAGCGGCATGGTAGAGCTCAACCTGCCAGATGCAGATCGCTATGCCTTGTTACGCAATGGATTATATGACCGCATCAGTTTGCTGGAGGGAAACAGCCTGACGGTGATTGGTGCCAGCGATTATGCCGGTTCAGAAGTGTTGCAAGGTGAGGAAGTGTATATCGGCGAAGTCTCAAGTGGTTTGCTAGAACTCAGCGGACAAAGCACTGCTTCGCGCTTGCAACTTAACAATATATACAGCAACCAGTTTTTGGTCGTCGCCAGCTGGGCGGTGACCCCAGTGCCAGAACCCAGCCAGGCCTGGTTACTCATGATGGGACTGCCACTGATATTAAGGCGTCGCCAACTTCATTAACATCACCCTGCCTGCTTGAGATTTAACCCCGCTTATCGCGGGGTTTTTAATTACCATTTTTGCATGCATTATATTTGCGTCAACGCAATACGCGGGCACCTATATTCCATTATTGTTTGCTCCCTTATTGTTCGTCACATGTCTATGAGGAGGCCTGCATGCAACCGATCACCATTTCACCGCCTGGCCGCAAGGTACCGGCGAACCAGTTCGCCCTGTTCAATCTAGGTTTCAGGCCTTTTTTCCTGCTGGCTGCCTGCTTTGCAGCGCTCTCAATTGGTCTCTGGGTATGGAAATATTTCACCCTATCTGCGCCAGCGTTAACCACCATTTCCGCATCGCAGTGGCATGCACACGAAATGCTATATGGCTTTGCTTTTGCGGTGATTGCCGGTTTTTTGCTCACGGCTGTCAAAAACTGGACCGGCCAGCAAACTTTGCATGGCCGCCCACTGATGGGGCTAGTTGCATGCTGGGCACTGGCGCGGGCCGTGATGCTGGCTGCCCCCGCTCTGGTCACATTAGCCGCGGTGTTTGATGCCCTATTCAACTTGTGGCTGCTCATCGCGGTTGCCAGGCCGATTATTCAGGTCAAACAATGGCGGCAACTCGGCGTGCTGTCAAAAGTCCTCTTGCTGACCGTTGGCAACCTGGCTTTTTATGCGCAAGCGTTGGGGTGGTCCACAACGAGTGCACACATCGCGCTGTGGATGGGGTTATTGCTGAATGTCAGCCTGATCATGGTGATCAGCCGCCGTATTTTTCCCATGTTTATCGAACGTGGCGTCAAAGAAGAAGTGACATTTAAAAACTCAATCTGGATTGATCGTCTGCTGATGGTGTGCCTAGCCGCATTATTAATCAACATACTGACTGTCAACAATCAAACACTTAACCTAGTGTTAGGGCTCACTATCAGCTTTAGCGCCGGTTTCAGGTTATGGCGCTGGCATACCCCCGGCATTTGGCAAGTGCCGCTGTTGTGGAGTTTTTATTGTGGGCTATGGCTGATTAATCTTGGTTTTTTACTCTATGCACTGAGTGTTACCGTGCCGGGCATTTCAGTCATTTTGGCGATCCATTGCTGGGCCATTGGCGGCATTGGCGTGATTACCCTGGCCATGATGGCCCGCGTGTCTCTTGGGCATACCGGCCGCAATATCCATACCCCACCGAGTAGCGTCATTTGGATATTTGGCCTGGTGATTTTTTCTGCCCTGAGTCGCGTATTATTGCCTATCGTATTACCCGAGTTTTACCGTTTATCCGTGATGTTGGCCGCCAGTGGCTGGATCGCGGCATTCTCACTGTTTGCCTTCATTTATTGGCCGATACTGAGCAAACCGCGCATTGATGGCACACCTGGATAAGAGTTACGCTTTGCACTTGCGCTAGGCTTTCCATTTAATCGAACAACCGATACTGGCAATCTGTTTTTGTGGGCCGCGACCTGTTTCGGCCACCAGCTTCATGGCGTTGAAGAGTTCACGCGTGCTTTCAGGGGCGGTTTCCTTGCGGCTTTCGTCAAAACGGCCGCGATATTGCAGTTCAAAGTCTTTGTTAAAACCAAAAAAGTCAGGCGTACACACGGCATCATAAGTTTTGGCGATTTGCTGTGTTTCGTCGAGCAGGTAAGGAAATGGAAATGCCATTTCCTGAGCCAATTTCTTCATATTTTCCGGGCTATCTTCCGGGTAGTCAGCCGAGTCGTTAGACATAATCGCCACCGTATTCACTCCCAGCGCCTGCAGTTCTTTTACGTCAGCAATCAAGCGCGGCAAAATCGCTTTCACATACGGGCAATGGTTACAAATAAACATCACCAGCAGGCCATTGGGCCCCATGCTGCTTTCAAGATCGACCAAGCGGCCATCTACATTGGGTAAATTGAATGCCGGGGCTTTCCAGCCAAAATCACATACGGGTGGGCTAATGCTTGCCATTAGAGTTGCTCCTACCATTGAATTCAAACCAGTATCGTACGTGATTAAGACGGCAAGGTGAATCTTGTGAGCGCCGTGCCAGCACAGAGGCATTTTGGTTACAATGCCTGTCATGAGTAATTTACGATTCCATAGCCCGGCTGCACTGACTGTCGGCCAGCCAGCACCTCTCAGTGACAACGCGATGACGCATGCCATCAAAGTCATGCGACTAAAAGTAGGCGATACGCTCACCTTGTTTTGTGGCGATGGTTTTGATTATCTGTGCGCGCTGACGCAGATCGAGAAAAAATCCGCCACAGTCGAGGTCCTCAACCGCACTCAAGTAAGCAATGAGTCGCCCCTGAACATCCGCCTGCTGCAAGGCATTTCCAGCGGTGACCGCATGGATTACACCATCCAAAAAGCAGTGGAACTGGGTGTGCACGACATTTTCCCTTTAAGCACCGAACGCTGCGTGACGAAACTAAGTGGCGACCGCGCTGAAAAACGCGTCGAACACTGGCAAGGCGTGGCGATCGCCGCCTGCGAGCAAAGCGGTCGTGCCATGATTCCGCTGGTACACGCACCACTCACGCTGGCACAATGGCTATCGCAACATGCCACCGCTGACAGCCTCAATCTGTTGCTCAATCCGGTAGGTGCGAAACGGTTAGCCAGCCTGAATAAACCAGCGCTTGCCATTCACCTGTTGATCGGCCCGGAAGGCGGCTTGAGCCCGGCTGAAATTGAACTTGCCTCACAACATCACTTTCAATCCATTGTGCTGGGCCCAAGAATTTTACGCACAGAAACAGCTGCACTGACCGCTATTGCCAGCATGCAAACCCTTTGGGGCGATTTTTAGCTAGTCATGTTTCCAGTCATGTTACAAATGGCGTTACTGATCACTGCCGGCATTGTCTGGCAGCGATTCGCCCCTGCCCATATTTCAGCCATCTCTCACAGACGCGCACTGACAGATATCGTTTTTTATATTCTGCTACCAGCACTTGTGATTGATGTCTTGTGGCAAGCACCGCTGGACGCGGATACCTTCAGCATCCAACTTACCGCAATTTCCAGGTTATCCGTAGCGGCATTACTGATGTGGCTATGCCTGCAAGTACTGAAAAGATTCTCTGATGTTCCCCGCGCGCAGCAGGGCGCCTTGATGCTGGCAGCGACATTTCCTAACGCCACTTATCTTGGCTTACCCGTGACCAGCGAAGTGCTGGGAGATTGGGCGCATGAGATGGTGCTCAAATTTGACCTGTTTGCCTGTACGCCCATTCTGCTATCACTGGGAATGCTGATGGCTCAGCACTACGGTGAAGCTGCCACCAAGAGCAATCCGCTTAAAGAGCTGATCCGCGTGCCGCCTTTGTGGGCATTGGTGATTGCCTGCGCATTGAATTTGCTGCATGTCCCTCAACCGGAAATGATTGCACATGCCCTGCATACGCTGGCCGGTGGCGTGATTCCGCTCATGCTGATTGCCCTAGGCATGAGCATCCGTTGGGATACTTTTAAACCTAGACTGATCCCACTGCTGTTGCCCGTGTGTGTGATTGGCTTATTGCTGGCCCCATTGGCTACAAAACAGGCTGCCCTTGCGCTAGGGCTGCAAGGACAGCAGCTGACTGCATGCGTCCTGCTCGCTGCCATGCCAACCATGGTCTTTGGTATTGTGATTTGTGAGCGCTATCGCCTCGATGGCGCGCTGTATGCCGCAGCCGTATTTATCAGCACGTTGCTCAGCATTGCCAGCCTGCCGCTGTGGTTTGTCATCCTGCAGCCATAAACACTCCCTATTATTTTCCCCTTAAACTCATGAAATCACGCATGTCATGTGAATTTTCATGAGGCATGCTGTCATACGTCATATGACGAGTAGTCAACAGGCCTGGCTGTTTTTAAGATAGCGGTAGAACAGTCACTCTTTCGTTTTGTGTATTTGGGATTATCAGAAGATCATGCCGAAAACCACGACCAACCAATATATCGCTCAACAACCCACCCCGCCAGCCACGCTGGTGAGCCTGCTTGCTGAAACAGGCGTGACTATCAATGGCAATGCGCCTTGGGATATCCAGGTATACGAAGAAAGTGTTTACCGCGACGTGCTGACCAAAGGCACGCTGGGGTTGGGACAAGCCTTTATTGAAGGTCGCTGGGACTGCAAGCGGCTGGATGAGTTTTTCCACCGTGTGATGCGTGCAGACATTGATGAAAAAATGGGCGGCATGGCAAAACTGAAGTTGCTGGGCGAAGTGATAAGACACTCGTTTTTCAACCTGCAGACGCCTGACCGCGCCTACCAGGTGGCACAACAGCATTATGATATTGGTAACGATGTGTTTGAAGCCATGCTGGACAGCAGCATGAGCTACTCATGCGCCTACTGGGAGCATGCAAGCAAGCTGGAAGAAGCCCAATTCAACAAGCTGGACATGATTTGCCGCAAGCTGGACCTGCAACCCGGTGACCGCGTACTGGAAATTGGTTGTGGCTGGGGTGGCTTGGCCAGGCACATGGCCAAGTATTATGGCGCGCAGGTAGTCGGCATCACGGTTTCCGTTGAACAACAGGCATTAGCCAGAGAGCGCTGTGCTGGCCTGGCAGTGGATATCCAGCTCAAGGACTACCGTGAGCTGCATGGTCAGTTCGACAAGATCGTGTCTGTCGGCATGTTTGAACATGTCGGCCCCAAGAATTACGAGATTTATTTTGCGACCGCGCAACGCCTGCTCAAGGATAACGGGCTGTTCTTGCTGCACACCATAGGCAACCATAAAACCGCCCTGCATACCGACGCCTGGATAGACCGCTATATTTTCCCTAATGGGAAATTACCTTCGGCCAGCGAAATTACCGATGCGATTGAGCAAAAATTCCTGATTGAAGACTGGCATAACTTTGGTACTGATTATGACCGCACCCTGATGGCGTGGTGGGACAAATTTAACCGGGCTTGGCCGGAACTGCAATTTAAATATGATGAAAGTTTTTACCGCATGTGGAAATACTACCTGATGTGTTGTGCAGGCTATTTCCGCTCGCGGCAAGGGCAACTCTGGCAACTGGTCCTGAGCAAACGGCAGAGCAACCGTATCTATCGTTCAGTGCGCCCGCTGCCAGCCAGTTGATGTTGACGTAGTCTCTCTGTGTTCTTGACCTTATATGACGGCCTTGGCCGTCATTTTTTTCGGGCCAAGCGTGCTGCAAAAATGGCAACAAAATTTTCTAATCGCCGATGAAAGGTGATGGACGCGATAAACCTCTAGAAAAATAATTTCTTCGCGAACTGCTCGCTTTAATGCCTATCTAGTAAAGTAGTCACCCCATCTTTGCCATATTGGCGTTTATCCCATTCATCGGCAATCGCAAGTTTTTCCTGTCATATTATTTGCAGTAAAAACCATTTTTATTTACTATTTTGCGAAATAGTCTTAAATTAAACCAAAATGCTTGGATCAAATATTAGAGATTTGCGTAAATCGCAAAATTTAACCTTGCAGCAACTGGCCGCTCGCATAGGCACGGATGCCAGCAATCTATCGCGCATTGAGCGCGGAGAAATTGGCATTTCTGAAGCCTTGTTACGCGCAACCGCCCAGGCATTGAATACTACCCCCGGGCGCTTGTATGACGCCAACCTGACGCCTGTGTCACTGACCAACACGCCACCGGCCATTTTGTCGCATGCCAATAGCAAAGACTTTGTGCACTGGTTCCGCTCGGCGGCGCCTTACATTCACGCCTTTGGCGGTAGCACGTTTGTCATCGCTTTTGGTGGCGAGGTGGTAAGCGAACAGCAGTTTGTCGCCTTGTCACACGACCTCAACCTGCTGGCTAGCCTGGAAGTCCGGCTGGTGCTGGTACATGGCGCACGGCCACAAATTGAGCAGCGACTCAAGCGCGACAACCTGACGCCCAAACTGCATAACGGCCGCCGTATTACTGATGATGCCGCCATGGAGGCGGTCAAAGAAGCCAATGGCGCCATCCGCGTGGAAATCGAATCCTTGCTTTCCATGGGCATTGCTAACTCGCCGATGGCGGGCAGCGATATCCGCGTTGCCAGCGGCAACTTTGTCACGGCCAAGCCACTTGGGGTGCGCGACGGTGTGGATCTTCAACATACTGGCGAAGTGCGCAAAATTGATGCCACCGGTATCCAGAAACGGCTAGACGACGGCGAACTGGTGCTGTTATCACCCATGGGTTATTCCCCCACTGGCGAAACCTTCAACCTGACACTGGAAGATGTGGCAGTGAGTGCCGCAATTGCGCTGGATGCGGAAAAACTGATTTTCCTGATGGATTCTGAAGGCGTCCAGAACCTGCGCGGCGAGTTGTTGCGTGAAATGACCTCAGCCAAAGCCAAAAACCTGCTGCGCAATGTGCAGGAAAGTGACGAGCCGATTCATTACTCGGAAGATGTGAACTACTACCTTCCTGCCGCCGTACGCGCCTGCGAGCATGGTGTGGCCAGGACGCACCTGATCTCGCGCCATATTGATGGCGCCATTATCCAGGAGCTGTTTACGCGGCAAGGCATAGGCACCATGATTACCGAACTGCCGCTGGAAACCATGCGTCAGGCTAATATTGACGATGTAGGTGGTATCCTGATGCTGATTGAGCCGCTGGAAAATGAGGGCATTCTGGTGCGGCGCGGCCGCGAACGCATAGAGATGGAGATCAACTATTTTTATGTGATGGAGCACGATAATCGGATCATAGGCTGCGCAGCCCTGTATCCATTCCCACAGGAGAAAATGGTGGAATTTGCCTGCCTGGCCATCGACCCAGCTTACCGTGGGGGAGGCCGTGGCGACAAATTGTTTAATTTTTGCCAGCAGCAAGCCAGTCAAAAAGGCTTTAAACAGCTTTTTTGCCTGACGACGCGCACCGAGCACTGGTTCCTGGAGCGCGGCTTTAGGGAACTGGAGATAGACCAATTGCCGCAGGAAAAGCAAAAACTCTACAATTTTCAGAGAAAATCCAAAGTTTTCATCAAATCGTTATGAGTTTTTAGCTAAAATTCAGCCTGTACCCGATTGATCGCAATCGCCTGATGATTGAATGAAAGTTTGACCTATGCAAACCTCCACCGCTAGCCAAAAAGCGCAAACCCTGTCTGAAGCCTTACCCTACATCAAACGCTTTTTTGACAAAACCATCGTCATCAAATACGGCGGCAATGCCATGACAGATGACCGCCTCAAGGAATGCTTTGCGCAAGATGTTGTGCTGCTCAAACTGGTAGGCATGAATCCGGTCGTGGTCCATGGCGGTGGTCCGCAAATTAATGAAATGCTGGATAAACTAGGCAAAAAAGGCGAGTTTATCCAAGGCATGCGTGTCACCGACGAGGAAACCATGGATGTGGTGGAAATGGTGTTGGGTGGACAGGTCAACAAAGAGATTGTGAACCTGATCAACCGTCATGGCGGCAAGGCTGTCGGTTTGACCGGCCAGGATGGCAACTTTATCCATGCGCACAAATTGCTCATGGAAGACCTTAAGGATCCAACCAAAATGATAGACGTGGGCCATGTTGGTGAAATTTCGGGCATAGACCCCAGCATCATCACGTTTCTGGACAGTGGTGACTTTATTCCAGTGGTTGCCCCGATTGGCGTTGGCAAAGATGGCGAAACTTATAACATTAATGCCGATGTGGTGGCTGGCAAGCTGGCAGAGATACTCAATGCCGAAAAACTCATTTTATTGACTAACACGCCGGGTGTGCTGGACAAAAGCGGGCAGTTGCTGACTGGCCTCACCCCGAAACAGATTGACGACTTGGTAGAAGATGGCACACTGAGTGGTGGCATGCTACCAAAAATCGGCTCCGCACTGGATGCCGCCCGCAGTGGCGTCAAGTCTGTGCACATCATTGATGGTCGCGTGGAGCATGCATTGTTGCTGGAAGTGTTGACCGACGAGGGCGTAGGCACTCTGATTAAAGCCAAATAATCCTACCTCCACCGCTGACAACCCGTTAACCATGGCCGAGATTGTTTTATACAGCAACAAACTGTCGCGTGGCCGCGCCGTGCATTGGCTGCTTGAGGAGCTGGCGCTGGACTATGAAGTGGTGTGGCTGGATTTTGGCCAGCCCATGAAAGAGGCAGAATATCTGGCGATCAATCCCATGGGCAAGGTGCCTGCCCTCAAACATGGAGAAGCCGTTGTCACTGAAACGGCAGCCATCTTGACCTATCTCGCGGATACTTTTCCCGAAAAAGGCTTGATGCCCGCTACTGGCTCTCCCGACAGGGCAGCATTTTACCGCTGGATGTTTTTTATCACAGGCCCACTGGAAGCGGCGACTACAGCTGAGTTTCTTGGCTGGAAAACACCACAAAAAACCCCATTGGGCACGCCCTGCCAAGCTTTTCTTGGTTTTGGCTCCATGGCATTGACACTGAATACGCTTGAGTCGCATTTAAGCCAGCATGCTTATGTGGTCGGTGACCAGTTCACGGCAGCAGACGTCTATCTGGCAACCCACCTGAACTTTGGCATGCGTTACACCAAGGCTTATCAGCCACGCCAGGTGTTTGAGGAGTATGTAAACCGTCTGCTGCAACGCCCTGCCAAGTTGCGTGCAGACGCCCTTTAAGCGGATCAATACGCGATGTCACGCCGGGTGTGGATTTTTGATCTGGATGACACCCTGCACAACGCTTCGGCACAGATATTCCCGGTCATGAACCAGTGCATGACGCGCTACATCATGCAGAGGCTGGAGATGGAGGAAGCGGAAGCTCACCAGTTGCGGCAGCATTACTGGCGTATTTATGGCGCGACTCTGAAAGGACTGATGCGCCATCACGGCGTCAACCCGTATCACTTCCTGGCCGAAACGCACGCTTTTTTAACCGACGACATGGTGCAAACCACCCGCCAGCTAAGGCAATTACTCAACAGCCTGCCAGGGCGCAAATGCGTATTCACCAATGCTCCACGCGTCTATGCCATGCGCGTCCTACAAGTGCTCGGTATTGCAGATTGTTTTTCACTGGTATTTAGCGTCGAATCCAGCCGCTTTCATGCCAAACCCAGCGTACGTGGATTCCAGCTATTGTTACGCCAGTTACGTTGCCGGGCCACCGACTGCACCTTGTTTGAAGACAGCCTGCCAGCATTGATGACCGCAAAACGATTAGGCATGCGTACCGTGTGGATCAGCCGTCGTTTGCATAAGCCAAACTTTGTGCAATATAGGTTGCCGCATGTGTTGGCACTCACTCACTGTGCACTGAAAAAAGCACCACATCCATTCCCGTGCTGAGCGAATACAGTTAAAATACTAGCCAAAATAACAACTTCAATAGGGTCAACAGGGCCTGGTCACGGAAATCATTATGGCAACGATCAATAAAGAAGCACGCGCAAACCGTAAGCAGCAGATTCTGGAAACACTGGCAGGTATGCTGCAAACCCCGCGTGGCGAAAAAATCACGACAGCGGCCCTGGCGGCCAAACTGGATGTCTCCGAAGCGGCGTTATACCGCCACTTTGCCAACAAGGCCAAAATGTTTGAAGGTCTGATTGAGTTTATCGAAAGCGCATTGTTTGGCGTCATGAATAAAATCACCAGCGATGAAACGGATGGACTTAAGCAGGTGCAACTGATGCTGCAAACCATGCTGAAGTTTGCCGAGCGCAATCCCGGCATGTCACGGGTATTGATCGGCGACGCACTGGTCAATGAAGACGAAGCCCTGCAAGCGCGTATCAACCAGTTACTGGACCGCCTGGAAGCCAGCCTAAAACAATCGCTGCGCATCGCCGAAGCGCAAGGCAACAAGATCACTGATGCAGGCATCGCGGCTAATACCATGATCAGCTTTGTGCTGGGCCGCTGGCATGCGTTTGCCAAAAGTGGCTTCAAGCGCAAACCCAGTGACAACCTTGAACAGCATGTGACGCAATTGATTACCGGCTGTTTGCAATAGAAGATTAGAAAGTTTTAGATGGAAACCACCGTTTTTGGCATGAATGAAGCCCAGCTGACCGAGTTTGGTATGAGCTGGGGCCTCGCTGGCCTGATCCTGTTCATCGTATTTATTGTCGGCAATCTGGCCTGGAAATCCAAGGCAGGCAAAACCGGGACATTTGCCTTATTTCTTGCACTCACCCTAGGCATGGTGGGTTTCGTGGCCAAACTGCTGATACAGCATTATCTGAATATCCATTAATTGTTCAGTAGCTGGCCAGGCAGTAATTAATACTTTATTTCGTAGGTGCTCCTGCAGACCATTGCGATGCAGATCACAGGCCCTAGATTATCAACAGCGATAAAAACTTGCAGGCTATGGATAACTCACCTCCTAATGATAGCGATACCTACAAAACCTTACTCGAATCAACCAAGGCTATTCCGTGGAAGATAGATTGGGCCAGTAAGCAATTCACCTATATCGGTCCACAGATCGAACCTTTATTAGGCTGGGCGCCAGAAAGCTGGCACTCCGTAGAAGACTGGGTCGCGCGTATTCATGAAGAAGACCGTGAGCGTGTATTTAATTTCTGTGTGCAGCAGTCCCTCCAGGGTTTAGACCATGAAGCAGACTACAAGGCACTGGCCGCAGATGGCAGTTATGTGTGGATCCGCGACGTGGTGCATGTCATACGGACGCCAAGTGGCGAACCGGAAGCCCTGATCGGTTTCATGTTTGATATCAGCGAACGCAAAAAAACCGAAGAACAGCTGCTGAACATGCAAAAACAGCTGGAAGAGCTTTCGTACAAGGATGGCCTCACCGGGGTTGCCAATCGCCGAATGTTTGATAGCGTGCTTGAACGCGAATGGCTGGAAGCCAGGCAGCATCAGCAGCCGCTGTCACTGATCATGATTGATATCGACTATTTCAAGCAGTATAACGACTTTTACGGGCACCTCCAGGGGGATGAAGTGCTAAAACAGGTGGCGAAAACCCTGTCTCACGCCGGCGTACGGGCCAAGGACTTTTTTGCGCGATTTGGTGGTGAAGAATTTGCACTGATTTTACCTGAGACCAATGCGCTCTCAGCCAGCAAGATTGCCGAGCGCTGCCGTAATCTGGTGTTCAAGGAACAAATCCCGCATGCGAAATCGGAAATCAGCCAGATACTGACGATTAGTGTCGGTGCTGGCAGTATGACGCCTGGTCCAACCGATGACCTTAAAGCATTTGTTGAGTCGGTAGATGCGCTGATGTATCAGGCCAAACACGACGGCCGCAACCGTATCGTAGTGAAAAGCACCTGACCCAAATCAGCTGGGCAACTTAATGCGTTAAGCGAAGTGCAGACTGTATCGCCTGTATACGGGCTTCTGCAACAGACTGCTTGATATGTGCCGGGGAATGGCATGTTTGTGCAATGGCGCCTGCATCTACCGTCCCCGCCGCTTGCAAAGCGGCTGACAAGTGCTTGGCATCGTCTAAAGGACAATTTTCCAGTCCCAGGCGGCCACGGCTATCGCATTCGCATGCGAGTAAAAAGTCCTCGAAGCGCCCACGCTGGCGGAACGCATCCAGTTCTTCCAGAAACTGCAGCAAGGTGCTGGCTTTCATTTGCCTGGCGGCATGTAGTTTGCCATGGTACTTGGCCACCACCAGGGCCAAGTCCTTGCAATCATTTGGCACACGCAGGCGGGCAACCACCTCACGTATCAGATCCACACTGCGCAACTCATGGCCGATATGGCGTGGCAGTACCTCAGCAGGCGTCGTGCCCTTGCCCAAGTCGTGCGTGAGTGCGGCAAAGCGTACTGGCAAGCCGTAGCTTTGTTTCGCAGCATAATCAATCACCATCATGACATGAATGCCGGTATCAATTTCGGGATGATAAGTGGCGGTTTGTGGCACGCCCCACAAGCGATTAAGTTCAGGCAATATCACCTGTAACGCGCCACAATCGCGCAACATTTCAAACATGCGGCTAGGTTGCTTTTCCATCAGCCCTTTGGCTATCTCCTGCCAGACACGTTCAGGCACTAGCGCGTCCACTTCCCCAGCAGCAACCATGCTGCGCATCAGCGCCAGGGTTTCAGGTGCCACTGAAAAATCTGTGAACCGTGCAAGAAAACGGCCTGCGCGCAATATGCGTACCGGATCTTCACTAAAAGCCTCGGTCACATGGCGTAATGTTTTTTTCTGAATATCAGCCTGACCTTGAAATGGATCGATCAAGCTGCCATCTTCAGCCTGGGCAATCGCATTGATGGTGAAATCGCGGCGAGCAAGGTCTTCTTCCAACGTGACCTTGGGATCGGCATACACGCTAAACCCTTTATAGCCTTTCGCAGTTTTGCGTTCGGTACGGGCAAGTGCGTATTCCTGCTGGGTATGTGGGTGCAGAAACACCGGAAAATCCTTGCCCACCGGCCGGTATCCAGCTGCTACCATCTGATCGGGTGTGGCACCCACGACCACGTAATCGCGGTCCTTGACCGGCAGGCCAAGCAGGCTATCGCGTACAGCGCCTCCTACCTGATAAATCTGCATGACTGAACGGGTGGAGCTTAGCGCCTGGCGTTGATCACTCGGCCAGCTGCGGCACGGAAATGGTCGTAGGCACCGCGAGGGGTGTTTTTGACCAGATAGCCGGAAATGACCGCAAACATATCGGTGGGTACCACGCACAGTTCATTGGCCATCGGTTGCTGGCAGACATTATCGACCTGCATGGATTTGACGTTATCGCGGGAAATCAGCTTGATCGGCAGTAATTGCATAAAGCTGCCTTGCAATAGAGACATCCTGAGGCTCAGGCCTATGATGGGTCGCTGGACATGAATGGTTTTCATGACCGCTTCCATGATTTGCTGCAAGGTCATAATGGCCGGCCCACCCAGTTCATAGATTTTTCCGTAGGTCGCTGGTTCATCCACCGCATTCACCATAGCGGCAGCCACATCCTCTACCCAGATCGGCTGGAATTTGGCTTGTGGCATGGCCAATACCAGCACTGGAATCCACTGGATCAGTTTGGCAAACAGGTTGATAAAGCGGTCACGCGTACCAAAAATCACCGATGGCCTGAAAATCGTGACATTCAGTTTCTTGCTGTACTCCATCACTGCCTGGTCACCGGCTGCTTTGCTACGTAAGTATTCGCTGGGCGCGCTAGCTGAGGCTTGCAGTGCGCTCATGTGTAACAAGCGTGAGATGCCCAATTCTTCACACAACTGCGCCACGCGACGTGGAAACTGGTGATGCATTTGCTCAAAGCCGTTATCACGTGTTTGATGCAGGATACCGATCAAGTTGATGACAACATCGCTGCCTTGTAATTGCGTTTTCAAGGCGGCATGGTCATGGATATCACATTCGACCACTTGCACTTTGGGCAACAGGATCAAGTGCTTGGCCTGCTCGCGCCTGCGCGTCAGCACCTTGACTTTGTAGCCGGCCTGGTCCAGCCGGGCAACTACACTACTGCCTACAAAACCACTACCGCCTAATACAGTCACTGTCTTCATCATGCTTATTCCTGATACGTCTTGCAATGGTTTCTATTGTACCAAAATACCCAGAGAAGCTACTCTTGCTCTGAAATAACAATGGTCGTCGTCACATTTTCCACCTCAGCGACCGCACGGGCGGGAATGACCCCCAGCCGCTTTTTAAGTGTCAGCATGGGTAGCCCCAGCCTTGGTGCATACATATGTGCATTGGCTAGTACTTTTTTGACATAATTGCGTGTTTCACTGAAAGGGATAGTTTCAGCATAAATGGCACCTTCGAGCGGGGTATTAGCGGCCCAGCGACGCGCACGGCTGGGTCCCGCATTGTAGGCAGCGGTCGCCATGACTTCCTGGCCGTTAAAAGTATCCAGCGTATAGCGCATGTAATACGTCCCCAGGTTCACATTAGTATCAATATCATGCAGCATGCCATCATGATAGCCATTCAAACCCAGTTTTTTGGCAATCCATTTGGCTGTGGCTGGCATCACCTGCATGAGCCCCCCGGCACCAACGGAAGATTTGGCATAATGCATGAACCGGCTTTCCTGGCGGATAATGCCATAGACCCAGGCCTCATCAATCGCGCGGCTGCGTGAAGCCTTTTGCAGGTAATCGCGGTATGGCGTGGGGTAACGCAGTTCAAAATTATGTGTACGGCTGGTTTTGTCGGCGGCCAGCACGGCGAGGTCATACCAGCCTTTGAGCAAGGCATATTGTGCGGCGACAATACGCGTAGGATCATCCAGCGCCTCTAGCAAATACATCCACTCCAGCCGTGCTTCATAGCGCGCATCTGCGTCAAATAGCGCTTCCATACGCTTGATGACAGGCTGCCTGGCAAACTGACGCACTTCTTCATCTGCAGGCTGATAAGTAGCCATAGGTTCCCCTGCCACCGGTCCCAAGTCTTCAGCCGCCAGCCAGCCATAAAAATGCCGCTCTTGTGACAATTTGGCCAGTATCTGGTTGGCATCCGCCATCTGTCCTTTGGCAATCAGCGCACGGGCTTTCCAGTAACGCCAGGCAGCCTCTTCGGCCAATACGGCAGGCATGTCATTAATGACTTTAAGTAAGCGCTCCCAATCCTGCTGGCGCAAGGCGCTGCGAGCATACCATTCCCACTGCTCGCTGCTGAGTATGGATGCATTCACTCGGTTAAATCCTTGCAAGGCTTCTGGTTCGTGTTTGCGTGCCGCTTCTAGCGCGATATACGCCTGGGCGAGTTGCTTTTCTTCGTTATCCAGCAAGCCGCTATACTTCTGGTAACTGGCCTTTGCCACATTGATATCTGCTTTGGCCTGGCGATGTATGGCATATAAATACAGTGCACGGCTATAGGCAGAGCGTTGCTGGATATTTCCCTTCTTAAGAGCCAGTGCCGGATTCTGCGCCATCTCATCAATTTGTTTGAATATGCCAGCATCGGTTTTGCTGCTACGCTTGGCCAGCACCTTGGCCAGGCCGGTTTTATTACTAAACAAAGCATCTCTGTAAAGGGTAAGCAACAGTTTTTCGTCGAGCACGCCAACCTGCTGCAAAGCCTCCATCATGCCCTGGCAATCAGCTGGTAAGTCCTTGCCATCCAGCAGCAATTTTTTGCCATCTTCATAGGCATTGGGATCATCCAGCGCGATCCCTGCCTGCACCTGATAGCACTGGTTACCTAAATCATTGAAGCTGTAATACATCGGGATTTGCGCACGCACTTCCACAAACTGGTCCCAAAACTGCACACGTCCCAGGCGCTTCAGCCACAGCTCCCGCACACGTTGCGAGAGCAGAGATTCGTTGTTTTCCTGTAAAAAAGCCTGTACCTGGTCATAAGAAAGCTGATCCAGGGTCAGAATCATTTGCCAGTATTGCAGATAAGGTAATAGCGGGGAACGACGTTGCCTGAGCGTTTCGGTGGCTTCAACCAGTTGCGGCAGGTTTCTACTCTGATACGCCTGCTTTGCCTGCACGTAGACTTCGCTATCTCCAGCAAACACTGACCTGGTCATCGCCAGCAGGCAAGCAGCAAAAACGAGGAGAGAATTGAGTTTAGTCTTCATGCGCCAACAATCACGTGCATCACGTGAGGACAATCAAATTCTGGCCAAGCGACTCAGAAAGAAAAACAGCAACAGCAGTAGGATAACCACAAAACCGCCACGCCAGACCATTTTAAGCCAGCGCCAGTAACGTGGCTGGCCTGTTTGCCAACCCAATAGCCCCAGCACCAGGGTGCTGATCACTAAGACTGTAAATAAAATACGTATCCACCACATAGACGCGATCTGCCTGGGCTTACACTGGCAACAGGGGTGCCGGCTTAAAGTACTCGCGCTGCTTGAGGAAGCCCACCGGCGCTTGGGCATCATTATCAAACGTGCAATATTCCCAGGCGGAATCATCGGCCAGCAGTGCTCGCAACAACTGGTTATTGAGGGCATGGCCGGACTTGAAAGCCGTAAACTGACCAATAATCGGATAGCCCAGGATGTAAAGATCGCCTATGGCGTCTAGCACCTTGTGTTTGGCGAACTCATCGTCGTAACGCAATCCGCCTCCATTCAATACCTTGTACTCATCGAGCACAATCGCATTATCCAGGCTACCACCTTTAGCCAGGCCATTCGCACGGAGGTACTCCACCTCGTGCATAAAACCAAAGGTACGTGCTCGGCTGATCTCGTCGACATAACTTTGGCTGTCGTAATCGATAGTGACTGTTTTACCAGAGAACTCGAACACAGGGTGTGCAAAATCAATGGTAAATTCGGCTTTAAAGCCATGATGCGGTGTAAATTTTGCCCATTTATCACCGTCTTGTACTTCTACCGGCTTGAGGATACGCACAAACTTTTTGGGCGCGTCCAACTCTGCCAGTCCGGCCGTTTGTAACAGATAGATAAACGGCCCCGAACTGCCATCCATGATGGGCACTTCAGCAGCCGTCAGCTCTATCAGTATATTGTCTACCCCCAGACCGGCGAGAGCAGACATTAAATGCTCCACGGTAGCAACGCGCGCACCTGAAAACTCTAGGGCGGAGCTCAGGCGGGTATCGTTCACTGCCGTCGGGGCGACCCGCATGGCAGGCGCATCGGGCAAATCGACACGCTGGAACACGACACCATGATCGGCGGGCGCAGGCTTGAGCGTCAGCGTGACTTTTTCACCGCTGTGCAGCCCAACGCCCGTGGCGCTGATCGTTTGTTTAAGCGTGCGTTGCTTTAACATGGTTTTCTCTGTATTAACTGATTGGCTCCATTATAAGCCAATCTCTTTAGTTACTAATCATTCGTCTGGCCAATCAAGGCTGGGCGATTAATCAGCCTGTTTACGCAAAAACGCTGGGATATCATATTCTTCAATCCCGGAGTTTTTCATGGCTTCTACCTGCGCGCGACGGCTGTTGCTGGTAAATACGGCTGGCTCATCTTCTTCTACTGTGTTGAAGATAGGCTGGTTAGTCGTCCCATCACGCAATGTTGTCATCACTTTCAGCTCTGGTTTGGCCTGGCGTTTGCCCAGTGAACCGTTCAAACCGGTCGCCACCATGGTCACACGCAGGTTGTCACCCATGCTTTCGTCCATGACGTTACCCACGATCACTGTGGCATCTTCTGCGGTGAATTCTTTGATGGTGTTCATCACATCATAGTATTCACGCATCTTGAAGCTGCCGCTGGCACTGATGTTGACCAGCACGCCACGCGCGTTCGCCAGGTTGACATCTTCCAGTAATGGGCTGGCAACCGCTTGTTCGGCCGCGATACGTGCCCGGTTAGGGCCGCTGGCTTCAGCAGAGCCCATCATCGCCATGCCCATTTCAGACATCACGGTACGTACGTCGGCAAAGTCGACGTTGACCAAGCCTGGGCAGTTGATGATCTCGGCAATGCCAGACACGGCATTATGCAATACATCGTTAGCGGCACGGTAAGCTTCCACCACGGTCACATCTTCACCCAATACGTCCATCAGCTTCTCGTTAGGGATAACGATAAGAGAGTCCACATATTGTGAAAGTTCTTCCAGGCCTTCTTGGGCAACCTTGGCGCGCTTGCCTTCGAATGAGAATGGCTTGGTCACCACAGCCACCGTCAGGATGCCCATTTCACGCGCGACTTCGGCAATGATAGGCGCAGCCCCGGTACCGGTACCACCACCCATGCCTGCTGTAATAAACAGCATGTCAGCGCCGTCTATGGTTTCAGCGATGCTGTCGCGGTCTTCCAATGCAGCTTCGCGGCCGATTTCAGGCTTGGCACCAGCGCCCAGGCCTTTGGTGATATCAGAACCAATTTGCAATACCACTTTTGCATGGCTCTTTTTCAGCGCCTGCATGTCTGTGTTGGCACAAATAAACTCTACGCCAGTCACGCTCTTGGTCATCATGTGCTCAACGGCGTTACCACCGCAACCACCGACACCAATCACCTTGATCACGGCGCCGTCATTCTCTTTATCAAAAATCTCAATCATACTAACCCTCCATTGCCTATTATTTGAGTGATTGGTTTGCCCCGCACACTCGCCCTAAAACATATAAAAAACGACCAAAATTAAAAGTTACCGGTAAACCAGCTCTTCATTCGTTCCAACAGTCTGCCAACTGACCCAGACTGCAAATTACCTACCATTTGTTTTTCTACCTGTTGCTTGGCCATGAGCAACAGGCCTATGCCGGTGGCATAACGTGGATTGCCCACGACCTCGGACAACCCTTCCACGCCCCTGGGCACGCCCAGGCGTACCGGGGTGTGGAAAATTTCTTCGCCCAGCTCAACCATGCCACGCATCTGTGCCGCGCCACCGGTAATCACAATGCCTGAGGCAATCATGGACTCCATGCCACTACGACGTAGCTCTTGCTGCACAAACTCGTAAATTTCTTCCACGCGGTCTTCAATCACCTCGGTCAATGCCTGGCAAGACAACTGACGCGGCTCACGGCCGTCGACTGCTGGCACTTCCACCACTTCACGCGGGTCCGCCAGCTGGCGCAAGGCACAGCCATGCTTGACCTTGATCTCTTCGGCCGATTGCGTCGGTGTGCGCAAGGCAACAGCGATGTCATTGGTGATCTGGTCACCGGCAATCGGGATGACCGCGGTATGGCGAATCGCGCCGTTCTTGAACACTGCCAGGTCCGTTGTACCGCCACCGATATCCACCAGACACACGCCCAGCTCTTTTTCATCATCGGTCAATACAGATTCGCTGGAGGCCAATGGCTGCAAGATGAGGTCGCTCACTTCGAGGCCACAACGTTTGATACACTTGATGATGTTTTGCGCTGCTGCAATGGCACCAGTGACAATATGCACGCGCACCTCAAGGCGGATGCCACTCATGCCCAGCGGCTCACGCACATCTTCCTGGCCATCAATAATGAATTCCTGGGTCAGGATATGCAGGATCTGCTGATCGGCTGGCAAGGCGATGGCACGTGCAGTTTCCACCACCCGGTCTATATCCATCTGTGAGACTTCGCTCTCCTTGATTTTCACCATGCCATGCGAATTCAGGCTCTTGACGTGGCTGCCCGCGATGCCTGAGTACACCGTGTTGATCTTGCAGTCGGCCATGAGCTCGACTTCTTCAATCGCACGCTGGATCGCCTGCATGGTGGAATCAATATTCACCACCACGCCTTTCTTCAAGCCACGGGAAGCATGCTGACCGACACCGATCACCTTCAACGTGCCTTCGGGCAGTATCTCAGCTGCAATGGCCACGACTTTGGAGGTGCCTATATCCAGGCCCACAATTAAATTTTTATCTTCTCTGACTCTACTCATGTTTCTTCCTTGACCTTTTTCTGGCAGTCTTATTTTCAGGCGCCACCACGTGGCATGCGCAATGCAAAACCATTCGGGTAGCGCAAATCGGCATAACGCCAGTCACTCTCTGCGATACTTGCCTGCTGGCGGTAAGCCGCCACAAACTGCTGTAATCGCTGCTTGGCCGCTTCACGACCCAGCATCATTTGTCGGCCATCGGCCGTTCTAATCTCCCAGGCGCGGCGTGAAGACAGGCTCAGCTGCTGAATTTCCAGCGGCGTCCCTGCCAGCATCTGCGCAAAACTGGCGTAACCCTGTGCCACTTCCTTGACGGCATCGCCAGGACCATAAAAGGTCGGCAACTGCGAATCTGACGCGGCCTGGAACAACTCGCCATGGCGATTGACCAAGGCAACCCCACCCCAGCGGCCCAATGCCTGGTGTTCCTCAATCTGCACGACTATTGTGTCCGGCCATTGGCGACGTACACTCACCTTGCGTGCCCACGGCAACTTCTCAAACGCAATGCGCGTACGCTGCAAGTCCAGCGTATAAAAATTACCTTTGAGGTACTTGCTGACAATCAACTGGATCTGTTCATGATTGACGTGATCCAGGTTACCTTCCACCTGCACCTGCTTGACCGGGAAGATAGGCAGGTGCAACACCACAAACAACAAGGCATAGAACAGCATCACCACTGCCAGTGAAAACAGCAGGTTGGCAATCCAGTTCAGCAATGTTGGCCTATCCCACATAGCTTCAATCGTCCTCTTTAAACGTTACCCAGTGTTTGTTGCAAAATTCGGATGACCAAAGCATCAAAATCCATGCCGGCTGCTTTAGCAGCCATCGGCACCAGGCTGTGGTCTGTCATACCCGGGCTGGTATTCACTTCCAGGAAGTAATGCTTACCTGCGTCATCCATCAAAAAGTCCACACGTCCCCAGCCTTGACAGCCCAAGACCTTGAACGCTTGCACCGCTTCGGCCTGTATCTGTTTTTCCTGCTCGGCAGATAAGCCGCAAGGGCACAAGTACTCAGTGTCATCACGCAGGTACTTGGCTTCGTAATCGTAATATTCGTTTTTAGGCACAATGCGCACGATGGGCAACGCAGTTTCACCCAGAATGCCGACCGTATATTCACCACCGCCGACAAACTGTTCGGCAATCACCAACGGGTCAGACTGCTTTGCCAGGTTGTAGGCGGCCATCAAATCGCCTGCCTGCTTGACCTTGCTCACGCCTATGCTGGAACCTTCATTGGCTGGTTTCACAAACAAGGGTAAACCCAATGCAGTCACCACATTCTCGGCGTGTGTGCTGTCATCCATGAGGACGTAGTTAGGGGTGGTCACACCTGCGGCGGTCCATAGCAACTTAGTGCGCCATTTGTCCATACCTAATGCCGAGGCCATCACGCCACTGCCGGTGTAAGGAATGCCCATCAGCTCCAGTGCGCCCTGGATAGTGCCGTCTTCACCATAGCGGCCATGCAAGGCAATAAAGGCACGGTCAAACTGCTTGAGCGCAGACAATTCTTGGCTGGCCGGATCAAACGCATGCGCATCGACGCCCTGGCGCTGCAAGGCCGCCAACACGGCAGAACCGCTTTTGAGCGACACTTCGCGTTCGCCGGAGCGACCACCGAACAACACGGCTACCTTGCCAAATTGAGACTGACTTGCACTCATGCTTGTAAAACACCTTCCCCAATGACTTTAACTTCTTGCACCAATGCCACGCCTTGTTTGGCGAGCACTGTGCTTTTCACCTGCTCGATCAAGGCTTCAATATCTGCTGCGCTGGCATGCCCCAGATTCACAATAAAGTTGGCATGCTTTTCTGAGACCTGCGCGCCACCGATGGTGAGACCTTTTAAGCCTGTAGCTTCAATCAGCCTGGCGGCAAAATCGCCTTCAGGATTCCTGAAGGTAGAGCCTGCACTCGGCATATTTAGTGGCTGGCTAGCCAACCGCTTTGCCAACAACTGTTTAATCTGTTCCGCAGAGGCCTTGCCATCGCCCGCAGGCACGGCAAACCAGCCACCCAAAAACCACTCATCCGCAGCCGGATGTACCACATGGCGGTAACTGGGCTGATATTCTGCCTTGGCGCGGATTTGCACAACCCCTGCACGGTTAATCGTCTTTACTTCATCCACCCATTGCCAGGTTTCGCCACCATAACAACCGGCATTCATCGCCAGCGCGCCGCCCACAGTGCCCGGAATGCCTGCCATAAACTCTGCGCCAACACGGTCTTGGCTAGCCGAAAAACGCGCCAGCTTGGCACAAGTCACGCCAGCATCTGCATAAATACGCTCACCTTGTATCTCTAGCGCTTGCAGCGCCTGATGCATGACCACGACCGTCCCACGCACACCGCCATCGCGTACCAGCAGATTGCTGCCCAAGCCAATAAAGGTCAGCGGCTCACTGGCCGACAATTGCTGCAAAAACTGCTGCAATGCTTGTACGCTGTCAGCCAGCACCAGCCGATCCGCAGGACCGCCAACGCGCCAGCTGGTATAGCGGGCCAACGGCTCGTTTTTAAGCACTTGCAAGCCGTCCGTTTTTAAACCCGTTGCACTCATGCGCTGGCCAACTCCCGTGTTTTGGCTGCCACACTGCCAATATTGCCGGCCCCCATCACCACCACCACATCGCCAGGCAACACACTCTCAAGAATGGTTGCAGGCAACTCTTCCGTGGTTTCTACAAACCGTGGCTCAACTTTGCCATTGACGCGGATGGCACGGATCAGGCTACGCGTATCCGCGGCCACAATCGGTGACTCACCGGCCGAATACACTTCGGTCAACAGCAGCGCATCCACGGTCGACAGCACTTTTACAAAATCTTCAAAGCAATCACGCGTCCGGGTATAACGATGTGGCTGAAAAGCCAGTACCAAACGTCTATCCGGGAAGGCGCCGCGCGCGGCTGCAATCACCGCCTGCATTTCAATCGGGTGATGGCCATAGTCATCTACCAGCGTGAAATGGCCGGGTTGCTGTCCGTTATTAGTCGGGATTTCACCGTAACGCTCAAAGCGACGGCCCACACCGCGGAACTCTGCCAGCGCCTTCAGGATGGCGGCATCCGGGACATTCAACTCGGTCGCAATCGCAATTGCCGCCAACGCATTCAACACATAGTGATGGCCTGGCAGGTTTAGCGTCACCTCGTTACGCACAGTCACGCCGTTTTTACGCACCAGCGTGAAATGCATTTTGCCGTTGTCAGCCACGATGTTTTCTGCGCGGATCGCTGCTTCCTCGTGCGTACCATAGGTCGTCACCGGACGCGTCACGCGCGGCAGGATTTCACGCACATTGGCGTCATCAATGCACAACACGGCCATGCCCCAGAAAGGAATCTGCTGCAAGAACTCCACAAACGCTGTTTTGAGTTTGTCAAAACTATGCTCATAGGTGTCCATGTGATCCTGGTCGATATTAGTCACCACCGCCATGATGGGGGTCAGGTGCAAGAAGGAGGCATCAGACTCATCGGCCTCCACCACGATCAACTCACCGGTACCCAAACGGGCATTGGCGCTGGCCGCTTCAAGCTTGCCGCCAATGACAAAGGTCGGATCCATATCGGCCTCGGCCAAAATACTGGCAATCAGGCTGGTCGTCGTCGTTTTTCCGTGCGTCCCTGCCACGGCAATGCCCTGCTTGAAGCGCATTAACTCGGCCAACATGACCGCACGTGGAATCACGGGCACTTTGCGCGCACGCGCCGCGATAATTTCAGGGTTCTCTTCATTGATCGCACTGGAGACCACCACTACATCCGCATTGCCAAGGTGCTCAGTCGCATGCCCTTGAAATACCGTGGCACCAAAACCTTGTAAACGCTTGGTAGTCGTGTTGCTCGCCAGGTCAGAACCACTCACCTCAAAACCAAGGTTGAGCAACACTTCGGCGATGCCGCTCATGCCTGAGCCGCCTATGCCGATAAAGTGGATCTTTTTGACTTTATGTTTCATGCTAACTTTCCTGTTGCCAGCTGCTGGCAAATCTCTGCAACCTGTTGCGTGGCTTGCGGCCTCGCCAGGGCACGTGCTTTTCTTGCCATCTCCAGGCAGGTGCTGCGATCAATCGTTTTTAAGGTATTTGCCAGTTGCGTCACATCCAGGTCACGCTGCTGGATCAGCAAGGCGGCCCCCGCCTGCTGCAAATACGCGGCATTGGTGGTCTGATGGTCGTCCACAGCAAACGGGAACGGCACCAGGATGCTGGCCGCGCCTACATTGGCCAGTTCTGCCACAGTGAGTGCGCCCGCGCGGCAAATCACCAAATCTGCCCAGGCATACACTTCAGCCATGTCATGAATAAAGGCCCGGCAATCGGCCGCGACACCGGCTTCTGCATAGTTCTTTTTAAGCGCCTCAATCTGCTTTTCACCGGCCTGGTGAATAATCTGCGGGCGCGTATTGACCGGCAACTGTGCGAACGCCTGTGGCAACAAAGTGTTCAACGCCACGGCACCCAGACTGCCACCCACCACCAATACGCGTAACACGCCGTGATGTTCGGCAAACCGCTGATCTGGCGTGGGCAGGGTTGTGATGACTTCACGCACCGGGTTACCCACCATTTCCCCCTTGTTGCCCAAGGCTTTGGGGAATCCAGTCAACACACGGTTAGCTATCTTGGACAGCACTTTATTGGTCAGGCCTGCGATGGAGTTCTGCTCGTGAATCACCAGTGGCACACCCGCCAGCTTGGCCATCACGCCGCCCGGAAACGCCGCAAAACCACCCATCCCCAGCACAACATCTGGACGGTGCTGGCCGATGGCCGCACGTGCTTGTGTAAAGGCGCGCGCCAGTTTCACCGGCAAAGTCAGCCAGCCCATCAAGCCTTTGCCTCGCACACCTTGCATGGTCATCATGGCCTTGTCATATGGCTTGTCTGCAATCAGATGATTTTCCATGCCGCCCGCAGTTGCCAGCCAGACAATCTTCCAGCCTTGCGCATGCAAGACATCAGCCACCGCGATCGCAGGGTAGACATGGCCACCGGTGCCGCCCGCCATCACCATGAGTGTGTATTGGCTGCTCATGTCTGCAAGCCTTTCTGCAACCGGCGGTTCTCAAAGTCGATGCGCAATAAGACTGACAAGGCGATGCAATTGGCCAAAATACCGCTACCGCCGTAAGACAGCAGTGGCAGGGTCAAACCCTTGGTTGGCAGCAAGCCCATGTTCACGCCCATATTGATAAAGCCCTGCACCCCCATCCACACACCAATGCCCTGGGCCAGTAAGGCAGAGTAATAACGCTCATTGGCGACGGCCTCTTTGGCAATGCTGAACGCGCGGATCACCAGCCAGGCGAATAGCAATACCACCACCAGCACGCCGACATACCCCAGCTCTTCGGCCACCACCGCCAGCAGGAAGTCGGTATGGGCTTCCGGCAGGTATAACAATTTCTCTACGCTGCCACCCAGACCCACACCCCAGAATTCACCCCGGCCAAACGCGATCAAGGCATGCGACAACTGGTAACCAGTATCAAATGGGTCATCAAACGGATTCAGGAACCCTTTCATACGTTCCAGACGGTAGGGCTCCATCACGACCAGGCCAATCACTGCCAATGGCAGGGCAGCCAGCATGGCCAGGAATACTTTGAGGTTCACGCCACCCAGCCACATAATGGAAAACGCAATGGAGGCGGTCACAGCAAAGGCACCGAAATCCGGCTCTTTAAGCAGCAAGACACCGACAAACACCATGACGCCCAGCATCGGCAAGAAGCCTTTTTTAAAGCTGTGCATATTACTGGCCTTGCGCACGGCATAATCGGAGGCGTACATGGCAATAAACAGCTTCATGAGTTCGGAAGGTTGCAGGTTCATAACCAGCAATGAAATCCAGCGGCGGCTGCCGTTCACCACTTTGCCTATGCCGGGAATCAAGACCAGGATGAGCAGCACAATGCCCATGATGAACAGGTAAGGCGACATTTTTTGCCACCAGGCCATGGGAATCTGGAACACCACCACGGCGGCGACCAGGCCAATGCCGATATACAGCGCCTGACGCATCAGGAAGTAGGTACTGTTATGGCCAAACATCTTGCTGGAATCCGCGTAAGCAATGGAGGCGGAATACACCATCACCATGCCAAACGCCAACAAGCACAATACCACCCATAACAACGACGCATCGTAACTGGGCGAGTTGTAGCGCTCACGGTTCATCATTAGTGGCCCAAGCATGCGGCCTCCAGTGCTTTCACAGCATCCACAAACACCTGTGCCCTGTGTTCGTAATTGCGGAACATATCAAAACTGGCGCAGGCCGGTGATAACAGCACGGCGTCGCCTGGCTCAGCCAGGGTTTTGGCGATGTGCACAGCAGCAGTAAGATCCACTGCATCCACTACCGGCAATTGCAAATTGTGCAAAATCTGCTGAATTTTTGGTCCATCGCGGCCGATCAACACCACGGCCCTGGCATGGTTCAATACTGCTTCGCGCAAGGGGTTGAAGTCTTGGCCCTTGCCGTCACCGCCAGCAATCAAAACCACTTTTTGCGGTTTGCCTTGCTTGAGCATACCGCTGATGGCGGCACAGGTGGCACCGACATTGGTGCCTTTTGAGTCATCGTAAAAATCCACATCATCGATATTGGCCACCCACTCCACGCGGTGCGGCAAACCGGCAAAAGACTGCACCGTATGCAGGATAGAGACTTTGTCGATGCCGATGGCTTGTGTGAGTGCAATTGCCGCCAGCGCATTGGCGATATTGTGTTTGCCACGGATCTGCAGACTGTCGGCTTCAATATAGTGCCGATTGCCGGCACATAACCAGCCTGCATCGTTCAGTCCGTAATCGTTGATGGTTGGCGAAGGATTCACGCCAAAGGAGACTTGCGGCATCTGACCAGCCAGTACTGCACTTGCTGAATCATCACGATTCACGATGGCAATACGGGCATTCTGGTAAATCCGCGCCTTGGCTTGCCCGTAATCGTGCATGCCGTCATACCTGTCCATATGATCTTCTGACAGATTAAGGATAGTCGCAGCATCGACCTGTAAATTGTGGGTGGTTTCAAGCTGGAAGCTGGACAGCTCAAGCACATACACATCAGGCGCCGTCATTTGCAAGGTGTCCAGCACCGGCAGGCCGATATTACCCGCGACAATGGTATTCAGGCCTGCCTGTTTGCAGATTTCGCCAACTAATGAGGTCACCGTCGTTTTACCATTGGAGCCCGTAATGGCAATCACCTTGGCGTACGGTGCGCGGAAGCGTGCAAACAGTTCCACATCACCCACCACACTCTTGCCCTGTGCCATCAACTCGACAATGACAGGCTCTTTTAATGAGACCCCAGGGCTAGCCACAATCATGTCCATTAACGCCAATAAAGAGGGATTGAACGGACCGAGATGGTATTCCACATCTGGAAACTCTTCATGCAGGCGATCAAGGTTCGATGGATGCAGGCGCGAATCAAACATGACCACTTGCGCATCCATCTGGCGCAGCCAGCGCAACGCTGAGAAGCCGGTGTCACCCAGTCCCAGTACGGCTATACGCTGTTGTTCAAAGTGTTTTTTCATGTGTTGACCCAACGAGTGATCCCGTGTTTTATCTCAGTTTCAGGGTGGATAAGCCCACCAGCACCAGCATCATGGTGATAATCCAGAAACGCACAACGACTTGTGTCTCTTTCCAGCCTTTTTGTTCATAGTGATGGTGCAGGGGCGCCATCAGGAAAATGCGCTTGCCTGTACCGGTCATTTTTTTGGTGTATTTGAAATACAGCACCTGCGCTGCCACTGAGAAAGTCTCGATCACAAACACGCCACCCATGATGAACAGCACGATTTCCTGGCGCACAATCACGGCCACCACGCCCAACGCAGCCCCTAATGCCAGTGCTCCCACATCGCCCATGAACACTTCTGCCGGATAGGCGTTAAACCACAGGAAACCAAGGCCTGCACCCGCCATGGCCGCACAAAACACCATCAACTCACTGGCACCAGCCACATATGGAATGCCCAGATATTTTGAAAAGACTGCATGCCCAGCGACATAGGAGAAAATGGCAAGAGCACTTCCTACCAATACCGTTGGTAGTGTCGCCAGGCCGTCCAGGCCATCGGTCAGGTTGACGGCGTTGCTACTGCCCACAATCACCAGATAGGTCAATACGATGAAACCCACGGCACCCAGTGGGAACACCAGATGTTTGAAAAAAGGCACAATCAGCGTGGTTTCAACCGGCGTCGTGGCGGTGGCGTAGAGAAAACCGGCTACACCGAAACCGATCAGGCTTTGCCAGAAATATTTTTCCTTGGCAGACAAGCCCTTAGGATTTTTGTATACGACCTTACGGTAATCATCGACCCAACCCACCGCACCAAAACCCAATGTAGTGACCAGTACGACCCAGACAAAACGGTTATGCAGATTGCCCCACAACAAGGTAGAAATAGCGATAGCCACCAAGATCAGTGCGCCCCCCATGGTCGGTGTCCCAGCCTTGACCAAATGCGTCTGCGGCCCATCATCGCGCACGGACTGACCAACCTTGTATTCCGTCAGCTTGCGTATCATGCCAGGCCCGACCAGGAATGAAATTGCCAGTGCAGTCAGTGTCGCCAGGACAGCACGCAAGGTGATGTAATTGAATACATGAAATCCATGGATATCTACTGCCAGCCATTTCGCCAGTTCAAGTAACATAAGCTTCCCTATTTCCCCACTGATTCAGTGGTTTGCGACCCAACCAAGGCATTGACCACACGCTCCATTTGCATAAAGCGCGAGCCCTTCACCAATACCACGTCTTTTGTTGTTATTTCCGCCTGCAAGGCAGCCACTAGATCCTCCACGGAGGCAAAGTGTCGCGCTGATCCGCCAAAGGCTTGCACCGCTGCCTGCGTCAATTTACCCAAGGCATACATCCTGCCTATGCCACTGTCTTTGGCATAATGGCCAATTTGCGCATGCATGGCCTCGGCATCTGTGCCCAACTCACCCATATCACCCATCACAAACACCGTGTTTGCGCCTGCGTTTTTCAATACATCCAACGCCGCTTTCATGGAGTCCGGATTCGCGTTGTAAGTGTCGTCTATCAGTGTTGCTCCAGTAGCGGCTGTTTTCTGCTGCAACCGCCCCTTCACGCCGCCAAATCCCTGCAAGCCCTGCGCCACTTCCACCAGGCTAGCGCCTGCAGCCAGGCTGGCTGCTGCTGCGGCCAACGCATTCATGATGTTATGTGTGCCAGGCACAGCCAGCGTCAATTTCGCCTCTTCTGCCTGATAGTGCAGTTTGAAACTGGATGCCACATCCAATACTTCACCTCGCACATCAGCAGCAGGGTGCAAGCCAAATGTCAGCACCTTGCGCCCGGCATTCAAGCCACGCCAGTAATCAGCAAACTCGCTATCAGCATTGATTACCGCGATACCGTCATGACCCAATCCGGCAAAAATCTCGCCTTTGGCCTTGGCGATATTTTCACGTGAGCCAAGCTCGCCAATATGCGCCGTTCCGGCATTGTTAATCACCGCGACATCTGGCCGCGCCAGGCGCGTCAGGTAATCAATCTCGCCGAGGTGGTTCATGCCCATTTCGATCACGGCACAACGGTGCGCCGGGCGTAAACGCAACAAGGTCAGTGGCATGCCGATGTCGTTATTAAAATTACCGGCAGTGGCTAGTACATTGTCCGCACCACCCACATGCACCTGCATAATGGCGCTGATCATTTCCTTGGTGGTGGTTTTACCATTACTCCCAGTCACAGCAATCAGCGGCAATGCGCGTTGCTGACGCCACCAGCTGGATAATTGGCCCAATGCCAGACGTGTATCTTTCACCAGCACGGTTGGTAAAGCAGTTTCAACAGGCTTGCTCACCAGCGCAGCCACCGCACCCTGCACAGCAACCTGCGGCAGGAAATCGTGGCCATCAAATTTTTCGCCAGGCAAGGCAACAAATAGCTGTCCCGGTTGCACGCGATGGCTATCGGTGTCGACCGAAGTCACAACGGCGTCGCCTCCCTGCATGATGCCTTGCAATACCTCAGCGATTGTCTGTAGTGAGATCATGCGGGCACCTTCTGACTGAATGTATTCTGATTCAATGCACTTTTTTTCAATGCGTTTTGCACCCACTCGGCATCACTGAACGGATATCTAATTCCCTGGATTTCCTGATAGTCCTCGTGGCCTTTACCAGCAACCAACACCACATCTCCTTTTGCTGCCTGGCTGATGGCAAGTGCAATCGCTTTGGCCCTATCTGTTTCTATTTCCACATCCCGTGTCATGCCCTCTGCAATGGCAGCAATAATCGCGTAGGGATTCTCAGAGCGTGGATTGTCGTTGGTTACAATCACGGTATCAGCCAGTTCGTCGGCAATACGGCCCATTTCACTGCGTTTGCCCGCATCGCGGTCACCGCCACAACCGAATACGCAGAGCAATCTGCCACGCGCCTGGATACGCAAAGTGTGTAAAGCCTTTTCCAATGCGTCTGGCGTGTGGGCATAATCGACCACTACCAGCGGTAAATCCCCCCCACCAAACATCTGCATACGACCAGCGACTGGGACCAGACCAGAGACTGCCTGCAACGCCGCTGGCAAAGCCACATCATTCGCAAGCAGGCTGGTCAGCACTGCCAGCGCGTTATACACATTGAACTGTCCCAGGGCATGCAACTGGATATCGCCACGGCCTTGCGCCGTGCGCACCTGGATTTCAAAACCCGTGGCATGCATGGTAACGGCAGTAGCACAGACATCAGCTTCCTGGTGCAAGCCATAACTCAACACTTTTTTGCCCTGCTTGCGCAGCGCATCGATCAAGCTCAGGCCAAAGGTATCATCCGCATTAACGACAGAAGCAGAGAGGGTTTGCCAGTCAAACAGTTTGCGCTTGGCTGCTTGGTAAGCCTCCATCGTCTGGTGGTAATCAAGGTGGTCACGCGTCAGGTTAGTGAACACAGCCACATCAAAAGCAACGCCATTGACTCGACCCTGGTCCAGGCCATGTGAAGACACCTCCATCGCCACCATGCGCACTTCATCCAGTACGAAGGTAGCCAGCAACTTTTGTAATTCCACCGGCCCTGGCGTGGTGTTCTGGGTTGGCTGCAAATCATCCAATGCCCCGTTACCCAGCGTGCCAATCACGGCCGATTTTTGCTGCAGGAAGCGGTAGGCTTGCGCCAGCCAATGGGTGACTGTTGTTTTACCGTTAGTGCCCGTGACACCCACGCACCACAGCTGTTCGGAAGGATCCTTATAAAACTGGCTGGCAATATGCCCAACTTGCGACTTGAGGTTAGGGATGGCGATATTGTGCACCGTCCATTCCGGGTTCCAGTCAAATCCCTGGCTGTCCCAGATCACGGTATTCACCCCTTTGGCGATGGCGTCTTCAATATAGTCGCGGCCATCGCTGTGCTGTCCTGGATAGGCCAGGAACAAGCCATGCTTTTCCACCTGGCGGCTGTCTGCCGTAATGCCGTGCACGGGCGCTGGAATAATGTATTTACTCACATCGCCTCCTTCACTTCAGCCGCATCAGCAGGGGTTGCGATTGGCAATGCATTGCCATCCTGCGGAATCACCAGCATACGCAACACATCGTTCATGACCGCACTAAACACCGGCGCCGCCACGCTGCCGCCGTAATATTCGCCATTGTTAGGCTCATCTATCATCACCGCCATGATCAGGCGTGGATTGGAAGCCGGCACCATACCGACAAAGGAACCCACGTATTTATCATGCTCGTATCCACTCGCACCCAACTTGTGCGCTGTTCCTGTCTTACCTGCCACACGATAGCCTGTGACTTGCGCTTTCAGTGCGGTACCACCCGGTTGCACCACCAGTTCCAGCATATCCTTGACTGCGTTGGCAACCTTGGCTGAGAACACCTGGCGCCCCACTGGCGGCTCAGGCAGCTTGGTCAGCGTGACGGGCAACAGCTCACCCTCATTAGCAAACACGGTGTAGGCGCGCGCCAATTGCAGCAAGGTCACGCTGATGCCGTGACCGTAAGACATGGTGGCCTGCTCAATGGGGCGCCAAGTTTTATAATCGCGCACTTTGCCAGAAGCCTCACCCGGGAAACCAATTTTGGTGGGTGTGCCAAAACCCAGTTGCACATAGGTATTCCACAACTGCTCGCGATTCAGGTCGAGCGCCATTTTGGCCGAACCGACATTGGATGACTTTTGAATCACTTGCGATACGCTTAACACCTGATTTGGGTGTGCGTCGTGTATGGTCGCCGAGCCTATGCGCAGGTAACCTGGTGCCGTCTGAATCTTGGTATCGGGCTGGTAAGGGCCGAACTCCATGGCCGCCGCCGCAGTCACCGGCTTCATGGTGGAGCCCGGCTCAAAAATATTGACGATGGCAGAGTTGCGCAATTTGCTGGCAACATTCACCGGATTGTTCGGGTTGTAAGTGGGAATATTGACCAAGGCCAGGACTTCGCCTGTTTTGGCATCCAGCACGACAGCGGCGCCTGCCTTGGCCTTGTGCTTTTCAACTGCACGGGACAATTCACGGTGGACCACATATTGCACGGTCCGGTCTATGCTCAACACCAGGTCCTGACCGTCATGGGGCAATTTCACGGCGACCAGATCTTCTACCACATGCCCCTTGCGGTCACGCACAAAGTCGCGTTTGCCTGGCGTACCAGACAGCACATTGTTGCGGTACAGCTCCATGCCTTCTACGCCTGTGTCATCGACACCCGTGAAACCGACGATATGCGCCGCCACTTCTGCCGCAGGGTAGAAGCGTTTGTATTCTTTCTGACTGAATACGCCGGGCACTTTCATCGCCATCACCTGTTTTGCCACATCGGGCGCCACTCTCCGTTTGATATACACAAATTCTTTTTTCTTTTGCTGCACTTTTTGCTGCAGCTCTTTTGCTGGCATGTCCAGCAATTTAGCCATCTGTTTCAGTTGAACCGGCGATATTTGCACGTCGGTCGGGTTCACCCATAACGACTCCACCGGCAGGCTGATGGCCAATGGCTTGAAGTGTCGGTCATAAATCTTGCCTCTGTGCGGCATTAGCACTACTTTGCGCCGTGAGAAAGCTTCACCCTTTTTAATCAGGTAATCCTTATGCAGGGTTTGCAGGTAGAACCCGCGCCCCAGCAGCAGGCCAAAACTCAACAGCAGCAACACCAGCAGCGTCCTGCGCCGCCAGGCCGGCAGCTTCACCAGCTTGTGTTGACTCTCTTTAAGCAGCATGACCATTTTTATGCAACTCCACACTCAAGGTGCAGGTGGAACATCCACCATGATCACCTGTGTTTGCTGCATGCTCGGGCTATGCATATGCAAACGAGTGGTCGCAAAGTCTTCCAGCCGCGAATGCATGGCCCAGGTACTTTGCTCAATCTGTAACTGGTCATATTCGGTCATATACTGCTTGGTCAGCATTTCCTGCCTGTCCAGCTCAAAATACAATTTGCGCGCCTTGTATTGCGCAGTCACCACGCCCAACGCCATGGCGATAGTCACTGCAAACAAAATCAAATTCAGGCGCAGCATAAATTAGCTCTATTGCACAATGGTGCGCTCAGCCACACGCAGCACCGCGCTACGTGAACGGACATTGGCGGCGACTTCTGCCTTGCTCGGCTTAATCGTTTTACCGACCGAGACCAGGCGCGGCTGCGGTAAATCCTTGGCGCGCACGGGCAGTCCTGCAGGCAGATTGTCCCGGTCCTCCTCAGACTGGATAAAGCGCTTGACGATACGGTCTTCCAGCGAATGAAAGCTGATCACCGCCAACCGGCCTTGCGGCCGCAGCAGGCGCAAACAATCCGGCATCACTAGCGAGAGTTCCTCAAGCTCTTGATTGACGAAAATCCGTAGAGCCTGAAATGTGCGCGTTGCAGGGTTCTGGCCCGGCTCATTCTTGGGGATGGCGCCTGCCACGACCTTGGCAAGTTGCCCTGTAGTGGTGATGGGACGCCCATCTTCGCGCTCCTTAACAATCGCCCTTGCAACCTGCTTAGCAAACCGTTCTTCACCATAATCCCTTATCACCTCAACCAATTGCTTCTCTGAAATAGCGGCCAACCACTCTGCGGCAGTCTGCCCCCGGCTTTGATCCATACGCATATCCAGCGGCCCGTCAAAACGGAAGCTGAATCCGCGCTCACCTTCATCAATCTGCGGCGACGAAATACCCAAGTCGAGCAAAATGCCATCCACCGCCTGCACACCCAACTCCGCCAAAACAGTAGCCATCGATGAAAAGTGTGCGTGCACCATGCTAAAACGCGCATCTGCAATCGCTTGCCCATGCGCCACCGCCGCCAGATCCCGGTCCAGGCCGATCAGGCGACCTTGACTACCCAATTTGGAAAGGATGAGCCGGCTATGGCCGCCGCGACCGAAGGTGCCATCGACATAAATGCCATCAGCCCGCACGTTTAATGCCTCTACCGCCTCATTGAGCAATACGGTGATATGACTGGCGGCGACTGGTGACACTGACGTTTCCGTCAAGGACGCGGGCGCTGACTTCGCGCCCCGCGTCATAGCGAGAATCCTTCTAGCTCTTGCGGAATCTGTAGCTGGTCAGCCGCCATCAGGCTCTCCAATTGCTGATCCCATGCGGCGACATCCCATAGTTCAAAATGACTACCTTGCCCGACCATCATCACGTCCTTGTCGAGCTTGGCAAACTTGCGCAGCACGGCATTCACCAGCAAGCGGCCAGCAGAATCCAGATGCATCACATCTGCCTGGCCCACGATCATGCGTTGAATACCACTGGTTTGAGGATTAAAACTGGACAAACTGGTCAGCTTGGTTTCAATCGGCTCCCAAGCTGCTTGCGGATAAAGAATCAGGCAACGATGGGGATGCGCTGTCAGCACCACTTCACCTTGCCCGCCTGCGGTCAGGGCGTCACGGTGCTTGGCCGGCACACTGAGCCGCCCCTTTGCATCCAAACTTAACTGTACCGCCCCACGAAACATGATTTATCGTTCCCACAACCCGTTTTTGATTAAAAATGGAAAAAATTTCCCACAATTCAACACAAAACCACCCTTTTGCACACTATAGATAAAAAAAAAGTGCTTGGCAAGCACTTTGGATGAAAAAATCTCTTTTAAAGACAATGACTTAGGTCATTTTAACAAAGCAATTCAAATCAATAGATTGGCGCAATAAACACATAAAGTTGTTTAATAAAAATAGATATCTCATTGAAATTATTGAATAATTAAAAAACGTTATTTTTTGATGATTTTTTACGCAAAAAACCGGTCCATTTCATCATGCCTATTTCTCTCAACCACCTATGACTATAAAGCTTTCCCCGCGACTGAAATTCCTACTCATCGGGACGGCCATTCTCATCGCCACGGAATGGCGCACGTGGTGGTTTTACTTGAATCCACCGCCTGACTTTAGTCACGGAAAAGTAGTGCTCTATGCCACCGACTGGTGTCCATATTGCGAAAAAACACGCACCCTGCTGACAGCCAAAGGCATTCCTTATCAGGAAATGAATATCGAAACCTCAGAAGAGGCGCGCAGCCAGTACCAGCGACTGGCCGGGGATGGCGTGCCAGTATTGCTGGTGGCAGGGGATGTGGTGCGAGGTTACAACCAGAAAAAAATGGAAGCAGTGCTAGATCAGTGGCAACAACAGAAGTCAGCCAGCCCGACCAAGTAGTAGATCAAATCGAAATGCCTGGCGTGACGGCGAGAAAAATGCATGATAGAAAAATCTGCTGTGAGGTGAGGCCGAAGTGAATAACGCCGGCCTCACCTCACAGGGTGCTGAGCAAACAATGGGACATGCGCCCCACAGCATTAATGCTTGTGACCATTATTGAGGATACTGGTGTTAAACCCAAACACCTTGCCCGCCCAGATAAACACCACCCATACCAGCACCCCAAATGGCAAATAGCCGGCAAAGCCTAGCAAGGGCATTTCAGCATGAATATGAATCACATTCACGTAAGGAATATCGTATACCCAGTAATTCGGGTTGGTGACAGGCAAAGCAGGATGCGCGCTGCCGTAGTTCCAAACCTCCCAGAAAAATCCGTTAAACAATGAGCTGAGCGCCATCAGCAGGACAGGACTCCAATTGCCATTGGCGAGATCAGTAAACGGCGTCCATATACACCGCATCATCAATATGCCAGCGATGCCTATCAGTGGGGCGATCCACATGGCCCAGAACAAAGGATAAGGCCAGAACGGCACGGCGGCAAACAACACAAAACTCAAAGACAACATTGGCTTTGCCGGGAGCGCGAGTGCGGGGCCTTGTGAATAACGACCTGCAATCTTAGGGAAAGCATTCAGCAAGGTATACCACTCAAAAACAGCAGGCCAAACGGTGGTATAGGCAAAAATAAAAATCCACACAATCGTGGTATGGCTTAATCCCGGGATATCGGTATTGGGGTAATACCAGTTACCCAAGGCAAAATAATCGAAATATTCAAAGAAATACCAACCGCCAATCGACACAATGGCACTGATGAGAAATGTTTTAGGGCGGCTGGCAAACAATGAATATCCGTTAGAATAACGGAATGTGAGGCCGTCAAGCACGAAGATAAATCCCCACCACATAGGGGTAAAGGCATAGTAGACCAAGTCACCAAATGGCGTCGTGCGTGTCCACAATAACCACCAGAAAAACAGCGTGGCAACCCCCCCCGCCCAAAACCACCAGGGAAATGCAAGCGGGTTTGGCGCTGGCGATGGGGCAACTGGTTTAAAACCAAACCATTGCGGAAAAATCAGAAAGACAGCAAATGCTGCTTCTAGCAGGGCCAATACAATAAAAACTGTCAGGTTAAACCCAGGCGGCTGCTCCACAAACTGTGGTGGAAAAACGCCAAAACCGGGAGGCAGATGCGTGGATGGATAAGCAAACCAGGAAGCGGCCAACGGGATCAACACCATCGCCAGAACAGCCATTACCAGCACATAACGTGTTTTAGTAGAAAACATGCACTCCCCCGCTTGATTTATAAATGACTTATTTAATGATCAGAACTGATTGAATGTTGCATGGCCAGATAGTGATTGCATTGCCACTTTAGCACTGCAATCGTCACCCCTGCTGGCGCGACCGCTTATTTTCATACATACGCTCGTCGGCGATGCGCAAGAGTTCTGCGATGGTATCTGCCTCATAATAATAGGCATAACCCGCGCTGGCACCAGAAAACTCAAACCCCTCAAGGCGTACGCGTTCAATCGCTTGCTGCAGCGCCCGCTCGACAACCGTCACCTCACCCTTGTAACTCATCACCGCAAACTCATCGCCTCCCAGCCGGTACAGGACGAGATCACTACCCAAAGAATGCTGATAGTTTTTTGCAAAGCAAATAAGCAGTTCGTCCCCACGCGCATGGCCATACTGATCGTTGTAGAATTTGAGTCCATCCAGATCAATAAAGGTCAGGCTGCCTTGCATGGTCATCTGCTCCAGCGCCTTTGCAAACGCATAGCGGTTCGGCAAGCTGGTTAACGCATCTGAATGAGCCACTTTTTCTGTCATGCCCAGCGCTTCCAGCGCCTCCTCTTTTTCTTGACGTAATTGCGAGAACTGGAAGGAAAGCACCAAGGCCAGCAATACCACCTCAATGGCCACACTCACCAATCCAAGATGTTCAATATACAAATCAAACTGCTGGTCAAGTTTGCTAAGACTAATCGCAATAATGCCGCATACAAAAAACAGGCTGATCGCCACCAAATAGCGTTTGGCGGTTGCATTTTTACGTTGACTTTGCCGGATAGCCACTGCTAGCCCATAGCATAAAAACAGCGCAACCTCATAGCGACAAAACTCCAGGGCCCAATTGGGGAATGCGATCCCCAGGCAAAGAAACAACACCATCATGAGCAAAATGAAAACACCAGCATAGTACAGTCGCTTGTGCTGATAAGGATTGATTTCCAAAAGACGCATCACAAACAACATGTAAGCCATGCTGGAAACCAGCACCGGCATAGAAACCAGATAAATCGAGTGCAGATTGAGAAGATCAGAGATAACAAGCAGCGCGGCACTGTTATAAATAAAGTTACCGGCAATAAAAATGGCATACATCGCTTCTACGCTGCGATTACGGCTCGCCGCAAGGACTGTATAGTAAATTCCCAGTCCCCAAAATATCCCCAGGCCAAACAATGTCAGTGCATTGCCGCGCTTGATCGCATGCATGTAGCTTGCCTGGTCATCCAGATAAGGTTCAGGAATCGCCAGATAATTGGTAGAAATCAATTGTGTGGCCAGGACATATTTTCCTGGCACCAGGGTCACAATGCGTCCATGCCTCAAGAAAAAAGGATTTTCCGCTCTAAGGCCGATGCCCCCCTCCAGGCTGACCACTTCACGACCTTGCTGGTCATATACCTGATGCCGGAAAAACTCTATCGTACTGGTGTTTTTGAAATCAATCACATACGCCTGCGCCTTGCTGATTTCAAAAGAAGCAATATAAAGATAATGCCCACCCGTCGGGCTCACTGTGTTAACTGAGGAGTATTTCTTTTGTAGCGGCTTAGAGAGAAATTGATGGTGATTTTGCGTACGCTCGTACGGATGTACAAGATACCAGTCACCCTCGATAGACTGAGGGAGTGCCTGTGCCGAGCCAATGGACAGCAAAGCGATCATGATCGCTATCACCCCCCGGCCGAAACAATCAAACATCCCCACTATAAAACTCACCGCTTTTTTATTAATTAATAAGCAAACTATACAAGAAAGTCATCCCATCGCCCAGTTTAACCAATCATCGCCGCTCCAATCTGAACGACCCAGGCGTTCAAAGCGACAGACTGATCGGAAGTCACCCAATGGCAAAAGCAGGCAACATTGCATGACCTGATTGAGATTTAAGAAGAGTCTTATAAAAAGATTGCAAGATGAGGGAAAACAAAGCCAACCGGTAAGCCGGGTTCTGTAACTACTTGCGTAGCTGACAGTCATTCCTCTAGGCGTGCAATTACTCACACGCTCAAGCTATCTACCCGCTGGCAGCGCGAGCCACGCCTTATGTCTTGCGACAAATGCCAGCCTATTTGATATTGCTGCAGATGGAGGTTACCGCGTTTCACATCCACCTCCCGAAAGAGGTTTACTCGTCTCTGTGGCCCTATTCCTCGCCTTATACTGTTGCCAGCTTTCAGCGTACGGCCGTTAGCCGTCATCCCGCTCTGTGCAGCCCGGACTTTCCTCCCCCTGTTTGCACAGGCGGCGACTGTCTGGTTGGCTTCACTGCTATTTTACCACGCATGGGTGAACACCCTATAATGTGCAAAATCGTTACTCACTTCAATACTAATGCACCTACAAGAAAAACCCGGTCAACTCGATCCCTCCTGGCAAGCTGTACTCGGCGCAGAATTTGAGAAGCCTTATATGCAGTCACTCAAGGCGTTTTTGCAACAGGAAAAGGCCGCAGGCAAAACCATCTTCCCCCCAGGTCCGTTGATTTTCAATGCCTTTAATCACACGCCTTTCAATCAAGTACGCGTGGTGATTATCGGCCAGGACCCTTACCACGGCCCTGGTCAGGCACATGGCCTGAGTTTCTCTGTCCAAGCCGGGGTTGCATTACCACCCTCTCTGGTCAACATCTTTAAGGAGATTCAATCAGATTTAGGGATACGCATGAGTGGCAACGGCGATTTAACACCTTGGGCAGATCAGGGCGTATTGTTACTCAATGCCACGTTAACCGTGCAGATGGCTAATGCCGGTTCACACCAGAATCGCGGCTGGGAGACTTTTACTGATGCGGCGATTGCCGCTCTCAATGCGCAACGCGAGGGCTTGGTATTTGTGTTATGGGGCAGCTATGCACAAAAAAAAGGGGCCATGATAGACCCGCATAAACATTTGGTTTTAAAGTCAGTGCATCCTTCACCACTCTCCGCGCACCGAGGTTTCTTTGGTACGCGACAGTTTTCAAAAATCAATGACTATTTGGTTTCGCATGGGCAAACGCCTATCAACTGGCAACTTTAAACCAGCCTCCACGCCACTGTTTGTCCTGCGCGCAATGGCACCAGCACATCCTCTGCAAAAGGGATGGTTTCAGGCACCAGCCAGCTCTCGTTCCGCAAGGTGATTTTGTCAGTATTGCGTGGCAAGTTGTAAAAATCTGGCCCATAGAAACTGGCAAAGCCTTCGAGTTTATCCAACGCCCCGGCCTCCTCAAAGGCCTCAGCATACAACTCAATCGCTGCGTGTGCTGTATACATGCCTGCACAACCACAACTGGCCTCTTTGGCAGACTTAGGATGTGGAGCACTGTCCGTGCCCAGGAAGAACTTTCCAGAATCCGAAATAGCCGCTTTCACCAAGGCTTGCCTATGCGTCTCACGTTTCAGGACGGGTAAGCAATAATGGTGCGGGCGAATACCGCCGGTGAACATGGCGTTACGATTCATGAGCAGGTGATGCGCAGTGATGGTCGCCCCTAATGTATCAGGGCCTGTAGCTACGAATTCAGCGGCATCCTTGGTTGTAATATGCTCAAACACCACTTTCAGGCCAGGGAAGTCTTTTAACAGTGGCCGTAAATGACGCTCGATAAATACCTTCTCACGGTCAAACACATCCACATCAGCATCAGTCACTTCACCATGAATTAGCAGCGGCATGCCTTGCTTTTCCATCTCTGCCAGCGCACTAGCACATTTATACAAACTCGTCACACCAGAATCGCTATTGGTGGTCGCACCAGCAGGATACAGTTTGACCGCATGTATGACACCACTTGTACGGGCTGCGGCAATCTCCTTTGCTGGCGTGTTGTCAGTCAAATATAAAGTCATGAGTGGCTCAAAAACCAGCCCTACTGGCAACGCCTGCTGGATGCGCTGGTAATAGGCAAGCGCAGCTTCGGCAGTCGTCACGGGCGGACGCAAATTGGGCATCACAATGGCACGCGCAAACTGCCTAGCCGTATCCGGCAATACAGCCTTCAGGCCGTCACCATCGCGCAGGTGCAAGTGCCAGTCATCGGGGCGGATCAGGGTTAATTCAGTAGTCATTCTATTACCTTTTTTTAGCTTCCGGCCTTGAGCGCAAGGGCCGTTTCATACAATTCATTTTTCTTGTGGCCAGTGATATCGGTTGCCAGCGCTACGGCCTGCTTGAGAGGGAGTTCCTGTAGCAAGCGCTGCAAAATTCTTAACGCCTCTTCATCCAGTCCTTCTGCCTTCTCCTGAATATCAGGATGCACCAGCAGGACAAACTCTCCGCGCTGCTGGTTGGGATCAGCCTTTAACCAGTCTACCGCCTGTGTCAATAGGCAGGTGTGTATGGTTTCAAAAGTTTTGGTCAATTCACGCGCCAGCGTCAATTGACGCGCTCCACCCAGCACATCATGCAGGTCCTGAACGCACTCCACAATGCGGTGTGGCGCCTCATAAAAAACCAGTGTTGCCGGAATTGCTTTCAGCGCCTGTAAACGCTTGCGACGTTGTGACCCGGAGGCTGGCAAAAAGCCTTCAAAATAAAAGCCTGGTTGTGTAATGCCTGATGCTGACAACGCTGTAATCACCGCACTCACACCGGGTACAGGCACCACCCGGATGCCTGCCTGACGCACCGACTGCACCACGACCGCCCCCGGGTCGCTTACTGCGGGCGTTCCCGCATCCGTCACCAGCGCGATAGACTCTCCAGCCAGCAATCGCTTGATCAAACCCTGTGCAGACTGGTGTTCGTTGTGCTCATGCACGGCCAGCAAAGGTTTGCTGATACCGAAATGACGCAACAGGCCCACGCTGTGGCGCGTATCTTCGGCAGCAATCGCATCCACTTGCTGCAAGGTAGCGAGCGCTCGCTGGGTCACGTCGCCCAGATTGCCGATGGGCGTTGCCACTACATATAATATGCCTGCTTCATTCATTTCATTATTTTAAGGCATCGTGCTGGTTTCGCTAAGTAATAAAATAACTCCGGCAAACTCAAGACCATGAAACTTAACCAGAATAACCAGGGGTTGGCGGCAGAAAAGGCGGCGGCGTTATTTCTGCAGCAGCAAGGCTTGTCTTTGCTTGCGCAAAACTATAGTTGTCGTTATGGGGAGATAGACCTGATTATGCGCGAAAGCAAAACGCTGGTCTTTGTAGAAGTCCGCTTGCGTACTCATCGCGGATTTACCAGCGCGGCCGACAGCATAGACCAGCGCAAACAACAAAAACTGATCCGGGTTGCACAGTTTTACTTACAAAGCCACGACCTGAATATGCCATGCCGCTTTGATGCCATCCTGTTTGATAACAGCGAATACCAGTCTCCAAACTGGATTCGTAATGCAATAGACACATAAAAAGCGTAGAATTTTATTTATTACCTGCTGTCACACCCAACATCTTTAGTTTTTCTCACAGATCTAGGAAGCTTCATGACCCAAAAAAAATTCACTGGTAAGATCTCCGCTATTGCCTTGTTACTGATCAGCACCCAATTGAGCGGTTGCTTTCCAGCCGTCGTCGGTGGTGCGGCAGCTGGAGGTGCCATGGCAGCAGACCGCCGCACTTCAGGCATTTATGTAGAAGATGAAAACATTGAATTAAAAACATTGAAACGCCTGTCGCAATATATGGACAAGGCGTCTCATATCAATGTGACCAGCTATAACCGCATTGTTTTATTGACAGGCGAGGTGCCTAACGAGGGCCAGCGTACGCAGGCGGAAACACTGACAAAGGAAATTTCCAGCGTCCGCAACATCCACAATGGCCTGACCATAGGCCCGGCTTCTTCCATCGGCGATCGCAGCAATGACACCTACCTGACCACCAAGGTTAAAGCACGCTTTGTCAGCGAAAACCTGTTCCCGGCCAATGTGGTAAAAGTAGTGACCGAAGCCAGCGTGGTATACCTCATGGGCATCGTGTCTGAAAAAGAGGCCAATGACGCGGTGGAGATCGCCAGAACGACAGAAGGCGTGAGCAAGGTCGTCAAGGTATTTGAATACACCAATTAATTATCAACTACATTCTCAAGGAATTTGAATGGAAAATCAGGAAATCATCATCCAGGGCATTACACTGGCTGGCAAGCCTTTCCGCCCTAGCGACTGGGTGGACCGTATGTGCAGCACTTACGCGTCATTTGGCGACGACAAGAAATTGCGCTACTCGCCTTACCTCAAGCCCAAACTGGTGAATAACGTGCGTAGCCTGTCAGTAGACATGAAATTAAAGGATGTGAATCCGGCTGGTTTTGAGCAATTAATGCAATTTGCCAAAGAAAACCAGCTCAGCGTGATTAATCCGGCGGGTGAAGCAGTAACCATTTAGTTTCAGCATCATTTGGACGCTGACGCGGCCTCCTTGAGCAAGGTTTCCAACCAACCTCTACTCAAGGCGCCGCGTTTTACTTTATAGAGCGAGCCATCGGGGGCATAAATATACGTCGTCGGCAACACCTCAGGTTGCAATAGTGCGCTTTTTTGCGCATCCCCCAGGATGATGGGATAAGAAATGAGCATATCGTCGACATAATCACGCACCGACCGCTCCGTTTTATATTGCACTGCCACGCCCAGCACGACGGCATCATGCCTGGCATGCGCGTCATAAAAAGTGACCAGGTCAGGCATCTCTTCCAGGCAGGGCGGACACCATGGTGCCCAATAATTCAAGATCACCCAGCGCCCCTTGTACTGGGATAGCTGGTGTGTGTGCCCAGCCATATCCTGCATGACCCAGCTCGGGCTCGCCGCTAAGCACGGATTGGGCCGTAACAAGCAGGCAACTAGCGCCAACGTGCCAAATAGGCAGAAGAGCTGGCAGCTCCTCTTGTTTTTATCCAAAATATTCCCCATATTGAATGACGTAGACGGAAAAAACTTGATTATGCTGGAAAACTGTTGCTATACTAGCCTTATCCCGTTTGGTAATTTCACCTTTCAGCAAATTACTCATCCAAACAAAAATTAGCCACACATTCAAAATTTTTCTGTTTAAATCCAGTCTACATTTGATTTAAATCCTTTACCATTCTTAAGAGGCAATAATGAGCGACAACATTACCCATTTAAGCGACGCCAGCTTTGAACAAGAAGTATTGCAATCCACGATTCCGGTACTGGTTGACTACTGGGCTGAATGGTGCGGACCTTGTAAAATGATTGCGCCTATCCTGGACGACATCAGCAAAGAATATGCTGGCCGCCTGAAGGTCGCCAAATTGAATATTGATGACAACCAGAATACTCCGCCAAAATATGGTATTCGTGGCATTCCAACCCTGATGTTGTTTAAAAACGGTAATGTTGAAGCCACCAAAGTTGGCGCATTGTCCAAGTCTCAACTCAGCGCGTTTATTGATAGCAACATTTAATTCTCTTGCCCGGTTTCCAGTCTGCGAAACCGGGTTTTCTTTTCAATCTCTCCGGCGTTTCTCAGTCTAGCGAGTTACTCATGCACTTATCCGACCTCAAACATCTTCCCGTGACCGAACTGGTCGAAATGGCAATTGCCAATGACATTGAAAATGCCAGCCGCATGCGCAAGCAGGATCTTATTTTTGCGATCCTCAAAAACAAGGCAAAAAAAGGTGACAGCATTTTTGGTGATGGCACACTGGAGGTATTACCGGACGGATTTGGTTTCCTGCGATCCCCGGACACTTCTTACCTGGCGGGTCCGGACGACATTTACGTGTCACCTTCGCAGATTCGCCGCTTTAACCTGCATACCGGTGACACCATCCAAGGCGAGATTCGTACTCCTAAAGATGGCGAACGTTACTTCGCCTTGGTGAAAGTCGATAGCGTCAATGGTGAAGCGCCAGAGAATACCAAACACAAGATTCTGTTTGAGAACCTGACACCGCTGTTCCCCACTGTGCCACTGACACTGGAACGCGACATCCGTGGCGAAGAAAACATTACCAGCCGCGTCATTGACATGATTGCGCCAATTGGTAGAGGCCAGCGCGCCTTACTGGTCGCGAGCCCCAAAAGCGGTAAAACCGTCATGCTGCAGAATATTGCACATGCGATTACCGCCAACCATCCCGACTGTGTCCTGATCGTATTGCTGATTGACGAACGTCCGGAAGAAGTGACCGAAATGACCCGCTCCGTACGTGGCGAAGTGGTGGCGTCTACGTTTGACGAACCTGCAACCCGTCACGTGCAAGTGGCTGAAATGGTGCTGGAAAAAGCCAAACGCCTGGTTGAGCACAAAAAAGATGTGGTGATCCTGCTTGACTCCATTACCCGCCTGGCCCGCGCTTACAACACGGTGATCCCATCTTCGGGCAAAGTCCTGACCGGCGGTGTGGATGCCAATGCGCTGCAAAAACCCAAACGTTTCTTCGGTGCAGCACGTAACGTAGAAGAAGGTGGTTCATTAACCATTATTGCCACGGCCCTGGTGGATACCGGCTCGCGGATGGATGACGTGATCTACGAAGAATTCAAGGGTACCGGCAACATGGAAATCCACCTGGATAGACGCATGGCCGAGAAACGGATTTACCCAGCCATCAACGTCAACAAGTCAGGCACCCGCCGCGAAGAGTTGTTGCTGGACAAAGATGTACTGCAAAAAATATGGGTTCTGCGCAAATTGCTTTACCCCATGGACGACCTCGAAGCGATGGAGTTCTTGCTCGATAAGATCAAAGGCACCAAGAGCAACAACGATTTCTTTGACAGCATGCGTCGGGGCTAAACCTCAGACGGATGCAATTATTTATCGAGTTGCTATTGATAAATCTGTCAAAATCATAGATAATCGCGCGTTTACTGCAACTGCTTAAGATTAGAGAGAAAGCATGAAAGCTGATATTCACCCAAATTACCCGGAAATCAACGTCACATGTAGCTGTGGCAACAAATTCAAAACCCGTTCGACTACCGGTAAAGACCTGAACATTGAAGTATGTTCACAGTGTCACCCGTTCTACACCGGCAAACAAAAGATCGTCGATACTGCTGGTCGCGTTGAGAAATTCCGCCAAAAATACGGCATGTAATTTCGGCACAGTATGTACAGAAAGGCAGCATGGCTGCCTTTTTTGTTTTATCTGCAGCAGTTCACTCTGGGCGCATACGCTTTGCGCTAATATATAACAACCGTATCATGCGTTTTATTCTGCGACTCGAATTCAAACATGCAGTTTTATATTGATCACGACTGGCAAGAAAACATGGCCACTCCCCGCGCCAAGGTGGGTGAGCGAGCAAAAACGCATTTATTGATTTTGCTGTGTGCCATCTGGCTTTGTGTGGGCCTGGTCGGCCACTCACCCTGGAAACCTTTCGAGTCCCAGTCAGCGAGCATCATTCAAAATCTGATTAACCACCCTTTTTTATCTCTTGATAGCTGGACAAATGGCTATTGGATTGCCCCAACTTCTGCCGGGCATCCGCTTCTGGAAACACCCCCATTATTTTATTGGGCAGCCACCGGCTTTGCTCATCTGCTCTCTCCATTGCTTCCTACCCACGATGCAGCACGTCTCAGCGTAGGCCTGTGGATGCTACTGACACTGATCATGACCGGACTCAGTGGCCGTGAGTTATGGAATCTGGGGGTAGGCCGCCAGACCAACTTTATTTTTATCGGCTGCCTGGGATTGGTAGTCAGCGCACACACCATGATGCCAGCTGTCGCTGCATTGAGTGGGATCACCATGGCGTTTTATGCGCTGGCGCTGGCAAAGCGCAAGCCTATGCGGGCCATGTGGTTATTGTGCACCGGATTATTAGTCGCCTTTCTCTCCGGTGGCGTTGTGCCAACACTGATGATTGTGTTGTCCGTCAGCTGCCTTCTATTACTGCCCTCCATTCGCCAGCAGAAAGTCGCTTCCCGAGCAATGATCATCGGCACAATTTTGGCCTTGCCTGGCATCTACTTATGGTGCTGGCTCTGTCAGCAATGGGCGCCAGGACTTTGGCACGCTTGGTGGGAAACACAATGGCAGGTACAGTGGCCCAGCAATCATGGCTATTTTCTGAGAACACTGGCTTGGTATGCCTGGCCAGCGCTGCCATTTGCCATGTGGGGCATATGGCGCTTCAGGCATTCTGTACTGACAACTTACCGCTTTCAGTTGGGACTGATTTTTTTTGGCATTGCCTTTATCCTGATTGGTTTTTTAAGTGATCGCAGCGAAGTCAGTGCTTTACCGTTACTGGTTCCCCTGACGGTGTTGGCAGCAGGCAGCATAGAAACCCTTAAACGTGGCGCAGCCGGTGCATTAAACTGGTTCGGACTCATCCTGTTTGGCATCCTGATCGCCCTCGCCTGGATTGGCTGGTGGGCGATGCTCAACGGCACACCGGTCAGGTTTTACCAACGTTTAAGCTACCTATCTGGTCTGCAAACCATCCCCTTCAGCCTGCTATATGGAGCGATTGCCGTTGCAGTGACGCTGATCTGGCTCTCCATTGTCTTGCGTTCCAAGCACTCCAACCGGTCCAGTGCCACCAACTGGGCCATCGGCATGACTTGCGCATGGACGGTGTTCATGAGTTTATGGCTGCCCATGATAGAAGCCGCACGTACCTACCAGCCGCTGTTTGAAGACCTGCGCAAACACTTGCCTGCGCATTACAATTGTATCCACGCCCAAAACATTGGCGCTTCACAGGCGGACCTGCTGCACTATCATGCTGGCATAAGGTTGAATTACCATATACCGAGCAACCCCACGCACTGCAATTTGTACCTGATTGAAGATCAGCCCGGGAAACGCCACGCATTACCCGGTGAAGGTTGGCAAGTGATCTGGGAAGGTGAGCAAACCCGTCAAAACAAGGAATCTTTCAGGTTGCTTCAACACCGCTAACAGATTATCAATGCTAGAAGTGATTAAGGCTGTATGTAGCTAGGTAATCACAGCCTTGCTGAGATAATTGCTTATTGTTAACGCTAATTCAGAGATGCACATGCTGCTGAATCGCAGCAATCACTTTGGGATGCAAACCCTGCCCCTGTTGCTGCTGCACATGCGCCACCAGGGTTTTAATCATGATTGAATTCCAGAACTTCTTCAGGTGACTGGCAATTTCCCGCTTCGCCTCTTCAACATCTGGATTTGCCTCAAAAAAATCGCCAATCTGGTTGGCCATTTTGATTAACTTTTCCACTTCCATACTTGCTTACTCTTTCTAGCGACTTTCAACGCTTACGATGGTCACGCAATTCCCCGCTATACACGACACATTGCGTGGCTCTAGCAAATCCAACCAGCAAAAAATCATACTCCTTTGCCAAACTGACAGCCAGCGCTGTCGGGGCTGACAATGCAACCAATGTCCTTCCGCCACAGACAGCCACTTTCTGAACCATTTCGTAACTTGCACGGCTGGTGGTTAATACCCAATGCGACGTCCAGAATACTGAAAAATCATGGCCTTGACGCAACAAGCTACCTATCAGTTTATCAAGCGCATTGTGGCGGCCAACATCTTCCCGCACGCATACCACCTGTCCGTGTGCATCTGCGATAGCGCTCGCATGTGTAGCACCCGTCAGCTGCTGCAGCGGCTGACGGGTCTTCAATCCATTCAATGCGGCCTCTAGCGCGGTTAATGCCAGTGACACCAGAGGGCCACTGGCTGGCATGGGCTGTTTAAAAACCTGCTGCAAACTCTCGGCACCACACAACCCACATCCGGTGCGACCGGTTAAATTGCGCCGCTGTGCTTTGAGCGCGACAAATTGCTCTGTCGCCAGCTCAATATGCAGTTCAATTCCTTGCAATTGACCATCTGCCTGCGTCAATGCTCTGGGCTCTACGCCATAGATTTGGCCGCGTTCGGTGATAATGCCTTCGGTAAATGAAAAACCATAAGCAAAATCCTCAAGATCCGCCGGTGTTGCCAGCATCACCACATGCGAAATACCGTTATATATCAGCGCAACAGGCACTTCCTGCGCCAACGCATCCGCCACAGTGGTGGACTGATCTTCACGCCACCGGGTGACGATCAGCGTAGTCGCAGCCTGTTCTGCAAGCATAGGCTGCCATTCCTGGCTATCAACCAACGCATAATCCTGCTCGTTTACGACGTCCAATGCCATCAAGAAACGACCGTTTGCGGATCCATCCCAGACAGTTCAATTTGGGTATCACTAAACGAACGATACTGCTTCTGCCAATCAGACAGCTGGTTGACTTTGGACACCTGAACTGCAGTCACCTTGTATTCAGGGCAATTGGTCGCCCAGTCAGAGTTGTCTGTAGTAATCACATTGGCACCAGATTCAGGATGGTGGAAAGTGGTATACACCACGCCTGGCTGCACGCGATCGGTAATCTTGGCCCGTAATACCGTCTGCCCGGCACGGCTGGTAATGCCCACCCAATCGCCTTCAGCAATGCCACGGTCTTCGGCGTCATGCGGATGAATTTCAATCACATCCTCATGGTGCCATGCCACATTATGCGTACGACGGGTCTGTGCGCCGACATTATATTGAGACAGGATACGACCGGTGGTTAAAATCAGCGGGTATTTTTGGTTGACGCGCTCAGTGGTCGGCACATATTGGGTAATAAAAAACTTACCTTTACCACGCACAAACTCATCCACATGCATGGTTGGCGTCCCCGTAGGAGCTTCGTCATTACATGGCCACTGGATACTGCCCAGTTCATCCAGTTTTTTGAAGCTGACACCAGTAAAGGTCGGCGTCAGGGCCGCAATCTCATCCATGATTTCACTGGCATGAGCGTAATGCATGGGGTAACCCAAGGCCTCTGAGAATTTAGCAGTAATCTCCCAGTCTTCCATGCCATTTTTTGGCGTCATCACTTTACGCACAGGTGAAATACGGCGCTCGGCATTGGTGAATGTGCCGTATTTCTCCAGGAAAGAAGCCCCTGGGAAGAAAACGTGGGCGAACTTGGCCGTTTCGTTCAGGAACAAATCCTGCACAATGACGCACTCCATGTTTTCCAGCGCATGTGTCACATGCTGGGTATCAGGATCAGATTGTGCAATATCTTCGCCTACACAGTACACCGCTTTAAAGCTACCTTCCGCAGCCAGGTCCAGCATATTGGGAATACGCAAACCAGGGTCTGCACTCAACGTCACGCCCCAGGCCTTTTCAAACTGTGCGCGAGTGGCATCATCAGAGACATGCCGGTATCCTGGGAACTCATGCGGCATGGAGCCCATGTCACAAGACCCTTGTACATTGTTTTGACCACGCAATGGATTCACCCCTACGCCTTCGCGGCCAATATTAGCGGTTGCCATCGCCAAGTTGGCAATCCCCATCACTGTGGTGGAGCCCTGGCTATGTTCGGTGACACCCAGGCCATAATAAATAGCAGCATTACCGCCTGTTGCATATAAACGTGCCGCTTCGCGTACATCGTTGGCTGGTACGCCTAATTCTTTTTCCAGCGCTTCTGGGGAGTTTTCCGGCTTGGCAGCAAAGTCGCGCCAGGCTACATAAGAATCCCACTCGCAACGGGCTTTGACAAATTCTTCCTGTACCAGACCTTCAGTCACAATCACATGTGAAATCGCGGAAATCATGGCCACGTTGGTGCCAGGACGCAGTTTGAGGTGATAATCAGCACGTATATGCGGGGAGTTATCCACCAGGTCAATTTCACGTGGATCAACCACAATCAGCTTGGCCCCTTCACGCAAGCGGCGCTTCATGATGGAAGCAAATACCGGGTGGCCATCAGTGGGGTTGGCGCCCATGACAAAAATCACGTCAGACTTCATGACAGAATCAAACGTTTGTGTACCGGCTGATTCGCCCAAGGTTTGTTTCAGTCCATAACCAGTTGGACTATGGCAAACACGTGCGCAGGTATCCACGTTATTGACGCCGAATACGGCGCGGATCAATTTTTGTGTGACATACACCTCTTCATTGGTGCAACGGCTGGAGGTGATCCCACCGACGGCTTCTTTGCCATATTGAGCCTGAATACGCTTGATTTCGCTGGCAGCGTAATTAATCGCCTCATCCCAACCGACTTTTTGCCAGGGATCATGAATACTCTTACGTATCATAGGCGTGGTAATACGGTCAGCATGGGTCGCATACCCCCAGGCAAAACGGCCTTTGACACAGCTATGCCCATGGTTGGCACCACCCTCTTTGCTCGGGGTCATGCGTACGACCTGCTCGCCTTTCATCTCGGCATCAAAGCTGCAACCAACGCCACAATAAGCGCATGTTGTGGTAATTTTGTGTTCAGGCGTACCCGCCTCAATCACGGTTTTTTCCATCAGGGTGGCAGTTGGGCACGCCTGTACGCAGGCGCCACAAGAAACACACTCCGAGTCGAGGAAATCCTTATTGCCGGCAGAGACTTTGCTATCAAAACCGCGCCCCTGAATCGTGAGTGCAAAAGTCCCCTGCGTTTCTTCACAGGCACGTACACAGCGTGAGCAGACGATACATTTAGAGGGATCAAACGTGAAATAAGGATTGGACTCATCCTTGGCCTGGCCCAGGTGATTTTCACCTTCATAGCCATAACGCACTTCGCGCAAACCGACAGCGCCAGCCATGTCCTGCAATTCGCAGTCGCCATTGGCAGCACAGGTCAGACAGTCCAGCGGATGGTCAGAGATATACAATTCCATGACGCCGCGACGAACATCTGCCAGTTTGGGCGTCTGGGTTTTGACTTTAAGCCCGGGGGCAACAGGCGTGGTACAAGAAGCCGGGTAGCCGCGCCGACCTTCAATCTCCACCAGACATAAACGGCAGGAACCGAAAGGCTCTAAAGAATCAGTAGCACACAGCTTGGGAACGGTGACACCTCCCAGTTGCGCCGCATGCATGATGGAAGTTCCGTCTGGCACTGTCACATCTACGCCGTCAATGTTCAGGGTCACCATGGTGGCACTGTCAGACTTCGGCGTGCCGTAATCCTTGTCAGGATCATACTTCGGCATCTGTGGCTGGGAAGAGGAGTATTTGATGTCGTCCATAATGTCTTCCTTTGCTACCCTCAGGCAGCAGCTTCTTTATTGCTTAGACCAAAATCTTCAGGGAAATGATTCAAGGCGCTTAACACCGGATATGGCGTCATGCCGCCCAGTGCACACAACGAACCATTGAGCATCGTATCGGACAAATCGCGCAGCAATTGCACATTTTGCGGATGGTTTTTGCCAAGCACTATCTTGTCCATGACTTCAACGCCGCGCGTCGAACCTATGCGGCACGGTGTACATTTGCCACAGCTTTCTTCAGCACAGAACTCAAACGCATAGCGCGCCATTTTGGCCATATCCACGCTATCATCAAAGGCGACGATACCGCCATGGCCCAGCACCGCCCATATCTTGGCAAACTCTTCGTAGTCCAGCGGTGTATCAAACTGGCTCTCTGGCAAGTAAGCGCCTAAGGGCCCACCCACTTGCACCGCGCGAATAGGCTTACCAGAAGCTGAACCACCACCAAAGTCGTACAGCAACTCGCGCAAGGTGGCACCAAAAGCCAGCTCAACCAAACCAGTTTGCTTGAGATTGCCTGCCAACTGAATAGGCAAAGTACCGCGTGAACGGCCCATGCCGTAATCGGCATAATATTGCGCGCCCTTATCTAAAATAATCGGCACCGTAGCCAGTGAAATCACATTGTTGACGATGGTCGGCTTGCCAAACAAGCCTTCTATCGCAGGGAGCGGTGGTTTGAACCGCACCAGTCCACGCTTGCCTTCCAGGCTTTCAAGCAAGGAGGTTTCTTCGCCGCAGACATAAGCGCCAGCGGCACGACGCACTTCAAGATGAAATGTATGGCCAGAACCGAGAATATTTTCACCTAAATACCCTTCCAAATTGGCTTTGCGGATGGCTTCATTGAGCGTTTTCAGCGCATGCGGGTATTCACTGCGCAAATAGATATAGCCTTGTGTGGCACCCACTGCAATACCGGCGATAGTCATGCCTTCAATCAAGACAAAAGGATCGTCTTCCATGATCATGCGGTCGGAATACGTACCTGAATCACCTTCGTCAGCGTTACAGACCACGTATTTTTGCTCTGCTGGCGTATTGAGCACAGTATTCCATTTGATCCCTGTCGGGAAAGCTGCGCCGCCACGGCCGCGCAAGCCAGAGTCTGTCACGGCTTTTACGATATCCGCACCGGACATCGCCAAGGCATTTTTCAAGCCCTTATAGCCATCATGCGAAACATAATCCTCCAGGGATAACGGATCAATAATACCCACACGCGCAAAGGTCAAACGTTGCTGTTTTTTCAGCCAGGCCAATTCATCCGTGAGGCCTAAATACAAAGCATGTGCTTTAGCTTTGTCGGCGAGGGCGTTGGTAAACTCTGCATCGAACAAGCTGGCCACATTTTTCGGTTGCACCGGCCCAAAAGCCACTCGGCCTTGCGCAGTATCCACCTCAACGAGTGGCTCTAGCCAAAACAGACCTCTCGAGCCGTTGCGAACCAGTTCAACCTGTATTCCACGCGTTTGCGCTTCTTGAACGATTCTGTTGGCGGTGCGCTCAGCGCCTAAAGAAAGCGCCGTCGAATCAATAGGCACATAAACCTTAACCATGACACACCTCTGCAATCAACTCTGTCACTTTTTCTGTGTTCATGCGCCCATAGACCTCATCGTCGAGCATCACGGCTGGTGAACAGCCACAGTTCCCCAGGCAATAGACAGGTAATAGAGTCACACTACCGTCAGCAGTGGTCTGATGGTAATCCACACCGAGTTTTGCCTTGAGTTCAGCCTCCATTTTTTCGGAACCCATGGACTGGCAGGACTCCGCACGGCAAACCTGCAACACATGTTTACCGATGGGATGGGTGCGGAAATGATGGTAAAAAGTGACGACACCATGCACTTCAGCCACAGACAGGGCCAGCGCTTTGGCAATCTCGGGATACACGACTTCAGGGACATAGCCGATATCGTCCTGAATCGCATGTAACAAGGGCATTAAGCCGCCTGGCACATGCTGGTGTGCTTGAATATGCGCTTGAATTTGCGCGTGTTGCTCATTGCTTAATGTGTTATCCAAACCGACCTCACATCCAACCATTTACAATTCAGTTACATTCTACCATCCTCGAATCATATCCTCTATTTATGCCTTGTGAAAGCACAAAAAGGGCATAAAATACGAATTACTTTAGGCGTTCACCAGTCAAACCGACAATGACCAACATTCCTTCACAATTGATAGACCAGTTTGGCCGACGTGTGGATTATATCCGCCTGTCGATCACTGACCGTTGTGATTTTCGTTGCCAATACTGCATGGCCGAAGACATGACTTTTTTGCCGCGCGAGCAAGTCCTGTCACTCGAAGAATGTGCACGTCTTGTTAAACTCTTTGTCCGTATGGGCGTACGCAAAGTTCGCGTGACAGGAGGGGAACCCCTGGTACGCAAAAACGCCATGTGGCTGTTTGAAGAAATCGGCCATTTACCAGGACTGGATGAGTGTGTACTTACCACCAATGGTGGCCAATTGGATAGATACGCCATTGACTTAAAAAACGCTGGCGTCAAACGCATTAATATTTCCATCGACAGCCTGCAAGAAGACCGTTTTAAAACCATCACGCGTGTGGGTGCGCTTTCAAAAGTGCTGACCGGACTGGATGCCGCGATTGCGGCTGGTTTCGACAATATCAAGATCAATACGGTGCTGATGCGCGGCATCAATGAAGACGAAGCAGAAGCGCTGGTAAGCTTCGCTATTCATAAACAGGTGGATATCAGCTTTATTGAAGAAATGCCTTTGGGCGAAGTGAATCATGACCGTGAACAAAGCTGCGTCAGTAATTCAGACACCCTGGCCCTGTTAAAAAGTAAGTTCTCACTCACACCTAGCACGCACCGTACAGGTGGTCCGGCCCGTTATTGGCAAGTCAATGGTCATGCCACCAAAATCGGGTTTATTTCTCCGCATAGCCATAACTTCTGCGAAAGTTGCAACCGTGTTCGCATCACTTGCCAGGGAGAGCTATTCCTGTGCTTGGGGCAAGATCATCAGGTGAATCTGATGCCCTTACTGCGCGACCATCCTGATGACGACCAGCCATTAGTTGACGCCATACTGCATGGCATGCGTATCAAACCACAAGGCCATGACTTTGATTTGCGCCGAGCAGCGCCTGCGGTAGTACGTTTTATGTCTCATACAGGTGGTTAATGCAGATTACCGCAGTGATTCTGGCCGGTGGCCGCGGTATGCGTATGGGTGGCGTGGATAAGGGGCTGGTAGATTATCAAGGCCAGGCCATGATTGAACATGTACTATCCCGCATGACGCCGCAAGTCGATCAAGTCATGATTAACGCCAATCGGAACCTGGACCGCTATCAACAATACGGTGTTCCGGTGATCACCGATGAGACCGACCAGTTTGATGGCCCGCTGGCTGGCATGCAGGCTGGCATGCGTCATGCCAAGCATGACTGGGTACTCAGTGTGCCTTGCGATTCGCCTTTATTGCCCTTGGACCTAGCAAATCGGCTGAGCCAGGCCATACAAACCATGCAAGCCCTCTCCCATCCGCCCTCCATCCTAGCCATCGCCCGAAGTGCCAGCGGCACGCATCCCGTGTTTTGCCTCATGCCACGTCAACTGGGCAATGATCTGGATGCCTTTCTGCAAAGCGGCCAGCGCCGTGTCAGTGCCTGGCAAGACAGGCATCCGCATGTATTTGTGGACTTCAAGGACGAGCAAGCGTTTACTAACATCAACCAGCTTCAGCAGACATGAATATGAATAACCAAGATCTTTTACAGCAGCTGGCTAGCAACCCTTCTTGCGCAGACGACTATGACCCGAATGCCATGTCAGTGACGCAAGCACGCCAGTATATCCAGCAATTTCTGTCTCCCGTGCAGGAAATCGAGACCGTTCCGATCAAGCAGTCTTTGGGCCGTACGCTCGCCGCACCCATTATTTCTGCCATCAATGTCCCAGGGCACAACAATTCCGCCATGGATGGTTTTGCCTTCAGACATGCTGAGGCGGCACAGCCGTTGAAAATAGCTGGCACAGCCTTGGCTGGCAAGCCATTTACCGGATCGCTGCCTCCAGGTGGTTGCATCAAAATCATGACAGGTGCCGTGATTCCAGCTGACGTAGATACCGTGGTCATGCAGGAACATACTTCTACACAAGGTGACATGGTGACGTTGAGCAAGGTCCCGCCATTGGGTGCCAATATTCGCCTGGCCGGGGAAGATATCTCCATCGGTCAAACCGTGCTAGCTTGTGGTCATCAGATGCATCCGGCCGACATGGGCCTGCTGGCCTCGCTAGGGATCGCTGAGATTCAAGTGTATCGCCAATTAAAAGTCGCTTTTTTCAGCACAGGCGATGAACTGATCAGCGTCGGCAAGCCATTGCAAACAGGCCAGATTTACGACAGCAACCGCTACAGCTTATGGGGCATGTTGCAGGCACTGGGGGTGGATGTGCATGATTTGGGAAATGTAGGCGACAACCCAGATGCATTAGAAAAAACACTGCTACAAGCAACGGCGGAACATGATGTGGTGATCACCAGTGGCGGCGTCTCTGTCGGTGAGGCAGACTTCATGAAGCAACTGTTGGCCAAACACGGACAAGTCCTGTTCTGGAAAATCAATATGAAACCGGGCCGCCCACTCGCTTATGGCAAAATTGGCCAGTCTCATTATTTTGGTTTGCCAGGCAACCCGGTCTCTACCATGGTGACCTTCTACCAGTTTGTACAGGAAGCGCTGAAATGTTTGATGGGATCCAGCAGTCCCCTCGTTCCTTCATTCAGGGTGGAATGTGTGACTGCCATCAAAAAAGCACCTGGGCGCACTGAGTTTCAACGCGGCATCCTATTCAAGGAAGGATCTGACTGGAAGGTAAAAACCACAGGCGGACAAGGCTCAGGCATATTAAGTAGCATGAGCCAAGCCAATTGCTTTATTGTGCTGGATGAACAATCAGGTACGCTAGAAGCTGGCACGCTGGTGGAGGTTCAGCCCTTTTACGGTATTTGCTAAACCCTATCTCAATCTGAAATCCTTACTCAGTCTGGCAACAACCATCAAAAATAGCTTATAGTTATGGGTCGTAGTGGGGGTTAATGATTAAGGATAGTGGCGTGCAAGCCGTTTTAAAAGAGTCAAAACAGTTCAATCATTTATTAGAGTGGTGCCTGGTTGCTTCGCTACTGATACATGCATTGTTTATGTTTACGCTGCCCAAGCCGGACTACGACCTGCCGCCACCCCAAAAGCAGGAAATTCGTATTGAGCTGGTGAAAGAACAGCCGCCAGTGCCTGTGCAGCCCGCGGCCGAGCCTGAGCCTACACCACCCAAGCCACTCCCGGAGCCTCCTAAACCAAAGCCGACACCGGTGAAACAAGAGCCCAAACTCACTAAACAAGAGCCGGTACCGCAAAAACCCACACCAGTCCCCGAACCTGTCGTGGAAGCTCCTCGCCCGGCTGTTGAGTCCCACACACCACCAGTGATTGCTGCCAAACCGACTGTCAGCGAAGCAAGACCGGAAGTGGTCGTTCCGCCCCCGGCTCCGCCAGCACCCCCACCTGAACCCATCAAAGTAGGGCCCAGTGAAGGTGATATTGAGGCGGCACGCAATGCCTTCAGAAATGCAGCCCATAGAGAGCTCAAGAAAAACCAGCGCTACCCCAGAATTGCCCAAGACAGGGGCATTGAAGGAGACGTAAAGTTAAGCATCAATATTGATGAACACGGCAATATCACTGGCATCGAAATCGTGGAGTCCAGTGGTAACAAAGCCATTGATCATGCAGCAATGACAGCTGCGCAAAAGTCTCAATTAAAACCGCACTTCAACGAAATACTGCGTGGCAAAATCAATAATATTATTGTCACGGTCAGCTTCAAACTGACCAGTTAACTCCTTCATGTTTTTCCAGCGTACATCTTCATCAGCTCACGGTGCTCACGACAAGCCGCTCCGGTACCTGCTCTTATTTCATGACCTGTATTTCATTGCCCTTATCATTCTGGCCGTCGCAAGTGGCGGCTATGGTATTTACCTATGGGACAAAGCATCCGCGCAATCACAGCGCATTAATTTCGTGATTCAGGAAATTTACCTGGTGCGTGGCGACCTTTACCGACAGACCAAGGAATTATTCGACGCTTTTTTCTTGCAGGAAGAAAATGCCTTGCATGAATATAACCAATACACTACCTCCATCCTTGCGCATCTGGAACGTCTCCAAAACATTGCAATTGATCAGCAGGAACGCGAAGCACTCATGGAAATTGAGCGCAAATACCGCAGCCTGGTGAACGAAGCGCCTGCTCTGTTCTATCGCTATCAAAACAATCCTAACCGCAAAGCACAAAAGTCTATTTACCAGGATATTGAAACCGGGATATTCCGGCATTATGAGGAGGTTTCCAAGCGGGCAGAATACCTGCTCATGGTTAAACAAGAGGAAATCAAACACCGTTTAGATGATGCCAGAAGCAACTCGATTGCCGTACTATCCATGCCGTTGATACTTGGCTGCATCCTCATTATCTATTCCCGTCGGATTTTGAAAAACTCTATCGTCAGGCCGATTAATGACATCATGCAAGCCACCAATGCCATCAGTGCTGGCAATCTGAGCCACCAGGTGCCGGAAGCTGGCGCAGAAGAACTGGCAGTCCTTTCCCGGGAAATCAATAAAATGGCTGAAGACCTGGCCGCCAGCCGCGACGCACTGGTTAAAAGTGAGAAACAGGCCGCGCTTGGCTTACTGGTCCCCATGCTCGCCCACAACATCCGCAACCCACTGGCTAGCATCCGCGCCACGGCACAAGTGATTGATGACCCGCTGCTGGATAAAGATACGCAGGAGTCCATCCAAGGGATTATGCACACGGTAGATCGCCTGGAGCGGTGGACTGGCAGCCTGCTGTCTTACCTGCATCCGATCAAACCCATGCTCAATCAGTTGCTACTGTCTTCCATTGTGCAGGGAGCCGTTTCGACCTTGCAACCCAAACTCGACGAAAAGCAGATCGCAATCATAGAAGACAGTGCAAACGTCAAACAACTGATCCTCACCGACGAGCATTTGCTGGAACAAATGCTTTATAACCTGCTTCTCAATGCAGCTGAAGCATCGCCCAAAGGCGCTGAAATCAAGATTTTGTGTAGCCTGGCGAATAATCTTTTAACGCTGGTGATGATTGACCAGGGGCCGGGCATGCCGTTTAAACCAGATCCACATGCCCTCACCCCAGGACCAACAACCAAACGATTCGGTACCGGCCTGGGCATTCCGTTTGCGTTCAAGGTCTGCGAAGAACTGGGGGGTGCCATGTCCTTTGAAAGCGATGCGGGTAGAGGCACTCGTATTACCATTACATTGCCACAGTAATATGCCTACCAGCCACTGTAATTAAATTTGCGTTTTGTGCTTGCTTAATTTTGTATTTTTATCAACAATGTGATTAAGTGATTGTCATGACTACTATGTTGAATTCACCTGTTCCAGAACTCTCCTTACCGGCTACCTCCAGCCTGCAATTTAATAGCAAAGACTATTTGGGTAAGTTTCTTGTTCTCTATTTTTACCCCAAAGATGCAACGCCCGGCTGTACCACACAGGGCATGCAGTTCCGCGATATGCATGATCAGTTTGCCGCAGCCAATGCTGTCATCTTTGGCATTTCACGCGACAGCCTGAAATCCCATGAAAACTTCAAAGCCAAGTACAGTTTTCCTTTCGAGCTGATTTCTGACAGCGAAGAAACCGCTTGCCAGGCCTTCAATGTGATCAAAATGAAAAACATGTACGGTAAACAGGTACGTGGCATTGAGCGCAGCACATTTCTTGTTAACCCACAAGGCATCATCGTCCGCGAGTGGCGGGGTGTCAAAGTGGATGGTCATGCCGCTGAGGTATATGCCAGCATCCAGTCTTCCCACTCATAAAGTGATTTTCTATGGCACGTGCTCCACACACCAAGCTGTTTGTTCTTGATACTAACGTCCTGATGCACGACCCATCGTCGCTGTTCAGGTTTGAAGAGCATGATGTCTATTTGCCAATGGTGACATTGGAGGAACTAGACAACAATAAAAAGGGATTAACTGAAGTCGCCCGCAACGCGCGCCAGGCAAGCCGCTTTCTTGAAGAAATCATCGGCAGCATAGAGACAGACAAACTGGAAGAAGGCTGCCCCCTTGGTATTCAGGGAAATCGTCACCTCACCGGCAAGCTATTCTTCCAGATGGAACATGTGCCGACAGACCTGCCAGGCCTCGCAGGTAGCAAGGCCGATAACCAGATTATCGGTGTCGCCCTGGCACTAAAAAAACAACACTCTAAACGCAGTGTGATCCTTGTTAGCAAGGATATCAATATCCGGATTAAAGCCCGTGCCATGGGCGTGCCGTCTGAAGATTACTTCAATGACAAGGTGCTGGAAGACAGCGACATGCTGTATACCGGCTTACGCGAGTTGCCAGAAGACTTCTGGGAATCCCACAGTAAGGATATGCATTCATGGCAAGAGTCTGGCCGCATGTTCTATAAAATCAGCGGGCCTATCGTCAAGTCGCTGCTGGTCAATGAGTTTGTGTTTTACGAATACAACAAACCGTTCCATGCCATCGTACGCAAAATTGAAGACAACTCTGCCGTGTTGGAAGTGATACAGGATCACCAGAATCCTAAACACAGCGTTTGGGGGATCACCGCCCGCAATCGTGAGCAGAACTTCGCCCTGAATTTGCTCATGGATCCTGACATTGATTTTGTCACTTTGCTGGGTCAGGCCGGTACCGGTAAAACCTTGCTGACACTGGCAGCGGCGCTGACGCAAACACTGGACAAGAAACGCTACTCCGAAATCATCATGACTCGCGTCACCGTTCCGGTCGGCGAAGATATTGGTTTCTTGCCAGGCACGGAAGAAGAAAAAATGGCACCATGGATGGGTGCGCTCGAAGACAACCTCGACGTGCTGAACAAAACGGATGAAGATGTTGGTGAATGGGGTCGCGCCGCAACGCAAGACCTGATCCGTACACGCATAAAAATCAAGTCGCTGAATTTCATGCGTGGCCGCACCTTCCTTAACAAGTTTTTAATTATAGACGAAGCGCAGAACCTCACACCCAAGCAGATGAAAACACTGATTACGCGTGCGGGACCGGGTACAAAAGTCGTTTGTTTAGGTAACATTGCCCAAATTGATACGCCTTACCTCACCGAAGGCAGCTCTGGCCTGACTTATGTGGTGGACCGCTTCAAGAACTGGTCACATAACGGCCACATTACGCTGGTTAGAGGTGAGCGCTCACGCCTGGCAGACTTTGCGGCAGAGGTCTTGTAGACACTCGTCTGCTCGTTTGTCATGGTTAAAGGCTTTTATACCTTACTGATTGCCCAATTCCTATCGGCAATCGCAGACAATGCGCTCCTGTTTGCAGCGATTGCCTTGCTGGCCAAACTTAACGCGCCTAGCTGGCACGAACCGTTGCTGCGGGAGTTCTTCGTCATCTCCTACATCCTGCTGGCGCCTTTTGTCGGCCCATTTGCCGATGCCCTGCCCAAAGGACGCGTCATGTTCCTGAGCAATGGTCTGAAGTTTATTGGCTGTTTCATGGCACTGATAGGCGTACCCCCTCTGTATGCCTATGCCATGGTTGGTGTTGGTGCGGCAGCTTACTCCCCTGCCAAATACGGCATCCTCACGGAGATGCTCCCCTCCCACTTGCTGATCAAAGCTAATGCATGGATGGAAGGCACGACTGTGACCGCCATTATCCTGGGGCCAGTGCTTGGATCCACCCTTTCAGCCAACAACCCCTACATCGGTATCGCATTCATCATGCTGCTGTATTTACTTGCGGCCGGGTTTAATTATTACATTCCCAAAGTACCTATCGACCATCAAGTTGAACAAAAGACCTTGCGGTTTTTACTCAAAGACTTCTGGCACGCGTTTATTACACTCTGGAAAGATCCACAAGGCCAAGTTTCGCTGGCAGTGACAACATTGTTTTGGGGCGCAGGTGCCACATTACAATTTGTCGTATTGCAGTGGGCAGATATCAGGCTAGGCTTTTCACAGCAGCAAGCCACATATCTGATTGCCATTCTGGCAGTCGGTATCGCAGTTGGCTCGGTGGTTGCATCGCGTTATGTCCAATTGGAAAACGCGGTCAAGGTCCTGCCTGCCGGTATTTATATGGGAATACTGGTCATGAGCATGATAGTCATCCACAGCCCCATCCTTGCAGGAGTATTACTCTTCGTCATCGGCATCCTGTCAGGTTATTTTCTGGTACCGCTGAACTCCCTTTTACAGCATAGAGGACATCATTTACTGGGTGCCGGGCATTCAATTGCCGTGCAAAACTTTAACGAAAACATAGGCATACTGCTACTATTGGGCGCTTACACCTGGATGGTAGGTGCCAAACTTGACATCAATACCATCGTGGCTATCTTCGGCGTATTTATTATTATAAGCATGTCCCTCATTACATTGGTCTACCGAAAACAGATTAAACATTGAGATGAACAATGCACTGCTAAAAAATAAAAGGGCGCTAAAGCGCCCTTTTATTTAGCCTAGTTTTAGTGCAGTTTTACATGCGGCTCAGTGCGTCTTGAAATGATACGGCCTATGGTATGTACAATCACAGCAAAAATGCCATGCAAAGCCATCAAGTGCATTTTGTATAACGAGCGATACATCACACGCGCAAACAGCCCTTGAATATACATGCTGCCACCAGCCACAGCCCCCATCAGGCTACCTACCGTTGAGTATTTACCCAGGTTCACCAATGAACCGTAATCATGGTAATGGAACTCCGGCAATTGTGATTTACCAGCGACACGTGCCTTCACTGTTTTTACCAGCAAGGAAGACTGCTGATGTGCGGCCTGAGCACGTGGCGGGACCGTCGTATCATGCCCCAACCATGGACAAGCAGCACAATCACCAAACGCAAAAATATTTTCATCACGTGTCGTTTGCAGGTTTTGGTTTACAACCAACTGATTAATTCTGTTAGTTTCCAAACCATCAATATCCTTCAGAAAGTCAGGTGCCTTGATCCCCGCCGCCCATACCACCAGTTCAGCCGGAATTGTACGGCCACTGTGCGTTGTGATGCCTTTGGGTGAGACCTCAGTGACACGCTCACCGGTAAACACGTTGACGCGCAACTTGCGTAACTCGACATCTACCGCATAAGATAATTTTGGCGGCAGGGCAGGTAGTATTCGGTCACTAGCTTCAATCAGTGAGATCTTAACATCACGGTCTGCGTCAATTTTGTCCAGACCATAAGCGGCCAGCTCACGTGTGGTGTTGTGTAGCTCAGCGGCAAGCTCAACACCGGTAGCTCCGGCACCTACAATCGCAACTTCCAGCTGGCCGGGTTTCAACGGCTCTGGCTGTGTCTGGGCACGCAATAAGGCATTATGCAGATATCGATGGAATTTCTGCGCTTGTTCCTGGGTATCCAAGGCCATCGAATACTCACGCGCGCCTTTGATCCCGAAATCATTGGTCGTACTTCCCACTGCAATAATCAATGTATCGTATTTAAATGAACGGCGCGCAATAATCTCATTACCATCTTCGTCATAAACTGGTGCCAGGAACACTTCTCGAGTGCTACGATCCAGGCCATCCATACGTCCCAGACGGAATTTAAAATGATGCCAGTGTGCCTGAGCCAAATACTCCAGCTCATGCCGATCCGGGTCCATGCTGCCAGCTGCGATTTCATGCAGCAATGGCTTCCAAACATGGGTCCTGGTGGCATCTATCAGCGTAATACGGGCTTTTTTCTTTTTGCCCAGTGAATCACCCAGTTTGGTCGCTAATTCCAGGCCACCAGCACCGCCACCAACAATGATGACATGGTGTAAATCATTTTCGTCTGTTACGCTCACGCTTCGATCCTTCAATAAAAAAGCGCGCCTGCCGTACTGCCAAGCGCGCACAACACTTCAAAATACCGTTATTCGTTACCAGTAATTTTGGCATGGCTACGGATAAAGGCGATGACTTTCAATACATCATCTGGCTTCAATCCATCATCGGGTGCCATCAGGCCAAATCCTTTCGCACCCATCCCACCATTGGTGCCATGCCAAATGGTTTCAAACATACCTTTATTGGTTGCATTTTTAGCGTAGCGGAAATTCTCACCTATCAAGCCAGGTCCCACTGCGCCTTCACCGTGTCCACCGTGGCAAGCCACACACGAAAACAGGTTAAACTTTTTCTTCCCTTCTTTGATGGCCTCTTCGTTGCCAATATAAGGGTTTTTACCAGTAGCCAAAAATTCCTTGGCGGCCGGTGTATCAAACATTTTTTGATCAATTTCCAGAGGCTGACCATCCTGCGTTGTCACAAACTGGATAGCCTTCACATCGCCACCTGTATCCGCAGCTGCACCAGATGATTGGCCATCCTTACTACATGCCACCACCAATGTCGCCAGCAACGCCATTAAAAGCATATTTCTCATCTTTACCCCCATCTTTCCATGTATCCAAATGTTCTTTGAAATAAAACGGTTTTTAATTGTTTTTTATAATCAAACCGACTGCATTTATTGTGCCACAAAAACAAAAAACGGTCACCTCAGTGACCGTTTTTATTCGCAACGAATTTACTCGTTACCTGTCGTGCCTACATTGCTGTTGCTACGAATGTAAGCAATCACCTTCAGCAATTCATCTGGTTTAATACCATCATCTGGAGCCATCAAGCCATAGCCTTTAGCACCCATACCACCGTTAGTGCCGTGCCAGATAGTTTCAAACATCCCTTTGTTAGTTGCGTTTTTCGCATAACGGAAGTTTGCACCGATCAAGCCTGGACCGACAGCACCTTCACCTTTACCACCATGACAGGCGACGCAGGAATACAGGTTGAAAATTTTCTTGCCTTTTTTAATGGCTTCATCGTTACCGATGTATGGGTTTTTACCAGTCGCCAAGAATTCTTTAGCAGCGTCTGTATCAAACATTGCTTTGTCGATGTTGATGGTTGAGCCGTCTTGAGTAGCTGAAAATGTAATATCAGCCATTGCACCCGTGGCAAATGCCATCAAGGAAATCAACAATGCTGATTTAAAAGTGTTGCCTAACATGTTTTCTCCTAATCCTAAACAAAATGAGCGACGTTAACATCCATCCCAACCAAAATATTAACGTATGCTCATTTAACGAATCGTTCCAGAAACGGTTGACGAATTTTTCCGAATCTCTGCACAGAAACTTTCACTCACCCATCTCAAAACAAGCCAATGATTCTACTGTGTTTTTTTTAGATTGTCATCAGTGACTGCCTGTTTTTAAAACTTTTCCGCCATGCCTGTTACTTTTTATACACACTATCACCTTCAACTACTGGCACAGTTGGAATGCCGTAATCTTTCAGGATCGCATCAATCTTGTCCTTATTACGCTCGAGCGCTTCGTTGATCATCTTGATACGATCCTTGTCCTTCATACGCACGGCAACCGAAATGTTCCAGTATTCTTTACCCTTGAGGTTCACCTTGTTGTATTCAGGAATCAGGCGCACCTCTAAAGGCACTTTTGATTGCTTGGCAAAATAACCTGCAATCGGCCCCCACATCACAGCAACATCAATATCACCTTTGACCAGATCATCAATAATAAAGCTGGTGGGTAAATTCAGGTCACGTTGCAAACGATATGGGCGTGCATTCGTCATCAAACCATAATCATTCAAAGGAATAGTTGCTGGACTCTTGTCAACAATACCAATGATGCCCTTTTTCAGATCTGGGGAATCCCAGTTATTAATGTCGTAGTTACTGTCTTTACGCCAGACAAACACATGGCCGGAACGATAGTAAGGTTTGGAGGTTCTCAAGCCATCAAAGTCAGAGGTCATACCGATAATCACATCACATCGCATCGCATTGATGGTATTACGCAAAAAGCCCTGGCGATTGTATGCATATTGAAAGGTCAATTTCTTACCGAGATCATCAGCCAGTACTTTAGCGATCTTGTCTTCAAAGCCTTCCAGCTTGATATTGGAGTATGGCATATTATCCGGGTCTGAACAGACCTTGAACTCTGACTCATCCGCGACACGACGTATTTCACCAATACGGCCTTCGTCCGGGTTAATGGACGGGATATCAATTTCTTCAGCAAACACCACACTTTGTGTGGCAAACATCATCGCAAACGCACCCAGAATATTCCATGTAATTCTCATTTTGACTTCATCCTTTTTTGTGATTGTTTCCTGTCGTTTTTTGAACTTATTCACCGGCAAAAGTTCGATTAACTCACGACAAACGCAGCAATCTTATCGCGAATACGTATGCATTTGTAGAGAAACACTACTTAATTATTCATTCATAATTTTGAATCATGATATTCATGAAAAAAAACACCCTGCCGAAGCAGGGTGTTGAGGAGTCAACGTATTACTACGTGTAACTTAAGACTAGCTCAAATTACAGTGAGAAAACGTTCAGTGCACCGCCGCCAGGAGCAGCGTTGTACTTGGTCAACTCTTTGTAGCCACCAGCAGCACCCAGTGCGTCGGTGTCGTTGGTCATACCCAAGTTCATCGCAACACCAGCCCAACCGCCGATACCGGACAGTACGCCAACGTATTGTTTACCCTTGTTGCCGTATGTGAATGCGTTACCAATCACGCCGGAACCAACTTGGAATTTCCACAGTTCTTTACCGTTTTGTGCATCAACAGCTTTGAACCAACGATCCAAAGTACCGTAGAACACGATGTTAGAAGCTGTAGTCAGAGCACCGCCCCAAGCAGAGAACTTCTCTTTGTTGTACCAAACTTTTTTGTTGGTCATTGGGTCGTAAGCACCGAAACCACCCATCACGCCGTCTGGACCAGCAAACATGGTCAGTGTCGCACCAACCCATGGTTGACCAGCAACGTATTTGGACTCAACTGGCTCGTATGTCATACATACGTGGTTCAATGGTGTGTACATCAAACCAGTTTTTGGAGAGTAAGCAGCTGGCTGTTGGTCTTTAGTACCCAGAGCCGCTGGGCAAACACCCTTAGCGTTGTAGTCTTGGTGAGTAGAAGCAGATGCCAGTTTGTTAGGCACACCTGTTTTCAGGTCAACATCAGTTGCCCAGTTAACGAATGGGTGCACTTTTTCAGCAGCTACCAATGTGCCGTTACCAGCTTGCCATGTGTAGATGAAACCGTTACGGTCATGGTGCCATGCGTATGTTTTGCCACCTTTGTCGAACAGGATCACTTCGTTAATACCGTCGTAGTCCCACTCATCGTGTGGAGTCATTTGCATGCCCCATTTAGCCACGCCAGTGTCCAAATCACGAGCAAAAATTGTCATGGACCATTTGTTGTCGCCTGGACGTACATCTGGGTTCCATACGGATGGGTTACCAGTACCGTAGTAAACCAGGTTTGTACGTGCATCATATGGCCACCAGCCCCATACGGAACCACCACCATGCTGCCAGCCGTCTTTCACAGCTTGTGGTTTCAACCAAGTACGTGTACCCAGTTCTTTTTCACCAACTTTGATGCTGTCGTTAGCCAGTTTTTTGAAGGAACCGCCTTGTTTGTTACCGCCGTTTACATCTTCGTAAACTGACAGAGCACTGTAAGATGGATTTTCCTTGTTGAAGTCAGCACCGATCAATACTTCGCTGTCTGGACCTGTAGAGTAAGCTTTCCATGCCAAAGAACCATCTTTCAGGTTGTATGCAGCGATAAAGCAACGTACGCCGAATTCAGCACCTGAACAACCGGTCAATACTTTGTCTTTGATTACGTGTGGCGCGTTGGTGTTAGTTGCACCGACTTTTGGATCAGTGTTTTTAACATCCCATACTTTAGCACCAGTTTTTGCATCTAAAGCAACCAACATACCGTCGTTTTGTTGCAGGTAGATTTTACCATCGCCGTAGCCCAGACCACGAGAAACGTTGTCACAGCACAGAACTGCTTGAACGCTTGGGTCTTGTTTAGGGAAATAAGACCAAACGATTTTTTGGTTATCGTTCAAGTCCAAAGCATATACGTTGTTTGGGAAAGCAGTATGAACATACATCATGTTGCCCACAACCACTGGTGAACCTTCGTGACCACGGTTTACACCAGTCGCAAATGTCCAAGCAGCTTTCAGGTTTTTAACGTTGCCTTTGTTGATTTGAGCCAAGGCACTGTAACCGTTGTTGTTATGTTGACCACGTGGGTGAACCCAGTTGTTTGAATCTTTCATTGCAGCTTCTTGGTCTGCAGCTGCGAAAGCAACCATTGGCAATGCTGCCACCAGACCCAAGGCCAGTTTGATTTTGTTAACTTGCATATTGATCTCCAAAGTTAGTACTAAGGGTTTAATATAAGTACACATTTAATTTTGCCAACACTAGGATCAGCACAATTAAATTTTAGCGCATACTTTACACATTAATGGTTAGGGAAAAACTCCTGATTGATCGTGGAATTTATCACTTACCGCATGTGAGGATTGCAATATAGAACAATTTGTTTTCAATTGCAACAGTTTGGTTACAAATTGGTTACAATTTTTTCGAATTATTTTTCGTTAGTTTTTTGCCACCTTTTTTATTCATTTTTTCTCAATAAAAATCATATAGTTAAGAAAATAAACCATGACAACATCCTCCCTGCACCCCGAATGCCTGCCTTATAACCAGACTGTCATTCCTGTTACAACCACACACTCTATTTATGTAGAGGAATGTGGCAATCCAAATGGCATGCCTGTCATTTTCTTGCATGGCGGCCCAGGCAGTGGATGCAATCCGGCTCAAAGACGCTTTTTCGATCCAAACTATTATCGGATCATCCTGTTTGATCAGCGCGGTTGCGGCCGTAGCCAGCCCGCTGGGGAAACGAGAGAGAACAACACACAGGCCCTGGTCGCAGATATTGAAACCATACGAAATTACCTGCAGATAGAACGCTGGCATGTATTTGGTGGGTCGTGGGGCAGCACACTCGCGTTAGCATATGCCAACACCCACCCCACACTGGTGGTTAGCCTGACGTTACGAGGCATATTTCTTAGCAGGCCACATGAAATCCGCTGGTTTCTCGGGCAGGTAGCTCTATTTTTCCCGGAAGCCTGGCAGACCTTGCTGGCACCCGTCCCCACCAGCCAGCGGGAAAATGTCCTGGATTACTACGCGAGCCTGGTGTTTGATGAAGATATCTCCATCAGCATTCCGGCAGCCATACGCTGGAACGCTTTTGAAGCGAGCATCATGAGCCTCATTCCAAAGATGGACAGTGCTGAGGTGAATGGCGCAGTTGAATTGGCACGTGCAAGGGTGCAAATCCACTACATACAACATTTATGTTTCGTCGATGGTGATGAGATGTTAAAGACTGCAGCCAAGCAGCTAGCTGCCATCCCGACGACCATTGTGCAGGGTCGTTATGACATGGTATGCCCGCCACAAACTGCCTGGGAACTCGCACAGGCCTTACCGCATGCAAGTTTGGTCATGGTACCCGATGCCGGACATTCGGCAATGGAACCTGGTACTTGCCAGGCTTTACTGGCAGCGACCGAGCAATATAAACGGTTGGCTGCATAATTGATCGCAAAGTGGAACGGACTTTATGCAATCTGCCTCATGGAAACTGTTGCTACAGCAATGGCTAAATGCAAAACAGCGTCTATTGTCTTATCGCTACTGCACGCCGCTATTTGTCGTTCATACTACCTTGCAAGGGGTCACCAGGCACCGCCTGATGGGGCTGGCTGCAGCACTCTCATTTTATGCGTTGTTTGCCCTGATCCCGTTGATCGTGCTGATTTTCTTTTTAATCAGCCACCTGGTGTATTCATCTGATTACGCAATTGTAAAACTGGCCATACTCACCAGCAATCTGCTGCCGGAATTCAGCCAGCGTATCATGGTCGAGGTTTATCACAATACACGCACCAAGGCAGGCTGGGGAGTGATTGGTTTCCTGATCTTGTTATGGACGATTACGCCCCTCGCAGCCTATATGCGATCAAGCTTTCATCTGATTGCGAGCCGCAATGATGCCAACTCGTTCTGGTATAAGAAATTTCATGATGTGATGGCCGTGCTGGGTGTTCTACTCGTCTTTTTTTTATTTACTGCTGCGGGCTTTGTGCTGGAAAGCATGATTGTTTTTTTAGCCAACCACCTCCCGGCAACATTCATCAACCATGTCGGCTCCATCCTCTCACTCACCTTGACGACATTGCTGATTGCTGGCTTTTATCATGCGTTTTCCCCGCTCCAGGTACACTGGCGCCACCTCTTGCTTTCAGCTTTTCTAACTGCAAGTCTATGGATGCTCATGCGGCCGGCTTTTGGCTTGTTTTTGAGTTTGAACAAGAACTTTGGGGCTGTATTTGGCAGCATGAAAGCCATGTTTATCTCCATCAGTTGGCTATATCTGAATTTTGCCGTATTTTTAATTGGCATCGAATTGATGGTGACACTCAAGCAAAAAGACGTTTTGCTATTGAAAGGCCTGTTCGACGACATTCCCAATCAGCAGCATTATTTGCAGGCGCTGATGCAGACCTATGGACAGACTTATACAGAGGGCCAGTATGTGTTTAAAGAAGGGGATGCGAACCACCATTACTACATGGTGATAGATGGCACACTACATTTAAACCAGCAGCAAGCAGATGGCACCGATAAAACATTGCGCATTCTGCAGTATGGTGATTTTTTTGGCGATATTGCTTTGTTTTCATCCATGCCAGTGACTGCCAGCGCAGTGGTTGTTTCGCCCCAAGCCTCCGTGATAGAGATTGAGGCCGACGTCATGGAAAACCTGCTCATTGAAGATCCGAAAATTGCCGTGCGTCTGCTAAAACAACTGTCTCATCATGCGCAAGTGAAGCCGGCGATGCCTATATAACCGTTGTGCTAACGATATTTGCGCCAAATCAATGCAGACAAACATTGCGAAATTGTAAGATGTGTTACAAAATTGTAACTATCTTTGGAATTTTCGCATCATGGCTGCTCCCCTTTCACAAGAGATCAATACACTGATACAACAATTGAATCACGGGCAATTTGAAACCGTGATTCAGCGCGCACGTCCTTTGGCTGCACAATATCCACGAGAATTTATTCTGCACCACCTGCTGGCATTGGCACTCGACCAAACCCAGCAATACGTGCTGGCTGCCCAGGCCTATGAAAAAGCGTTGCAACTCAACCCCAAAGCAGCAGAGCTTTGGTTCAACTATGCCATCGTCCAAACACAATTGGATGCGTTGCCAGCGGCCGAGCAGGCCTATCGCAAGGCGATTGCATTGAATCCGCAGTTCTTTGAGGCGCATGGCAACCTGGGGACGGTCTTGCAAAAGCAAGGGCGCCTGGATGAGGCCATGGCAAGTTACCAACAGGGATTGCGCATCCAGCCGCAAGACGCGCGAGGTCACTTCAACCTGGGGACAGTATTGCGTGACAAAGGACAGCTGTTGGCAGCTGTGCAGAGCTACGAGCGTGCGATTATGCTGTTTCCCAATTACGCCGATGCCTATAACAACTTAGGTGAAACCTGGCGCGACCAAGGCGATATGACCAAGGCGGTGCAATACTATCAAGAGGCCCTGCAGCGCAATCCACAACATCCCGGTGCCAATTACAACATGGGCGAGTTTTTATACCTGGCCAAACGCTTTGAAGAAGCGATCCCACATTTTGAGGCCTCTCAGCTGGATGACTGGCAAGCCCGTGTGCTTTATTGCTTATACCGGGCCGAAAAATTCGGCGCCTTCAAGCAACTACGTGACGACATTATCAAGCAAGCCCCGCATACCGCACCATTTATTGCAACATTGTCCACCCACTACAGCCTTAACCATGGCGAACCAGACCCCTACCAGTTTTGTCCGGATGGACTCTCGTTTGTTTATCACCGCAGCTTGCCTGAACTAGCGCCTGGCAGCCCGTTATTAACAGCGCTCCTGGAAAACATTGCGCAAGCGGACATCGCAGAGCGCAAGCAAGCACGCCTGACCAATGGCAAACAGTCCGCTGGCAATTTGTTCAAACGGCCCGAAGAAGCCTTCAGGACATTGGGCGAATTGGTTAAGCGGGAATTCCGTCAATATCGTGACCAATTCCAACATGCGGACTGTGCCCTGATCACCCATTTTCCGGAGACACTGGAATTTACCAGCTCATGGTATGTAAAAATGCAAAAAGGGGGACACTTGGATGCGCATATTCATGAAATCGGCTGGATCAGTGGCGCTGTTTACCTGGCAATGCCACAAACATTAGATCCACAAGAAGGTGCCTTTGAATATGGCACCCATGGCGATCATTATCCCCAATTGCATCACAATTTTCCCACGCGCTTTATCAAGCCCAATATAGGCGATATCGTCCTTTTTCCTTCATCCCTGTTTCACAGAACCATCCCTTTTAATGCGGATGCGGAACGCATTTGCGTCGCGTTTGATTTAAAACCGGCAGCACATCTGGTAAGCGCAAGAAACCAGTACTAGACCACTTGGTGAGTATACCAATCACTCCCCCAATTAACCTGAAGGCAAACCGCCTTATCAAACCGATACAGAAATTATCAGTTTTGCGGATTGTGGATTCCATGGCGCAAGGTATGATGCTTTATGGGTATAGTGCGGTCCAGGCATCATCACCGCAGCTCCCCCATTCGCGCGATTAACAACCTTAATGGAGTCCGATCAATATGAGCTCAGTTCGCCGGACATATGTATTATTATTCCTGCTCAGCATGGGCTTCATTCATATGGCTCAAGCGCAAACGGAAGACGTGCGCGCAACCAAGAGTGAATTGATCTTCAATTTAGCGCTGCTAAGCCAGGCACCGAACCGACCGCAACAGGATACATACGTCATTTGCGCCTTTGAAGAAGACATCGCCCATCTAAAAGCCACGACGCTGGAGTCACAAAAGCTGCAAAATCTGCAAATTTTTCTGGTCACAGTAAAATCCCTTGCGGATGTTAAACGTTGCAATCTGTTATTTATTCAAGACTATGTCGTACAAAAAACGCTAGAATTGCAACAGATCATTCAAAAAGATTCTGTACTAACCGTGGTCCATCGAAGCAATAAATTTTCCGAATACAGCCATGTCGAAATCAGTGAGCAGGACAAACACTATCAGTTCGCACTGCACCTCACCTCAGCAAAAGTGGCAGGTCTCGTCTTTGACACACGACTGATCAAACTGGCGACTAATATCATCAATTAATGTTCTTATGATTAGACTGCTACCTCATCTCAAAATCGCACACAAGCTACTGCTCACCGAGCTGGTGATGACATTGAGTATGTTGCTGGTATTTATTGTGTTTGCATTTGGCAGTCACTACCATAGCTTGCGCACGCACCTGATTCGAGACATTCTGGTACAAATGAATGTGGTGGCCAACTCGATTGGCCCGGCAGTCATGTTTGGAGAAGTGAGTTCCGCAGCCAAAACGCTGGAACCGCTCACCGACAACCAGAATATCCGCAGCATTGTCATTCTTAACCAGCAACAGCAGCCAATACAAAGCTTGCATCCAGAACATCCAAGAACCGCGGCCGTCTGGCAATGGCTATATCCCTTTTTTGGCGACCTGGAAATATCGACGCCGATCATCGTCAACGAAAAAAACGTTGGTAGCTTGCAAGCGACGATCAAGCAGGAACAGATCGTGGATGTGCTGATCGGCTTTGCCTGGTCAAACGCCATTGCTGTCCTGGCGGCGGCATTGACGGGCTGCCTGATCATGTGGCGACTGAACCGTAATATTATTGATCCCATCCATGCCTTGCAAACCTTCGTCAGCAATATCACGCGTAATCATCATTACGATCAGCGCGTCAAAATCACCAGCGCAGATGAGATAGGCATGCTGGGCCATGACATCAACAACATGCTGGAAAGCATACGCCAGCGTGACTCACAGCTGCAAAAAGAACTGGAACACCGCAAAATCATTGAAGAAAAACTGCAGTTTTTAGCGCATTACGATAAAAACACGCAGTTACTTAACCGTCACGCGTTTGAGGAAGCAATTACCCGCAAAATCACTGCCACGCCGGATGACCGCAAACATGTCTACCTGCTATTACTTGATCTGGACCGCTTCAAGATTGTTAACGATGCCTTTGGCCACGGCACCGGGGATAAATTGCTGCAACAAGTGGCCCATCGCCTGCGCGGCAACCTCTCACAAAAAGATGCCATTTTCCGCCTGGGCGGCGACGAATTCGCCATTCTGCTGGACGCCTCCGGACGCACGACCATAGAACAGGTCTGCAAACGCATTATCCAAACCATTTCTGCCCAGTTTATTGTCGATGATCATGAAATCCATATCGGGGTCAGTATTGGCATTGCGCTACTCAGGCCGGGCTTTGACTCAAAAACAGAGGTCATGAAAAACGCGGATGTCGCGCTTTACCAGGCCAAGGATGCTGGTCGCAATACATTTCGTTTTTATAGTGACGAAGATGAGGCTAGCACCTCTGAATTACGCACCCTGCGCGAGGAATTGCATTTTGCGTTGCAGAACCAGGAGCTGGAGCTGTATTATCAACCGATTATTCATACCCAGCAATTGAAAACCATCGGCTTTGAAGCCCTGCTGAGATGGCGCCACCCCACCAAAGGCTTGCTGGCACCAGACCAGTTCATCAGCCTGGCTGAAGGCTCAGGGCTCATTATCAGCATCGGCGCTTGGGTGATTCACCAGTCACTCAAGCAACTGGCAATGTGGCAGGAGATGTTTGACAGCGACCTGTTCATGAACGTGAATATCTCTTCACGCCAGCTCGACGACGACAGCTTGTCAAACACCATTCGCCATGCACTGGACTTCTACCGTATTGCCCCGCGGACGCTTAACCTGGAAATCACCGAGTCCATGGTGATGCGGAATATTGAATCAGCCAAACAAATCCTTTATGCACTCAAGCAACTCGGCATAGGCATTGCGATTGATGACTTTGGCATCGGGCATTCTTCCATGAATTACCTCAAGCAATTGCCCGTTGATATCCTCAAAATCGACAAACAATTTACTGCAGGGATCCCGCAGGACAAAGTGGATATCGCCATTGTGGATGCCCTGGTGGCGCTCGCGGTTAGCCTGAACCTCAAAGTAGTTGCCGAAGGTGTGGAAAGCGCGATCCAGTTTGAATATTTGCAATACAAGCTGTGCCATCATGTACAGGGCTACTTATTCAGTGCAGCACTGTCTGCCAGCCAAACCACTGTATTTATGGCCGAGTTTCCCGAGAGTATTCCGGCCATGTTTCGTAAAGTTGCGGGCTCTACAGGTTCTTAAACAAACGCGTTTTTAAAATAAGCAAGTAACAAAAAATATGTCTGGGGGAATACATGTTGCGATTTAAATCATCCTACCTTTGGCTAAGCCTGTCACTTTCTATTTACCAATTAAACAGCCATGCTGCAGGTTTTGCGCTGTCTGAGCAAAATGCAAGCGGTCTGGGCAATGCATATGCAGGTGCCGCAGCGGTGGCAGAAGATGCCAGCACGATTTTCTTTAATCCAGCGGGCATGACTTATCTGGAAGGCAACCAAATAGTAGGTGCCTTGCATTTGATTAGAACGACTGGGGATTTTGATAACAGGAACAGCCAGCCCGCTGGTGTACAACCATTGGGGAATGAAGGCGGAGATTTCGGCAGTTTAGCGGTCATCCCTAATTTTTATTACAAACAAGATATCAATGACCAATTTAAAGTCGGGATTGGCATAGGAACCCCCTTTGGGTTGAAAACCGAGTATGACAAAAACTGGCTAGGCCGCTTTCAGGCGCTTAAATCCGAGCTTAAAACCCTCAACATCAACCCTTCCTTCGCCTGGAGACTTAACGAGCAATGGTCGTTTGGCTTTGGTATCTCGGCCATGTGGGCACAAGCCGAGTTAACCAGCTCAGTCAATCTGGGCGCAACAGCTTCCACCATTAATAACAAAGGCAAAGATTGGGGATTTGGTTACAACCTGGGGGCGATTTACCAAGTCACGCCGGATACCAGGCTGGGCCTGGCCTATCGGTCAAAAGTTGAGCAACACTTGAAAGGGGATGCGCGTTCACCTTTTACTGCATTGAATGGTGTCCCTGGCAGCACCTTGAATACTGATATCACAGCCGATCTTACCTTGCCGGAAACACTTTCCCTGAGCAGTTTCAGTCGGCTGGACGAGCATTGGGATTTACTGGCAGATATCACCTGGACACGCTGGAGCCAATTCCAGACACTCAGCATTTTGCGGGACAATGGTTCAAATACCCTTATCGGGTCAACACAGGAGCATTGGAATAACACGCTGCGTTACTCTGTAGGATTGAACTATCGATATTCAGACAGCATTAAATTGCGCACTGGCGTCGCCTATGACCAAGAGGCGATTGATAATGATCGCAGAACGTCACGCATTCCTGGTAATGACCGACTCTGGCTCTCATTTGGTGCCAGCTGGCAATATAGTCCGCAGACTAGATTAGATGCTGGTTATGCACATCTTTTTATCAAAGAGGCCAGCATTTATGATGATCAGCGCACACCTGCCCCCAGCAAAGGGCTGATTGACGGCAAATATTATGGCAGCGCAGATATCCTCAGCCTCCAATTCACGCACCAGTTCTAAGCCTCATCACATCTGAAAAAACTACAAACAGCCAAACGTTTTAAAAACTGCCTGGCTGTTTGTTTTATGATTGATATACACATTTTTTTATTCGTAAGTTTCATGTAAGCCGGCTGTCATCCAACATTCACACACAAACTCGAAAATCCCTGTTCTGAAATCACCAGCAAAACCGTTTTCAAGGATAGAGGATGAACATCAAGCATTTTTTCAAACTGGCACTCCTGCCGTTAATCATCAACCAAGCATTTGCAGCCCAAACACAAACCACGACTGATACATCTATTACCACTACACAAGAATCACCTTCTCTTGTCTCCCGTTTTATGAATGATGATAATCCGTTCCGTATTAATTTCGATCTGGGCGATCATCCTTCTTATTTCCAGGTTTACGGCCTGGTGGATATTGGCCTGTCCCATATCAATCACTCTCTGCCCGAGAACTACGAGTTAGCCAATAACTTTTACCCTTATGCAGGCGCAAAAAAAACCAGCAGGGTCACGTCACGGACTAACTGGGTAAACGGTGGCTGGCAAGGGTCACGGCTGGGCTTTAAAGGTGAAGTGACCAAACTGCAGGCGTGGGACCATGACTTTAAATTCATCTACCAGTTTGAAGCTGGTTTTAACACGCTGGACATGAAGTTACATGATGCCGCACAAACACTGGCAGACAACTCTGGCACCAATGCCAACTCCAGCGTCAGCGCCAACTCCTCCATGAACGGCGAGTTGTTTACCCGGCAAGCCTGGGCGGGTGTTGATGGTGGCTCATTAGGTAAGTTGACTTACGGCACCCAATACAACCCGTTCTTTGAAATCACTGTGACCTATGATCCTAACGGCAAAGCCGATAGTTTTTCACCGCTGGGTGAGAGTGGTACTGTTGGCGGCGGCGGTGGCGTGTCAGAAAACTCTCGTATGAAAAACTCACTGAAGTATGCCAATGTGTACGAAACTGAGGATCATGACAAAATCAATTATGCCGTCATCAACCAGTTCGGTAACTCCGCCGGCACAGCTCACGGTAATGGCTATACAACGCAATTGGGCTATGAAAGCAGTGCGTTCGGCATTCAGTTGGCCTATGACAGATTCTTTGACTCCGTAAAATCAAACTCTGCTGCGCCTGGCAATCCGTTAGCGAATGACACAATCGCAGTCTCGCTGTATAACACCCAAGCCGTGTTGCTCACAGGCCGATGGATGCCAACGAAAGACCTGAAATTAATTGGCGGGATGGAGTGGTATCAATTACAACCGTCATCATCGCCTTCTATCAGTTATCACAACATCTATGATCAAACCGTGTTTGGCGGCGTGGCTACTTCGGCATTAAAACCGGGTTTCAAGCAAGATAACTATGTGTATTACCTGGGGGCCAACTTTGACTTTGCGCAACGCGTGCCTGCCCTGGCCGGACTGACAACATCGGTTGGTTACTACCTGACCAAGGCAGATGCGATTGAAGGCCCCACCGTTTCAACCAACTCGCAGGGTAAAATTGATACTTGGACGGCGATGGTGGACTATAAAATCAACAAGCGTTTCGATACTTACCTCGCCTATACCACCAACCACTTTTCAGGCGATAAATATCCAAGCGCGACAAACTATACGAATGTGACCAGCTACGGTGCCGGCTTACGTATGAAGTTCTAACTATCAGCAAAAGGCAATCATTTGAATTGCTTGTTGCAATAAAAAAGACTCAAGTAGCACTTGAGTCTTTTTTATTTGATGATGCTACTGTTTCACAAAACTGCCTACCTGGCTGAGGCAATCTCACGAGACTGCTGTACAAGCATTTGTTCAAAAGCCTCTGCCGGGACAGGTGGGGAATAGAAAAAGCCCTGCGCGTAATCGCAATGAATGTCTATCAGCAAGTCTCGTTGCAGGGCGGTCTCCACCCCTTCAGCAATGACTTTGAGCCCAAGTTTGTGTGCCATCACGATAATTGCCTCGCACAATACATAACTTTCGTTACCGGCATTCAGATTTCGCGTGAAGGACTGGTCAATCTTCAGGTAATCAATATCGAATTTGCTTAGGTAAGAAAGCGATGAATATCCGGTGCCAAAATCATCAATGGCTACCTGGATGCCCATGTCTCTGAACTGCAGCAAACGCTGCTCAACGATAGGGTCCGGATTAAGGAGCAATCCTTCGGTAATTTCCACCACAATCCGCTTACCTTCCACCCCCATGCTGCGCAAGGCGTGCACCCAGTCATTTTTTGTATCCATCTGTTCTACGAACTGGACTGGTGATTTATTGACGCTAATGGCAAAGGCGTCATCATTCACCAGTGACTGCCATTGCATTGCATGTTGTGCGGCCTGGGTTAAAATCCAGTCACCCATGGCAACAATATCGCCGGTTTCTTCGGCCACCGGAATAAACAAACTTGGACTGATCAAACCGCGTTGCGGATGTTGCCAGCGCATCAACGCTTCTGCTTTGGCAATTTTGCCTGTGGCAAGGTCAACGATGGGTTGGTAATAATCGCGCAATTCGCCGTTTTCAAGCGCCACGCGCAAATCACGCGCCAAACTGACGCGTTGTGACAGGGCCTCTTTAATCGCCATTGAGAAAAAACGCAGGTTGTTACGGCCACGATTTTTCGCCTCATACATGGCTTGGTCTGCATGCTGTATCATTTCTTCAGCATTGACCGCATCTTCAGGATATTGGCTGATGCCGATACTGACTGTGACATAGACGCGTTCACCTCCCAGAATCATCGCTTTGGAGATTTCCTGCAGTAACTGCTGGCCAAAGGCTTGTACATCGGCACAGGCTGGTTCTGGCAAAATAATGGCGAACTCATCGCCTCCCAAGCGGGCTACCAGCATTTGATCAGACAAGCATTGACGGATTCGTTGGGCGATCTCTATCAGCAATTCGTCACCACTGCGGTGACCCAGCGTATCATTCACCTCTTTAAACCGGTCCAGATCCAGTAATAACAGTCCGAGTTTTTGCTGATGGTCAGCGGCCTCGGCAATTGCCTCATGCAAGTGACTATTGAAATAACGCCGGTTGGGCAATTGCGTCAGGCTGTCGTAATTAGCCTGTTGCCAAATCACTGCATCCGCCTCTTTCTTGTCAGTGATATCAATATGGGTACCACGCATGATCCATGGCTCACCACTGCTGGTACGTGAAATCAGCCGTCCCCGATCAGTCATCCACACCCAGTGCCCGTCGTGGTGACGCATACGGATATCGCACTCATAAAAATCAATTTCCCCCTTGAGATGGCGCTCAACTACTGCAAGCGCAGTTTGCCAGTCATCAGGATGGGTTAATGATTTGACCTTGTCAGCATTGAGCGGAGCCAGCGTTTCAAGCGTATAACCCAGCATTTCTGCCCAGCGATGATTCACCTGGCACACACCTGTTTGTATATCCCATTCCCAGGTCCCGGCCCGGGTGGCATCAATAATGTCGGTCAACCGCAAGCGCTCAAGCTCAAGCTCCTCACGTTTACTTTCTATTTCAGCGGTTTTTCTTTTCACAGCAAGCCGCAGCATGAACACCAGCAAGACCAAACTCACAGCAACCGTCAACGCCGCAACCAACGCCCACAAAGCTTGGCCGTAATAGAGATGTTTCTGCAAAGGGCGGCCCTTCCATTTTGCCTCAATCGCCGCTAGTTCGGCAGGCGTGATCGCCGCCATGCCTTTTGCAATCAAACTGAGTGTTTGCTCATTCCCTTTTTTCACTGCCCGGTGAAATTCACCCTGGTAAAGTGTAAAGGCTCGCAATATGGTTTGGTCTGCGTGGGCACGATAGAGGTAATAAGTGGCCGGATAATCATCCATACACAGGATTTTGATCTCACCTTTGAGAGTGGCTGTGATCATTTCTTCGTAGTTGTTATACAGCCGGAATGATTGAACCCCGGCTTGCTTGAGGTGAAAAATACAGCCATCACCCTTTTGCACACCTACAGTAAAGCCACTTAAATGGTTGGAAGTCGCAAGACCGCCTATGCTTTCATGGGCATAGATCCCGACAGGCAAGGTGGCATACGGCGCACTGAAGCTGAATCGTTTTTCACGCTCGGGATCCTGATAAATCATTTCAATGACATCGGCATGCCCACTCTGCAGTTGCTGGAGCGCCTGTTCCCAGACAATCGCCAGCAAGGTCACCTTGACGCCTGTCTTTTGTTCCCACAATTTCCAGGTGTCAGCCACAATACCCACGGTATTACCGTTGGTATCTTTGAATAAATACGGTGGATAATTATCATCGCTAATCACCGTGATGGATTCAGCAGCGCTCACATTTATCGCGATGCTCAGACACAGCATCACCAGGCTGCAAAGACAGCAGAATCGTGACAGTTTGCCGTCAACAAAAGCACGTAAGAACCTGGCAACACACTTATTCATGGTTAATTAGATGTGGTCCTGCGATTGGTCGAAAAAGGCTCACCGCGCCATTATGAGCTGCATCATACAAACATTTACGGAAATTGTCCCTTGTACCTTTAACACAAGCCGTTATTTACGTTAAAAATACGGGCTCCCTCATCAGGCAAACAATCAACAAAAAAGCGCCAGGATCACCTTGCGCCTTCATGAAAAAGTCTGTTGATGGCTAAACGTCCGGAGCCCCAGCCTTGATTTTCGCAATCCAGTCTTCCACTTGGATGAAACCGGCCTCTTGCGCTTTTTTCGCGTCCGCCTCGGAAATCACATCTTGCACAAACTCAAGGCGCTTCCATTCAGCCAACGGGGTCTGGCATTGGGCAGTTGGCACGTAGCGTGAATTGCTCTCTCGGGTATAGCGATGGATATAGCGCGGGCAGTTTTGCCACAATTCGGACAGTGTGACCTTCACCACGAACTCGGCTTCCTGGTAAAGAGCCAACAGAGCTGGCTCCCTGGAAACCTGGCTGACGCCTTGCAACCGGATACGATGCGGGCGCTCGAATGAAATAAACAACATACCGATCTCCGCATTGCCAACCATATTGCCCACGGAAAGCTGCATGCCATTACCGTTATAAATGGGAAAAGTCAGCGTCTTGTCATCAATCACTCGCACAAAGCCAGGAAAGCCTCCTTTATATGAAACGGTAGGCCTGCCATTGTGGTCAACGGTAGACAGGAAAAACATGTCAAGGGACTCAATAAAGCCTTTGGCATCCTCATCAATCTCGGTTTTACAGGCAATTTCCTCAATGCGGTCCGCCAGCTTTCTTGTGCCTTGTTCATCCTGCACCTTGCGGTGCGTTTCTCCAAATAAACGACTCATCATTGCCCCATTCATTGACTAATTAGTATTGCATAGCATCCTACACGCGGCTTCTGGCACTTGATCGAGACAGTACGATTGCCGCGTACCTCATCAGGAGATGCCATTAAAATACACGGATAAGACGGAAACTCCATAGCCGCTCTGTTTTATCGGCCCGATCCAGCGTAGACCATGCCGTGCCCAGCTGCAAGGTGTAATATTGGCTGACATCATAATGCAACTGCGGGGTCAGCCGATAGCGCCAACTGCCTCGATGGCTGACCTCCTGGTTGAGCTCCAGGCCCAGGGTCAACCGGGGGGACACATCATAAAAAACCGTATTATTCAGCAGATAATCGACTTGAGCGCTACGATTGATATTGTGGATACGCAGCCCCAGCATACTCAAGCTTGACCATTGCGCTGCTAACTTCAGACCATAAATGTAAGTGGCATCGGCCGAAAGCGCACGCGTATGTTTGTTCACATCCACAAACGCCTGCCAACCATGTGCCATCCCCTGGCTGGCATCCATGCCCAAGGTTTTCTGCACGGCCAATTTATAGCGTTCATGGCTTGCATTCTGGAAAGGTAATTCGACTTCGATCGCCAGATCATCGGCCAGGCCATACTCCAGTTCAGGGGCCCAGTTGATATCACCCGTAAACGGGTTGTAGTCGCCTAATGCATTGATTTCAAGCTCACCCTGCTTGACGCCCAGAGGACGCACCAAGTCATAAACCATGGGCTCTGGAATTCTTAGGGAATGATCGCTATGGGCTGCATCCGGCTCGATGAATACCGGTTCGGGGAGCCTTTCTGAAGCATGCACGGAAGGATGCGCTGCCAGACTCGCGAGCCATCCGAGTAAAGGATAAAAACACTTCATCAATAGATTTATATCAATAAAATGTTATGTTAGCACACTCACTAAAGGATTCTTTGCATGCCTACGTGGTTAGTGAAAAGCGGATGCGGAAACCTTACCAATAACAAACATGTCTGCCATTTTTAAAGAGCCTATTTCCAGAGCCTGTAGGTATTTCGGCCTCTATGTTTTGCCTGGTAAAGCGCCATATCGGCCTGCTTTAATAGCTGCTTCAAAGTGACTTCAGTGTCCGGGTCAAACAAGGCAAGGCCTATACTAATATGCACCGGGATTTCCTTGTCATTGATCAACAGCGGTGTATGAAAAATGTCTAGCAGATTAATGGCAATCTGGATCAATGCTTGCTCCGACTGCTGATCTTTTACCACAATCACAAATTCGTCGCCCCCCAGGCGGCTGACCGTATCCAGATCGCGAATATTTGATTTCAGCCTGGCTGCCACGGCTTTGATCACTTCATCGCCGACATCATGGCCGTACTGGTCATTGATTGCTTTGAAATGGTCGATATCCAGCGCCATTAAACCAAACCTTTTGCGGTCACGCTTGGCTTCCGAATGCGCATAACTCAGACGGCTCTCGAGTAATCTGCGATTCGGCAGACCTGTCAGGCTGTCCATCAAAGCACCCTCTGATAAATAATAACGTTCCTGGGCAAAGAAATATGCCAGACTACCTATAAACAAGCTTAATAATGCACTCAAGACTATCCCCAGTTTGTGACTCGGTAACGATTGCATACTTTTGTTTTCAATCGCCCACTCCCATTTACCGTTCGGTACGCTGCTATGCATGATGAAAATGTTCTTTTGCTTGAATAGCGCAGCATCTCCATAAAAGACCTGTTTGTGATCTTGCGTCCTGATGGCAAAGGCAAACTGCGGGTTATGATCGCCCTTAAACGCAGCCTGCATAAAGCTGCTGGTATCAATCACTGTCGACATAATGCCCCAATAGTGATCATCCACAAAAATCGGGAATCGGAATATCATGCCATTCCCGCCCTGAATCAGCTCGAGGGGACCATCCAATACGCCTTGCCGGGAATCAATCGCAAATTTGACCTTGGGCCACTGGGAAGGCAGATCCCGATAATCCATGCCGATGATTTTCTCATTGTTTTTTTCAGGGTAAACATAGGTGACTTTATAGTTAACGGCAACAGCGAGATTTCTGACATGACGGGCATTCGACCAGAGGTCGGCCAATATGGCCTGCATTTTTTCATGCTTCAACTCATGGCGGTACGCTTTAATAAAGCTGGAAAAACCATTGGAAATAAACAATAGCGAATTTAACTCACGATCGAGTTCTGCGCGCAGCAGGCTGCCATAGGTGGCAGCTTCAATATACGCTTCATTTTCAGCCTTCTGGCGCTGGTAATCGAACAGGGAATGCCAGAATAAAAAAGCTAACATGGCTGCCAACACAGCAATGATCTGGCTTTTGAGTCTCTGACTTAACTTTTGAGGCACAATACGTTTTAAGGTAACGAAGAGTTCATGAACGAATCTGCTTACGATTTTACCTCAAGAAAACTGTTATCTTTGCAATAAACAGCCACGTGATAACTATCTACTTCGAAAATAATTACTGCGGAAAATTATTTCTCGTCAATGCCAGTTCTGGTATGGCGATCAATGGTTATAAATCAATAAACCCTATCGTAAACGCCAGAACCAGTAATATCGCCAACAATACACCTATGGCCCGGGCAGGATCAATGCTCCAATCAACGGAGGCCAGACTCACCCGGCAGGCATGTGCGAGCATGAGGACAAACAGCACAAGGAGTAGCATACTTAACATATCTTTCTCCCGCTCAAAAGTAATCAGTAATAACGATCAATTTGCCACGCTAAGATCTTTGCAACGCTAAACCCTTTGCAAAGTTAGATAAGCGCCATCATGCATTCGTCAACAAACAATTTCGAGTCTATGAAGACTGAATTTTCTGTAGGAAAGATCGGACAGGATGCATATTAAGACAAGATGAATGTTAAATAAGGCCCGACGCCTGTTTGGGAAATCGAATTCAAGGCTGCGCCAGCACTCTGTTGCTCACTTAAAGCAAGGTCGCCAAGTGAAACAATCCCCACCAGCCGGTGATCACGATCTACCACCGTCAATCGGCGAACTTGCAACTCACTCATATAACGGGCAGCCTCTTCAACCGGATAGTCATCAAAAATATATTCCACTTCCGAGGTCATCACCTGTTGTGCCCCGGTTTCCATAGGAGACAAACCTTCAGCAACGGCTCGAACGGTAATGTCACGGTCAGTCAGCAGACCGATTAACCTGTATTCTTCTCTCTCATCCGGATTTTTAACTCTCGCCTGACCACGCCATCGTTGATTGTCAGGTATGGGATGAAAGTTGCGTAGGAAATACGAAGTTTTCAGCACAGCCCACGGAATTCTGACAGGCATATCAGGGAAGCACCTATAAAAACAGTGTAGCAGTCAATGTATTTTGTTAACCATCCATTTTAAGGAGATTAAAAATGCATATTGCGAACTTGGTCACTGACAGCCTGGGAGATGAAAACACCCATCCGGTGTTTCCCGATGAGAGCCACAAGCCCATCAAGCCAGATCCGGACACCCCCTATCAACCCACGGAACCGGCAGAGCCCGATATCCAGCCGGAAATCATAGGAGATCAATAGCGTTGGCGGCTTTACCTCAAGATACCGCCTTTGACAGTACCTTATCGCTGATACGCAAGGGCTATCGGTTTATTTCGGACACATGTCGTGCGCTGGATACTGACGTATTTGAAACACGGTTATTATTCAGAAGCGTGATTTGCATGCGAGGTGCAGAAGCCGCCCGGATTTTCTACGATCCTGATAAATTTCTTCGTCATGGTGCCATGCCCACGCGCGCTCAAAAGACGTTGGTCGGCGTAGGCGGGGTGCAAAGCCTGGATGGTGCTGCCCATAGACACAGAAAGCACCTGTTTATCAGCCATTTGATGAATCATGAACGCATCAACGCGCTGGCAGAGCTTCATCGCATGCACTGGCATTCAACATTAGCCCTATGGCCAATTCATGAGGAGATGGTGTTATTTGAGCATGCGCAAAACACCTTATGCCGATCTGTATGTGCTTGGGCGGGGGTGCCATTGCCACCCAGTGAGTGTAGCCGACGCGCAAAAGAGTTTGGACGAATGATTGATAGCGGGGCGCGTCTTGGATGGCATCACTGGCGTGGCCGCATGGCAAGAAGTTCAAGCGAAAAATGGCTCATGGCCGAGATTGAAAAAATCAGATCAAGCAAACAGGAAGCAGCAACCAGCATTCTGCAAGCCTTTGCCTGGCATAGAGACGAACACGGTGACTTGCTCCCGTGCCACACCGCCGCTGTCGAGTTGATCAATGTGTTGCGCCCCACCGTGGCCATCGCCCAACTCGTGGCACTCAGTGCGCTTGCTATTCACCAATATCCACACGTGCGGGAAAAATTACTCAACCAACATTCAGAATACCTTGACTGGTTTATTCTGGAGGTACGCCGGTTTTATCCTTTTTTCCCGTTTCTTGCGGCATATGCCCGCGAAGATTTCAACTGGAAAGGATGGCACTTCAAAAAAGGCACCTTGACCCTGCTGGACATTTACGGAAACAATCATGACGGCCGACATTGGGAGCAGCCGGATGAGTTCAAGCCGGAACGCTTTAAAAATTGGTCGCAAGACGAGTACAGCTTTATTGCCAATGGTGGCGCGACCTATGCAGAGCACCACCGCTGTCCAGGCGAATGGATTACCAACCGTTTAATGAAGGTGGCGCTTAAACTCCTGGTACAAAATCTTCGCTACACCGTACCCAAGCAAGATTTAAGTGTCTCGCTGGCGCGCATCCCTACTTTACCCAAGAGCGGGATGATTATTGCGCCACTCAGTTACTCTGCTTCATGACCAACCGTATACCCGGCCTCAGTCAATGTGAAGGCTTCATCGACTGAGTAAATCCATCTCTTTGCTTTGGCATATTCCAACCCTTCGACAAGATCGGTTTGTCCCTTGTGTTTTTCGTACCAGGCGCCACTGAGCCTGACCGCCGTAAGGGTTTCCCCGGCAAACAGCCCGAAGTGATGCACGAAAATAACCGCGATCATGCGCGCATTCTGCTCAGGGGAGTGAATGGTATCAGCGGCGGTCTCCTGATTGGGCAGCGCCTGATCCATCCCGGTTTCAGTTTCTTTAGTCACCATGGATTTATTTTCCCGTCAATGCCAGCACCAGCAGAATAATGAGGATCAGCCCCAGCCCGCCACTGGGGTAATATCCCCAATTGGTGCTGTAAGGCCAAGTTGGCAAGGCACCGATTAAAGCAAGAATCAGAACTACCCAAAGGACTGTACTCAGCATCACCGTCTCCTATGATTATGTGAATGTTTATAATGCCGGTAGAGAAAGGCATGCGCCATGCATATTCAGCTGAAATGATTGTAGGAATCAGCGGACACACTTTTTAAATCAGCCCTTTCCTACAGAAAATTCCGCTTTATCTGATAAGTCCTCGGGGCTGCGGTTTTATAGCATGCGTTTATCGGAGTGATAAAAGGTTGATCCATGGATAGTTCTACATTTCATTTATCCGTCCCTTTGCTCGAAATTATCTTGCGTGGCTCTGTTGTTTTTTGGTTTCTTTTTCTTATTTTCAGGTTGATTCTCAGACGCGATATGGGCAATGTGGGTGTAGGGGATTTTTTATTTGTCGTGATTGTGGCTGATGCTTCACAGAACGCCATGACTGGCGAAGCAAAATCAATTGCCGATGGCCTGGTTTTAATTTCGGTATTGGTATTTTGGAATGTATTAATTGATTGGCTCGGCTACCATCACAGATGGATCAAGAAACTGGTAGAACCTCCTCCGCTCATCCTCGTGCGCAAAGGCGTATTGCAAACACGCGCCATGAGAAAAGAGTTTATTAGCCGCGACGAGATTGAGGCCAAACTTCGTGAAGAAGGCATTGAGCATCTTTCACAAGTGAAACAACTGCAACTAGAGGCAGATGGTCAGCTCAGTATTATTCAATACGATAACTAAACATGCACTTCTTCACAGTAACTGTTATGCTGCGACTATCAAAATAAATAAAATTAACATTTTTGCGGCAGACGCTACAGATGGGTTTTTATCTGCCGATACTGAAGTAGCAGTAGACAAGATTTTAATCAGAACACCAAGACGATATTCAGATAACCCTAAAAAAATGATGCCTATCACTCTTGCATTTTGCACCTACTCGATCACTTCCAGATTGCGCACGCTCATTACATAACCAATATAGGCCAGTGACGAATGTCCTGGCTTTTTTATTTTGGGCGATGTCGATAGATTAACGTTGGAAAGATGCATCACATGGACTATATTTTCAAGCAGGGTTGGCGACACAAGAAAATACTCGTCGGCCTGATTGTCTTCATCATTGTGGTGGCCGCATTCATCTCCATTTACCTGTCGTTAATCATTGCGCAAAACCAGGTCATCTCGAAAGAAACCAAACGCCTGCGCGACATTACAAATGGTGTACTGATGCGCATGAGTACTACCCGCGACCAGTTTGCCAACATCGTGAACCATTTCTCTTCTGTGCCAGAAAAGGATGCCTGCTTACCTGAGCACATCCAGAAAATGCAGGAATTTAATGTCACGGGATTTTTCCTGCATGCAGTGGCCCATATCCAGGGTAGCCGGATTACATGTTCTTCCATGTCGGAAGTTTTTAATGGCATGGAACTCGGCCCGCCATTCCGGATAGAGCAGGACGGCACCCGGATGTGGGCGAATATCAAGGTTGCTGACTGGCAGAATCATCACTTGGTGATCATGGAAAAATCAGGGTGGGCCGTCGTCTTTGTGCCATCCCATGCAATTGAGGCCTTGAATGATACGGAAGTGTCTGTAGGCGTATTTGGCATTCTATCCCACCGCCTCTATATCTCAAAAGGGGAGATAGCGCAGGCATGGCTTACGAAATACCAGGGTAAGCAACCGCTTACCTTTATCGATAAAGACCGCCAAACGCTGGTGTATATGGCGCCTAACAAACTGAACCTGACTGCCGTCGTCGCTGCCCTGCCACTCAAGGACACCAATCATGACATTGTGACATTTATCCAGATCCTCATTCCGCTGGCCATGGTCGTGGGATTGGCGCTGGCAGGGCTGTTTGTCTACATGCAAAGAACCAGGTACTCTACCAAATCGGCCATTTTGCGGGCGTTGGCCAACAACCAGTTTTATCTGGAATACCAACCGATCATGAATCTGCATCTCAACACTTGCGTCGGTGCCGAGGCATTGATTCGATGGAAAACGCCGGACAATACATTTATCAGTCCGGATACCTTTATTCCTGCCGCAGAAGCCTCCGGCGTCATCTGCCAGATTACACGGCGTGTGTTTGAAATCGTGGCGAGGGATATGCGCAATGCATTTGCCATGCACCCCGACTTCCATGTTGGGATCAATATCTCCTCCCACGATATCCGTTCAGGCGAGCTACTAGGACTGATCAAGAGCCTGATAAAATCGTCCGGCGCTCAAGGCAAACAGATCCTGATTGAAGTCACCGAACGCGGTTTCCTCGATGATGATGAAGCACTGACCACCATCAAAAATATCCGCGACTGCGGCGTACGCGTGGCGATTGATGACTTTGGCACCGGTTATTCCAGCCTGTCTTACCTGACCAAGTTCCAGCTGGACTACCTGAAAATTGACAAGACATTTGTGGATTCCGTCGGCACAGATGCCGTGACCAGCCATGTCGCGTTTCATATTATCGAAATGGCCAAAACGCTCAAACTGGATATGGTGGCTGAAGGAGTGGAAACGGCCACGCAGGCAGACATCTTGCAGTCACGCGGTGTGCATCATGTGCAAGGCTGGCTGTATTCAAAATCGCTTAAACGCAAAGAGTTTTATGCTTATCTGGAAAAGCATAGCCAGCCTGCTTAATAATCATTGTTTCACTAATGTGAGTGACTACTCACTTAATGCATCGCCTGCCTGATTTCAATCAGTGTCTGTGCAATCTGTGATTTTAATTTCTCATTGTTTCCCGCAATTGCCAATCCTTTTTGGGCCACCGTCTCCGCCTGTACAATCTCTTTTTGGGCAAGCAATACATTGGCAAGATTATTGTAAGCCGCCGCTGAATCGGGATGCACTTCCGTCATATGCCTGAAAGTCGCGGCCGCCAAAGGCAAATCGTTCGTGGCATAGGCAGCATTCCCCAGCCCCATCAACAAAACCTGATGATCCGGCCATTTATCCACGGCGGACTGGTACGCCTTTTTTCGATCTGTGGCAGAAGCATTTTTTTCATACGTCACCAAGGCTTTTGCCACCTCATCCGCACTGACGCTAGCTGGCAGTTTGCCTGGGGGCAGCGCCACAAAAGCCCAATGCTCGCTACGCGCCCAGGTGCGCTGGAAGGCGTTCAAAGACATTTCAAAGCGTTCAAATGTCCCTGAGCGCAGCCAGACCAATTCTTTATCCAGGTCGTAACCCACTACTACCGCATAGTGCCACGAAGGTACCCATGAAAATCCCAGATTCTGCATGACCACGACGACGTTGCCAGCCGAAACCTCTTGTATCACCGCTTCCAGCTGCGGCGGGATTTGCACTGCCAGGGCGCCATGGCGTCTTGCGGCGGCGAGCATTTCAATCTGTAGACTACCTTGCCTGCTTGGCACATACACTTCTGGCGTCAATTGATCAGGCGTGACTGGTATATCAACTGCGGTTAAAGCAGTCGCCAACGCGGCTGGACCACACTGGTATTCTGCTTGCGGGAAGAATGGGGTACTTGTGAGCTCGGCATGGCGCGGTAACTGTGTGTTCTGTGTTGTCTCACGCACACCGTTGGCCGCGCATGCGGTTAGCAGGCAGAAAAAAGCCAGTATGCAAATACGTAACACGCTGGCTTTGATCATGCGCCTGTCAACCAACCTCGCGTAGAAATTGTCGGCAAAAAATAGCATTAGCGCACTGAGCGGGTGAAAGGGAAGATTTTTGTAAAGCCCAGGATATCAGTCAACAGCAATACCAGGAATACCAGCACAATCGCACCAATAATGCCGCCACCGGCCGGTGCTTTATCCATTTGTGATGCGAGGTTGCTAGCTTCTTCATCCGTCAGTGCAGCCACGCGAGATTTGGCCTCTACCGGATCGATGCCACGCTTCACCAGTTCGGTCTGCACCTCATCTCTAGACAACATGCTGACAATTTTTGCCCTGTCCTGATCCCCTTTTGCGGAGATGGTAGACTGTGCGACCTGTTCAGTACTGATCATGGCCGCCTGGACAGCCTGCATTGAGCCGGTAAATAACATGGATGCCACCAAAAAGGCGCTTAATAAACGTTTAGCCATCATCATGATCTTGGTTCCTTTGTATTGAGAGTGAATGGACAGTTGAGCATTACAGCCTGCCGGTGAGCGCAAGTATGAGCAATATTAAAACGATTAGACCGAGACCTCCACTTGGATAATAACCCCAGCCAGCACTATAGGGCCAGGTGGGCAATGCACCGATTAATGCCAATATTAGAATCAGCAGCAATATCGTCCTCATAACAATAGTCTCCTAACGCAACATATTGCCGCTTGCGCTGGCAATGGTTTTGTAATGTGTGAGGCCTCATCATGCAGGGACGCAAAACCAGACACCATGCCAGTATTGCTGAATCTGTTGTAGGAATACTCTGATTTTTTATTGAACACCTTGAAACCACGCCATGCCATGCAGGAATGCTTCGTTTGCAGGCTGTTATTTTTCGCAGGGGGCTTACCGGGCACATCCGCCGATGCTGCGCGATGGATGACAGGGCTGTGAGGGAAAGAGAAAAATTCGAGGGGTGATCTGGGATTCAGGATGAATTAACAGAGGAAAACACAGTGAATGTGTTAACCATGTGCATTTATCTTATCAAGCTCAATATTATTTTCCGTGGCGTGACATTCCAGAATGTCTACTTCCCTTTTGTTAAAGCTTAACTTTTCCGCCGTATTGATGTTACTGGCAAATTTATTATCCAGCTCACCACATTTGCGGGAACGCTGAAGGACAAAATTCAGATAGTCCTTTTTTCTGGCCTCTATTTGCGAAGGCGACAGCGCACTGTCGTTCATAAAAGTGGTGTAAGCACTCCTTAAGCGCAGCTCGGACACGCTCCAGATATTAAACACAAGCATGTTTGTGGAGGCGTTTTCGGGAGAAACAGACTCTGACGAGGTGTTGGCATGACCGGCCTTGTCCTGACCGGTGGATGCCGGACTGGTACGCACACTCACTACAGGCCCTGACGCTAACACTGGTGAGACTTCGACTTTTTTGGGCTGCTTGTCGCTTGTTTTGGAGGTCACTTTTGGTAGGGCAGTTGTCTCCACTTCAGGAACATTACTTTCCTGTAATGCCCCTGGCGCCTCTATGTCAACTTCAGGAGCTTCCGCTTGCACTATCTGCGACTGCAGACGTGGTGCGGCGTGAGAAAAAGCTGCTGTTGGCTCTTCCTTGGCAATCAGTGTAAACAATATCACCACAATCAGGCCAATCAGAATGAGGTTGATTTTTCCAATCTCAATCGCGCCACCCTCACGACGAAATGACCTGGTTACAGGTTTTTCACCTGAAGGCAGCCAGGGCGACTTATAGGCGGCCTCTATATCTTTGCAATGAAGCATATTTCTCATAACCTCAATCGATTATGTTTTGATACCAATTTTTACTCAATGTCGAACAATGCCTCAAATCTGGCCAAGATTCAATCATCTGGGCCAATTCAATGATGTATGCCATCACTGAAGGCGACTGAAAGTGCTATTGTATTCTTTTAAATGGGAATGTGTAACGCAGAAAAAAGAGGGGATTGCCTAGATTTGAATGAGATGGGTTTGATTCGGTGATACGCTTGAGATGGCATAAACACGTGCAGGTCTGGAAGATGGCTGGGGATGACGATCAGAGGAATTGGCTGAATGCCTGTTGCCCTCATTGCGTAACAAGGCATCTACGAAATAGCCTTTCCTGGCCTGTGTTTTTTGATGATCAGTCATATTCTTGCTGTCTGCCACAAGCGTGATGGTCATTGCTGGTCTCTCATGATGCAGGCTGGCCGTCAATTGCGAATTGCCACCTAAAGACATCATGGTCAAAAACAATCCGACAAACATGATGAACAACGCCACAGAGACTGTGCCTGCCGTGATGGCAATCAAGGAAAGCACACTGGTGGTGGCAGCTGAATTTCTGCTTGGATGCGTACTTGCATGTGTTTTTTGCATGATGGAGTCCTCCCCTGTTTTAGCTTTTGCTCAGGTCACCATCTTGCGGCATCAGTCGCCCATCCCCTATCCCATTCCGGCTGAATCTCCTGTAGGAATTTGCTGACTTAGTGGCAAAATGATCTGCAACCTTTCTCACGTTATAATGAAAAATGCGTTAAGGAATCATCATGGACTTCAATGTTTTTTCTGCGTTTTATTTAGTACCCCTGGTCATCTCAGCGATAGGTGGTCTCATTGAATTCAGGAATTGTGAATTTGCTACGCCCAGGCATGCCTTTAGCAAAGCCTTTTTTCTCGCGTTCCGCAGCATGGTGCCCGTCCTGAATATCTTTTCGGCCATTTTGTACCTGATCACCTGTGGCACCTATACCTGGAAAAAATCCCCATTGTCTAAAAAGTGACTATCTCATTGCTTGTCAGCCATTAAACAGTTTGATGATTTTGTCGCTCAACCTTTGTTTGAGATTGAGGTATTCCTAATAGGGGTGGACTGCAACTGTGCCAGATGCAGCCCCCACCTCGTTCCAATTTACCGGCGGTAATCCACAGGCGCAACATCAGGCGCGACATCACATTCTCCAGCCATTGATTACTCCTATCCCCGCCTCTGCTGGCCCCAGAGGGACAAGCGGACCGGAATAGAAAGCCATGGTGCCTATGCAGTTAACGTACAAATAAAGCAATCAGAATAATTAATGGAATAGGTACACCTAGAAAATAAAGCAGTAATGAACGCATATCGCCTCCAAAATGAACAAAATGGAATTAAGGTTTTTACGCATCTCGGCAACGACCACCCCAGGTCGCTGCCAGGCTGGCTGAAAATGCACCCACCAATAAAGACACAAATAGCCACAGAGTGATATAAATCGAAGCTTTGCGTACTTTATCTGCAGCCGCTTTGGCTTTAGTTTCAGCATCCTTGGCTTTCGCCTGCAACTCGTGCACTCGTTGCTCAGCTTCCTGCTCTGTCAAACCGGTATTTTTTGCCACAAGCTGGGACAGGTAACGGACATCTTCCGGGGGTAACGACTCCCATGAGCCGGCATGGGCCAGCATCCGGCTCACTTCTGCTACCGGGACGTAAGACTCCCTATCGCTCGTATCCTCTTCAGTATTTTTGCGGAATAAAGCGTCAACGAAGTAAGTGTTTTCACCTGGTTGATGCGCTCCATGACCATGCTTACCGGCCATGGTGATCGCCCCAGTCTGGGCGGCGCCTCCTGCTACATGGGTGGCAGCCTGCATACCACCGCTGACAATCGCACCTATGGTAGTCGTCAAAAGTGCCGCGGTGGCAAGCGTGGCCACCGACCAAGCCAGGAATCCGTGTGCAGTATCACGGAAGTACACTTCATCCGCCGGCGTATCTGGCCATTTAACCCGTAGCCGGCCTGTTAAATAGCCACCCATTCCCGCTGCCAGGATTTGGGTCACCGTGATCCAGATAATGGCTGCTATGCCAAATGCGGGGGCATCTATCCCCTCGCGGGACCAAGGGGATATAGAAGACAAACCTAATCCGCTGCCCAATAGAAACAGGATTAATGAAAGGGCGGCTGCCACAACAGCGCCAGCCACGACAGCTCCCCAGGAAACTGCGCTAGCCGATTCGCTGAAAACACTCGATTGCGCCATGATGATCTCCTATTTGAATTGTTAATTACAATGCGCCCGTGACTGAAAAAATGAGCAAAAGGATGAGGATTAAACTCAACCAAGTACTTGGGTAATAGCCCCATCTACTGCTATAAGGCCATGTCGGTAACGAACCAATTAAAGCAAATACCACTATTAGAAGAAGGATGTTCAACATGATGTTCTCCACGCATCAATACATTTATTATTGGTGATTAATGGAGACTCCATGATGCAATCTTGCCAGCAAGCGCTGCATCCACATCACGCTGAAATCCCTGTAGGAATGCTCGGACGAAGCGTGCGATGAGGATGAGGCTGCGGTGGTACAAATAAGAACGGTGGCTCCTTCGGGAGCCACCGCATGTTGATGACCACTTTGGAGATTTAACCCGAGGTGGGTTTGAGCTCTGGTACCAACGTTTTCAGCTTACGCATATTCTGGAAATTTCTATGTCAGGCAATCCCTGATTGAGATGTAGGACTTTAATACTGTCAACAAATCCTCAGTTACCCACCTGTCATCAATACCAGCACGGACATCGACTCCCGCTCAGATGGTAAACATAGTGGCCAGGGAATTCGAAAAGCTTAGAAGCGGTAATGCCAATACACGCTAAGCACTTCCACCCCAGGGTTTTCTTTATCCAGATCCGCATTGGATAAGTGACTGACCGCCAAACCCAGGCTATTCTGCGCATTGATCTCCTTGGCCAGTTCCAGCTGTGAGCGGAATTCAATGGGGTGTCCTAAATCAAGGTCACTACTGCCACGGCTGTAATAACCGACCCCTAACCCTGGTTTCAAATGCCAGGTTTCGGCAAATTGCCAATCATATAGCAGCCCGCCTCCCAACCATAATGAGCCGTCGGTCGTTGCTTCTGCGCCCAACCAGGGTTTAAGATCTTGTAGCCAGACGGACGTATCGTATTCGTAATCCAGGCGGAAGTCTGCTGCACCATGGGAGCCATCGACATCGTAGCTGCCTAGCGCTATGCCTAAGGTATCTGCATGCGTAGTTAAAGTGGTGAAAACAAGTGCGGCAAAAATCAGTGTTATTTTTTTCATAGTTGGATTGGATAGAATGAGTGAGTAAAAATCTTTGCAATATCCTGTAACCGCTATTTTCTGTGGATGGCATCAGGATTGATGGCAGGTCTGGATGACTCCGCGGGCAAGTTCTCGGCGTCCTCTGCTTCGTCCGCCGGATCAGTATTCGCCGGATCGACTGAGTCCGGATTGGCCGGATCAAGCCGATCATGGTCTAACTCATGAATATTTTGGGGTTTGTTGGACTGATTTAGTGACCGTTGATTTTGCGGCATCGCAATCTCCTTTACTCAGTCTTTACTGGCTAATGCAGTGATTGTTTACGTGAAGCGGCGCTGAGATGAGGCCATTGATAGGCCTCAAGGTGTTTTATCGATCCCTCATGGCTCACCAGTATGGCCTGCAGGTTGCCCGCCATCAGCAAATCATCCACGGAAACGATACCGACCAATTGATAGTCCCTGTCGAGTACAAGTAGTCTGCGTACCTGCTGCTCAATCATAAAACGGGCCACTTCTTCTGCGGGCTGGTCCACAAACACATAGGCGGTTTCAAAAGTCATAAATTCCGAGATTTTGGACTCGGCCAGAGACATCCCTTTGGCCACTGCTTTCATGGCGATATCCCGTACGGTAAGCATGCCAATCACGCGATGATTGTCGCAGATGGGCAATGCATCAAAATCGTTTTCCTCCATGATTTGAGCAGCGGATTTAAGCGACTGCATAGGCGAAGCAGTCACCACAGAAGTAGTCATCAAATGGCCAATCATCATTTACAGTCCCTTCAGAAAGCGTTCAAAGCAGTGGATATAAAGGCGGTGGCCTCTGCCCGAGACCACCGTCATGTCAATGAGCAAGTCGGGAGACCTATATTGCGTCCACACTTGACATCAACACCACCAGATTAATAAATCAGGCGACCCAGGTTTATCAGGCAATGGCTGGAGTTCATGTAGGATTTCTCGGACCTCCCACCGACAGGATCGAAGCCACCGAGCTAAAAAGTAATCTTTTTTTAGAAATAGTTTACTTTTATTCCACATATAAAAAGCCCCAGGGCTGCCTGGGGCTGGGTGTGCTGAATGATTATTTAATGTGTTGGCGTTTCACTCCAATCCTCCATTGCCTGTTCACCGGGACGATCTACAATCACCTTCCCATTCTCGATATTGGTGACCCAACTCGTGGGAATATAGTGGTGCTGGCCGTTTTCATCTTTATTCAACTTGATGCAGTTGTCGCCTTCCAGGTGATCCACGGTCGCGAATTGCCCCCCTTGTGAACACACCACAGGCATTTCTGGAACAATTTGATTGGTATTCATGCTTTTCTCCTATCGCATTCCGGTCAAACCGGTATCTGCATAGAATAATGAGAACTGGCGGGTCTGGTTATAAGTGGTTTCTGATCCTGATGTAGGAGTTCTCACCCACACCGGATGACTTTCTCGTAAAACCTCAATAGCGTGCAGCGATCGCTGCTTCCACCCACCCCTCGAGATGTTGGCTGATATAGGAATAGACATCCGCACTTGAAACGCCCAATGGCTCATAAGTGGGTGCAACGGACGATAACCGTTGACCGTCGGGCAACATGATAGACTCAAATGGATTTGGACCCGCTGTCGTTGTTTGCTGATTTTGGTCCATTAACTGATGAATACGTATGCCCAGCAAACCCTTCCTGCTTTCCAGTGAACGCTGGATTTCATAGCGCACCCAGCGGCAGGAAGCAGTCTTGGCACCGATCAGGACGATCGTACAGCTGCGATGACGAAGTTGTGCATCAATCCAGCGTTTGATCGCATCGTCCTCTTCCCGGTTGACCTGCTCCCAGTGGTTATCGCAAACTGGCCGTCTGCGATGAATTGCGCCAATATTGCGCACCATGGCAGCGCGCCAGCAATCGTTTTGATAATCAAAGCTATAGAATACTCTGCGAGCCATTCTTTCCCCTATTGCAGACAAACCTTCAGGACAGTTTTTTATTGATCTCGGCGAAATGGGTATGGAAGAGTTGGGCGAAGTCGATGTCTTCAAAATCTGAATTCGAACTGTAGCCATGATCTAGCGCCAGGTTAAGGGCAGCACCGCCCGGTGACGGTACGGGTAATATCCTGGCGTCCGGATGATAGTGCCTGAATATTTCATGCTCTTGTTCCACGCCCTCCATCCCGCCGATAAATACTGCCCCTACCAAATCTGGCCGTGATAGCATTTCTTTTCTCATGCGAAGCAGGCTGGCTTCGCGGTTGCCATACACCGCATTGGTAAAAATGATATTTTTAAAACGGCGATTTTCTTCAGGAAAATAATCCTCAAAAAAACGGCTCTGGTACAAAACTACCGACTCGGAATAATCAATATTCAGGTCTTCGCAAATACTCCATATCATCGGCGTAATCGCCGGATGGCCACCCCAAACGATTTTATGTTGTTGCAAAGCCGCAATGACCAATTCGCGCACCGCACATTGAATCAGGAAAGGGTTGGCCGTTTCATGGTAAGTACCGCGCGTCGTCATCGGCACACTCGCAGAAAGAAAGATGGCACTCATAGACCCTCCTGTTCATGTGCAAAATGCAATTCCGCCTCATTTAGCCTGATCCACGGATAAGCTTGATCATCTGCCAGCCCGGCCTGTGACAACCATGTTGAATGCAAGCCAATAGGGTCGTAAATCAAGGCATCGGATTGTCGCAAAGAGGAATGATTATCCTGCTTGTTTACCGGCACACCAAGGGTCATCTCTGCCTTCAAACACTTGCCACTGGCTAACTGGATATAAGCCATATTGCCTGGTCCCACGCCCATCAACCTTCCGCCACTCGCCTCTACAGCAATACGCGCCTTGCTCGTGAAATTCACCAGACGAACAGCATAACTCTGGCTGCGCACTTCTTCGAGTTTCATACAAAGACGCTGCAAGGCACTTTCTTCAAATTGTTTAGAAAACGAGTTAAATTCATTACCGGAAAGTTGTAGCAAGCTGGCCGTGGAGACTCTTGCGGAAGAGGTTGAATCAGGCCACGCCACCCTCATGACACTGATCCCTTTGGCCAGGGCCCGTCCAAATTCTGCATTAGTCCACCGGCGTTCAAAATAAGTGGGCGTGTCCAGCATCAGCAAGACATCTGCATCACATAGCCTATGCCATAACTGGTGGCTGAACTTTCGGTCCACCGTATTATCATCGTGATCAAGGAATACTTCGAACTGCCGTGCAGACAGCCTTTCAAATAATTGAGTCGCCGCCTCACTGAGCTCTTCCCGGCAATAACTTAAAAACACCTTACGCTGCTGGGCGAGCAGGCCGACACTTTGCAAAAGGGCAACGGCGACAGATTGCGCACCACCAACAGCATAATCAATATAGTCAAATGGAGCTAATAAAGGGGGAAGTTCGACAGGTGCTTGTTTAGCCTTAGAGACCACAGGCACAATGGGAATGCCACGCCGCAACAACTCTCTCAAATTAGAGAGGTGGGTATTTACACCTCCAAAAAAAACCACGGCAGAAGGTTGTAACTGGTGAGGCCTGAACTCGGCAGGAGAAATCTCCCAACCTACCTCATCACCCAAGCGCAAATTGATCGCTTCCAGAGTACTCTTTAAAGATTTTTCTAATGCATGTATTTGAGCTTTGCTTGGCGCACCCAGCACAGCCAGTTGATAAAGAGCCGCCATTTTACCCCCCAAAATACATCATTAAATTCAATAAGCCCATCACCGAAATATCTTTAATTTTTTATCGTGAACAACAGCAAACCACAAACCATAGAAATTCGTGACAGCTATATTGTCTTACACGCATTGCATCTCCCCTATCAGAGACATACTGAAATCCGTGTAGGAAACGGGTGACAAGAACGCGAGCATCCCACCAAAACAAAAAGACTCAAGATGTGTCGCCTTGAGTCTTTTTGAATAGCAATATGGCTACCTTGCCATGACTGATTGAATTAATGTTTTATTTTCTGGCGGCACTTCGAGAAACTCAAGGTTTGTCCTAAACCCCCTCATGCCGCACAGCGAGGAAAAAATAACCCGGCAATCAAATCTGTAATGCCTAAGTCCTGAGCCGACAAACACTGGCACCTCCACATTACATAACTGGCCCGATTTGTATTGCTTATCGGCAAAAAGACTCATTCCCGTCATGGAAATGTCGTGCGTAAATACCGTATATTTTCTGCCCGTACTATCCACCAGCTGGGATTTTTTGTGCCATGAACGACGATTTTGATCTACGGAGGTATGTTGGAAACTACTGTAAGACATGGAAAACGCACTGCTCACTCAACGAGTGCCATATTATATGATGAGTTGCGATTTTTAACGCGTAAGACACGCGCTGGATAAGGTAAATAGCCTTTAAGAAACGACTGTCTATCCAGCACTAGCAAACAAGGCGACGTTAGAATCGAACCCCTAAAAGTAAAAAGGCACCTCAATTGAGATGCCTTTTTAGCACGGTACCAATATGCAAATTAGTGTATGCGGATAGGGAATGTTTGCCCCGCTTAAAATAAGTCACCCCACTTCAAACGGTCCTAGTGGCAACTCACGCCCTGAATAGAATCATGCTGGAAACTAACGGTATTTGATATGGGATAAATTCCCGAATTTTCCAGGATTTCATAATGAAATCACTTGCAAGCTCAACGATTGACGTCAATTCATCGGGTACGTTGAGTGGCTTTAATTTCCACCACTATTATGCCCATATTCAGTCTCTTATCTTAAAACCATTGCATATTTTCTATATTTATGGAAATATAGAAAATATGGACATTAAATCGGCAGTGACCCAACTCTCATCAATCGCTCAAGAGGCGCGCTTGGAGATATTCCGCTTGCTTGTTCAAGCAGGGATTGAAGGGCTACCAGCGGGAAGTATCGGGGAACAACTCAAGATACCGCCAAGCACGCTCTCTTTCCACCTTAAAGAGCTAAGCCATGCTGGACTGATTAACTCACGACAGGTCAGTAGGTTCATTTATTACACAGCTAACTATGCTGCGATGAATGGCTTGCTTGCTTATCTTACTGAGAATTGCTGTGCTGGCGTATCTGAATGCTGCCCAGAGGTAACAAGCTGTCATCCAGAGAAAGGTAACGAATCATGAAACGTATGCATTTGCATATCTCCGTCGAGGACATCACTCAAAGTATTGGCTTTTATAGCCACCTCTTTGGCGCTTCTCCGACCGTTTCTAAGCCTGATTATGCGAAGTGGATGCTCAATGACCCGCTAGTAAATTTCGCCATTAGCAAGCGAGGTGGTAAAGCTGGCTTGGATCACATTGGCATTCAGGTTGAGCATGAGTCAGAGCTTGAAGAGATCAGACATCGTTTAGAAAAAGCCGAGCTTAGCTTGGTGACTGAAGAAGGGACAACCTGCTGCTATGCAAAGTCAGACAAACACTGGGTGCAAGACCCATCGGGGATTGCCTGGGAAACTTATCGCACATTAGATAGTGCACCTACATTCAACGGTCAAGAATCAACCGAAGCTGACGCAGCTTGCTGTGTTCCTGCCATTCAAAAAATTGAATTCACTACAAGAAAGAAGAGCTGCTAAATGAATGCTACCGCTCAACCCAGCCAGATCAGCAGCTTTGAACGCAACCTGACATGGTGGGTGCTTGGCTGCATTGTGGTCGGTATTGCATTAGGCCAAGTATTTCCCGGCTTCTTTCAAGCAGTAGGTGGCTTTAAGGTGGCAGAGGTAAATCTGCCTGTGGCTGTCCTGATATGGTTAATGATTATCCCCATGCTGCTAAAGATTGACTTCAAGACCATGGGCGATGTGCTGGCGCATAGCAAAGGCATAGGTGTCACCTTATTCATCAACTGGATAGTCAAGCCTTTTTCAATGGCCTTGCTGGCTTGGGTATTTATCCGTCACTTATTCGGTGACTTGCTGCCCGCAGACCAGATTGACAGCTATATAGCAGGCCTGATTCTGTTAGCTGCTGCGCCATGTACTGCCATGGTGTTTGTCTGGAGTGGCCTCTGTGGTGGTGAGCCTAAGTTTACGCTCTCACAAGTTGCATTGAATGATGCCATTATGCTGTTTGCCTTTGCGCCCCTGGTAGCGTTGTTATTGGGGCTGTCTAGCATTGTCGTTCCATGGGACACGCTTCTGACATCTCTAGTGCTATTTATCGTGGTCCCTGTTGTCCTCAGTCAATTTGTGCGTGAAGTTGTACTGGCAGGACGTCAGAAATCACTGGATGCATTACTTAAGCGTATTCAACCGGTTTCCCTGACGGCACTGCTTGCCACATTGGTATTGCTGTTTGGCTTTCAAGGTCAGCAGATCATTGCACAGCCCTTTGTTATTGCATTGTTAGCAGTGCCTATCATCATCCAGGTGTATTTCAACTCGATGCTGGCTTACTGGCTGAATAAAAAGCTGAAAGTGGCTCATTGTGTCGCAGCACCATCCGCCCTGATTGGTGCTTCAAACTTCTTTGAGCTGGCTGTCGCAACAGCGATCGCACTCTTTGGCTTTCACTCTGGTGCAGCGCTAGCCACCGTTGTCGGTGTACTCATTGAGGTGCCCGTCATGTTGTCTGTCGTTGCCATCGTTAATCGTAGCCGCCATTGGTACGAGAACACCTAACAATCGAAAGATATACATGAACATCCTATTTTTGTGTACAGGTAATTCCTGCCGCTCAATCCTCGCTGAAGCCACATTCAATGCCCTAGCACCAGAAGGCATGAAAGCAATGAGTGCGGGCAGCAAGCCTACCGGTGAAGTGCACCCCCGTTCTATCGCGTTGCTTAAGCGTGAAGGCATCGCTACTGAGGGTTATTACAGCAAGTCATGGGATAACCTACCAGTGACACCAGATATCGTGATTACAGTATGCAGCAATGCAGCGGGTGAGACCTGTCCAGCTTATCTTGGTAATGTGATAAGGGCGCATTGGGGAGTAGATGACCCAGCCAAAGCAACAGGCACTGATGCTGAAATTGATGCCTCATTCATCCAGGCTTACTCAATACTTCGCAAGCGTATTGAAGCATTCTTAAGTTTAAGCTCTGAATCGCTGGGTGACAAAGAGAAGCTAAAGCATGAGCTACAACGTATTGGTAAGATTGAATCTATATAACATCCGCTACAAAACAAAAAAGCCCTCTGTGAGTCGAACACAGCACCTCCGAATAACTATATGCTAAAGTAATTCCAGCAGCACGTCTTTACTATCAGTCATTAAACTAACAGCACAAAAAATATATGTCTCCACAACAACTCGTCGGCATTGCAATACGTATGTTCTCAATACTATTGGCAGTTATGTCCATACCTTATTTGACTGGTATACCTGCTGCCTTAAGATCGCATGAAATGGAGGCATTTGCCTCAACTTCATTAATGATTGGTTTATCGTTTCTAGTCTTTGCAATAATTGCTTGGTTCTTCCCAATGATCATTGCCCATAAACTAGTTCCAAAAACCACATTCGAAAATCGTTTTGACACTCGCCCCGATGAAGTAGCAACGGTTGCAATTGCGATTATCGGCTTATGGAGTGCCATTCATGCTGGACCTGATTTAGTTTCTTATTTGTTTCAAGCAAGTCTAAAGTCTGGCTCTAATTCTATGTTCATGTCTTTAGGAGCCGAAGGAAAGGCGGATGTTTTCTTTTTATTATTAGAATTGATGATTGCGTTATTTTTTGTGTTCAAGGCACATAAAATTGCCAAGTTCATTACAAAGCCTTTTTCAGAATTGGATTGAATTTCTCACTTTCACGCCAAGCCGACATAACGGCCAACGATCTCTGTCGGGATTACCCTCGTATCAGACAGGCCCTAATTGCTTAGCTATGTTTCAAAGCGTGAGGCTATGGGCAGTACTACCCGCTCACTTCAATCGATTCACCCGTAGTTGGAATACAGCCACTAATAATTAAAACCATGCAAATAAAAATAGGCCAGAAAATTCTCATTATTTTATTTTTTACTCTTAAGATGTAATCAAGAAACCAAACTTAATTTAGTTCAGCACTATAACAACAAAAAAGACCCAAGGCGTTAACCTTGAGTCCCTCATGATGTACTGCCCACCTAGCAATCGAATCTAAATATCAACGACTAGACACACCCGCCTAGAAAACGCCAACGCTCCACGCTAAGCCAACATAAAGTCCAACGACCTGCACATTGAGCTAAAAGAAAATGAGTTTAGAAGCAAATGCACCGTTGGTGCTTGAGATACCCAGAATATGTTTACCTTCGCTGAAGAGCTAGTATCCGCGCAGCTTGATTTTCTATCAGCCCAGCTTCTTCATCCCGATTAGTGGCCCTATAAAGTGCTGCTAGATTCTTTAAATTTGTGACTAAAGCTGGGTGATTGGGACCTAGTGCCTTCGTCATGATGATCAACGAGCGCTTATAGAGTGGCTCCGCTGTAGCATAGTTTCCTGTAGCTACATATAGAGCAGCTAAGTTATTGAGAGACGTAGCTACACTAGGGTGGTCAGCTCCATGTACTTTCACTAATATCTTTAAAGAGCGGTAATAAAGCGGCTCTGCTTCCCTGTAATTACTCTGCTTATCGTAAATTCCTGCCAGATTATTCAAAGTTATGGCTACCTCGGGATGGTCTGGGCCTAAGGCACTCTCTCTAATCTGCAATGCCTGCTTGTACAGCGGCTCTGCTTTACCAAAGTCAGCCTCAGCCGCATATAGACCAGCAAGATTGTGCGCTATTATGGCTACATTAGGATGGCTGGAACCAAGCACTGCCTGATTGATCGCCAGTGATCGTTTATAAAGCGGTTCGGCCTTGGAAAATTCGCTTTTTCTTTCGTACATTCCCGCAACGTTGTTCAGGCTGGTAGCAACATGGATACTATCAGGGCCAAAACGTTGTTCTGCAAACTCTAACGATTTTTGAGCAACAACCATAGCCTGATCGAACTTGCCCGCCTGGTGTAACTGCATAAATTCGTAATTGATATTTGTCCACTCTGCGTCTGCATCCTGTGCATAAACGATAGAAAGCTGCATGCAAAGAAAGATAAAAATCAAAATACGGAATCTTTTGCTTATCATCAACAATCCTTTAAGCTATTTTTATAATGATATTAAAGTCTACACTAACCAAAACAAAAAAGACCCAAGGCGTTAACCTTGAGTCTCTCTATTAATGGTGGCCCCTCTGTGAGTCGAACACAGCACCAACGGATTATGAGTCCGCTGCTCTAACCAAGCATGAGCTAAGGGGCCGGAAAGCGTGGGATTATAAACTAATCCTGACCGTTTTCTAAGAAACTGCGCAGACGTTCCGAGCGGGTCGGGTGACGCAGTTTACGCAGGGCCTTGGCTTCAATCTGGCGGATACGTTCGCGGGTGACGTCAAACTGTTTGCCGACTTCTTCCAGCGTGTGGTCTGTATTCATTTCGATACCAAAGCGCATGCGCAGCACTTTGGCTTCACGTGGGGTCAGTGATTCCAGCACTTCACTGGTGGCGTCACGCAGGCTGGCGTAAACAGCTGCGTCCATCGGTGCCAGTGTGGTGTTGTCTTCAATAAAGTCACCCAAATGGCTGTCTTCGTCGTCACCAATCGGCGTTTCCATTGAGATAGGCTCTTTGCTGATTTTGAGGATTTTGCGGATTTTTTCTTCCGGCATATCCATTTTTTCAGCCAGGGTAGCCGGATCAGGTTCCAAGCCAGTTTCTTGCAAGATCTGGCGGCTGATACGGTTCATCTTGTTGATGGTTTCGATCATGTGGACCGGAATACGGATAGTACGTGCCTGGTCAGCGATAGAACGGGTGATGGCCTGGCGAATCCACCATGTAGCATAGGTGGAGAATTTGTAACCGCGACGGTATTCAAATTTATCTACAGCCTTCATCAAGCCGATGTTGCCTTCCTGGATCAGGTCGAGGAACTGCAAACCACGGTTGGTGTATTTTTTGGCAATCGAAATCACCAGACGCAAGTTGGCCTCGATCATTTCGCGCTTGGCGCGTCGTGCACGAGCTTCGCCAGTGGTCATTTGCTTGTTGATTTCACGCAGCTCTTTGATGGGCAAGCCGACGCGGTTCTGCAAGTTTTGTAAACGCTCTTGCTGGTCGAGAATAGAGTGCCTGAAACGTTCTAAACGCTCACCATAAGCAGGTTTGCCTGCCAGCTCGTCATCGAGCCAGTTAAGATTGATTTCGTTACCGACAAAGCTCTTGATGAATTGCTGACGCGGCATATTGGCCTTGTCTACACAAAACTCCATGATCTTGCGTTCATGCGTACGCACCTCTTCCACCATGTTGCGCACCTGGTCGCACAAGGCCTCAACCTGTTTGGCAGAGAAACGGAAGGCTGTCAGCTCATCCAGCACTTGCTGATGCAAGGTTTTGTACTCGCCATCGTTGGTGCCTTTGGCTTGGCGGATGGTGTTCATTTTTGCGTTGGCAGCACGGATGACGGCAAAGCGCGACAAGACTTCATCCTTGAGTTTGGCCAGCGCTTCGGCAGACATGGCAGACGCTTTAGCATCACTGTCCTCGTCCTCATCCTCATCTTCTTCGTCGTCGGCTTCTTCTTCCTCAACATCTGCGGCCGCCAGCGCGTCATCCAGACCCAAATCGCTGTCGATCAAACCGTCTACCAGTTCATCAACGCTCATTTCGTCTTTTTCAACCTTGTCGACCATCTCCAGCAACTGGGCGATGGTCGTTGGACAGGCTGCAATCGCCTGCACCATGTGCTTGAGGCCGTCTTCAATACGTTTGGCGATCTCAATTTCGCCCTCACGCGTCAACAGGTCAACAGTCCCCATTTCCCGCATGTACATACGTACTGGGTCAGTCGTGCGACCAAACTCAGAGTCCACGGTTGCCAAGGCCTGCTCAGCCTCTTCTGCCGCATCATCATCAGTCACTGCTGGTGGCGCATCAGACATCAGCAACACTTCAGCATCCGGCGCTTCTTCGTAGACCTGGATACCCATGTCATTGATCATGCCGATGATACTCTCGATCTGCTCGGAGTCTTGCACATCGTCCGGCAGGTGGTCATTGATTTCGGCGTAGGTCAGGTAGCCACGCTCTTTACCCAGGACAATCAGGGTTTTCAGGCGGGTACGGCGTGCCTCGGCATCCAGTGCCTGGGTAGCGGGATCTTTAGGGGTTTCGACTTCGTTGATTCCGAGTTCTTTATCTAAACTTTTATCTGCTTTGGGTCTGGCCATGGCCGATTCCACCTCTAAAATGGTTGTTGTCGAATGCTGATCAACACTGCTAGACAGATCATTCGATATAACATTACGGGAAACCCTTTATTTTACCAGATTTATGCACGCTTTTTAAGCACACTCTCACGGTTTTTCGGGTGACATCAGGTTAGCGTTTACTGGTTAATTGCCGCAAGGCCTCACGCTCAGTCTCTGACAGCGCAGAAAAAGGCTTTTCAGTGAGCTGCCCCAGTAGGGATTTTTCTCGCGCCATCAGCGCCATGTCTGATAGTTGGGTACATGCGCCCTCAAATTCAAGCGTAAAGTCCAGCGTCTCGTCCAATACAGACAATTCACGATGCAATTGGTGTCGCAAACCCTCTGAAATATAGGGCGTGATCATTTGCAGCAAGACCACGGGCCGAGATTCCGGCTTGGCCATGGCAGCTTTCACCATGACGCGCAGCATCTGCTCCTCGTCACTTTCACCCGTGATTTTATCCAGCAACTCCAGCCTCGCCCATTGCGGCCGCATGAGCAACATCAAAGCCAATCGTACATGTAGCGACAGGGGCGTACGCGAACGCTGGCGCACGGCTTTCTGCTGCGTTTTAGCCGGGTTTGGCAATTTGAGCATGCGCTGCATTTCACCTCCGGCCAAACCCGTCATTTCGGCCACCTTTTTCCGAAGCAACATGGCATAACGTGGCGCCTGGATCTGTTTAAGAATAGGCTCAGCATCATTTAAAAACTGTACCTTATCCTCTTGCGAAGCCAGCGGATTGTGCTCACTCAAATGCTGAATGATGTACTGCGACAACGGCATGGCTTTATCCATTTCTGCCTCAAATGCTTCTTTGCCAAATTCGCGCACAAAACTATCGGGATCATGCTCGGCCGGCAAAAACAAAAAGCGCAATTTCACGCCATCTTTAATCGCCGGTAAGGCATTCATGACTGCACGCCAGGCTGCCGTACGCCCGGCCTTGTCGCCATCAAAACTGAATACAATCTCATCGGTTTGCCGCATCAGCTTGGCGATATGAAAGGGCGTGGTGGCCGTCCCCAAGGCCGCCACCGCGTACTCAATGTCATACTGCGCCAACGCCACGACATCCATATAACCTTCCACGACCAGCACACGGCCAGCATCACGAATCGCACGTCGTGCCATAAACAAGCCATAGAGTTCATGTCCCTTTTGAAACAGCGGCGTTTCTGGTGAGTTGTAATACTTGGGGCTATCTTCAGGGTTGATCACACGTCCGCCAAACCCAATCACCTCGCCTTTTTGATTATGGATAGGGAACATGATGCGGTCACGGAAGCGGTCGTAACGGCGACCTTGCTCGTTTTGCACCACCAGGCCCGCCGTTTCCAACGGTTCGGCATCATATTGCGGAAAGACGGTTTGCAGGTTTTGCCAACCTGCCGGGGCATAGCCGATCTGGAATTTGGCCGCAACCTGCCCACTCAAGCCACGCGCCTTGAGGTAATCAATCGCCCGCGGTGATTTTTTAAGTTCGGCCTTGTAATAATTAGCCGCTTGTTGCAAGGTTTCTTGCAAACTTAACAACACTGCTTTAGAGGCAGGCGCAGGCTGATTTGGGTCACGCTGTTCTTGCGGCACAATCATACCCACCTGCTTGGCCAGGTCATGGATGGCCTCGACAAAACTCAGGCCGTTATACTCCATGAGAAAACTCAATGCCGAACCATGCGCACCACAGCCAAAGCAGTGATAAAACTGCTTGGTCGGACTGACCGTAAAACTGGGGGATTTTTCGTTGTGAAACGGGCAACAGGCAGAGTAATTCGCCCCGGCTTTTTTCAGCGGCACTGCCTTGTCGATCACTTCGACAATATCTACGCGATTAAGCAATTCTTGAATAAAACTTTCCGGGATCATAAATGCAAGTATCGCTTATGCAAGGCAAAAAACAAAGGGCGCACATGCGCCCTCTTGCTTGATGCATCAGCTGCCTATCAACCCAAGGCAGCCTTGATCAGTCCAGAGACTTTCGCCATATCGGCCTTACCGGCAACCAATGGTTTCACAGCGCCCACCACCTTGCCCATATCCTTGGCACCGGCGGCACCAGTCTCGGCCACCACTTTAGCGATAATGGCATTGATTTCTTCTTCGCTTAACTGCGCGGGCAAGTACGCTTGCAACACCGTCACTTCAAACTTCTCCTGGTCCGCCAAATCCATACGGTTGGCCCCTTCAAACGCAGCAATTGAATCACGGCGCTGTTTGAGCATTTTTTCGACTACACCCACCACAGCAGCATCATCCAACTCGATACGCTCGTCCACTTCGCGCTGCTTGATCGCCGCTTGCAGCAAACGGATCACGCCCAGTTTTTGCATGTCTTTGGCACGCATGGCAGTTTTCATGTCGTCGGAGATTTGTGCTTTCAGGCTCATAGCGTGTCTTAGTCCGGATAAATGTGGGCTGCATAAATAGCTAAAGGTTGCGGAAACCCACAACCTTCGCTTCATCGGTTAACCACGATATGGCTAACCGTTCACCCACTAAAAAATTAGTAGAGTTTTGTTGGCAACTGTTGGTTGCGCAGACGGCGGTATTGACGCTTAACCGCAGCAGCCGCTTTACGCTTACGCTCCCAAGTTGGCTTCTCGTAGAACTCGCGTGCACGCAAGTCGTTCAACAAACCGGTTTTCTCAATCAAACGCTTGAAACGGCGCATTGCAACGTCAAACGGTTCGTTCTCTTTCACACGAATAGCGGTCATGTAAATCCCTATCCTTCAAATATTGGTTAGACAATGGTGCTTGCGGATTGATGCAGCACTGAAAACCGCGTATTCTATCGCGCTTATTTGGATTTATCAATCCTTTCTACAAAAAATTGTATACGGGTCTGGTGTTAGATGTTGGTATTAGGCATTGAATCTTCTTGTGATGAAACCGGCGTGGCGCTTTACGACACACGCCGCGGATTGCTGGCGCACGCCCTGCACTCGCAGATTGACATGCACGCCGCTTATGGCGGCGTGGTGCCTGAACTGGCTTCACGAGACCATATCCGCCGCGCGCTCCCCCTGACGCAGCAAGTGCTGATACAAGCAGATAAGACGCTACAAGACATCGAAGGCATTGCCTACACCCAAGGTCCAGGCCTGGCTGGTGCTTTATTGGTAGGCACCAGCATCGCACAATCGCTGGCCATGGCGCTGAATGTCCCCTCTATTGGTGTGCACCATCTGGAAGGCCATTTACTGGCACCCATGCTGGAAGAAAACCCGCCCGCATTCCCTTTTGTTGCGCTACTGGTTTCAGGCGGACATAGCCAACTCATGCGCGTAGACGGCATCGGTCAATACGAATTATTGGGCGATACGCTGGATGATGCCGCCGGCGAAGCGTTTGATAAAACTGCCAAACTGTTGGGTTTAGGTTACCCTGGCGGCCCGGCGGTTTCCAAACTGGCAGACCAAGGCAAGCCACATTTCCAGCTACCGCGTCCCATGCTTAACAGCCCTGATTTAAACTTTAGTTTTAGCGGCCTGAAAACAGCCGTGCTGACATTGGTGAACAACCAGCCTGAACTGGACCCTGAAATAATTAAAGATATTGCCTGGGAGTTTCAGGAATCTGTCACCGAGATATTGGTGCATAAATGCATAAAAGCGCTCAAACAAACCAAACTGAAACGTCTGGTGGTTTCGGGTGGCGTGGGTGCAAACAAACGGCTGCGGACAAGATTAAATGAAGCCACTGCCAAACGCGGCTTTAGTGTGAGCTATCCCAGATTGGAATTCTGCACTGACAATGGTGCCATGATTGCTTTTGCAGGCGCCATGCGCCTGCATGCTATGCAAACAGGCAAGCAGGATTACAGCTTTAGCATCCGGCCGCGCTGGGGTTTGTCTGAGCTCAAAGCTCCTGCTTAAATCTTAGCCAGATTATTTTTTGCCAAATCGGCTCTCAGTCCCCGCGAGCAGTTTCTCAATATTGGACTGATGGCGAATAATCAAAAACGCTGACATCACCACCACAACCGCCACATATACCGGGTAAGGTGACAAGAACTGCCAGGCAATCACAGGTGCCAATACAGCAGCGACCAGGGCAGACAAGGAAGAAATACGGCTGATTAAGAACACCGCCACCCAGACGGCAACCACACTCAACGCCAGCCAGCCCGAAAAGGCAATCATCACACCCAGCGCCGTCGCCACCCCTTTACCCCCTTTAAACTTATGGTAAATCGGGTACAAGTGGCCAATAAACACCGCCAACCCCACGAGCGCCACCACATCCATGAGCATGCCAGCCTGCAACGCCAACCAAGTCGGTAGCCAACCTTTAAAGGCATCCCCCAGCAAAGTCAAAATCGCGGCGGATTTTTTACCACTCCGCGCCACATTGGTCGCACCGATATTGCCGCTGCCCACGGTACGCGGATCAGGCAGGCGATACAGCTTGCTGATGATGATGCCAAAGGCAATTGAGCCTATCAGGTAAGCTGCTACTATCCAGACCAATGCTTCAATATCAAAACCAATTTCGTTCATGCGTTTAATTCCACTGAAGTGCAGCCGCTTATGCCAGCCACTGCACGATGTTGTATGATGCCGAATCATACTGGATTCCGGCCTGCGCGGAAATAAAAGGACACTGATTCATGGACACAATTTTTCTCGAACAAGTCAAAGTGCAAACCAAACTGGGCGTGCCGGAATGGGAACGCACCCTCCCGCAAACTGTGATCCTGGATATTGAAATTGGCTATGATTTCAGTAAAGCCTGCCAAAGTGATGCGATTGAAAATACGATAGATTACGGCCTTGTAGTCGCGCGCATACGGGAGACATTAGCCGAGCATAGTTTCAAGCTTGTTGAGGCCTTGGGTGAGCATGTTTGCCAACTCATTTTGAAAGAATTTAAGGCGCAGAATGTGAAATTGAAAGTGAGTAAGCCGGGGATATTGCCGGGGTTAAAAGCATTGGGGGTGGTGATGGAGAGAGATCAAAAATGACTGCGATAGCTTGTCCGATTTGCGGAACCAATGCTCAAGACTACACAAAACCTGAATATGACGGAAAATCTGTAGGCTGTAGAAGGTGCGGAAATTTTTCAATTTCTGGAACTGCAATTGCTATGTGGTCTCGTTCTAATAAAAGAATGGTAGCAAATGCTTCTGGCTGGATTAGAAAAAATCAGAATATAGCCCTAACAAGTGAGAATATAAATTTTTTAAAAGGGCTCAAGACCCCAAGCCTCAATGAACGCGCAATGAGTATTTTGCAATACATAGCAGATGAGACAATTGATTTATCTAGTAAATTTTTTGTTGAGTCTTTGATTACCGATGGTTTACATGCAATTTCTTGCTCTGTAAGTCCAAATGAACTGGACTACTTACTACGAACCTATCTCAAAGATGAGCTAGGGTTTATTAGCATAGAGAGCACTGTAAATCGTTTTATAGACGGTCAATTCAATTATGAAGTTGCAATAACACCAAAGGGATATAGCTATCTAGATGGGCTTGCTAGGGTAAATTTAGAGAGCAGGATTGGTTTTTGCGCTATGTGGTTCGATAAAAGTGTTCTTCCAATTTGGACCAGTGCTATAGAACCAGCAATTAAAGATGCAGGCTACGAGCCAAAAAGAATAGACAGTCATCAACACAACAATCGAATAGATGATGAAATAATTGCCATGTTACGTCGTAGCAAGTTCGTAATAGCGGATTTTACGGGGCAGAGAGGTGGCGTTTATTTTGAGGCAGGCTTTGCTTTAGGTTTAGGACTGCCAGTTATTTGGACTTGTAAAAAACAAGATTTAAGCAATGTGCACTTCGATAACCGCCAATATAACTTTGTATTATGGGAAGAAGATAATCTCAAAGAATTCAAAGTGGCGATTCAAAATCGGATAGAAGCTACAATTGGCCGTGGTTAATCAACAACGGTAACCATCCCTATCAAATCTATTAGATAAATCAATTTCATTCCTGGAGCTCATATGGACGTCCGTTTTAGTGCATACCCTTTCGCAACTAAGCATGTATTGCAGTCACCATGTATTTCCTCTTTCGTGGGAATGACGCTCATACATTACCCTCTCGGATGATGCACCTTATGCAGTTGCTGCAACCTTTCCCTCGCTACATGCGTATAAATCTGCGTCGTCGAAATATCTGCATGGCCGAGCAACATTTGCACTACCCGTAAATCCGCGCCATGATTGAGCAAATGGGTGGCAAACGCATGGCGTAACACATGCGGGCTAATATGTTGTGAGATGCCAGCTTGCAAAGCATAGCGCTGGATAATGTGCCAGAACGCATGCCGTGTCATGGCATCACCCCGCGTGGTGACAAATACCGCGTCACTCAAGCTGCCTTTTAAAATCTCGGGGCGTGCCATCGTCAGATAACGGTCTATCCACTCCGCAGCTTCTTGTCCCATCGGCACCAGCCGCGTTTTACTGCCTTTGCCAGTCACACGCACTACGCCATCTTGCGTGCTGACTTCGGCAATGGTCACATTCACCAGCTCCGAAACGCGCAAGCCACTGGCATATAACAACTCCAGCATCGCCCGGTCTCGCATGCCTAGCGGCGTATTCACATCCGGTGCATGCAATAAATCTTCCACTTGCGATTCACTTAAGGTTTTGGGGAGCTGCTTGGGCATTTTAGGTGCCTCTATATGCAGCGTGGGGTCTTGCTTGATCAAATTAGCCGCTAAGGCGTAGCGGTAAAAACGTCTCAGCGTCGCAATCAAGCGGTTAATACTGCGGACTTTCACCAGCGGAAAGCGATGTGCCAGATACTCCTGCAAATGATGCGACTGTACGTCCCATACTCCTAAAGCCTGCTTGCCACACCACTCGACAAAGCCTTTTAGATCATTGCGGTAGCTGGATAAGGTGTTGGCTGACAGGCCATCTTCCAGCCAGAGCTGGTCGATAAAGGTATCAATCTCGGGGACATTTGGCGTGGCCGCCACAGACTTTTTTTTCTGCTGCATCGGTGTTACTGACTACGTTGCTCATGTGCCAGCAACCAGCGCTTAATCTCTAACCCACCTGCAATGCCTTGCATAAAGCCACCCAAACCGTTGCTGGCAACGATACGGTGACAGGGATTAAACAAAGGTAATGGATTGGCGCCGCAGGCATTGGCCACGGCTCGCGGACCAGAACCAACGGCTGCGGCTAGCTGGCTGTAAGTCCAGGTTTCACCGACAGGAATCGTGCGCATGGCCTGCCAAACCCGTTGCTGAAAGGCTGTACCGCGACTGGACTGAATGGGCTGCCAGGCAATACGCGGATTCTCCAGATAGGCTGCCACCTGGTCTGCCACTACTTGCGCACGGGGATTAGGGTTGGCTTTGAGCGGCAAGGCATGTAGTAGAAACTGAAGCACCTCGCCTGTCTCATCACTGCGCACACCGACAAAGCCAAAGGGCGCAGGCACTAATGCATCGAGTTCATCATGAAGACTTTTCATGTAGGTATTTAACTGTAATCTTGCGCAGGTTGCAACTTAAATACCACCAGATACATGGCTGCAAACGGCAATAAAAAAGCCCTTCAAAAGAAGGGCTTTTTTGTGCAACGCTTGAATTAAGAGTTGTCTGCTGCGATTTCTTTTTCGCGAGCAACCAGTTTCTCTTTAATACGTGCAGATTTACCTGAACGCTCACGCAAGTAGTACAGTTTAGCGCGACGCACGTCACCACGGCGTTTCACTTCGATAGAAGCGATTTGTGGAGAGTAAGTCTGGAATGTACGCTCAACACCTTCACCGGAAGAGATTTTACGCACGATAAATGATGAGTTCAGACCTTTGTTACGTTTAGCGATAACCACGCCTTCGTAAGCCTGTACACGTTTACGAGTACCTTCAACCACGTTTACACCTACAACCACGGTGTCGCCTGGCGCGAAGTCAGGGATGGTTTTGTTCAAGCGAGCAATTTCTTCTTGCTCTAACATTTTGATAATGTCTGCCATGTCAGTTCCTTTTAATTGTAAAGTGGCTCGTTCCTACTCCCAAGTCACTGATTCAAACTGCGCGTGTTATCTACTGCGTTGCGCGGTGCTTAACTCAGTCGCCTTGGTACTCTTTGAGTAGCCTAGCCTCTTCTTTCGTCAACGGCCTTTCAGCCAATAAATCCGGGCGTTTCGCCCTTGTTAGCAGCAGCGATTGCTGTAATCGCCATTGTCTAATCTTTTCGTGGTGCCCTGACAGTAATACGTCGGGCACCTTCAATCCTGCAAATTCTTCCGGGCGGGTGTAGTGCGGATAATCGAGCAGGCCATTCACAAAAGAATCTTCCTGCGCCGAATCGGCATCGCCTAACGCACCTGGTAACTGACGGATGATCGCATCCAGCAACACCATGGCAGGCAACTCACCGCCACTCAACACATAATCCCCAATGGAGATTTCTTCATCCACCAGGGTATCCAGCACACGCTGGTCTACCCCTTCATAGCGGCTGGCTAATAGCACCAGCCCCTGTAACTCTTTAAGCTGCAACACTTTTTCGTGTGTCAGCGGTTTGCCTCGGGGTGACAAATGGATCACCCTTGGCGTTACTCCTTGCGACTGTAACCGCGCTTTCGCATCACCAATGGCATTTGCCAGCGGTTCCGCCAGCATCACCATACCAGGACCACCACCATACGGCCTGTCATCCACTGTGTGATGCACATCTTGCGTGTATTGGCGCGGATTAGTCAGCGTTAACTGATACAACCCTCTTTGTCTGGCTCGGCTGGTAATGCCATATTCCGTCAGTGCTGCAAACATCTCAGGAAACAAACTGATCACTTCAATCTGCATCATGAGATCAGCTTTCTTTTAAAAATCGGCATCCCAGTCCACCAACACCGTACCCGCCTTGACATCCACCTCGGGCACAGCCTCACTGGTAAAAGGAATCAAACGCTCGCGATACTCTTCGCGCAATTTTCCATCCTTGCCTTTCACCTGGGTCGGCTTTAACTCACGTACAACCAGCACGTCGTTAGCGCCAGTTTCAAGCACTTGCGTAATCTTGCCGAAATCCACACCTTCAGTATTGCGAACATGCAAACCAATCAGGTCAGACCAGTAATACTCGCCTTCATCAGGCTCAGGCAATGCCTCACGCGGTACAGCAATTTGCTGACCTTTGAGCGCAAATGCCGCATCCCGGTCACTCACACCCACCAGCTTCACCAGTAACACATCGTTATGGATTTTGGCTTGTTCTATGGAGGTTTCACGCCAGTTAGGTGCTTTTCCTATCCACCATACCTCGTAGTCAAGCAAGCCATCCAGATACTCTGTGTCAGGCACGACTTTTAGCCAGCCATAAACGCCATATGGGGCGACAATGCGCCCCATCACAACCATGTTCTCAAACGCCATCTGAATTTAGGCGTCGAAACAATTACTCAGCAGCTGGTGTTTCAGCGGCTTCTGCGGCTGCAGCGTCAGCCTCTGCTTTAGCCTTAGCGGCAGCTTCTGCAGCGGCGGCATCAGCTTCAGCCTTTAACTTTGCAGCAGCTTCAGCAATGGCTTTCTCTTTAGCAGCTTCAGCTTTAGCAGTTTCTTTAGCTTTAACTGCAGCCATGCCTTCGGCACCTTTAGCGTGGAATTTAACCAGGCGCGCAACGGTGTCGGACAGTTGTGCACCGTTCTCAACCCAGTATTGTGTACGTGCTTCATCGATACGCAGGCCTTCAGCGCCAGCGCGTGCAGATGGATTGTAGAAACCAACGCGCTCGATAAAACGACCGTCACGACGGTTGCGGGAATCTGCCACAACTACGCTGTAAAACGGGTTCTTTTTAGAGCCACCACGTGATAAACGAATAACGACCATAATCTTGTTCTCTTAAAATGAATTTCTTTGCAGAAAGGCGCGGATTATACTTGATTTTTTAAGCAGGTGGCAAGTCTTTTTCACTTGCCAGAATGCGTGTTTCTGTATGGCGTTGGATCAACCACGCCCGCTTGTGCAAATCCAGCTTTGCGGAAACGGCAGGAATCACAGACGCCGCAAGCGGCGCCCTGATCATCTGCCTGATAGCAGGAAACTGTGAGCCCGTAATCCACACCTAAGGCATGCCCCGTCCGGATAATATCGGCCTTGGTCATATCAATGAGTGGCGCATGCACGGTAATGGTTTGCCCCTCAACCGCTGCCTTGGTAGCCAGATTGGCCATCTGCTGGAAAGCCTTGACATACTCGCCACGACAATCCGGATAACCGGAATAATCCAGGGCGTTCACCCCAATAAAAATATCACGTGCCTGTAACACCTCCGCCCAGGCCAGGGACAAGGAAAGCATAATCGTATTGCGCGCCGGGACATAGGTGACAGGAATGCCTTGCGTTTCCTGCTCGGGCACGGCGATATTATTGTCAGTGAGGGCGGAGCCGCCAAACAGCGATAAATCCAGTTGCACTGTTTTATGCTCAACCGCACCCAATGCCTGCGCAACACGCTGGGCGGCCAGCAACTCTACATTGTGCCGCTGATGGTAATCCAGACTCAGGCAATAGCAGTCATAGCCCTGAGATTTGGCAATGGCCAGCACGGTGCTGGAATCCAGCCCGCCAGATAATAAAATAACGGCTTTAGGTTTTTGAGATGCTGCCAAACTTATACTCCTTGCTTCTCGCCCCACAGGATTTTATGCAACTGTAGCTGCATGCGCACCTTGAGATGATCCTGCAAAATCCAGCTGGCCAATGTTTCGCCACTGACATCATGAAAACTTGGAGAGAATAACTGGTCGCAATGAGCCGGGAATGGACGGGTTTGCAGCATCCGCTTAGCCCAGTCGTAATCATCACGGCTGCAAATCACCCACTTCACTTCATCTCCGGCTTTCAGCAGGGGTAGATTTTCCCAGCGGTTTTTTTCAACCTCACCAGAACCGGGGGTTTTGATGTCCATAATGATTTTTACCCGTGAATCTACATCTGCGATATCCATGGCGCCACTGGTTTCCAGTGACACCTGGTAACCAGCATCACTCAGACGCATCAATAATTCGATACATGGCTTCTGCGCCAATGGCTCTCCTCCTGTCACGCAGACATAACGCGTGTCATAAGCGGCAATCTGCTGCATGATTTCATCAAGCGTCATATTACTGCCACCTTTGAATGCGTATTCGGTATCACAATAACCACAACGCAAAGGGCAACCGGTCAGGCGGATAAAAATCGTTGGCAGGCCAACACGCGAGCTCTCGCCCTGCAATGAATAGAAAATCTCGAAAATTCTGAGTGTAGTCATGAGGATATGAAAATAAAACGGGCAGATATTGCTATCTGCCCGCTATTATCGCCGAAATAAGCTAATTTCAATAACGAAAATCTGCTATTTGATACTTTCCAGCACCTTGAGGCGTTTTTGCGCACTGGGCGTCACTTCTGCCGATGGGTATGCCGCAATCAACTCTTTCAGGGTTTTCTTGGCGGCTGGAATCTGCCCCAGCTGAATCTGGCTATTGGCCAGGTTCAGCATGGCGTTAGGTGCCAGCGAATGCGATGCGTAACTATCCAGGAACTTCTGCTGTGTAGCTGCCGAAGACTTGTAACTCTTGAGCGCAAACTGCACATAACCCATACCGTAAAGCGCATCAGGGGTTAACTTGCTTCCTGAGTAATTTTTCAAAAAAGCATCATAGGCATTAAACGCTTCTTTGTACTTGCCTGCTTGGTTCAGTGACTCGGCTTCGGCAAACGCACTCAACTCTTGCTGTGGAACATCTGCCTTGATATTAACGTTACCACCATTTCCACCATTGGCGCCAGGCGTTGCCGCTTGGCCACTGGTGACTGACTGGGCAAGCGTTTCCAGATTGCGCACGCGTGTATCCAAATCAGTATAAGCCGCATTCTGCTTGGTACGCATGTCTTCCAACTGGTGCGTCACCACTTCCAGGTCGCCCTTGAGCTGCGCAACATCCTGACGGATTTGCTCGAGCTGGTTTTGCATGTCAAGCAAGCCCTTGCCATTGATTAATGCTTCCAGGCTTTGCACACGCTTGTCTAGAGACTGTTGTGTACGCGTCAGATCCGTAATGGCCTTTTGCTGGGCATCATGATCAGACGTTTGCTTGTTTTCCAGCTCGAGGATGCGTTTTCTGGCTTCAGTATCATCAAATAACGCCGCATGGCTGGCTGTTGTAACAGCCAGCCCCAAGGCGATCAACGTCGCAGATAATCGCAAATTACTGACCTGCATAAACGATGTCTACGCGACGATCTTGCTGGAAGCAACCGTCATCCGCGCAGTTTGCTTTGGCACGCTCTTCACCGTAGCTCACAGTTTCAATCTGGCTATCGTTAACGCCCAATACGTTCAGCGCATTTTTCACCGCCACAGAACGACGCTGACCCAATGCCAGGTTGTACTCGTGCGTGCCGCGCTCGTCAGTGTTGCCTTGCAGAACGACTTTGGTTTGTGGGTGAGCCACCAGATATTTGGCATGGTTTGCAATCAAAGATTTGTACTCATCGCGGATTGCATCGCTGTCGTAATCAAAAAACACCTGGCGTTTTGCCAACTCTGCAGCACTCAACTCATCCTTGCTGGTATCCACATCGACTGTTTTGATGTTGATTTTGTCAGTGTTGGCAGAGCTGTCAGCGTTAGAATCCTTAGCATTTGCCATTGGGCGAGTCACGCTGGAATCTTCTACTTTGGCCGGGTTCATCGGGGTGCTTTTACAAGCAGTCAACACTAATGCCAGTGCTGCAATTGTCCAAATACTCTTGTTCATACTTTCTCCTTAAAATGAGTGACTAAAATTGACCACGGATAAACTACTTGGGTGCCGCTTGCGCAGGTCCCCAAGCAGGTTCACGAATATCTCCGCCCGCTTCTGACAGGCGCTGCCTTACTAAACCGTCCACAGTCACCGTCGCTAGGGTGCCCTTTCCACCTACACGCGTTGCGTACATGATGGTGCGTGCGTTAGGTGCAAAAGTGGGTGACTCGTCCAACGAACCATTACTGAGCAATTTTACATCGCCCGTGCCAAGATCCTGAACGGCAACCTTAAAGGAACCGCCATCATTACGGATATAGGTCAAATACTTGCCATCCGGTGAAAAACGCGGACTCACATTATAGCTACCCTCAAACGTGACACGGGAAGCCGAACCCCCTGAAGCTGGGACTTTGTAAATCTGCGGGCGACCACCACGGTCTGAGCTGAAATAAATATACTGGCCATCAGGTGAGAACGCTGGCTCGGTATCAATGGAGCTGCTTTTAGTCACTTGCTGCAAATTGGAACCGTCAGCAGAAATTGTATAAATCTGCGAGTTCGCACCGTAAGTCAGCACCACTGCAAGCTTGCTACCATCAGGCGACCAGGCAGGGGCACTGTTATTGCCTTTAAAATTGGCAACGACTTTGCGTTCCCCGGTGTATAGGGACTGCACAAAGACAATTGGTTTCTTTTTCTCAAACGAGACATAAGCCATTTTAGTGCCATCAGGCGACCAGGCAGGAGAAATAATAGGCTCATTAGAAGACACCAGCGTCTGGGAATTAAAGCCATCGTAGTCTGCAATCTGCAAGGTAAAGCGTTTGCCTACCTTGGTCACATAGGCAATACGGGTGGCAAACGCCCCTGGTTGACCGGTGAATTTTTCGTAGATCTGGTCAGCGATCAAATGCGCGACATGGCGATACTGGCTGGGCGAAACAGTATAGGTCAGCTGCAATAAAGCGGTCTGGCGCAACACATCCATGACTTGCACAGAGACTTTGAGGTTGCCGCCAACCTGCTGCACTTCACCAAGGCTCAAGCCTTGTGCTTTCAATGCCGTCCAGTCGGTGTATTTAATCTGCGAGGCATTGGTTGGCAAGGATGGCATGCCACTAGTATTGATGATACGGAACATGCCGCTACCGCGTAGATCGTTGCTGATAATTTCATGCAAGCGGCTTTTTTGTGAATTAGCCGGTTCAGCCATGGGCAGAATCGCGATTGGGATCTGGATAGCGCTACCGCCACTGATCTCGATTTCCAAAGCAGCGTTGGCAGAGCCTGCAAACATGCAGGCCATCAGGCCAGCCAAAAATATGCGCCATACAGCGTATGGCAAATGACCGTAGACAGTTTTCATGATCTCAGTTTTATTCATTAGTGTTATGTACAAGAATTATAACGAAAAGCCCAGGCAGGTCATAATTTAGCCTCTAGGCTTTAATTTCAAACGAATCTGCTCCAGCAATTTTCTGCGTTCTGCAGGATGATCTTCGCCCGGCAAATCAAACGGCTTGGCTGACAGCACAGCCCGCATGACTGCATCATCACACACGGCATCGCCGGACCCTTTAGCCAGTTTGGGCATCCCGGAAATATCCCCGGTCACTGTCAACTGCATGTCTACGGCTAATTCCGGGTTTGAAACCGGGCATAAACCAGGGTTCACATTACTGCGAATCTTGCGCTTCATGAGTTCAGCGTAATATCCCAATACAGAGGGATCCACCGCGGCGGCCGCAGCGGCTTGCTGCGCTTCCATATCCTGCTGCCGCATCGCTTCCTGAATTTTCTTAAGCTTATCTTCTTCCTCTTGTTTACGCAGGGCTTCCTGAATTTTCTTCAGTTTTTCTTCCTGTTTTTTCTGCTCCAGCTCTTTCTTTTTCTCTTCTTCTAGCTGCCTTTTTTTCTCATCTTCCTGCTTTTTGAGTGCAATTTGCGCTTCTTGTTCCGCTTGATTGACTTGAGGGTCAGGTTTAGGCTGCGGTGGAGGCGGCTCTGGCTCAGGGGGTTTAGGCTCTGGCTTGGGTTCCGGCTCAGGCGGTGGCGGCGTTGGTTCAACGGGTTTGGTGACCGGTTTGGCCGGTTGCTTACTGGGTAAACTGTCCCATAATGTGGCTTCCATGACACTGGGATTGACGTGCACTGCTTTCCAGTCAACCATGAAAATCATACCCAGGAACAACAATACATGCATCAGTACAGAAAGTACTGCCGCGCGTTTGCGTATTGCCTGATCTTGGGGGGACAAATCGATTTTCATCTGGATAGGGTCGCGTTAAAAGATTACCACGTAGTTTGAGTCATTGGCTGCTTACTTTTCGTTCTGGAATAGCAAGCCAACCTTATCGACCTGTGCCTGCTTGAGGATATCCATCACCGAGACCACCTCGCCATAAGGAGTGTTTTTGTCCGCCGAAACCACGACCGGCTTTTCGGCTTCGGACAGCCGTTGACGAATCAAGGCCAGCATATCATCGCGCTCCATCTCCTTGCCATCCATCATGACAGTGCCCTCTTTCTTGACAGTGACAACAATCGGATCACCGCTTTGCTTGAGCGCTTGACCGACTTTAGGTAGCTCCACCATGCCAGGATTGGTCATGGGTGCAGTGACCATGAAAATCACCAGCAACACCAGCGTCACGTCGATATAAGGAACGACGTTAATCTGGTTCATCATGCGCCGTTTACGCGTTCTGCTCATACGGACTCCAATCAGGCTCTACGTTGCAAAATATTGGTAAATTCTTCGATAAAGCTTTCGTAACGCACAGAGAGGCGATCAACGCCCGCAGCGAAACGGTTATAGGCAATCACGGCCGGAATCGCCGCAAACAAGCCAATGGCCGTTGCCACCAAGGCTTCTGCAATCCCTGGTGCAACCTGGCTCAGGGTCGCCTGTGCCACATTAGATAGACCACGGAAAGCATTCATAATGCCCCAGACAGTGCCAAACAAACCGATGTATGGACTGACAGAACCGACAGAGGCCAGGAATGGCAAATGGGAGTCCAGGTAGTCGAGCTCACGGTTATAGGCTGCACGCATGGCTCGACGCGTCGCTTCCATCACGTCACTCACTTCGGTATCTTTTTGCTGCTTGTAGCGGATAAATTCCTTCAACCCAGCCTGAAAAATACTGGCCATGCCTTGCGGTGTTTTCCTGCCGGCAGTGATGCGCTCATAGAGCTCGTTCAGGTCACCGCCAGACCAAAACTGGGCTTCAAACTGATCTACATTTTCATTTGCCACCTTCAAGGAAAACACTTTAATGAAGATATACCACCAGGAGACCAGCGAGGTCAGCAGCAGGATCAGCATCACCAGCTGTACTGGCAAACTGGCCCCGCTCACCAGGGTAAAAATCGACATATCGTTTGTTACATTCATGAAGACTCCAGTGCAATTTTGATACGGGCCGGAATACCCGTGGGTTTAAATGAATCTGCATCCACACAGGCCACCTTGACCTGCGCCTCAATTAAAACGGTGTCATCACGCATGATGTGTTGACGGCAACTGAAGCTGCCACGTCCCATTTCCATCAATTGTGAAAACACTTCTAACTCATCATCCAGCCGTGCTGGTTTTTTAAACTGTAGTTGCATGCTGTGCACCACGAACAATACCTGTTCCTGCTGCGTTAACGTGCTCTGCGTGAAGCCTGAAGCGCGCAACCACTCAGTCCGTGCGCGCTCCATAAAATTCAGGTAGCGGCTGTGATATACCACACCACCGGCATCGGTATCCTCGTAATAGACGCGAACCGGGAACACGAACATATTATTGCCCATCTTGCCACAATTCACCTGACACCATACTTGCAGGCGCCTTTAGACCGAAGTGCTGATAGGTTAACATGGTCGCCACACGTCCACGAGGCGTACGCATCAGGTAACCTTGCTGAATCAGGTAAGGCTCCAGAACATCTTCAATCGTATCGCGTTCTTCACCAATGGCCGCAGCCAGATTATCCAATCCCACCGGGCCACCGCCAAATTTTTCAACCACCGCCTGCAATAGTTTGCGGTCCATGACATCGAGGCCTTGCTGGTCGACATCCAGCATTTTCAAGGCAGCGTCAGCAATCACATCGGTCACAATGCCATCGGATTTGACCTGGGCATAGTCGCGCACACGGCGCAACAAACGGTTGGCAATGCGCGGCGTACCACGTGCACGGCGCGCAATCTCAAAAGCGCCCGCCTGCTGCATGTCAACTTCGAGCAAACTGGCTGAGCGGGTCACAATTTTGGCAAGTTCGTCATGGGAGTAAAACTCAAGGCGGGCCACAATGCCGAAACGGTCCCGCAAAGGATTGGTCAGCATGCCTGCACGTGTGGTCGCGCCCACCAGCGTAAACGGCGGCAGATCCAGACGCACGCTACGTGCAGCCGGGCCTTCACCGATCATGATATCCAGCCGGTAATCTTCCATAGCCGGATATAAAATCTCTTCCACCACCGGGCTTAAGCGGTGAATTTCATCAATAAACAACACATCATTGGGTTCAAGATTGGTCAGCAAGGCAGCGAGGTCGCCTGCTCGCTCCAATACAGGGCCAGAAGTCATGCGTAAATTGACACCCATCTCTTTAGCCACGATATGGGCCAAGGTGGTTTTGCCGAGACCAGGCGGGCCAAATAGCAATACATGGTCCAGCGCTTCCTGGCGACCACGGGCGGCATTGATAAAAATCTCGAGCTGTCCACGTGCCTTTTCCTGCCCGACATATTCGTCCAGCAGTTTTGGGCGCAGTGCACGCTCCAGCGCTTCTTCCTGAACGCTGGCAGTGGCAGGCGCTACAAGTCTATCGGTTTCTATCATGAGTGATCGGCGATGAAGTGCAATACAACACTAAACAATATAAGGCCTCATGCCGCGGTTAAAGAAAGTCATTTATTTTTCGTCATCATACCATGCAGCGTTTGACTATTACAGACCATGACAGTGAGTCCACGCTCACAAGCTGCGCCGAGCTACTTAGCCAGATATTTGAGGGCCTGACGGATACCGTCACTGACACTGACACCGGGCTCCAGCATCTTGATGGTCGCCTGCGCCTCCCGCTCGTGGTAACCCAAGGCCACCAATGCATTGAGGATGTCATCCGTCGCGGCTTTCGCTGATGGTTGCGCAGAGGTCGATCCGGTCACCACAAATTTATCCTTGAGCTCCAACAACAAACGCTCGGCGGTTTTTTTACCAATCCCAGGAATACGGGTCAACATGGAAACTTCTTGCTGACTGACCGCCAGCATCAGGTCATTCACACTGACGCCACTTAAAATCGACAGCGCAGATTTGGCGCCTATGCCATTGACTTTGAGCAGCTGCTTAAAGGTGTTTTTTTCCTGTTCACTGCCAAAGCCATAGAGCAATTGCGCGTCTTCACGCACCACCATGTGCGTTAATACCTGCACCGGTTGCCCCAGCTCAGGCAGGTTGTAAAAAGTGCTCATGGGGACTTCGACCTCGTAACCGACACCATTGCAATCGATGACAATCAACGGTGGGGATTTTTCCAGCAACCGGCCATTCAGACGTGCAATCATATCAATCTTCCATTTCTCACTCTGAATCCCGTGGTCGCCAGCGCGCCCAGGCCTTGTCCGCCATGTGCATGGCAGATAGCACACGCCAATGCATCGGCTGAATCGGGGCTAGGATTCGCGGGCAGTTTTAACAGGCGCTTCACCATTTCCTGCACCTGTTCTTTTTGGGCATGGCCATTGCCAACCACGGATTGCTTGACTTGCAAGGCGGTGTATTCGGCAACAGACAACTGGCGGATGACCGCCGCCGAAATGGCTGCCCCACGCGCCTGCCCTAATAAAAGCGTAGATTGAGGATTCACGTTAACGAACACCTTTTCAATCGCCACCTGGGTTGGCTGGTAAGTGTCAATGACTTCAAACAAGCCATCCAGGATCACTTTTAAGCGCTCGGGCAATGCTTCTTTTTCTGACTCGCCATCCTCGCTTTTTTTAGCTGCGGCGGTTTTTATCACGCCACTGGTGACATACGACAGCTTGCCATCTACAGCCTCAATGACACCAAAACCGGTAATCCTGAGCCCGGGATCTATCCCCAAGATGCGTTGCGAGGCCATTAAAAATGATTTACCCAGCCAGCGGCGAAAGTCACTGGTTACTCTTCGATCACGGCAGACGTGTAGACGTCCTGCACATCATCCAGGTCTTCCAGCATATCGAGGATTTTTTGCATTTTAACGGCATCATCACCGGTAAAAACTACCTCATTCAAAGGCTTCATGGTGACTTGCGCCATGACAGCCTTAAGGCCCGCAGCTTCAAGCGCTTCTTTGACAGTCACAAAATCACCGGGTGCAGTAATCACTTCAATGCTGCCATCTTCATCGGTAATCACATCCTCTGCACCTGCTTCGAGCGCCGCTTCCATGACGGCATCTTCAGAAACCCCTGGCTCAAATACCAGTTGGCCACAGTGTTTGAACATAAAAGCCACGCTGCCATCTGTGCCCAGGTTACCACCGTGCTTGGTCAAGGCATGACGTACATCCATCACGGCACGCTGGCGATTATCGGTCAGGCAATCAATAATAATGGCCGCACCATTAATGCCATAACCTTCATAACGGATTTCTTCGTAGTTCACGCCTTCCAATTCACCCGTGCCTTTTTTAATTGCACGCGTGATATTGTCCGAAGGCATGTTTTCTTCCTTGGCCGCTGCCACTGCCGCGCGCAAACGTGGGTTCATGGCCGTATCGCCCCCCCCCATACGGGCGGAAACCGTGATTTCTTTGATCAGCTTGGTGAAGATTTTGCCGCGTTTGGCATCCTGACGGCCTTTACGATGTTGAATATTGGCCCATTTACTATGTCCAGCCATAGTGCTTCCTTGTATTTTTTAGCAATGTTGTTGAGATCATTTAGCTCACCGATTTTACCACAGCCACCTGATCGCCAAGCGACCGTCTCGCACAACAAAAAAGCCTGACATGGTCAGGCCTTTTATGAAAGATTAGCGCTGCATTACTGACTCTTGCCGTAAGCAGGCTGCATCATGAGGAAGGAAATCAGGCTCAGTGAAAAGATTATCAAACCCATCCCCGTCATTTCCATACGATCTGGCACTTCATTTAACTGTATCCATGCCGCAATCACACCAATCACTGGTGCCAGCATGGATGCCATACTGGCGAGACCTGCCGGCAACCGCTGCAAGGCGAACAACCACAGTAACCAGGCCAATGCACCACACAACACCACATTAAACAAAACAGCACCGATCAAGTAGGGAGACCAATCAATCGCTGGGGCAGGCACCAGCCAGGCAATCAGCACCATGGGCAGCGACCCCAGCAACATCGGCCATGCGGTCAGATTAATCAAGTCCAGCGTGGGATGGCGCTGATGCAACTGTTTGGTCATGATGGCAGACAATGCCCAGGACACGCCAGACAATACTGCCAGCAACATGCTAAAACTGTCTGCACGGATATGCAGCGGATCAAAAATAAACAACATCCCCAGCACTGCCGCAATCACCGCCAGCCACTGCCACCCGTGCACACGCTCACCCAGCATCGGCCAGGCAAACAGCAAGGTCCAGAATGGCATGGTGTAGGTCAGCACAGCCGTTTTACCGGCACCGCCTGCTACCAGTGCCCACATCAGCACGCCAGTGAAGCCCACATTCTGCAAAATACCCAACAACAACATCGTAGGGAACTCTGTGAGTCCCATTGGACGGCGCATCACATACAACACTACAAACAGCACCAACGCTCCAAAAAACGTACGCATGGCAGCAAACTGGAACGGTCCTGCATATTGCAGTGCGCTCTTCATCACTACCCAGTTATAGCCCCAGATAATAGTGAGTATCAGCAGCGCAGTCATCGCTTGCGAACGTTGTTTGATCAATTGATCCATAAACCTTGTTCCATGTGAGATGTAAGGTATGTATTAATTCCAGATGTGCGTCACGGCTAACCACTGACCATCTGCCTGCTTTTGGAAAACAACTTGTACGTTGCCGCCAAACTGCTGTTTGACACCATCTTCGCCCACCATGGCTGCTGCCCAATCCCCGGTTTGAGTCGCCATCGTATCGCTCACCACAGCCTCTTTCATAGTGAGTGCATGTTCAATGACACCTGCCTGAATCAAACCACCAAAAAAGTCAGCCACAGCCTGGCGACCTTTCACCACCTGGCCAGCAGGTGCCGGCATCACGATCGCGTCATTGGCGTACAAGGCTGCAATTGCCTGTGTATTTTTGCTGTTAAACGCAGCGTCAAATTGCTGGTTCAATGCGGTTAACGTGTCTACAACTGTTGCCATGGTGAAACTCCTCCATTGAAAAATCGAATTTACTGATTAAAATCCCAAGCTGACATCCCGCGGTCTATCACCCCTAAAATCGCTTGTAAATCATTCCGTTGCTGCTCATTTAAGCCCTGCATGCACAATCGTAACCGCGTGTAGTAATCCGGCATCACGGTGTCCAGCTTGGCTTGGCCCGCAGAGGTGAGTTTTATTTTCACGCTACGCCTGTCTTGCGGCACGGATACCCGCTCTACCAGTCCGCCTTGCTCCAGTCCATCAAGCAAGCCTGTCATGGTCGCGCGAGTCACACCAAGCTTTTCAGCCAGCACCGATGGTGTAGACGTCAGGTCGGTTTCACGCATGAGTAAAATCAACACCCACCAGCGCCCTTGCAATAACTCATGCTTGCTGAGGCAGGCATCGAGCGCGACCGACAAATCAGTCGCCACGCGCAAAAGCATCAAGAAGCTGGCAATGGCGGTGACATCCGCTTCTGGATAGCGCTGGGCGAAGCGTTCAAGCACTTCTTGGGTGGGGAGATCTCTAAGTTGCAACATAATTAGCCTCATTATAGTTAGCCAGCTAACCATGTCAAGTGTAATTTTAGTTTTTCTTATGCAACTGTGATAGAAATGAATAAAGTCTGTTGAAAGTAAATAAGGTCTGTTAATGTATATTTCGCGTTAATTAATACGTAAGTGTTACCAGGCAGCGATTTAATTCATACGTAATTTTGAGGCCCCAGATTTACTGGGGCCTTTCTTTTATCAAAGCAGTTGAGCTAATCAATAGCTTTTCTCTGACTCCATACGCGTTTAAATACAACTTGGAATCTAGCTGAATTCAAGCCGCATACCAGTATTTACACGAAATTTATGACGGCCTCGCAGAATATATACAATTTTTTACGTCATTTAATTAAGAATGTGCCTCTCTAAAGAAATTAAATATGGTGAGGTGTATTCAATGCGTTGTTCAATTTCAAGGTTTCTTGTGGGCTGTGCCACATTCACCTCATGTGGCAGCCATGCTGATGAGATGCCGAGTCTGGCGACAGACAGGTACAAGATTTCCGGTTATCTTGAAGCCTATTACAGCAAGGATTTCAATCAACCAGCATCACAGACACGACCAGGCTTCATCTACAGCTATAACAAGCACGATAGCGCACAGATCAACCTGGCGCTGATCAAGGCCTCGCTGGATATGGACCGCGTCCGTGCCCGTGTAGGCATTGGTTCCGGCACGTACATGCGGGCCAACTATGCAGCAGAAAATGGCTATGTGCGCAATATCTATGAAGCAAATGTAGGCTTTAAACTCCTTGACCGGCATGATGTCTGGCTGGATGTCGGTGTCATGCCTTCGCATATCGGTTTTGAAAGCGCAATCGGTGCAGAAAACTGGACGCTGACCAGGAGCATGATGGCGGATAATTCGCCCTACTTTGAGACCGGGGCCAGGGTGTCCTATACCTCTCCCGATGGCAAATGGTATGTGAGCGGTGTCGCCGTCAATGGCTGGCAGCGTATCAACCGGCCGGGTGGCAATAGCACGCCTTCACTCGGTCACCAGGTGACCTATAAGCCTCACGATAAGCTGACGCTTAACAGCAGCTCATTCATCGGTAACGACAAATCTGACCAGGACCGGCAAATGCGCTATTTCCATAATTTCTACGCCCAACTGGCTCTGGACGACAACTGGGCGGTGACGACGGGGTTTGATATAGGTGCCGAGCAACGCCTGGATGACAGGGGCCGCTACAACGTCTGGTATACGCCAAACGTGATTGTCAGATACCGTTACTCCGATCGCCTCAGTGTGTCCGCCAGGGCCGAGTACTACCGTGATAAACAGGGTGTGATCATCAGCACCAGGACTCCCGACGGATTCAATATGCAGGGGTATTCGGTCAATATGGATTACAAGCTATATCCATCTATCCTGTTGCGCGCAGAGCTTAAACAATTCATCAGCAAAGAGCGGTTCTTTGACACCGATGACAATGACCTCTCCCGTCGCAGTCTGTTGGCAACCACCGCCCTGGCTATTACCTTCTAGGCAGGTTCGTCAACCTCAATATCTCGCATCCTGGCTGGCGTATTTACAGAATTTTTATACGCCGGCATTTGTTCATTACAACTTCTTTATTTCCGGCAGCGTAATCTTGACCATGGAGTCATAGATTGTTTTGACGTTTTTGAAATAGCAGAGGTACGACACATGATCTACATCATCGGCGGAGTCACGGCAGCGTTCCTGTTCGTGTATCTCCTCTACGCCCTTATTAATCCGGAGCGCTTCTAATATGTATACAGATGGATTCATACAAGTGGGTTTGTATATGCTCGTCCTGCTGTTGCTGACCAAGCCGGCAGGACACCTGATATACAAAGTCATGGAGACGCGATGCCTGCAGGATCACGCATGGCTGGGTGCGCCGGAACGATTGATCTATCGCTTGTCCGGTGTGGACCCGAAAAGCGAGATGGGCTGGAAAAGCTATGCAGTGGCCCTCCTGCTATTCAATGCGATAGGCGTGTTTTTCGTTTTTCTGCTGCAATTATGGCAGGCCTGGTTGCCACTCAATCCGGAACAACTGGCCAGCGTGACGTGGGACTCTGCTTTTAATACCGCAGTGAGTTTCGTCACCAACACCAACTGGCAGGGATATGGTGGCGAGACCACCATGAGCTATTTCACGCAGATGACAGGCCTGGCTGTGCAGAATTTCGTATCCGCAGCCACTGGCATTGCGGTCGTGATTGCCCTGATTCGCGGTTTTGCCCGCAGCAACACTGACCGGATTGGGAATTTCTGGGTCGACCTGACCCGCTGTACCTTGTATTTACTGGTGCCGATCTCACTGGTGCTGGCCACGATCTTCATGCAGCAGGGGGTGATCCAGAACTTCAGTCCGTATGTGGATGCACGCACTGTGGAATCCACGCAATATGAGGTGGCTGTGGAAGGCAGCGACACCCCTGAACAGGCCACCACGCAAACCCAGCACATTGCCATGGGGCCTGTGGCTTCTCAGGAAGCCATCAAAATGCTGGGCACCAACGGCGGCGGTTTTTTTAACGTGAACTCGGCACATCCGTTTGAAAACCCAACCCCGCTGACCAACTTCATCCAGATGCTGACCATCTTCCTGATCCCGGCTGGCTTGTGTTATGCCTTTGGCATGATGGTGGGTGACCGCAGACAAGGCTGGGCAATCTTCGCTGCCATGGCCATCCTGTTTGTGGTGATGGCAGGGGTCACCATACGCTCTGAATTAATCGGTAACCCATTGTTGGCCAGCGCTGGAGCGGAAACAACCTCCAGCCTGGAGCAGCCTGGGGGCAATATGGAAGGCAAAGAGACACGTTTCGGCGTCGTGACCTCGGCCTTGTTTGCCACCATTACGACCGCTGCATCGTGTGGTGCAGTGAATGCCATGCATGATTCCTTCACCCCTATCGGCGGCATGATCCCGATGTGGTTGATGCAACTGGGTGAAGTCGTGTTCGGCGGGGTCGGCTCAGGCTTATACACCATGCTGATCTATGCCGTGATCGCCGTGTTTGTGGCCGGGCTGATGATAGGCCGTACCCCGGAATACCAGGGCAAGAAAATTGAAGTGTTCGAGATGAAAATGTCGGCCCTGATCATCCTGGTCACGCCTTTATTGGTGCTATTGGGTACAGCGATCTCCCTGATCGTGCAGCCCGGCCTAGCCGGGATCGCAAACCCTGGCGCACATGGGCTAAGTGAGATTCTGTATGCCTACTCTTCGGCAGCCAACAACAACGGCAGCGCTTTTGCCGGCTTATCGGCCAACACCCCGTTTTATAACCTGATGCTGGCCACTGCCATGTGGTTCGGGCGTTTTGGCATCATCGTACCGGTACTTGCCATCGCGGGCTCGCTCGCCGCCAAGAAACGCATTGCACCAGGCCTGGGCACGTTACCCACCCATGGTCCCCTGTTTATCGGTTTGCTGATAGGCGCAGTGATCCTGGTAGGGGCGCTGACCTATATTCCGGCACTGGCATTGGGCCCAGGGATTGAGCATCTGATGCTGTTTTCACAACAACACTGATGCGAATTGAAGAAATTGAGAGAGTGAGTAGAGTGATGGCTACAAATACTGTTAGCAACTTACCAAAGATGGCGCAACTGAAAACAGCGTTCGCCCAGTCCATCGTCCGTTTGTCGCCACAAGTGCAATGGCGCAACCCGGTGATGTTCGTGGTGTACCTGGGCAGCCTGCTGACCACCGGCCTGTTTTTGAATGGCTTGTTCTCAGCATCAGGCGGACAGTCCGGTTTTGTCGGCCTGATCAGCCTGTGGCTATGGGTCACCGTGATTTTCGCCAATTTTTCCGAAGCCATTGCGGAGGGTAAAAGCAAGGCACAGGCCGCCAGCCTGCGCAGTTCGAAGAAGAATGTACCCGCCAAGAAACTGGCCAGTGCGAGCAAAACGGCCAAAGTCAGCCTGGTCGATAGCCTGTCGCTGCGCAAGGACGATATCGTGCTGGTGGAAGTGGGGGATACGATCCCGGCCGACGGTGAGGTCATTGAGGGCATTGCTTCTGTCAACGAAGCGGCGATCACAGGGGAATCCGCGCCAGTAATCCGTGAATCCGGTGGTGACTTCAGTGCGGTGACGGGCGGTACCCAGGTACTCTCTGACTGGATCATCGTGCGCGTCACCGTGAATCCGGGGGAAGCATTCCTGGACCGTATGATCGCCATGGTAGAGGGCGCCACCCGCCAGAAAACCCCCAATGAAATCGCATTGACCATTCTGCTGGTATCCCTGACCATCATCTTCCTGCTGGCGACCGTGACCCTGTTACCAATGTCGATTTTCAGCGTGCATGCGGCCGGCGCCGGTGAGCCGGTGTCTATTGTGGTCTTGGTGGCTTTGCTGGTCTGCCTGATCCCGACCACCATTGCCGGCCTGCTATCGGCGATTGGCGTGGCGGGGATGAGCCGCATGCTGCAGGCCAATGTGATTGCCGTGTCTGGCAAGGCCGTTGAAGCGGCGGGTGACGTGGATGTGCTGTTGCTGGACAAGACCGGCACCATCACTTTGGGTAACCGTCAGGCGTCGGCATTCTTCCCGATTGCAGGCATCAGCGAAGAGGCGCTGGCTGATGTGGCACAACTGTCATCACTTGCGGATGAAACCCCCGAAGGCCGCAGCATTGTGGTGCTGGCAAAGAACAGATTCTCCATCCGGGAACGCGATATGCAGTCTCTGGGAGCGGTGTTCGTGCCTTTTTCTGCCCATACCAAAATGAGTGGTATCAACCTGGGCAATCGCCAAATCCGCAAAGGGGCTGCGAGTGCCATTAAACAGCATGTCATTGGCCTGGGAGGGCCTTTTCCCGACGAGCTGGTGAAAATTGTGGATGATATTGCCAGGCGGGGCAGCACGCCACTGGTGGTCGCAGACGATGAAAAAGTACTCGGTGCGTTAGAACTGAAAGACATCGTCAAAGGGGGGATCAAGGAGCGTTTCGCCGAATTGCGTAACATGGGCATCAAGACCGTGATGATCACTGGCGACAACCGCCTGACGGCTGCATCAATTGCCGCCGAGGCTGGCGTGGATGATTTTCTGGCGGAAGCGACCCCCGAAGCCAAATTGCAGTTGATCCGGGACCATCAGGCCGAAAGCAAGCTGGTCGCCATGACGGGGGATGGCACCAATGATGCCCCGGCGCTTGCGCAGGCCGATGTGGCGGTGGCGATGAATACGGGTACCCAGGCGGCAAAAGAGGCCGGCAATATGGTGGATCTGGACTCCAATCCTACCAAGCTGATCGAGATTGTCGAAATCGGCAAACAGATGCTGATGACGCGTGGCTCACTCACCACCTTCAGTATTGCCAACGATATCGCCAAGTATTTTGCAATCATTCCGGCTGCCTTTGCCAGCACCTATCCTGCACTGGGTGCCTTGAACATCATGGGGCTGGGCTCGCCCAATTCTGCGATTTTATCTGCGGTTATTTTCAATGCCTTGATTATTGTGGTGCTGATCCCATTGGCCTTGAATGGCGTGGCCTACCGTGCCATCGGGGCGGCGGCGCTATTAAGACGCAATATGCTGATTTATGGCTTGGGCGGCATCATTGTCCCGTTTATCGGGATCAAGGCAATCGACGTCCTATTGGTTGCCATCGGTATCGTTTAATCAGAAGAAAAGGTGAATTTTATGAGTAATTTAATACGTACATCGCTGGTGATGTTTCTGGGTCTGACAATCGTCACCGGGGTCGCTTATCCCATCGTGGTCACCGGCATCGGCCAAACCCTGTTCCCTGAGCAGGTCAATGGTTCGCTGATCAAAAAAGACGGTAAGGTGATAGGTTCAGCATTGATCGGCCAGCATTTCAGTGATGCAAAATACTTCTGGGGCAGACCCTCTGCCACCAGCCCTTATCCCAACAATCCGGCGGCTTCATCCGGATCTAACCTGGGCCCACTCAACCCTGCCTTATCAGAAGCCGTGAATGCACGCGTAAAGGCTCAGCAAACTGCGGCCAACACCAGCGAACCGGTGCCTGTGGATCTGGTGACCACGTCTGGTAGTGGCCTGGATCCCGAGATCAGCCCGGCAGCTGCGCTTTATCAGGTGGAGAGGGTTGCAAAGGCCAGGCAGCTGGACAGTGAAGTGGTAAAAACACTGCTGATGAAGCATGTGATCGGTCGGCAATGGGGCATCCTGGGTGAGCGGCGTGTCAATGTGCTTGAGCTCAACCTGGCTTTGGATGAAATGAGCCACACATAGGAAAACGAGCTACAACTAGAGGAGTGTTGCATGTTTCGGTTTTTCAAAAAACAAGCGCTACAACCGGCGGTGAAAAAGCCTCAAACGTCCATAGCGCTCTACGCACAAAAAGACAGTGTAGAATTGGTGAAGAAAGTGGTTTTTTCAATTTGCGGTGAAAACACCCCTATTTTCACCATCGAGCATGGTCAAGTGAATGGGCTGACGCACATGATGTTTGATGTCCCAACCAGTCTGGCGGATAAAGTCACCGTCCATATTATTTTATCTTTACCGGGTAACCGCCTGCATGGCCTCAATCAACTACAGTGAGCCCCCTGCTCTTCCATGCCAATGATGATTTATGAATAAGTCCCCGGTACGCCCCAACCCAGACCAGTTGCTGAAGCAGCTGGATCTGGAAAACCAGAAAAGCCTGCGAGGCAAACTGAAGATATTTTTTGGTAGCTCGGCTGGCGTGGGGAAAACCTGCGCCATGCTCAATGCCGCACATACCCTGCACAAAGAACATGTCCATGTGTTGGTTGGCGTGATTGAGACCCATGGGCGCTCAGAAACCGCTTCGCGCGCGCAAGGGCTGCCAAGTTTGCCGCTAAAAGAGATTCTATATCGCGGTAAAAAACTCAAAGAGTTTGATATTGATGAGGCGCTACGCAGGCATCCCACGGTCATTCTGGTGGATGAATTAGCCCATTCCAATGTCGAGGGCTCAAGACACAAGAAGCGGTGGCAGGATGTTGAAGAATTGCTTTCTTCGGGCATTGATGTGTATACCACCGTCAATGTGCAACATATCGAAAGTTTGAACGACATCGTTGCCCAGATTACAGGCGTCAAAGTGCAGGAGACCATTCCGGATAGTGTATTTGATCTGGCCGATGAGGTTGTCCTGATTGATTTGCCACCTGAAGAATTACTGCAGCGGCTGGATGAAGGCCGGATTTATATTCCCGAGCAAGCGCAAAAGGCAAGCAAGCATTTTTTTCGCAAAGGCAATTTGATCGCCTTGCGTGAGTTGGCGTTAAGACGCACTGCTGATCGAGTCGATGCACAGATGCAGGAATATCGCCAGGATCAGGCGATCCAGCATGTCTGGCAAGCGAATGAGCGGATACTGGTGGGCATAGGACCCAGCAAAGCATTTGAGAGCTTGATCCGCACTGCGGCCAGACTGGCGCAAAATATGAAAGCCGACTGGCTGGTGGTCTACGTGGAAACACCCGCACTACAAAACATCAGCATGGCGTCACGCAAGCAGATCACCGAACTCTTGAGACTGGCGCAGTCATTGGGGGCAACGACTGCCAATGTAAGTGGGGATTCGGTCACCCATAAACTGGTGGAGTATGCGCAAAGCCATAATGTTTCCCGCATTGTCATCGGTAAGCCCACCCGCAGTATGCTCTCCCGGTTTTTCCATCCCAGTGTCAGTGATGAGCTGGCCAAGGTCGTCAGTGACATTGACGTGCATATTGTGATGCGGGGGCGCGAGAAGGCAGTCAAAGACAGCAAGGCCATGCCGGGGCTGGACATGCGCGCGCATTTCAGTGATGAGAAAAGACAGGGCTATGTCTGGGCACTGATCATCAGTGCCATCACCTCCTTGGTGGCAAGCGTGTTGCTGCCTTACTTCGAACTGGCAAACATCATCATGCTGTACCTGCTTGGTGTGATGCTGATTTCTATCCGTTATGGCAGAGGCCCGGGTATTGCTTCTTCCTTCCTCAGCGTGTCTATCTTTGACTTTTTCTTTGTACCTCCGCGCTTTTCGTTCACAGTCGCAGATACACAATACTTGCTCACCTTTGCCATTATGCTTTCAGTGGCATTGGTGATCAGCAACCTGACTTCCAGCCTGCGAAAGCAGGCCATCGTAGCGAATTATCGTGAGAGGCGTAGCCTGGCACTGTATGAGGTCGGTAAGGAGCTGGCCTCCGCGTTGACGACCGGCCATATCGTGGAAGTCAGTACGCATCATGTGGCCAAGATATTTAATTCCAAAGTGGCCATTCTGACGCCGGATGCAAACGAGCAATTAGAGGTTGCGCAAACCAACGAATCCGGCAATGCTGCCTTGCAGGAGACGACCCTGCTGGATGTCGATTTGGGGATTGCCCAATGGACCTATGATAGACAACAGCAGTCCGGACTGGGCACGGACACCTTGCCTTCCAGCAAAATCTTGTACATCCCGCTCAAAGCGCCCATGCGCACCAGAGGCGTGCTGGCGATCTCCCCGGAAAACAACCACGATATTTATCTGCCTGAGCACAGGCAGTTGCTGGATACCTTTGCTTCCCAAATCGGCTTGGCCCTGGAGCGCAAACACTATGTGGAAATTGCCAGGGATGCAGTGATCTCCATGGAAACCGAGCGGTTGAGAAACTCACTCCTGAGCGCAATCTCTCATGATCTTAGAACACCGCTGACAAGCATCATCGCCACCACCGAGCAGCTCAAAGAAACTATCAGTGCCAGGACAAATGCCTTCAAAATGCTCACAGGGCTGCACGACCAGGCGATCAGGATGCAGAACCTGGTCCTGAATCTGCTCGACATGGCCAGATTGCAATCGGGTACCGTCAAATTAAACAGTGACTGGCATCTTTTGGAAGAGATCGTCGGGTCGGCGATCAATGGCTTGCAGACAACGCTGCAGCAGCATCGTGTGGTTGTCACGCCGATGGAGGATATTCCGTTACTTTATGTAGATGCCATCCTTATCGAAAGAGTGTTGAGCAACCTGCTGGATAATGCTTGCAAATACAGTGATGCCGGTACCACCATCACTATTTCGGCAAAACAACAGGGCGGCCAGGTGTCAGTCACTTTTTCGGATGAAGGACAAGGGTTGCCACCCGGCATGGAGACGAGCATCTTTCAGAAATTCACCAGAGGCAAAAGTGAGTCTACTATTCCTGGCGTAGGCTTGGGGTTGTCCATTTGCAAGGCCATCATTGAGGCACACGGCGGCAAAATTTGGGCTGATAAAAATGAAAAAGTTGGCACCACATTTACGTTCACTTTGCCGGTGAAGACCCCGCCAACGGTCAGCGAAATGGAGATTTAAGTATGTCTGAGAGCCCAAGAGGCAATATCGTTGTTGTAGAAGATGAAGAGCAGATTCGCAGGCTGGTGACCATTATTCTGGAGGGTGAGCAATTTAATGTGTTTGCAGCAGAAAATGGCAAACGTGGTCTGGTAGAGATCGGCACGCGCAAACCTGAAATTGCCATTGTCGATTTAGGGCTGCCAGACATGAGTGGTGTGGAGCTGATTAAAGAAGTGCGCACCTGGAGCTCTATTCCGATTATTGTGCTATCTGCCAGATCTAACGAGCATGACAAAGTCAGTGCGCTGGATGCAGGCGCTGATGATTACATCACTAAACCATTCGGATCAGAAGAGTTGTTGGCCAGAATTCGGGCCCACTTAAGAAGACATAATTCGGTCCAGCAAAATAACAATCAGTCGAGTATCACTTTTGGCAACATTACCGTGGACTTTGTTAAGCGTCAGGTCTATCGCGACGGGCAACCGGTATCCCTCACCCCCATTGAATACAGGCTGATGACTGTATTGCTTCGCTCCGCCGGATGCGTGCTCACACAACGGCATTTGCTGAAAGAGGTCTGGGGGCCATCCTATATCGAACATACCCATTATCTTCGTATTTATATGGGACATTTGCGTAACAAGCTGGAAGAAGATCCAGCCCAACCCAAGCACTTTTTAACAGAAATCGCAGTGGGTTACCGCCTGGTGCTGTAACCCACTTACTTAGGCGGCAGCTTGAGCCAAGGTTGTTTCTAATTGATGAAGTGTTTGAATAAGCTGCTCGCTTAAGCAAGGGGTGGCCGCAGTCAGTGGCAGCCGTAATTCATTGCTGATCAATCCCTGGTAAGCAAGCAAAGCTTTTACTGGCGCGGGATTCGGTTCCTGGAATAGCAAGCGAATCAACGTCTCCAGCTTGGAAAACTGCTCACTGGCTTCATGATGCCGCTTGTGCTTGGCCAGCGCGTAGAGCTTGAGAAACATGTCCGTATGAATGTGTGCAGACGCAGAAATCGCACCAGTGGCACCATGTAATAACCCGTCCACAATCAGACTGTCATCTCCACACATCACAGACAGATTTGATTCTTTGATGGTACGGTGCAACGTTTCCACATCACCGCTGGATTCTTTGATGCCAATAAAAGTTGGATTTTCTGCCAGCCGCTGTAGCGTTTCAAGTGCGAGTGCCACGCCAGCACGGCCGGGAATGTTATACAGCACAATGTTCGAGGAGACGGCATCTGCCAGTGCGGTGAAGTGAGCGAACAGCCCTGCTTGAGATGGCCGGATAAACGGCGGCGGTGCAATGAGGAACCCAAACGGGTTCAAAGTATCCAGTAATTTTGCTTGATGCACCATCGCTCTGGTGTCTGTGCCAAGCAGGCCGATTAGCATGGGTGTTTTTTGATGTGTGAATTGCTGCACCGTTTGAATGACTTGTAGCTGTTCATCCAGGCGCAGGCTACCCATCTCGCCGGTCGTACTGCAGACCACCAGACCATGCACGCCGTGGTTGACCATGCGTTGTGTCAGGTTTTGTAATGCCTCAAGATCCAGCTCGCCATGTTTAAATGGTGTCCCCAAAAGTACCCAGATGCCTTCCAGTACTGGTTTATCCTTTATGTTTTCAAATGCCACTGAGTGACTGACTTTTATCTTTTCAGAGGCATGCGATACCAAACAAGCAGAGTCATCATCCATGATTCAAACTTCCTTCCTGAAATGGCCGAATTCGGCAGATTCAAAAAATTGCATCACCACTGACATGATCTTCTGCTCACAGCCAGCCACAGCTTTGATGGATATTTTGACGCGTTTTGAACGGTCAACGGTTTTGACCGTATAAGAAGGCACCAGGTTTTTGAACTCTGTGGCTAATATGAACCTGAATTGAGACATCAGATGTACATCAATCGTGACCGTCATTCCAATATATTCCAGATGCTGAAATGTATGTCTGTGTATTCGAGAAGAGCGTTTGGAAGGCGTATACGGGATATTTAAAAACGCTTTGGTAAGCGAGTGCTGCCATGGTGTATCAGACGTTAAATAAAACATACCTCACTCTTTCATGTTGTTACGAGGTATTCAGTCTATTAAATCAGGTATTAAAAACCTGTATATTGGAAAAAGCCAAAAATAAAAATTGTATAAATATCAGTAGTGGCTACAGAGCCATGGATAATCTAAATAACGTTAACGGTTAACGACAGACTATGTCACAAAAGTACTTAGAATATAATAGCCGTATCTGGACTCCGACAGCTTGTAGCATCCTTTTTCAAAGAATTATATATTTGTTGAATTAATAAGTTATCGTGATTTAAATCGACAAACTTTATTCACCATCATCAAACATCGGTGTATATTGATTGATCCGTGCCCTATGAAAGGAGGAAGTCATGAAGACGCTTCAACAAGTACTCTCTCATAAAACCCATCAAGGCATTATCAGTATTACGCCTAATCGACCGGTCTATGACGCACTGGTCATTCTGGCGGAATACAAGATCGGCGCCTTAGCCGTGATTAAGGATGGCGAACTGGTGGGCATTTTCTCTGAGCGCGACTATGCGCGCGAAGTGATTCTCAAAGGTCGTTCGTCCAAAACGACGCCTATCAGCGATGTCATGACTGAGAAAGTCATCACCGGCAAGCCTTCAGATCTGGTCGAATCGGCCATGAGTACCATGCTGGAAAAACGTATCCGCCATTTGCCAGTGGTCGAAAATGGCAAGATGCTGGGGATGTTGTCTATCGGTGATATCCTGAAAGAAACCATCAGTTACCAGCAGGAGCTGATTAAACAGCTAGAAAGCTATATACATAGCTAGCGCCTTCCCGTCGCTTAGGATAAAAATAAAGGGGAGCTTAGCTCCCCTTTATTTTAGACACCCTGAAATCAGATAACTATAAATACCTGGCCACCATGGCGTTATTCAGTGCCTCCGCCGTAATCGGCAGCTTCACAAAATGACCACTGCCAGCAGCTTGCTGTACCGGCTCTCCACGCTTATCGAACAACTGCTCCACCACAATATCGCGGTTTCCGCTCGGATGGATCAATTGCAGCTTATCCCCCACTGCAAATTTGTTACGCGCCTGTATCGAAGCTAAGCCGCGCTCAGCATCGTAATCCACCACATCTCCCACATATAAACTGCGGTTAGCACTGGAATGTCCTTGTACGTAATTCTGGTGTTCAGCCGTGTGATGACGCTGGTAAAAGCCATCGGTGTAGCCGCGGTTGGCCAGATTCTCCAACTCACCCAACAAGCGCCAGTCAAACGGGCGCCCAGCCACAGCATCATCAATCGCCTGCCGGTAATTCTGACTGGTACGGGCCACGTAGTAACGTGATTTAGTGCGGCCTTCAATTTTGAGTGAATCCACGCCAATGGCAATCAATTTCTCCACGTGCTCAATCGCGCGCAGGTCCTTGCTATTCATGATATAGGTACCGTGCTCGTCCTCCATGATCGGCAGCAGTTCGCCGGGGCGGCCTTTTTCCTCTATCAGGTAGACGTTATCTGCTGCCGGATGGCGTGGCAACGAACCGCATGAAGACAAATTGGATTTTTCCATTTCCGCCTGAAAATCGAATTCTTTCAGCCGGATCACCCCGGCTGCATCGGGTTGCGCATCGTGCACCTTGTAATCCCAACGGCAGCTGTTAGTACAGGTGCCCTGGTTGGGGTCCCGCGAGTTGAAATAGCCAGATAGCAGGCAGCGCCCTGAGTAGGCAATGCATAACGCGCCGTGGATAAAGACTTCTAGTTCCATCTCCGGGCATTCCTGACGGATTTCTGCAATTTCATCCAGCGACAATTCGCGCGACAGAATCACACGCGTTAAACCCATGCGTTGCCAGAATTTGACGGAAGCATAATTAACCGCATTGGCTTGCACAGACAAATGGATAGGCATATCAGGCCATTGCTCACGCACCATCATAATCAGACCAGGATCGGCCATAATCAAGGCATCTGGCTGCATATCAATCACCGGTGCCATATCACGCATATAGGTTTTCACCTTGGCGTTATGTGGGGAAATATTGCTGGCAACAAAGAATTTTTTGCCGCGCGCATGCGCCTCCTGGATACCGATGGCCAGATTCTGCATGGAAAAATCATTTTCACGCACGCGCAGGCTGTATCTAGGCTGTCCGGCATAGACGGCATCTGCTCCATAATCAAATGCGGTGCGCATGCGATCCAGGTCACCGGCAGGCGCTAATAATTCAGGAGACTTCATACTTATTTTATTCACCAATAATTTTCACCAGCACACGCTTGTTGCGGCGGCCATCAAATTCGCCATAAAAAATTTGTTCCCAAGGGCCAAAATCCAGTTGGCCGTCGGTAATCGCCACCACCACTTCACGGCCCATGATCTGGCGCTTGATATGCGCATCCGCATTGTCCTCGCCGGTATCGTTATGCCGGTAACCGCTCACAGGTTCATGTGGTGCCAGTTTTTCCAGCCAGACTTTGTAGTCATGGTGCAGGCCGCGTTCGTCATCGTTAATAAATACACTGGCAGAAATATGCATGGCATTGATGAGCACCAAGCCTTCTTTCACGCCGCTTTCGCGTACGCAAGCGATGACATCATGGGTAATGTTCTTGAAATCCATACGCGCTGGAATGTTGAACCACAATTCTTTACGAAAACTTTTCATCTGATCCCCTTTCCGAAAGCGGATATTTTAGCACCGTGCCTGAATACAGCATTGCCCTAAAATAAAAAAGGCCTCCAAAGAGGCCTTGTGTAGAACACTCATTAACTATTGACATCCAGACTTTGCGTAAAGGTTTTTCCTTCATTATCGGTTGCCACTACTTCCAGCTTGCCAGGCGCATCCGGAATAAAACTGAATTTCATATAGGGATCTTCACTGGTGCCTACGCCCACATCCACCGTCATGACTTCTTTGCCGTTATAGGTAAAAGTCGCTTTATTGATGTAAAAAGCAGGCACATAGCCTTGGGAAACCAGGTCACGCTGCAAACCGGTGCGCATCACATGTTTGATATTAAACGTGGCTGTCGCCGGTTCACCAAACTTGGGCGCGTCCACATTCATTTTAATTTTACCTGCAGCCGCACGCACTTCAGACTCGTTATTGTCCACCGTGCCCCCACAGCCACCGGCAGCGCGAATCTCGCGCTTGCCCATATACAGCTTGCCATCGGCCGTTTCACCAATCAGGCGCACAAAAGAATCCGTTTCCTGGCGGATACGTGTAGACATCTGGAAACCATTCATCATCTCGGTCAAATGATAGGTCGAGGCTAACTGAATCGGATTGGCATCGACAATCACGTATAACTTTTTCAATTCAACACCATTGGCGGCAGCTTTGTCATAGATCAACGTGACGGGCACTTGCGCACCGCTCTCCGCACGCCGCGGCCCTTCCACCTTGAGAAAATCCACTTCCTGAATATCGCGTTTCGGGAAAAAGGCTTCCTTCACCACTGCCCATAACTTAGGATCAGCTTCTGCATGTGCCAAGGTACTCATGCCCAACGCCATCATCCCCAACATCATCACCCATATTTTTTTCATGATCTTCCCCATCATTTAATTTTAATCTGCGTGAAACAATTGTCTAACGAACACTCTCTGCGATATGTGATACGTATCACACATGGCATTAAGCCAGCTTACTGGGATCCCCCGAAGGCCGCATTTCATAATGGGGATCAGCATACTCGGCAAAATTGAGCTCCACGCCATTGCCTGCCGGATCGCGCATATTAATTTGACGGATACCATTGGCGAGGATACGCGTGGTATAAGCGATGCCGAGTGTTTGCAGGTGCGCTTCCATCCCAGGCATGTCATTGCAGTTAAACGACACATGGTCATAGGTGCCATGTACATGTAATTGTGGGGGCTCGGCTGTTTTGTATTCAGCCAAATGCACAACGGCCTGTTGACCAATATATAACCAGTAGCCATAAGTGGTGCTGGCTACGCGCTTGCCCACGGTTAATCCCAGTACATCGCAATAAAAATCGCGTAACTGATGCATGGTTTCGCGGTCAGTGCGAAAGTTAACGTGGTCAATTCCTGTCAATGGCATGATCTTCCAATCTAATAAGTGCCGTATTAAACGTGTGCGCAAAACATCTGCGCAATATAGTACAAAAACTAATGCCCCTCAAATTGACACAGGGCAAATGTTTGGACGCCAACGCTTTGCAAATGTTGCATCCCACCCAGGTCGGGCAGGTCAATCACAAATGCGGCATGCGCTACCACGCCGCCAAGTTGGCGGATCAGACTCACAGCAGCCAGCGCCGTGCCTCCCGTTGCAATCAGGTCATCAACCAGCAACACCTGGTCGCCAGCGCTAATGGCGTCCGCATGCAACTCAAGTGCGTCTTCACCATATTCCAGTGCATACGCTTGTGTAATCGTTTTTGCCGGTAACTTACCCGGTTTGCGCACCGGCACAAACCCCACGCTCAATTTGCTTGCAAGTGCCGCACCAATAATAAAACCGCGTGATTCTATGCCCACAATCGCATCCAAAGGCATGTCGGCATAATGCAGCGCCAGTTTATCAATGGCTGCATTAAAGGCAGCCGCATCTTTGAGCAAGGTAGTGATATCACGAAACTGGATACCTGCTTTAGGGTAATCAGCAATCGTTCTAATATAAGCGCGAATATCCATCATGCACACTCTCTCCTCAATCCCAATAAAAAACGCGCCCACCCAGGGTAGACGCGTTTCAATGCTTTGCACTGGCCTGTCACACAAGCCTGAACAGCTTAGTTGCCCGCCGCGTTTTGCTGACGTACGCGGATATGCAATTCGCGCAGCTGTTTCTCGTCGACTTCGTTTGGCGCATTAGTCATCAGGCATTGCGCACGCTGGGTTTTCGGGAAAGCGATCACGTCACGGATAGATTCTGCACCAGCCATCAACGTCACCAGGCGGTCGAGGCCAAACGCCAGGCCACCGTGCGGAGGTGCACCGTATTGCAATGCATCCAGCAAGAAGCCGAATTTCTCCTGCGCTTCTTCCTTGCTGATCTTCAATGCATCAAACACTTTGGATTGCACATCCTGTTTGTGGATACGCACGGAACCGCCACCGACTTCCCAGCCGTTGAGCACCATGTCGTAAGCTTTGGATAAACAGGCTCCTGGATTGCTGACCAGCAGGTCTTCGTGACCATCTTTGGGGGAAGTGAAGGGATGATGCAGAGCAACCCAGCGGTCATTTTCCTCATCATGCTCAAACATGGGGAAATCCACTACCCACAATGGCGCCCACTGACGGCCGTCGACATGGCCTTTTTCGTGGCCGACCTTGGTACGCAAGGCACCCAGGGCTTCATTCACAATTTTGGCTTTATCGGCACCGAAGAAGACGATATCGCCATTTTGCGCACCCGTGCGCTCAATAATCGCTTGCAATGCATTGACGTGAATGTTTTTCACAATCGGACTTTGCAGGCCCTCTTCGTTCAGCTTGGTAATGTCATTGACCTTGATATAAGCCAGACCTTTGGCGCCGTAGATTTTGACGAACTCGGTGTAGGCGTCAATTTCCGAACGGCTAATGGCCGCGCCATTAGGTACGCGAATGGCAGCCACGCGGCCACCGGCCATATTGGCAGCGCCAGAGAACACTTTAAAATCCACATCTTTCATCACGTCGCTGAGCTCAGTGATTTCGAGCGTGACGCGCATGTCTGGCTTGTCGGAGCCGTAACGGTTCATCGCTTCAGAGAACGGCATGCGTGGGAACTTGGCTGGCAGCTCGACGTTTTGCACTTTCTTCAGCATCTGGCGGATCATCTCTTCGACGATGTCCATGATGTCATTTTCTTCGAGGAAAGACGTTTCAATGTCGACCTGGGTAAATTCTGGCTGACGGTCCGCGCGCAAATCTTCGTCACGGAAGCACTTGGTAATCTGGAAGTAACGGTCAAAACCGGACACCATCAGCAACTGTTTGAACAACTGTGGCGACTGTGGCAAAGCGAAGAACATGCCATGATGGACACGTGACGGCACCAGGTAGTCACGCGCGCCTTCAGGCGTTGACCGCGTCAACATCGGTGTTTCCACCTCAATAAAGCCATTTTCATCCAGATAGTCACGCAGGTTTTTCGCGACCTTGTAGCGCAACATGAGATTTTTCTGCATAGCTGGGCGACGCAAGTCAATATAGCGGTGCTCCAGACGCACTGTTTCGGTCAGGTTGTCATCATCCAGCATAAAAGGTGGCGTCAGCGAAGCGTTCAATACTTCAATTTCGGTCGCCAGCATCTCGACTTCACCGGTCGGCAAGTTAGGGTTGACCGTGCCTTCAGGACGCGCACGCACTTTACAGACCACGCGCAACACAAACTCGTTACGTACAGTCTCGGCAATGGCAAAAGCGTCTTTGGTATCCGGGTCTATCACAATTTGCGCCAGGCCTTCGCGATCACGCAAATCAATAAAAATCACGCCCCCGTGGTCGCGACGACGGTGGGCCCAGCCACACAGTGTCACGGTTTGTCCGATATGTTCGCGGTTCAGGTGACCGCAATAATGTGTACGCATCATAATAATTTTATAAAGTTAAAGTGGTGTTGCGGTTAATGGTGTTTAGGCAAGGGCGCCACTGTACCCATGCTGATGATGTATTTCAAGGCCTGATCCACACTCATATCGAGTGCAATGACGTCAGATTTTGGCAGCATAAGAAAAAAGCCCGAGGTCGGGTTAGGTGTGGTGGGAACATACACGCTAACATACTCACCCTGCAAATGGTTGGTCACATCGCCCCCCGGCGTGCCGGTCAAAAAGGCGATGGTCCATACGCCCTCACGGGGATACTGGATCAGCAGCGCCTGGCGGAAAGCATTGCCAGAGTCCGAAAACAAGGTATCTGAGACTTGCTTGACGCTGGAATAAATGGATTTCACTACCGGCACACGGATCAGCAAGCTTTCCCACAACTCAATCAGTTGCTGGCCAAAAATATTGGTTGCCACCAAGCCTGTAGCCAGCACAATACCCACGGTCAGAATCACGCCAAAGCCGGGAATATCTACTCCCAGCCACGCTTCGGGGCGCCAGGCCGCAGGCAGCAACAACAGGCTCTGGTCCAGCGTTTGCACTAAAGTTTTAAGCACCCACACCGTAATGAATAATGGGACCAGTACCAGCAAGCCTGTAATGAAATATTTTTTCATGGGGATCGTTTATTAGTGGCAGGCGCAACCGGGATTGCACTTGGCAGACTCACCTGCACTGGCGGATTCAGCAGGTTTACTGCCGGCAGCTGACTGATTGTTTTTGAAATCGGTGGCATACCAGCCGCTACCGCTTAATTGAAAGTTGGGGGCTGACACTTGCTTGCTAAACGTCTGCTGCTGGCACTTAGGGCAAGCCTCGACTGAAGGCGCAGAAACCTTGCGCATCAGCTCTTGCTGGTAACCACACGCAGTACATTGGAAATCGTAGATAGGCATTTGTTAACACAACCCGAAGAACAACTTACTGAAAATTTTTTAGTAAGCGCAAATTATACCTGATTCGCGTTACAAATCATCAAAACGGCTGCGATGTAATTGAATTAAAAAGACTTTAAGGAGTACACCATGCACCAACTCTCGCTCAGAATCTCTTTCATGCTGACTGCACTGTTTTTTCTGGGATTCGCCAGCCGCGACCTGGATATACATCACACACCCCTGTCACTTGATAAACAGAGCCAAACAGGCAAGGCTGTTCCAGCGCAGCTTGCGGATCTCCTTTATGCAGAACCGACACTCAAAATCAAAAAAGTGAAATAGCCTGCACGCTTTATCCGGCACTGCCAACCTCACTCAAAGCTGGGCGTCATAAGCAGCCTGATCCAGCAATGCGTCTGCGCCACTAGCATCGGCCGCCAGTTTAAATATCCAGGTGTTGTAGGGATGATCATTAATCTTTTCGGGCGAAGTCAGCGCTTCTTCATTAATGGCTTGCACCACCCCTGACAGCGGTGCGTAAATGTCAGAACCCGTCTTCACCGACTCAATCAAGCCGCAAACTGTGAATTGCGCGACCGATTGACCCACCTTGGGTGGATCCACAAACACCACATCACCAAGCATATTCTGCGCGTAATCAGTGATGCCCACCATCCATAATCCATCATCGGACAGTGCCGCCCAGGTATGGTCCTTGGAAAAGAAGTATTTCAAGCCTGCTGACATATGATTTAAAAATCAAAAGTTTAGTGGATAATTATTGTGCCACAGTCTGTGAAACGCACCAAAACTTATTGCGCTGTGCCGCTAAATAAGGTTTAATTTTTTACACTAAAAAATTGCGATAAGTGATTGACTCTGAATAATAACTGGGCAATAATGAAACGGGTTTTTGGAAGGTGAATTATGAGTTTTTACAAGCATTGTCTTAAAGTGTTGCTAATGTGTTCCATCGCTTTTGCACCTGCGGGCCAAGCCATCGCTAAGTCACCTGCTAAGAAGCACACCGTTTCCACAAGCAAACAAAAACGGGTTTCCTCACAATACCGCGTCAACCCAGCCAAAACCAAATCGATGCGTCCGGTCAAACTGCATTCTCATGCCAGAAAATCTGCCAGACCCGCCATAGATGCAGAAATGTTTGATTCGCTTGAGGGCAAGTCGGGCAGCCACGGTAATCTTGCCATCGCTTCCACCAAAGCGCTGGTCATGAACCAGAATACGCACGAGATCATTTACTCCAAAAATCTGGATATGCCGACACCGATTGCCTCGGTTACCAAACTGATGACTGCCATGGTAGTCCTGGATGCCAAGCTCAACCTGAATGAGCAGGTGTCTATTACCGAAATGGATGTGGATTACCTTAAAGGCACGTCTTCACGCCTGCCAGTCGGCACAACCATGACACGTGAGGACATGCTGAACCTGGCATTGATTGCCTCAGAAAACCGTGCCGCCTCTGCACTGGCCACTAATTACCCCGGTGGCAAGGCCCGCTTCATTCAGGACATGAATGCCAAGGCTGCCAGCCTGGGCATGATGAATACCCATTTTGAGGATTCCACCGGCCTGACCAGCAACAATGTCTCTACGGCGGCAGACCTGGCCAAAATGGTCCATGCTGCATACCAATATCCGCTGATTCGCCAGATTACAACCACCTCTGATTATGATTTGAGCGTGGGCAACAGGCGCCAACCACTGCACTTCCATAATACCAATGCTTTAGTACGTGAGAGTGCCAATAGCAGCTGGGAAATCGGATTATCGAAAACCGGCTACATCAGCGAGGCCGGGCGCTGCCTGGTGATGCAGGCCACCATTGCCGGCGAACCCCTGATCCTGGTACTGCTGGATTCAGTTGGCAAACTTACCCGTATTGGTGATGCAAGACGCATCAAAAAATGGATGGAGCGCAACTACAATACACTATCGTCGAACGGTGGCGCTGATGGCGAAATTGTCTTGACTGGATTATCCATGAGCAAATCACTTAGCGAAGACTCAAACTAGAGCAGTTTATTTGGTTAAAACAAAACCCGCGTTCCCGCGGGTTTTGTTTTTTAATTCTCTGTTACATCTCCAGCATCTCTAATGCTCGGCACCATCAAATTCAGGATCATAGCCTTCTGTAATAGCGGATTTCTGTTTGCGCTCTTTCCATTGCTTGCGCAGCATTTCTTTTTTTTCTGGACTCAAACTCTGGAACTGTTGATAACGCTTGCGTGCATTTTCACGCTCATAAGGCGTCATACGGCTCCACTTCACCAATTGATGCTGGATACGCTGCTGCTTTTGCGCATCCATTTTTGGATACTCCTTGGCAATGTCCAGCATCTTTTCACGCTGCCACGGACGTAAGGCATCCCACTCACCTGCCAAGGGCGATAACACCGACCGCTGCTGATCTGTCAGTTGCGCCCACGTGACATTGGCCGCCGGATCTGTCGGAGACAGATCGCTTTTAATAGCTCCAATATCTGCCATCGCAACCCAGCGCTGCCCCGCGGCATCATCCAAGGTTCCCGCAAGGGATGACGCGCCGCTACCCGCCAAAACCGACAAAATGACCCACCCTAATAATGAATGATTTTGCATCATTTCTCATTGTTCCAAAGACTGACTCTTCTGTTAATCACTGTTGCCACTGAACACCCATCAAATATTTTCGGAATATTGCCAGGGCTCAAATCCGTTATCGACAAACGCCTCTACAGGCAAATCATCACTCAGTAACATGGCATCGTCATTGTGACTGGCGGTCAGGACAAACAGCCCAACGGCAAAAAATACTGACAATACTGCCATGCCTGCCGTAAAAGGATGACCAAAAGATGCCCAGGACAGGATATCTGTCCAGGCATGCCCTGCTTTCGAAGACGCTGCAAACTGCTTCAACGCTGCCTGCCGCCCCTCTGCCAGGCGGGACTCAATCTCAGCAGGCAATGATCTATCATCTTGCTTCAGCCACTCAACACCTTCGCGCAGAGAGGCAGGCAAGTCGTCTATGTGATGACGTTGTTTCCTCATAGCTCTACTCCTTTTTTGGTAACCGACGGGCGCCAATCCCGGCCTGTTCTAATAATAGGGATAACGCACTGACCGCTCTCGAGCAGTGCGTTTTGACACTTCCTTCAGAACATCCCATGACCGATGCCGTTTCTGCAACATCCAATTCCTCCCAATAACGCAGCACAAATGCTTCGCGTTGACGAGCAGGTAACTTTGTCAGTGCTTTTTCGATCAATGCCATGATTTGGGAGCGTTCCAGCTGGTCGGCAGGATCACCATCGGCGTTGTCTACCTCTATGGTTTCCAGCGGGTCATAGTCCTCGTCTTCCTGCGTGCCAAAAGCGGAAAACAGCGTGGTCCAGAGGTTACGTACCTTCTGCCGACGCCAGAAATCTCGCATGGTATTCTGCAAAATACGCTGGAACAGCATGGGATATTCTTCTATCGGTTTGCTGGCATATTTATCTGCCAGTTTCAGCATCGCATCCTGCACAATATCCAGCGCAACATGGTCGTCACGCACTGCATAAGCAGTTTGCCTGAACGCCCGTTTTTCAACCTGACGTAAAAAATCTGATATTTCTTGCGCACTCGCCACTACTTCATTCCCATCCACGAGACGATCAATGCTTTAAACTGATGCTCGTGCCATTTCCTCGACACTTTTTTGAAGTTGATGTGCCTTCAAAGAAATATGCATTGTTTTTATCTCCCTGTTGCCTGCGAGTATATCTCAGTTTTAATTTTATTTACTGTTAGAATAAGTCCCAGAGCAGTGAAAGCACGGCCAACCATTATGACGATTAAAATAACACACATCATCCTAATTCATCAGCCACCGTTAACTCTCCCCCGGGCAAACGCCAGCGTGTGCATGGGGCTATTTTAATGACGGCCATGGTCTCCACGAGAGAAAGAGTACCGGACAGTCAGCATCTGCGTCTTTATAGCCTGTTTCGCCTTGGAGCTTCAGGCATGCTGTTTGGCAGCCAGCTCTGGCCATATTTCAGGAACGCCCCTACCGAACCTTCAGTATCATTCTGGCTATTGCTGATATTCTTTTTGTACGCAATCGCGGTCAGCGTCAGTTTTGAATCCCTGCAGGCTGAACGCGGCCTGGTATTAAAAGCGCAAACCAGCCTGGATATTGTATTTTTAGTGCTGATGATGCATTTTCTGCCAGGTAACCAGAGTGGGATTGGCTTACTACTGATCATTAATATTATTTTTGCCGGCCTCATCAGCGATGGCCGTTTTGCCCTGTTCTATGCCGCCATTGCCACCATAGGCATTCTGCTCGAAAACACTTTCCAGGTCATACACCGCAACCTGCCTATTAATGATTACAGCAATGCCGTGTTGCTGTCCTTGAGCTGTTTTGCCACCGCCTGGCTAGCACAAACACTGACTGCACGCATGCAAAGCAGCGAAAATCTGGCTACCCAGCGCGGCCAAGACATTGAGCACCTGGCCAAAACGAATGCCCTGATTACAAGGGAAATGCCTAATGGCGTGCTTGTCATAGACCAGTATCAACAACTGAAACACTACAACCAGCAGGCCTGCAAATTGCTGGGGCTTGAAGAGACGATGCTACAAGCAGCTGTACAATTGCACACCCCACTGGAACGCCTGATGCCTGCCATCATGCAGCTATTACAGACCGCACCGGCAAGTAACGCCACGTCAGACGCAGTGAAGCTCACCATCAACAACCGGGATTTAGGCATACGTTTTCACGCTATTTCTGAAAATATTGAGAATGGGGTGGTGATTTTTATTGAGGATTGGTCGCAAATTCAAACCCAGGCACATCAGGTCAAACTGGCGGCATTGGGTAGGTTGACGGCCAATATTGCACATGAAATCCGCAATCCTCTGAGCGCAATTAGCCATGCCACCCAGCTGTTGCAGGAAGATGAATTGCAACCAGGCACAGGGCGTATGCTGCAAATCATCTCGGACAATGTGCAACGACTGGACCAGATCATCAAGGACGTGCTGGAACTGAACCGGCGTGATCGCACCAATCAGGATCAGTTCAATATCAATACGTTTGTGCAGGAGTTTTACCAGCAATTTTGCGCGGTTGAGAAAATTGACCTGGCGAACTTTACACTGGACCTGCCAACCAAAGAGAGTACCATTGTTTTCGACCGCAGGCATATCAATCAGATTTTGTGGAATTTATGCAAGAATGGTTGGCGACATAGCCAGCAGCAAGTCCAGAGCCTGCAGCTCAAAGTGGTCAGTGACAAAAGTGGCCAATTCATCCACATCACAATCAAGGATGATGGTGGTGGTATAGATCCTCACATCCAGCCGCACTTGTTCGAACCATTTATGACCACGGAAAAAACCGGCACCGGCCTGGGATTATTTATTGCACGAGAGCTTGCCGAAGCCAATGGCGCAAAATTAAACTATACCAGTAGCTCGAATGGCACCCAATTTTCACTGACAGTTAAGAAGGCAATCGTTTAAAAATGGCAAACTCATATCGTTGTCTGGTGGTTGATGACGAAACCGATATTCGCGAACTGGTAGTACTGACACTGGAGCGCATGGGCATACAAGCAGAGAGTGCCAGTTCGGTCACCGATGCAAAACACATGCTGAATTCGTTCAGCTACGACTTGTGCCTTACTGATATGCGCCTGCCGGATGGGCTGGGGCTGGAGCTGGTACAACATATTAACGCGCAATTTCCCGGATTACCGGTGGCGGTCATCACCGCTTATGGCAGTGCCGAGAATGCAGTGTCAGCACTTAAGGCTGGCGCTTATGACTACATTACCAAGCCAATTTCACTCAAACAATTGCGGCCCCTGGTAGAGTCCGCACTCAAACTGTCGTCGCAAAAAGAAACGCAAGGGGCCAATACAGTCGATCTGATTGGTGCGTCACCGGTCATGAGCTATGTGCGCACCATGATTGCAAAACTGGCGCGCAGCCAGGCACCCGTGTATATCAGCGGTGAATCTGGCAGTGGCAAGGAATTGGCGGCCAGACTCATCCACCTCAACAGCTCACGCAAAGAACAGTCTTTTATTGCCGTGAACTGCGGCGCCATCCCGGAAAACTTGATGGAAAGCGAGTTCTTTGGCTATAAGAAAGGGGCATTTACTGGCGCCATCCAGGATACCCTCGGCCTATTCCAGGCAGCCAATGGCGGCACCTTGTTTCTGGATGAAGTCGCGGATCTCCCGCTGGCCATGCAAGTTAAGCTGCTGCGTGCCATCCAGGAGAAAAAAGTACGCGTGGTCGGCAGTACCAGTGAAGAAGCCGTGGATGTGCGTATTATTTCTGCCACGCACAAGAACCTCAATGCCATGATGGAAAAAGGCGAGTTCCGGCAAGATTTGTATTACCGTCTGAATGTGATTCAACTCAAAATGCCGTCTTTGCGTGAACGGCCTGAAGACATTCCCGAACTGACTGAACGCCTGCTCGCCAAACTGTGCCAGGCACAGGGCATTGCTATGCCCGCTATCTCCGATGAAGCCAAGGTCTATATCCAGCAGCTACCTTTCCACGGCAATGTGCGTGAACTGGAAAATATGCTGGAACGTGCCCTAGCCTTGTGTGACGGCGTCAGCATTACGGTTGAAGACCTGTCGCTCGATGAAATACGTATAAATTTAGCTGACAAGCCGGTATTGCCATGGAATGCACCTGTCACCGAGCCATCGGTCATGACCAGCACCATTAGCGAACCTGGCCTGCCAGCACCAACCACAACCAGCCCATCTCACGGTAGCACCATGTTGCCCATGGATATCAGCCTGTCTGACTATCTGGAAGATATTGAAAAGCGCACGATTTTGCAGGCGCTGGAAAAAACCAATAATAACAAGACCGCTGCGGCAAAACTGTTAGGGATTAGCTTCCGTACTTTGCGCTACCGTTTGTCTAAGTTGGGCTTATCCAAAGAGCAGGACCCTGATCTCGAAGAGAGTGATGGAGATGAAGAATAAAAAAGGGCGACATCGTCGCCCTTTTTTATAGTTGCCAATATCAACTCAACACAATCGCCAGATAACTCAAGTAGAACACACCGTTCACCAGCAAATGCCAGACGAGCAAGCCGCCTTTGGCAATACGATAGCGTACCCAGATCGCCGCCAGTAAGGTGATCAATATGCCCAAAGCCACTTCCTGCCTGGGCGACCAGTCCGTCAACATGATACCGATGGCTGGCAGGAGTGTGCCCTGGAATACCATGGCACCGGTAATATTGCCAAACGCCAGCGTATCCTTGCCTTTGCGTATCCACAAAATACTGTTCACTTTTTCGGGCAACTCTGTCGCAATCGGAATAATCAGCAAAGATAGCAACAAAGCCGACACGCCTAAAATGGCCGCTGCGGTCTCCACCTCGTTGATAAAGCCTTTGGCGCCTGCAATCAGCAAACCCAGGCCAATCAGCAATTGCAGCAGGATGGTGACCATATTGGTTGGCAAGCCTAAGCGGGACAGCATCATGACATCTTCGGCCTCGGTGGCATGCCCTTCTTCCACCAGACCTTTGGAGGCTTTAATCGTCATCAGCACATACACGAAATAGATCAGGATCATGAGGATGCTGATGCCATAACGCACGAGCGCCTGGCTGTGCGGGATAAACATGGCGATAGTGGCAAACACAAAAGCCAGGATAAAAAAGTTAAGGTCACGGATCAGGCCAGTACGCTCAGGACGAATGTGGCCTTTTGCACCGCGTCGCTTCAGTACGGATAGTGCCATTAAGCTAATGGACAAGGTTGCCAGCATCAGTGGCGCACCTAAAATAGCACCTACACCAATATCATGCCCAGCATGACTATCGCCAGTGGATGACGTATAGGAAAAAATCGCCAGCAACGGCACCAGCGTCTCTGGTAATGCGGTCCCTACCGCTGCAAAAATAGAGCCGGTCACACCTTCGGAAATACCTAGCCGCTCACCCAGATGCTCAAGCGCATTGGTAAAAACCTCAGCCGCCACCAAAATCAGCAGCAACATTAGCAATAATTGTAAAAAAACCATGACTGTTCCTGTCTGGCGGCAATCAATCCTGTATGTGCCCACCGCCTGGCACACATGTGCATGACAAAAGTGTACATGCGGGCGGAATCATAACGCAATTCGCGCAAATTCACCTACAATGTTGATATGTCTTTTGCCACTGTTCCAACCATTGAAATTGATCCTTCCGGCTACGCCAATACGGCCCAGCTGATACTGTCACCGAACCAGGACGCGCGGCCACCCGCTACCGAGGTGGATATGATTGTCATCCATAATATCAGCCTGCCGCCTCATCACTACGGTGGCCAGGGCATCATGCAATTATTCACCAACCAGCTGGATCCGCAAGAGCATCCCTATTATGCAGAGATTGCCCAGCTCAAAGTCTCTTCCCATTTCCTGATTCGCCGCACTGGCGAGCTCATACAATTTGTCAGCTGCGAGCAACGTGCCTGGCATGCCGGGTTGTCACAATGGCAAGGACGCGAACGCTGTAATGACTTCTCAATCGGCATAGAGCTGGAAGGCAGCGATATCGAAGCATTCGAAGCAGAGCAATATAGTATCTTGCAAATGTTGATCAAGGCACTACAAAAACGCTATCCAATCAGGCATATTGTCGGTCATTCGGACATTGCACCAGGCCGCAAGACTGATCCTGGTCCTTTTTTTGATTGGCAAAAAATCTCATGATAACAATCGACTGGCTAAGTGCCATCCACTGGCGCAGCATCGCGCAAAGCGGCCTCTATGGCATGATACTGGCACTCACGGCGTGTCAGGAATCGCGGACAGAAGCGCAAGAGCGGAAAAAACCATTGCCTGTGGTGACTGTTCATCAAGCCCAGGCAAAGACTGTTTCATTGACACAGGAAAGCGTAGGAACCCTGGAGGTCATTATTGACCCGACCATTGCCGCCGAAATTGCTGGCCGGGTCATGCAAGTGTTGGTCCATCCGGGACAGAGAGTTAAACAAGGACAAGTCATTGCTATCCTGGACGCCACCGATGTGCGCTTGCAATTACAAGAGGCCGACACCGAAGTCGCCCGCATTGAAGCGCTGATCCGCAACCAGCAAAAAATGGTGGAACGCAATCAGGCGCTGGTGGATAAAAACTTTATTTCCAAAAATGCGCTGGATGATACGACTACCCAGCTTGACGCCCTCAAACAGCAGCTATCAGGGGCAAAGTCACGCGTGGCCGCCATCACCCATAATGGTAGCAAGCACAGAGTGCTCGCACCGTCAGATGGTGTGATTGAAACACAGATTGTTTCAAATGGAGACTTTGTCAAAATTGGTGACCCGGTGGTGAAACTCATTAACAATTCGCGTTTACGGGCACATTTACCTTTCCCTGAAAGCATTGCGAAAACGCTTAAACCCGGTCTGCCATTAATCTTGACCACGCCAACGGCCAGCAATACGGTCAAAACAGTGATTCGTGACATTCAGCCGCAAATAGATATCAACAGCCGCGCCGTGGATGTCACGGCCGATATTGTCGGTCAACCCGACTGGCAGCCCGGAGCCAGTGTCACCGGCAAAGTCATCACCGGTGAGCGTGATCGTACTGTGCTCGTGCCGGAACAAAGCGTGGTCCTGCGCCCTGCCGGGGAGGTAGTTTACACACTCACGCAAGCCAAAGGTGAGGCCCGTACAAGACAGCGAGTCGTGAAAACCGGGGTATCCAGTGAGGGGCAAATCGAGATTCTGCAAGGCCTGCAAGCAGGCGAATGGGTGGTTGTCGATGGTGCTGGATTCCTCACTGACGACACGCAAGTGCAGATACAAGAGTCACAAACAAACACCAAGACTGAACACACACCGTCATGACCCTGCCAGAACTTTCCGTCAAACGTCACGTGTTGGCCTGGATGCTGTCCGGCGTCATGGTTCTGTTCGGCCTAATTGCTTACCAACGCATTGCGCTGGACCGTTTTCCGGCGATTGAATTTCCTGTCATCTCCATCACGACCACCCTGAAAGGGGCCAATCCGGATGTGGTGGATACCAGCATCACCAGCATCCTGGAGTCCGCAGTCAACACCATGCCCGGTCTGGAGCACGTTCAATCAGCCTCGTCACCAGGTGTTTCGGTCATCACGCTTACTTTCAAGCTGGAAAAAAACATAGATCAGGCCTACACCGAAGTACAGTCCAAGGTAAACCAGGCCGTACGCCGTCTGCCCCAAGAAACCGATCCGCCCGTATTGCGCAAGGCAGAAACCAACGATTCCCCCATTTACTGGTTGGCCTTGCATGGCGACCGCACGGTACAACAACTGAACTTGTATGCGCTCAACGTGCTAAAAAAGAAACTTGAAACCATAGACGGTGTGGGTGAGGTCTTGCTGGGTGGCCGCAGGGACCGCACGATCAGAGTTGAATTCAATACTGAACGGATGGCGGCCTATGGCTTGACCGTCAACGATCTGTTGCAAGCCTTTTCGCGCGAGCATGTACAAGTGCCGGGCGGTTTTCTGGTTCAGGCACAATCAGAAAAAATGCTCAAACTGGACATGGAATTTCACCGTGTCAATGAGCTGGAAAGCCTGATTGTCGCCAATCGCAAAGGCGCACTAATCAAACTGCGCGATGTAGCCGCCATTAAAGATGACTTGTCCGACTTCAGGCAAATTGCCCGCTATAACGGCAAACCGGCAGTCGGGCTCGGCATGATTAAAGTGCCGAATGCCAATACCGTAGAAATCGTGCATGAAATTGAACGGCGTTTGGCAGCTGACATCCGGCCTAACCTGCCACCAGGCATGTATTTAAGCGAGTCATACAATGAGGCGCCTTTTATTGAGAAAATGGTCGCCGCTCTCAAGGAGCATTTACTTGAAGGGACCCTGTTAGCCGCATTGATCGTCTTTCTGTTTATGCGCTCTGTGAGCTCTACCCTCATGATTTGCCTGGAAATACCGGTCTCTCTGTTGGGCGCGATTGCCGCGATGTATTTTGCCGGATACAGCTTTAACAGCATGACGCTGCTGGCATTGTTACTATTGATAGGCGTGGTGGTGGACGATGCGATTGTCATGCGCGAAAGCATTTTGCGCCATCTTGAGCAAATCCGTGAGCAAGGTAGCCTGCACTTGCAACAATTTATAGAGCTACGCAACCGGGCCACCCTGGAAGGTAGCCGTGAGGTGACCTTTGCCGTGATTGCCGCCTCATTCTCACTGGTATGTATTTTTGCCCCGGTGATTTTCATGGATGGCGTCATAGGCAAGTTTTTTAAAGCATTTGGCCTGGTGATGACAGTGGGTGTGCTGGCCTCGCTGTTTGTTTCACTCACATTAACGCCCATGTTAAGTGCTCGCTACCTCAAATCCGAGAATCACCGTGGCCGTTTTTACGATGCATTGGATAAGGTATTCTCCACAATGGACCGCCAGTATCGAAGCCTGATTACATGGAGCCTTCATCATCGATGGACAGTCATGCTGGTCACTGTGCTGACCGTACTCTCCAGTGTTTACTTTATCCAGGCGGTAGATAAAGAGTTTGCGCCCGAAGCGGATGAAAGCCGCTTTACCATCAGCTTCAAAACACCACTGGGGTCCAGTTTGCCTTACACCCTGACCAGGCTGGATGCGATTGAACAAATACTGGCCAAGCATTCTGAGGATATTGCCAGCTACTTCAGTGTCATCGGCAGCGGACAGCGCGGACAAGTCAACGAAGGTCGCATCAGCATCCGCATGTATGACAGGCAGCAGCGTCCTCACAGCCAGCAATTTGTAGTCAATGCGCTTAAAAAAGAGCTTGCCTCCCTCCCTGGCGTGCGGGCATTTCCGGTCCCTTCGTCTATGATACGCGGCCAGCGTTCGGAAAAACTCCAATTCCTCATTAGCGGACCTAACATTCAAAACGTGGGGCTGTATGCCAAACAAATCCAGCAACAACTGACGGACATTGATGGATTTGGCAAGATTGACATGGATTTGCAGCTGGACTTACCTCAATTGGAAATGCATGTGGACCGTGACCGTGCAGCGCAATTGGGCATCAGTGCCAATGACATCGCCAGTGCAGTGAATACATACGTAGGCGGTATGGATATTGCCAGCTATAACGACGTTGATGGCGATGGGCAACGGTATGATATCCGCCTGAAGGCAAATGAAAACGATATTCGCAGCCCCGATCACCTGCAAAGAATCTTCCTGCGCAGTGCGCAAGGCCAACTGGTCAGGCTGGATACGCTGGCCAAATTTAGCGCCAAGCTCGGCCCTGCTGTGATCGGGCGCTATGACCTGCAATACGCGGCCAACTTATATGCCAGTCCCAGCATGCCGCTGGCCGAAGCCATCTCTCATGTGGAGAAAGTGACACGGGCCATCCTCCCTGCAGATTACCAATTCAAGTTATCCGGGCAGGCAGAAGAATTTTCCAAAACGTTTAAGAATGTCGGTTTTATTTTTGGCCTGGCGATGATTCTGCTGTATATGGTATTAGCCAGCCAGTTCAATTCCTTTCTGCAACCTGTACTGGTCATGGTGGCGCAACCCCTGGCCATGGTCGGCGGCCTGTTTGCGCTATGGCTTACCGGCCAAACACTCAATATCTATTCCATGATAGGGCTGGTGCTGTTAATCGGCCTGGTCGCCAAAAATTCTATCCTGTTGATAGACCTTACCAACCAGTATCGTGAACAAGGCATGAGTACCAATGAGGCATTGCTTGCTGCCTGCCCCGTCAGGTTACGTCCGGTACTCATGACCTCACTCACGATTATTCTGGCTTTGCTGCCAGCCGCTTTGGGGCTCAGTGCAGGCGATGAAACGAATAAACCATTATCCATCGCCGTCATCGGCGGCATGATCTCGTCAACTTTATTGACACTGGTGGTGGTGCCAGCTTTTTACTCACTGGTCTTTTCCAGAAAAGCAGCTGCCACTTAAACATCAGCCTCAGTCACCTTTGATGGTGTGGTGGCATCCATACTGACCGCGACCACCCCCATCATCACCAGCACCGTTCCGGCACCCTGTATCCAGGATAGCTGTTCACCTAAAAAGAGATAAGCAAGTAAGATCGTTGATACAGGACCAATCGCGCTGATGAGGGATGCCTTGCGGCTACCCAGTTGATGTATCCCTATATTCATCAATATCGCCGGCAAGACAGTCGCTACAATCGCCATCAGCATGGCCAATGCATACACCTGATGGGGCAAAGCCATGATTTCTTTGGTAGAACCACTGATCCCGAACTGACATGCACTCGCAAAGGCAGCTATACTCATCGTCAAAGCCGTAAAGCGGGTAGCTCCCAACTTTGGAATGAACTGTCCACAACCCAGCAGATATCCCGCATACACCACCGCACTTAACAATACCAGCCCCGCCCCATACATCGTCTCGCTGGAATGCAGGCCGGACAGCTCAATATCATGCCACACCACCAACACCACGCCTGCATAGCTCACCGTCATGGCAAACCATTCGCGGCGGGTGATACGGTGCTTGAGAAAGATCGCACTCATGACGACAACCAGGCTGGGGTAAAGAAATAAAATGACTCTCTCCAGCCCAGCCGACACAAAACGTAACCCTTCAAAATTGAGCCACATAGACCCATAGCCACCAATCACGGCCAATAGCACCAGCCATGACCAGTCCTGGATGGTTAGCGTCGCAGGGGAACCCTGACGTGCTGCCCACCAACCTAAAGCCACAAAAAATGGCAACGCAAATGCCATACGTAATGCAATCAAATTCGCTGCGTCCACGTGGTAGACGTAAGCGAGTTTCACCATAATTGCCTTGGACGAAAAGACAATGGATGACAACAGCACCAGCGTGGCACCATAATACGGGTGGGTAGATTCTTTCATATGAGCCCTGAATCAGTGGGGCTCGCCGGGAAGGGACAACAGATCAACCGCGGAGAGCCCGCGGTTGCAAAAGATTTACGACAAGCAGCAACCGCAGCAAGAGGTGGGGACCAGCCACAATGACTTTCGGTTCATCATCACAACAGTAGGTTGATTGAATTGCTTGTGCATAAGCGTTCGAATGTACGCGGGTTTTGCAGAACGGTCAAGTTGCAAAAGGCGAGGATAAGCTTTTTTGCAATGTGATGAGTTGCATATTTTCTACTTGCGGCTGCCACATATCAGGCTGGTGCGGAAAAGGCAGTGTCTCCCCCGTAGGCTGGTAGCCTAACCGCCGATAAAATGCGATAAGCTCCTCGCGCAAACTGATCACCATCATTTGCGCCCTTTGCGCGGCCCATTGGGATACCGCCAACTTTTCGGCGGCGAGTATCATGGCCTTGCCGTAACCACGGTTCTGCAACAGCGGTGAAACGGCAATCATGCCTAATTTGACGGTGCCAGTCTCCTCAGGATGCTGCTCAAGGCAAACACTAGCAGCCATCACACCACTGGCATCTTCGCCGATGAGAATACAGGCATCATCACGTGCCAATAAAGCTTGTATCGTCCGTTCACTGGTTCGCACTCCGGTCAACAAATCCGCTTCCGTGGTCCATCCGGCGCGACTGGTCTCTCCCCGGTAAGCCGCATTGACCAGGGCACATAACACGGGGACATCTGATGCTTGGGCAAGACGTTGTATTAGCATAACGATCACACTTACACGCGGGGACGGACAGCTGTCATATGCTGCACCACCAGACTACCCACCATGTCTCCCTCAACATTAACAGTGGTGCGTAAAGTATCCAGCAACCGGTCTATAGGCAACAAAATGGCAATGGCCTCCGCGGGCAGCCCCACACTTTGCAGCACCATCACCATGGTGACCATGCCCGCGCTGGGGATACCAGGTGCCCCCATGCCAGCAATCATCGCGGTAAAACAAACCACCAGTTGCTGGACGAGATTCAAATCCACCCCCGCCAGTTGCGCAATAAACAAGGCCGCCGCTGCTTCATAGAGCGCTGTACCATCCATATTAATGGTCGCCCCCAGCGGGATCACAAATCCTGCAATTTCCGGCTTCACATGCAAATGCTGCGTCACACAACGCAAGGTCACCGGTAATGTGGCACTGCTGGAGCTGGTGGCAAATGCCGTGACCAGCGCCTCGCGCGCGCCGCGCCAAAGCCACAAGGGCGAGTGACGGGTAAACAGCCACAACACCAACGGCAACACTAGCAGACCATGCAACAAAGTCGAACCTACCACCACTGCTGCAAACCGCGCCAACACCTGCAATATCGCCACATCCTGTTGCGCCACCAGTTTAAACAACAACGCCCCTACGCCCAGAGGCGCCAGCTGCATGATCCAACCCACCAGCCGCATAGACAAAGCCAAGCCCTGCTCAAACAAACTGCGCAAACCATCAAATTGCGCACCGCCCATCACCAGCGCAATGCCGCTTAGTAACGCAAACATCACCACCGCCAGAATTTGGCCCTCGGCCAGCGCCTTAAAAGGGTTCATGAACAGGCCATGCAAAAAACTGGCAAAAAAATCCGGCAGTGACATAGACTTTGCCTCAAACTGTTGAATCGCCCCCTCAAACATGGCCAAATGCAAGCCTGCCCCCGGCTTAAACAGATTGCTTGCCGCCAGGCCAATCACAATTGCCACTAGCATACTGCTGATAAAAAACAGTAATGTATAACGCCATACCCTGTGCATCTGCTGATGCTGGCGCAAATTGGCAATGCCCACCACAATGCTGCAAAACACTAGCGGCACCAGCACCATTTTAAGTAAATCGATAAATAGCGTGCCTACGAGACTGGCGCCATACAACGCAGTTTCATGTTCCCCGCCATGCGCAAACCATCCAAACAAAATACCCACGATGGCAGCGATTAAAATTTGGGTGTTCAGGCTGGGAAGTTTCATCATGTGGATTTTCAGAGTGAAAAGGGTTAAGGAAATGATACTTTACCTTGTATGAATAAAGGCAGGTAATGTAAGAGTAGTCAGTCAATAATGGGCATTTACATTTAAAAAATTTAAAAATAGATCACTCCTGACACGCAGATTGGCTAGTCTAATTTTAGAGATTAAATCGAGAGCGAGATGCTGCAAACGGTGAAAAATAGAAGCAAAAACAACCCAGTATGAATTAGCCTAATCTGTGAAAAGCATTCAAACTGAAACTATGATTATTGCCAGGAACGGCAGACCTACAGCCAAACTTATGATCTTCACAAATTCAAAAACTTTCATGCTCTGGTTGACTACTTTATTGCCCCAATGGTTTTCAGACTATTAACCTAGATTCTACGAAACTTATTTTTCTCTGGATCATTCATTACAAGGTAATTTTGTGTTAACTTCTGATCCCGCATTTTTAATCTAAACAATAATCAGGGAGTTTTATGAAGAAGAATCAAGTGAGTTTACTATCCCCCATCGCATGTGTACTCATGGTGACTGGTTGTGCTACTGTTACCCAAGGCACGCAGCAAGCTATTTCGTTCAAACTTGAGCCACCATCCACCTTGTGTGAAATTACTCGTATCGGCGATGGGAAACTTGGCCGGGTAAGCGCAAGCTCAAATACGATTTATGTTGGTAAAGATAAAGATGACATTATCGTGACATGTAATGCACCTGGATACGAACAATCTACAACAAAAGTAGTAAGTGGTGCGACCGGTGCAGGGGTAACAGGCGTTTTAATTGATTTTGGAATTACAGACATGATCACTGGAGCAATGTACCGCTACCCAGAGGAGGTCACAATTTCTCTAGCCCCCGTCAAATCAGAAACGGCGCATTGAGTGTTGTAGGTTAGACCGTTGGCCAGGTGGAATCTTCTAATATGCATTATACGGATGAAGATTTTAAGTGTTAGGGATCAAGATGCACTTAAATCTAGATCCCTTTTGGCAACTGCACTTCGAGCGATCACCCAAACAAAACCGACAGGTCCCGAGTAGAGCAAACTCGTTTAAAGTCCGCAGTATGATGCCCTCGAACATTCATCACCTGGTTGTGTTCAGCCACTCGGTTGGGTACATACGGGAAACCCTACAAACGGTGCCACCAACCAACAAAAAACCCGACTCTCGGTCGGGTTTCTGTCATTTCAGCCTAAGCTAAAATTATTTGTTCATCACGTACATAGTGACTTCAAAGCCAAAACGCATTTCGGTAGCAGCTGGTTTAGTCCACATGGTGTTTCTCCTTCAAGGGTTAACAATCGATCAAACGTGTGCACAGTATGCGCTTGGCCTTTATTTCTGTTGAGTGCTGTTTTACTTGAATGATGCTCATGATTTTCCGCAGTTGCTGATAAGCATTCAGGTATTAAACCGCTTTTTCAAACACCGCAGCAAAAAAGCCATCCGTACCATGCAGATGTGGCAACAACTTTAGATACTCGCCGGTATCCAGCACAATGTTTTGCTGAGCGAGCACTTCATTTGCAGGAACCAGTTTAAAGTCTGGATGCGCTTGTAGAAATGCTTCGGCAATCGCCTCATTTTCGTCGCGTAACAAACTGCAAGTCGCATAGACCACACGGCCGCCCGCTTTACATAGCTTGGCTGCACGGGCGAGGATATTGGTTTGTTTAACATTCAGTTCGGCCACATCCTGCTCGGTTTGACGCCATTTCAAATCGGGATTTCTTCTTAACGTCCCCAGGCCGCTACACGGAGCATCCACCAGCACGCGGTCAAACTTGCCGTTGAGACGTTTAAGTTTGAGGTCGTTTTCGTTGTTGATGAGTTGTGCTTGCAGGTTGGATAATCCGCTACGCTTGAGGCGTTGACCTAGGTTATTCAGGCGTTTTTCCGAGACATCAAACGCATATAAGCGGCCAGTGTTTTTCATGAGTGCACCCAATGCCAGCGTTTTACCACCAGCGCCAGCACACAGGTCTGCGACCATCTGGCCACGCTTGGGGGCAACCAGGTAACTGAGTAACTGGCTGCCTTCATCCTGCACTTCAATTTTGCCTTCGGTAAACAAGATGTGTTTGCCTATATTCAACCGGGCACCCATACGGATACCAACAGGTGAGTAAGGCGTTGGCGTGATAACGTTATCTTTCACCGTGTTTTCTGCCAGCATGCGTGACAATACTTCTTCGCGGTTGGCCTTGATGGTGTTGACGCGCAAATCCAGGCTGGCCTGTTCGAACATGCTGCGGCAGATGGTCATTGCCTCGGCTTCGCCATACTGGGCGACCAGCTTTTCCCAGAACCAGTCACGTACATCGGCCAATACGGCGGGGGCAAAGCCTTCACTGTTTTTAGCTTTGATGGTGACCGCCCATTCCTTCTGGCGCTCATCGAGCAGGTCCTCAAGGTCGCGTATGCTTTTACCTTCTACCTTGAGCAGCCAGGCAATGATTAATTTGCGCGTATCTTCGTGGTCATCTGGTCCCTCCAGCGTCAGCGTGCTCAGGTAGCGGTATCGGCGGAGTACTCCGTAAGCAGTTTCAGCCACCCAGGCACGATCTTTGGTACCCAACTCGCGGTGCTGGCGGAAAAATTCGCCTAGCCTGGCATCCGCCGGGCTTTCAAATTTGAGCAGGTCATTTAACAGCATCGCCGTCTGGCGCATCAGGGTTTGGTTCATCAGGTTCTTTCAATACTTGCATTATTCGGCGATCAACCGCGTGGCAACTTGTTCAATCACCATGCCGTTTTTCTCCAGTTTTTTGATTTTGACTGGCACAAAGCGGTAATCGCTGGCCAGCCATAAGTCTACTTTTTCATCAGTGTCGCCACGCGTATGGGCAATATGCACGGTCTGGATGGTCTGGTCGGCAATGACCAGGGGTTCTTCACCTTCAAACATATATTCGTACTCTCCCAGCCGGCGGCCGTTTGTCAGCGTGACATGCATTTCCTGCAACGGCGGCACAAACATAAACTGGTACATAAAACTCAGCAAGTCTTGCGTATTGACACGCAAGTCCAACCGCTGCTCGCCCTTACTCGTTTTCAGGGTAATGATATTGGTTTCCCAGTCAAACGTGGCCTCATACGTTTTACTGGCGCGGCTGCCAAACGCATAGCGATAAAAATGCGGCTTTAATCCGCGCGGGCTGATTTCACCCTGACTTTGCTGCTCCAGCGAAGGATACAGCAATTTTAGTAGCCCTTTGCCTTCTACCAGCCAGCGCAGCTTGTAACTGCCTGACTCTTCTCGCACATACTCAATGTTTGCAGTACCTGCTGGACGCTCATCTCCATTGACGAATACGGAAAAGTCAGTACTTACATGCTGGTAAGGCGCAGGTTTAGCGTCTTCCGCCTCGTTCTCGGGATGATCCATTTCATGCCAAGCGGTGATTTCTGCCAACCTTGCCTGCTTTTCTTCTTCACTGATAGCAGATTGCGGCTCAGTGACTTCTGTGTCAGGGACCTGCTCATCCACTGCTGACGCTTCAACCGGCGACGCAGGGCTGGAGGGAGGTGGCTCTGGCGTCTGCACCGGCTCTGGCTTGGCTGCCCTCTGCCTGGCTGGTTTTGGCGTAACCGTTGGGATTGCTAACGATGCAACCGGCGATGACAGTGGCAGTAAACGTGCCTGTAATACCGCTGGCGCCGGCTTCTCATTTACAAACCAGCTACGCCAATCCACCTCGCTAAAGAAGAACACATGTACCAATAACGAAAGGCATAACGCCAGCGCCAATGGCCAGGAAACATGCTGTTGAATCCAGTGTCGCAGGCCGGATGATTGCATCACGCGCTTCCCGATGGGCAAACCCCGTTATTGACCGGTGATACTGGTGATCACCTGCTCCATATGTTTACCATCATCCTTCACTACCAGCTTGACTGGCAGATATCCTTTATCCTTTGCCAGATAGAGGGTCTTCTCACCTTCAGCATCGGTCAATTTAACAACTTTAAATGTACCAGCTTCAGTTTCCAGGGGGGTGCTTTCCTCAGTGACAACAAACGCATGCGGAGAAAGTTTTTTACCGTTTGCAACGGCTAGATTAACCCCTTTTCCCTTCGGCGGTTGCCACATCCAGCAATACATGACACTTAATAAATCCTGGCTACCTTTGGCCAATTTTTCGGTTTCCTGGGCATCTTTAATCTGCATCTTGAGCACTTTTTTGGCCCAGTCAAACTCGCTGATCAAGGTTTTATTGGGATGCTTGGACTGTCGCGACTCAAAACGATCAGGACGCAAAGCATTACTGATAATAAGGCCCTGGCTTGAAAGTGTGCGCTCACCCATGAGCTTGTAAATGCCTTTTCCCTCTGCCAGGGAGTCGATCTGGTAACGGTTGCCCGTGACACTGAGCTGGTCTTCAACGGTAGCGATGCTGACGCCTTGTTGCAGCAAGTCATATTTGAGCGTTAGCTGCTTGGGTGCCGCCGATAACAATGGCGACACCAGCAGCACAATAATCGCCAATCCACTGGCGATGTAATGACGATAGCCCTGCCGACGAAAAAGCAGCATTACACCACCACAGTAGGCGCTTCACCCGCCTGCTGCGCACGAATGTGGCCAATGCGGTAAACCGTTTCCCCTGCCTCGGCCAATACCGACTGAGCCTGCTCAGCATGCTCGGCCGCAACAATCACCGCCATCCCGATACCGCAGTTAAAGGTACGGTACATTTCCAGCGGCTCGATATTGCCTTGTGCCTGCAACCACTGGAACAGTGGTGGCAAGGTCCAGCTAGATTTCTGCACTTCTGCCGTCAGGCCTTGGGGCAATACACGAGGAATATTCTCGGTAATGCCGCCGCCGGTAATATGCGCCATGCCCTTCACAGGCAAGGTTTCCAGCAACTTGAGGATAGACTTTACATATAATTTGGTTGGTGCCATGACCACATCTTTGAATGTGCGACCATGAAAATCAGATTCCATATCAATGCCTGATTTTTCAATCAGTTTACGGATCAGGGAGTAGCCGTTGGAGTGTGCGCCGCTGGACGCCAGGCCTAATACGACGTCCCCTGCCTTGATCGTAGAGCCATCAATAATGTTTGCTTTGTCGACACAACCGACAGCAAAGCCAGCCAAATCATATTCACCGGCTGGGTACATGCCAGGCATTTCGGCAGTTTCACCGCCCACCAGCGCACAGCCAGACTCTTCACAGCCTTGCGCAATGCCCTTGATCACCGCTGCCGCAGTACCCACTTCGAGTTTGCCACAGGCAAAATAATCGAGGAAAAACAGCGGTTCGGCACCTTGCACCAGGATATCGTTGACACTCATGGCGACCAGGTCTATACCCACGGTATCGTGTTTGTTCAACTGGAAAGCCAGTTTGAGTTTGGTACCCACGCCATCAGTCCCGGAAACCAGCACAGGCTCCTTGAATTTTTTGGGCATGGCAAACAGCGAACCAAAACCGCCGATACCGCCCATGACTTCAGGACGTAGCGTGCGTTTGGCAAACGGTTTGATTTGCTCGACCAAGGCATCACCCGCCTCGATATCGACACCGGCATCACGGTAGGTGATAGAAGTTTTATCAGAAGAAGTCGTCAAAGTACTCTCGTTTCTTTCAATGCGATTAATCAGGTGAACGGCTGTAAACAGCGCCGATGTTTGCAACAAAGCGCGATACAGCGTTGAAATTCAGTATAATTTTAAAATAATCATTATTTTAACGCATCTTGCCACTTCGACCTATGCCGGATTGCGGATGTGTGTGACAGGTGCCCATGTCTGACCAAGATCATCAGAAGTCTATTGCAACGCAGTTTGTCAGTGACCATCGCTGGTGGATCGTGACCGCTGTCGTCATCTACCTGTTTTACTTACTTGAACCTATCCTGACCCCTTTTCTGGCGGCGGCTGTCATTGCCTACATGCTGGACCCATTGGTCGACAAATTAAGCGAAGTGGGCTACGGCAACCGGCAAGTCGGTCGCACTTTGGCAACCTTGCTGGTCATGACTGGCGTGATCCTGGTCGTCACTGGCTTGCTGCTGATCATCATCCCCCTGCTGCAACAACAATCCACCCTGATTGCCCAACGCCTGCCACTGTTATTGGATCACTTTCACCAGCAAGTCGAGCCCTGGCTGTTGCAACAATTTGGTATCCGCCTAAATATTGACCGCACCGACATACAGAAACTGATTAGCGAGCACTGGCAAACTGCTGGCGGCATGATAGGCAACGTGCTGCTGAGTGCCGGGCAAAAAGGATTGAGCCTGATCGGCATGCTTGCCAACATATTGTTGCTACCTGTAGTCCTGTTTTACTTCCTGCGCGACTGGGATGCCATGATGGCCGAAATCGGTGACCTGATTCCGCGTAACTGGATAGGCCGAGTAAAGACGCTCTGCCGGGACATCGACAGTGTGGTGGCTGAATTTTTACGCGGGCAGTTATCAGTCATGCTCTCGTTATGCGTGTTTTACAGTATTGGCTTGTGGCTGGTGGGCCTGGACATGGCCCTTTCCATTGGCATGATTGCCGGGCTACTCAGTTTTGTGCCCTACCTCGGTTTTGCGCTGGCTTTTATCATGGCTGTATTGCTGGCTTTGCTGCAATTCGCCTCCTTACCTGAAGTGATTCCAGTGTTGCTGGTATTCGGAGTGGGGCAATTCGTTGAAAGTTTTTTCCTGACACCTATCCTGGTCGGTGACCGTATCGGTTTACATCCTGTGTTGGTCATTCTGGCTTTAATGGCTGGCGGGCAACTGTTTGGGTTTGCCGGCGTATTGCTGGCACTACCGGTCAGCGCGGCCATTGCTGTGGGTGTTCGCCACACCAAACAAAGCTATTTGCGTAGCGAGGCATATTTAAGCAGCCAACCTCAAATCATCCAAACGCTGGATGAATGACTGCCTGAAGACTAGAAATTAACGCTGTGAAACAACTGTTACTGAATATCCAACCGCCTGCTGCGCCAGGCTTCGATAACTTTATACCCGGCCAGAACCAGGAGGCGCTAGCAAGCTTGCAAGACGTGCTATCCGGCGTTGCCACCACACACTTTATTTATCTGTGGGGCGAGCCTGGCAGTGGCAAAAGTCACCTGCTGCTTGCCGCACAGGCCATGGGGGCGCATATTGCAGATGATGTGCATACACTGGATGAAGAATCACAAATCATCCTGTTTGATACCTACAACCAGATCAAGGCCGAAGGCGGCATGTTGGTCACGGCTGGCAGCCACGCGCCCACTCAAATGGACTTGCGTGACGACCTGGCCACCCGGCTGGCCTGGGGGCTGGTTTACCAATTACATCCCTTGAGTGATGACGAAAAAGCCGATGCACTGCGTGCCCATGCCCGCGAGCGCGGCATGAAGTTACCAGACGAAGTGATTGCTTACTGCCTGCGCTATTTGCGCCGCGATTTGCCCACCTTGATGGCAGTGCTGGAGGCGCTCGATGAATGGTCGCTGACAACCAAGAAAGCCATCACACTGCAATCACTGAGGAAAATGCTGCAGGACTCCCTATAAAACTTTTCGTTTACTCACTGCCAAAACTGTAACGGTTCTTACCATTCTTTTTCGATTCATACATGGCTTTATCTGCTACATGCAACAGCTGTTTGACGTTCTTTCCATGATGCGGGTATTCGGCAATGCCAATGCTGACACCGATTTCCAGCGGAATACCATTGACTATCACCGGCTGCGCAAATAACTGTATGAGGCGATGCGCCAACTGCGTCAACTCCAGCCGATGCAAATAGCTGCTGACGACCAACACAAATTCGTCTCCCCCCTGGCGCGCCAGAAAGTCAGATTGCCTGAGTATTTTTTTAAACATATTTGCCACCTCTATCAGCAAGGCATCGCCCAGCTCATGGCCATAGGCATCATTCACTTGCTTGAACCCATCCAGGTCCATAAAAAAGACCGCGAACTGTTTGGAGCCTATCCTGGCTAATTCGTAAGTATTTTCCAGATAAACATTCACACTACGGCGATTGGGCAAACCAGTCAGCAAATCATGATCAGCCTGATGACTAAGCTGTTTCGCCACGGCCTGATTTTCGATGACTTGCCCCAGCAAGTTGGTGGTGTTGAGATAAGAAAACACCAAGACGCTGATAATCACAATACCCAATATAATTGCTACAGTGACCGACACCACAATACGATTGCGAATCGCTTGCTCAAACCCTTGACGCTGCATAATCAACTGCTCATCGATCTGCGCCAGATGCCCATCAATCAGCTTCATTAACTCACGTCCGCGATCCCTACTCAATGATAGATGCGGAGCATATTCGCCTGCATGGATCTGCACCTGCACACTTTTATCCATCATATTAAATTTCTGCTGTACCAGGTGCTTGATTTTTGTCAGCAATGATCTCGTGGCCGAGTCAATCGCCCAACCATTTTCGAGCTGGGCAATGGCTTGCGAAGCCTCATCACGTCCTCGTTCAAGTGTGTCCAGAAATAAGACATGTCCCGTCAGCAAATATCCACGCTGCCCATTCTCAGCGTTTGTGATGGCCTTGCTTAGCGCCACCAACTGATAGCGCTGCCTATCGACCAGATCCTTTTTCTCTGAATAATCCACCAGCTGATACATGGCAACAAAAAGCCCCATCATTGAGACGCACAATAATGCGGAAGCAATGATTAACGGGATAAGTATTCGTCGCTTGTAGTTAAACATACGAGTTTATATCGTCATTTTTTTGCGTAGATTCAATCAAAGCAGAATAAATCCATGATACGACCAGTCTGAATATAATAAAATACAGTTTTGATAGATAACCACTATCCAACATGCTCAGAATAACTGAAATCAAACTGCCGATCGAGCTTGCCGACACGCTCAAACATCAAGACGAGCAGATCAAAGCTGCGATCCTCAAACGCCTGGAAATTCCTGAAACGGATTTACTCCGCTTTGAGATTTTCAAGCGCGGCGTGGATGCACGTAAATCCCATGCGATTCTTTATGTATACAACCTTGACGTAGAGGTCAAAAACGAAGCCAAGCTATTGGCACGCTTTAAAAAAGACCCTCACATCAAACCAGCACCTGATACCCGCTATCATTTTGTCGCGCGCCAACCAGCAATCAAATCCCGCAGACCCGTCGTGATCGGCTTTGGACCGGCCGGTATTTTTGCCGCGCTAATTCTTGCTCAGGCCGGATTCAATCCCATTGTGCTTGAACGTGGCAAAGAAGTACGCAAACGTACCAAAGACACCTGGGGGCTCTGGCGCAAACGCACGCTAAACCCTGAATCCAATGTGCAATTTGGCGAAGGCGGTGCAGGCACTTTCTCGGATGGCAAACTCTACAGTCAGATCAAAGATCCCAAGCATTACGGCCGTAAGGTTTTACAGGAATTCGTCAAGGCGGGAGCGCCAGAAGAAATTCTTTACGTCAGCCATCCACATATTGGTACATTCCGTTTGGTCGGCATGGTTGAAGAAATGCGTAACACCATTATCAGCCTGGGCGGTGAGATTCGCTTTGAAAGCCGGGTGACGGACATTGCCATCGAAAACAACCAGGTGCAGGGCGTCACGCTACATAGCGGTGAGTTTATCCCGACCAATCATGTGGTACTTGCGGTAGGCCACAGCGCGCGCGACACCTTTGAAATGGTGCATGAAAAAGGCATTTATGTCGAAGCCAAACCGTTCTCAATCGGCTTCCGTATCGAGCACCCACAAAGCCTGATAGACCGTGCCCGCTATGGTAAAAGTTATAGCGATGACATTCTTAAAAAACTCGGAGCAGCGGATTACAGGCTGGTGCATCACGCACGAAATGGCCGTAGCGTGTATAGTTTTTGCATGTGCCCGGGCGGTACCGTGGTTGCCGCCACTTCTGAGCCAAACCGAGTGGTGACCAACGGCATGAGCCAATATAGCCGCAACGAGCGGAATGCGAATGCCGGGATTGTGGTCGGCATTACGCCTGAAGTTGACTACCCGGGTCATCCTCTCGCCGGCGTCGAATTCCAGCGCCAGCTGGAAAGCCAGGCCTATGTGCTGGGGGGTAGCAACTATTCCGCCCCCGGCCAATTGATTGGCGACTTTCTAGCCAACCGGCCATCCACGCAATTCGGCGAAGTACAACCTTCCTATACGCCAGGCGTCCATTTGACCAATCTGGATACCGCACTGCCAGAATTCGCCATTACCGCCATGCGCGAAGCGATTCCAGCCTTTGCCAAACAGGTGCCAGGATTTGACCTCGCAGATGGCGTATTGACCGGCGTAGAAACCCGCACCTCCAGCCCGATCCGCATCAAACGCGACGACGCCACACTGCAAAGTATCAACACCAAAGGACTGTTTCCCTGCGGTGAGGGCGCTGGCTATGCCGGGGGCATTCTGTCAGCCGCGGTGGATGGCATTAAAGTGGCAGAAGCTGTTTCGCTATCACTCACTTCCTGACTAGGGCTCCGAAATAGTCCCCATAAAAAAACCTGCCTAAGCAGGTTTTTTTATGGGGATGCCATCTATTGACGAATCAGGTAATCAAAAGCTCCCAGTGCTGCATTTGACCCTTCCCCCATCGCAATGATGATCTGTTTGTAGGGAATCGTCGTCACATCCCCTGCCGCAAATACGCCCGGTAACGAGGTGGCATTGTGGTGGTTAATTTCAATTTCACCATATTTGCTCAGGTCTAAGGTGCCTTTCAACCAGTCACTGTTGGGTACCAGGCCAATCTGGATAAACACGCCTTCCAGTGCCACATGCTTGCTTTCACCAGAGACACGGTCCGTATAAGTCAAGCCATTCACACGTGTGCCGTCACCAGTAATTTCGGTCGTTTGGGCGCTGGTCAAAATCGTCACGTTTTCCAGTGAGCGCAATTTGCGTTGCAACACCGCATCAGCTTTCAGTTCAGTATCAAACTGCAGCAAGGTGACATGCCCAACCACACCAGCGAGGTCAATTGCGGCTTCCACACCGGAGTTACCACCACCAATCACTGCGACATGCTTGCCTTTAAACAACGGACCATCGCAGTGCGGGCAGTAAGCCACACCTTTGTTTTTATACTCGCTCTCACCAGGCACGTTAAGGTTTTTCCAACGTGCACCAGTGGCCAGAATCACTGACTTGCTGCGCAGGGTCGCACCGCTTTCAAGTTTCACCTCGATCAACCCGGCATGTTTGTTGTCAGCTTTAGCGGGTTCGGCCAGACCCACCGCGCGTTGCAAAGGCATGATATCCACATCATAGGTTTTGACGTGCTCTTCCAAAGCAGCCACCAGTTTTGGCCCGTCAGTTTCTTTGACAGAAATAAAGTTTTCAATCGCCAGGGTATCGTTGACCTGACCACCAAAACGTTCCGCCACAATCCCGGTACGTATGCCTTTACGCGCTGCGTAAATTGCAGCAGAAGCACCTGCAGGACCGCCACCCACCACGAGCACATCAAATGGCTCCCTGGCATTGAGTTTTTCGGCCTCTTTTGCCACTGCCCCAGTATCCACTTTGGCCAGAATTTCTTCCACCAGCATACGGCCAGACGCGAACGTCTCGCCATTGAGGAAAGTCGCTGGTACCGCCATGATATTGCGCTCATTGACTTCGTCCTGAAACAGCGCGCCGTCAATCACTGTCGTATTGATACGTGGGTTAAACACAGTCATCAATGTCGTTGCCTGCACCACATCCGGGCAGTTGTGGCAAGACAAGCTCATATAGACTTCAAAATTCAAATCGCTATCCAGCGCCTTGATCTGGTCAAGCACATCCTGCTCCACTTTTGGTGGATGGCCGCCGGTCCACAACAAGGCCAGTACCAATGAAGTGAACTCATGGCCTAGCGGAATCGCCGCGAAACGCACACCATGGGTTTCGCCTTCTTTGGCAATCACGAATGAAGGTTTGCGTGCATCATCGCCAGTCTCGTCCAGGCTGACCTTGTCAGACAAGGCGGCAATTTCTTGCAACAGTTCACGCATTTCAGCGGCGCGTTCGCTACCATCAAGCGAAGCAATCAAACGGATAGGTTGGCGCAGCATGCCTAGGTAGGTTTGCAACTGGGCCTTTAAGGTGTCATCTAACATATTCATTCTCCAAAATCACGGCTGGTGCATTTCTTCAGGCAACAACACGCCGTGGCCATCATGCATGGCAATCAAAAAAGGTTGGGGGAAACTCGCTCAGGGAAAACCACAGTGACAACACATCCACTATGTGACTTTTCCTGAGCGCCCTGCTGGCGCAGGGCGTTGCTCATACCAATCTCAACGAGATTAGATCTTGCCTACCAAGTCCAAAGATGGAGTCAAGGTTTTTGCACCTTCGTTCCACTTGGCTGGGCACACCTGGCCTGGGTTAGCAGCGGTGTATTGCGCAGCCTTCAATTTGCGCAAGGTTTCTTTTACATCACGGGCGATTTCGTTGCTGTGTACTTCAACAGTCTTGATCACGCCGTCTGGGTTGATCACGAAGGTACCGCGTAATGCCAAACCTTCTTCATCAATATGCACGTCAAAAGCACGTGTCAATTGGTGAGTTGGATCGCCAACCAGTGGGAATTTTGCCTTGCCTACTGCAGGTGAAGTCTCGTGCCAAACCTTGTGGGAGAAGTGGGTATCGGTGGTCACGATGTACACTTCAGCACCAGCCTTCTGGAATTCTGCGTAGTTATCAGCCGCATCTTCAACTTCTGTTGGGCAGTTGAAAGTGAACGCTGCCGGCATGAAAATCAACACTGACCATTTGCCTTTCAAAGACTCGTCAGTGACTTCGATAAATTTACCGTTGTGGAATGCTTGCGCCTTGAATGGTTGTACTTGTGTGTTAATCAATGACATGTAGTTCTCCTTTATGATTCATAAAACACGGGTTAATTAAAGATTTGCTGTGTTTCCACAGCGAATGGATGCATTTTAAGCATACACATATTATATGTAAAATTGATTATTTTAATTTTATTGATAAATATTATTAATCAATAAAGCCATCCGTTAAAATCAGGCCGAGACCGTCACCTGTCCATGGCCTTCATAGCCCAGATTATCCTGCCAGTTTACCGCAATCACATCACCAGCCTTGGCGTCTTTGAGGTAAAAGGTGAAATAAGGGTTACGCGAAATACCGGTGCCGGTTTGTGCATCAACAACCACCTGCCCGTTGAGTACCACCTGCATGAGCTGCATAAAATGCGCAGGCATCAGCTGACCATCATCGTTTTTACTACGGCCAGTACGCATGGGATGCAGAATAATGATCTTTAGTTCAGTGATGTTTTTGCCCAAGGAGCCGTCTTCCAATATGCGTGCCCGCATTTTCATACTGGTGGCAAAGGGTTCTTCACGTTCGCTACCGGCGCAGCCATCTTCCAGCACAATCACCTGCCTGCGCTGTTGCTGAAGCTGGCCATTTACCTGCTGCAGCAAGGCAATCACTTCGCCTGATTGCGCCAGTTTGACACGTGTCACCACTTTAGGTAGCACCTGCTTACCCAACTCAAAACTGGCAATCAACGGGGTTGGATTTGCGTCCGCCAGCAAGCGCAAACTACGCACACTGCCTGCTGGCTGATGACTGGTCAGTTCGACTTGTACGACCGCCCCATTTTCCGCCTTTTGCGGTGCTTCGATCTGCAAATCAGCTGAAACAGGCACTGCTGTCGCTTTGAGCGCCGCCATCACCTGATCGGTTTGCTTGGCCTCAAAGGCTTGCCTAAACCAGGTTGCAGCCTCCAGCTTGCGCGAGACCAGCCACAATGGCATGGCTGCAAACGCCAAGCCAGCCTTTAACCACATCCGTCGTTTCACCCATGGCCTGAGATCATCATCCATTTTTATCATCGCCTTGCTCCAACTTGAGTTGCTGCCTGAGTGTTTTCAGCCGCGCTTCTACCTTGGATTGCAGATAGAAATCACCATCTTTTGCTTTGCTGGCAATCTCAAACTGGTCGATCGCCCGCGGCAAATCATATTTGCGCACATAGCTTTCACCCAGTGCCTGGTGGCGCAGCATTTGTTTGCCTTGCCCCTGGTAGGCTGCTGCCAGCCAATCCCAAAGTTTGGGGTCATCAGGAAAAGCTTCCAGTTGCTTTTGAATAAACGTCACCGCTTGCGGCCACTGGTTGCTGCGAATCAGCAGCTCCGCCTCCCCCTGGGCAAGAATGCGGTGTTTAGGATATTGTTGGAGACCTTGTACAAATTGTGTCTGCGCTTGTGCCACCTGACCCAATTTGGCCAACGTCAATCCTTTAAGCGTCACCAGGTAAGGATTATTCATGCCATGTTGCACTAGCCAGTCCACTTCCACCTGCGCATTTTTAGCCTGATTTGACCGCAGAAAGGCATAAGCCAACCCGTAATGCTCAGCGATTTCATTCTGAAAACGGCCTTCACTAATGTTGTTTTGGAACTCTTCCACCATTTGCGATGGCGCCCCTTGGAAAGCGCGTATTTTTGCCCGCATCAGGAAAAACGTCAGACTCTCATTGATCTGCTTGTAAGGCAGGTTTTGCACACGGTTACCGATATCCGCAATCCGCTCACTGGTGAGTGGGTGGGTGCGCAAATAACTGGGCATATTACCGCCATCTGAAAAGCGGGTTGCGCGTTGCATGGTGGTGAAAAAGGCTGGCATGGCACGCACATCAAAACCAGCGTCCTGCAATATGGTCAAGCCGACCCGGTCTGCCTCACGTTCATGTTCACGCGTGTAATCCAATTGCTTTTGAATCCCCGCCGCCGAGGCGGCAGTCATAGCCCCCATCCCCACCTGCGGATTGGAGCGAGCAATCAACAGCGCCAGCGCCGTGGCCGCAATATTTTTGAACATATCGTATTTTTGCGACGCCAGCATACGTGCCAAATGGTGCTGGGTCACATGGCCGATTTCATGGCCGAGCACACTGGCCAGCTCTGACTCACTGTTGGCCGCCATAAACAAACCCGTATGTACGCCAATCACGCCGCCTGGCATGGCAAACGCGTTAATGCTCTTATCCTGCACCACAAAAAAGTAAAATTTTTGCTGTTTGTCCGGGCTACTTTCGCCCAATCGCGTGCCCAGTGCTCGCAAATAATCGGTCACCTCTGCATCATCCAGCACATCCTCACTGGTGGCGACCTGCTTGAGTATCTGATTGGCAATTTTTTCCTCATCCCGCAGTGACAACACTGTTTGCGAGGCGTCACCCAACTCAGGCAACTGGTTGGAAGAATCAGCTGGCAAGTTCAGGTCCAAATCCGGCTCGTAAGGCTTACCGGAAAACACGCCTGTGGCATTATTGGCCAGCAATCCCTGTGAGGGCGTCAACAACAAGCCGCACACAAGCAACCCGCGCATGACGCAGCGAGCACCTGATGCATAAGCATGTTTAGTCTTATTAAAAACCATGAAGTTAAGCGTTTGCAATTGGTGGCCTGATGACAGGCCTAACACAGTGACCCAAACTTGTTATGATAACGGCTTAATCGCTTGAGTTCATCCTTTTAAAGCTACCCTTATGACAAAACCAACTTCAGGCCTGACCCATTTCAATGCCCAAGGCCATGCGCATATGGTCGATATCGGCGACAAAGCCCATACCAAACGTGTCGCTATCGCCGAAGGCCGCATCACCATGCAATCAGCCACCTTGCAAACGATCCTGCAAGGCAACGCTAAAAAAGGCGACGTGCTGGGCATTGCCCGCATTGCCGCCATCCAGGCCAGCAAAAAAACCAGCGACCTGATTCCACTCTGCCACCCACTCAGCCTAAGCCGTGTAGATGTCAGTTTTATGGCGGATGAGGCTCAACACAGTATCACCTGCCGCGTGCAATGTGAAACCACCGGTCAAACCGGGGTGGAAATGGAGGCGTTAACTGCTGTGCAGGTTGGCCTGCTGACGATTTACGATATGTGTAAAGCGATTGATAGAGGTATGACAATACAAAGTGTTCGCGTACTGGGAAAACATGGTGGGAAGAGTGGGGACTGGGTGGCAAATGACTAAATTAAATATCGAATTTTAACGGCAGATTTATTTCGCCTTTAGGCGAGTTACTTTCTGTTGCTTGCCCCACAGAAAGTAACCAAAGAAGAGGGCACCCAGCCATCACGGCCTTCGGCTCCCTTGCGTTACTCAACAAAGTGGGCGGCCATCGAAACTCGCCCTAGCGGCTTGCAAAGAACGCAAGCCACCGCGGAACTCAAACAGCCGATGGCCGAACCCTCCCACTTCGTTTCCGCTACTCAGCGTGATGGGATGGGATTTATCTCGCCAAACTCACACTCCTGAAGTTGGACCTTTGAAAAAAACTATTCCTTTCTTCAATTCGCAAAAGGCGGCGCTCATGGTTTTTTTGGGCCCCTATTTGACGCGCCGAGTAGCGCAGGCAAAATAAGATGAAGCGAGCGGCTGTCCGAATCCCGCGGTGGCCTGCGTCCTGTGCAGGCCACTAGGATGAGTTTCGCGAGCGCTTATTTTGATGAGCAACGCAGGAAACAAGCGGAAGCTAGGGTGCATTTCTTTTGGTTACTTTATCTTTGTGCAAGCAAAGAAAAGTAACTCGCCGAGGGGCGAAAAAGAACATCACAGAGAACAAGAAACCATCCGCGTGAGCATACATTTCCACCCTACAACTTCCCAAAGAAAGATTTATACTGAGTAGCAAGTGCAACACTCGCTCTGATGTTTTAGCAAGGTTAGCATTAACCTCGCCTAGATTCCCGCCTCTGCCGGAATGACAACATTACAAGTGCGTAACCCCACAAAATCACGGAGACAGGTGGAGTAGTGCCTGAAAATAAAAGAATAACCTTCTCGACTTAAGCCAACAACACTGCAATCCGCCGCGCGCATTCTGGCGCCATGGTCACTCCATAACGGAAATGCCCTGTGTTCAAATACAGGTTTTCGATATTTGGGTGTCGGCCTATTGTAGGAATATTATGTGGCGTCCCCGGCCGCAGCCCGCTCCAGTGCTTGATAATCGGCTGCCCTTTCAGCGCAGGTAAAAGGGTTTCAGCCTTTCTCAGCATTTCTTGCCGCATGCTCTCGGTCACGCCGGTATCAAAACCGACATCTTCCAAACTACTGCCAGCCAGCAAGTGCCCATCGCGTCGCTGCAACATATAAAACCCATCGCGATACAGAATATTTGGGAGCAACCCTGGTGGCATTTGGTATAACAGCATTTGTCCACGCATGGGCTTGATATCGAGGCTTAGGGCCGTTTGCTTGAGCAGCTCAAAACTCCAGGCACCAGAAGTGACCACAAACGCGTCAGCAGCTAGGCTTTCACCATTGGTCGTTTGCCAGTGCTTGATGGCGGATGCGCCTTCTTGCAGCGGCATGAGCTGCGTCTGTTCGCGTAGCGTCACACCATATTTGATCAGCCAGGCCTTGAGCGATTGCAGTAATCTAGGATTACGGATTTGCACCACTTCTGGAATCAATAGGTATTGTCCCTGCTGTATGACTTCCAGACCAAAACGCTGGCACCATTCTATGGCTTGCTGGCGATCAAATGGCGGCTGGATCAGCATGCCATTACGGGTACATTCAGGGTCTATGCCGGTTTCGGCAAAGAGTTCGGCACTAACCGCCGGATAAGCACGTGCCCCGGCAAGGGCGAGTTCGTTGACCACATCCTGATAAAACCAGGGCAAGAGTGGGAAGGCAATGCCTGCCCCCGCCCAAGAGGATTCGCCTGAGGTTTGGGCCGCGACGATGTTACGTTCTACCAGTGTGACCGTGTGGCCTTGCTTGCGTAATTGCATGGCGGTGAGGCATCCGACGATACCCCCACCAACCACAATGACTGATCTGTTAGCCATACCTGTTTTCTGAGAGGATTGAGCGCCTGGCAGAAAAACTCTGCCATAACCTGAGGTCGTATTCTCTTACGGTTTACGGCCAGAAATCAAATAGACTTCCATGGCGATGAGGGCAGCATTGCTGCCAAGTAATACCAGGATATCTCCTTCATTCAGTACGATATCACCGCGTGGAGCGATTGGTTCTGGCATATTGAGGCGGCGCAGTTGTTTGACCTCGACGGCAAAATCTTCAAACGGGATATGGTCGAGGCGTAAGCCATGTGCATAGAAGTTTTTGTACATTTCCACCGAGTGTAATTGTGGCAAGGCCGCAGTGGTGGTATCCGCATCACTGACCCCACGGAAGTAGCCTTTAAACATCTTGTAGCGCTCTTCTCGGAACATGCGAATACGCTTGACCACACGGTTCAGCGGAACCCCAAGCGTGACTAACGCATGCGAGGCGAGCATCAGGCTGCCTTCCAGAATTTCTGGCACAACTTCCGCTGCACCAGCATCCCTCAGCACGTCCATGTCACTATCATCATGCGTACGCACAATCACCGGCAGGCTGGGATTTTTCTCTTGAATCACATGCAATACTTTCATAGTGGCACGCGTTTCGGCATAACTCACGATCACCGCTTTAGCACGACCCAAGCCTGCAGCCTCCAGCACAGAGCGTCGGCCAGCATCTCCATAAATCACGCTTTCCCCAGCAGCAGCCGCTTCCTGTACACGGCTGGCATCCATATCCAGCGCCACATAAGGGATATTTTCCTCACGCAAAAAACGTCCCAGGTATTGTCCACTACGGCCATAACCGCAAATAATGACATGGTCACGCAAATCCTGGCTATGCTCCTGTATTTGATCGACCACTTTGATGCTGTTGCGGGTATAGCTCTTGACCAGTGCGCGCGCGATACGCCCGTTGTATTGGATAATAAATGGGGCCACCAGCATGGACAGAACTGCCACCGACAACACTAGCTGCAATGCCTCACCGTCAATTAGTTTGGTTTGCAAACCGAGCGCCAATACCACAAAACTGAATTCACCCGCCTGACCAAGAATGATGCCGGTACGTACGCCCACACCCATTTCAAAACCGTAAATTCTGGTCAGCAATGCAATCAGACCTATCTTGAAGAGCAGGAAGAAAACCAGTAAGAAAATGATCAGTACAATGTGTTCGATCAGCACTGACACATCAAGCAACATGCCTACACTGATAAAGAACAAGCCTAATAGAATATCTCGGAACGGTGCGATATCTGACTCCACCTGATAGCGGTACTTGGTCTCCGAGATCAGCATGCCTGCCACAAACGCACCCAGCGCATAAGACAGGCCCACAAAATTGGTCGCAGCGGCCATCAGCAATGTCACCATCAGCACATTGAGCACGAACAACTCGCGTGAGCGTTGCTTGGCAACCAGTTCAAACCAGAAATTCAGGGCATTTTTACCGAACCTGAATAACAAAAACAGCAATACAGAGGACTTGATCAGGGTCAGTCCGAGTACATCCAGCCAGTTATCGCTGTGTGATCCCAGTGTCTGGATCAACACCAGAATTGGAATCACCGCCAGGTCCTGGAACAGCAACACACCGATACTCAAACGACCATGGCGGGAGTTGAGATCAACACGTTCCATCAGGATTTTTGACACAATCGCAGTAGAAGACATGGTGATAGCAGCACCAATAATGAAAGCAGAAGTCAGGCTGAGGCCAGCCAGCTTGCCTAGCACCAGACTGGCCAGCAACGTCAGGACAACCTGGCCGCCACCGAGGCCGAACAGGGTTTTGCGCATGGCATACAATTTGGGCAGGCTAAACTCAAGACCAATACTGAACATGAGGAACACAATGCCAAACTCAGCCACTTGACGGCCACTCTCTTCATCTTCCAGCAACCCCAGGACATGAGGCCCGAGCACGATCCCAATCATGAAGTAAGCCAGCATGGCAGGTAAGCCGAGGATACGGAACAGGCCGACGGCAAATACCGAACTGGTGAGTAGCAATAGTAAATGGATCAGGGAATCAAACATGCAATTGTTCTAAGCACTTATGTCAGGCCACAAACACATGCCAGCCTGTAAATCATTGATAGAGGTAGTCAAGGATATATTCTGAAACAGACTTGTTTCAAGTGGATGCATCCTGCCACAAAACACTATTTTATGCAAAAAATGTGCCTGGCAACAAAAAAACCGTAAAAAAATGGCCTTTTGCTTTCTTGCCAAGGGACTCACTTGTTATACTAACCCGCCATGAACAGAGCAAACGATGGTGTCCACCTTGTGAAAAGCGCTGACATCGTGACACGTGCACGAGGCATACTGTTACACGAAGCCGATGAAATACGCCAACTGGCAGACCGCTTGGGCAGCGCGTTTGAAGCAGCAGTGCATATGATCCTTGATTGCCGCGGCCGCGTGGTAGTAACAGGCATGGGAAAGTCCGGTCATATTGGTGGCAAAATTGCTGCCACACTGGCGAGTACCGGCACACCTGCTTTTTTCATGCATCCGGCCGAGGCCAGTCATGGTGACTTGGGCATGATTACCTCTGAGGATGTCGTCATTGCCTTGTCGAACTCCGGCGAAAGCGACGAAATTATCAACATTCTTCCAGCCATCCGTCGTATAGGTGCCCGCATTCTGAGCATTACCGGTAGCGAAAGCTCTACCTTGTCACGCGAATCCGAGGTGCATTTAAGTGCTGCTGTCAGCCATGAAGCCTGCCCACTCGGCCTCGCACCGACAGCGAGCACCACCGCAGCATTGGCGTTAGGTGACGCGCTTGCACTCTGTGTACTTGATTTGCGTGCATTCACTGCAGAGGACTTTGCACGCTCACATCCTGGCGGAAGCCTGGGTCGTAGACTACTGGTCAGGATTAAAGATGTAATGCGCACCGGTAATGCGGTTCCCTGGGTGAACGAACAAGCCACAGTGCAGGATGCCATTACGCAAATCTCCAGCAAAGGCATGGGATTTACTGCTATTGTGGATCACCAGCATCATCCGATCGGCATTTTTACGGATGGGGATTTACGCCGCTTGTTTATGCAAGGCAAGAGCAATACCCAGACTGCCATTACTTCAGTCATGAATACCCACCCCCGCTTGTTAGGGACGCAACAAATGGCAGTGGATGCAGTTAATCTGATGGAGCAATATAAAATTAACGGTTTTTTGGCAGTGGACGAGCAACAACAATTGATAGGTGCGTTTAATATGCACGACTTACTGAAGGCGAAAGTCGTTTAGGCCAGCTGGTCTCCTGGAATTCACGCATGCTTAAACACCCTATTTTATTGCCAATTGCGTTAATGCTGTTTTTAGCGCTACTGACATTCTGGATCAATCAGACTGTCCAGGAGCAGGGCCTCAGCATTAGCCGCTTGAACCGTCATGACCCTGACTATATGTTGCATAACTTTGTCAGCACACGAACCAATGCGACGGGCAATACCAAATATGTGCTGGCCGCGATAGAAATGCGTCACTTTCCGGACAATGATTACACAGAACTGAAACGCCCGCGTTTCACCCAGTTCGGTTTGGACAAGCCATACACACAAATTTATGGCCAGCGTGGAAAGATTTCCGCCAATGGTAAACTGGTAGAGTTTAACAAGCAGGTGAAAGTGATCCGTCAAGGCACCGCCGAAAAGGGTGAAATGCAGCTCCACACTGAACAGTTAACCATGGAACCCGATACCGAAGTCGCTTATACCGACTTACCGGTCAAGATTTATCAAAAACCGGCAACCGTCATTACCGGTACCGGCCTGCGCTTTGATAACAAGGCACAGACCACGCAATTATTTAACCGGGTGCACGTGCATTATGAGCGTGCACCTGACGCAGCCAAAGCTGCAACCCCGACAAAACCTGCCGAAAAAATAGGTAATCGGAAAGAAATAGGAAACCGTAAGGGTCGTTGATTCTGGAGAAATGAGTTGAATACGCACAAGCCATTATTTTATGTCAGCTGTTTGGCCTTATGGACATTACTACATTGGTCAACCAGCGTATTGGCTGAAGAATCGGACCGTGACCAGCCTATTGAGCTGGAGGCTGACACGGTGACTGTGAATGACGCCAAGAAAATCAGTGTTTACACCGGCAATGTCATCCTCAACCAAGGCACCTTGCAGATCAAGGCTGACAAAATGATTGTGCGAGAAGACCAGGATGGATTCCAGCACAGCACCTGCACGGGTAACCCAACCACCTTCAAGCAAAAGCGCACGGGCAAGGATGAGTGGATGCAAGGCAGTGGCCAGCGTATTGAATACAACGCCCGCATGGACAAGGTACAACTTTATACCAATGCCTGGGTCAAACGCGGTGAAGATATCGTGACTGGCGACTACATCAGCTATGACGCCAATGCTGAATATGCTGAAGTGATCGGTGGCACCAAAGCCAACCCGAATGGCACCGCAGGTAGCCGCGTCAAGGCAACCATCCAGCCGAAAAACAAAACCACCCCGCCAGTGATTGATAACAAACCCAATTCGCAGCAAGGCCTGCGCATGAACCGTTCACTGCAACTCAAAGTTGAGCCGGTACCCGGCGATGCTGGCAGCGAACCTAAGAAAGAGCAACCGTAAAGACCTGGCCCATGCAGACAAGCGCTTTATCAGAACATAATCATTTACACGTCAGTCGCCTAAAAAAAGCCTATCAGGGCCGTACAGTAGTGAAAAACACGACGTTGGAGCTTCACAGTGGCGAAGTCATTGGTTTGCTGGGCCCCAATGGTGCTGGTAAAACCACCAGCTTTTACATGATTGTCGGACTTGTGGCCCTGGACGACGGTGAAATCAGCCTGAATGGGGCCGATGTCAGCCACGCGCCCATGCATGAGCGCGCACGCATGGGACTCGCTTATTTACCGCAAGAGGCCTCCATCTTCCGTAAAATGTCGGTCACCGACAATATTATGTCCATTCTGGAAACGCGTCCCTATAACGACGAAGAGCGTGAGGCAAGGCTGGAATCATTACTGGACCAGCTGCATATCCAGCATATCCGCAACAGCCAGGCCGTGAGCTTGTCTGGCGGTGAGCGCCGTCGTGTGGAAATCGCGCGATGCCTGGCCACGGACCCGAAATTCATCCTGCTAGACGAGCCCTTTGCCGGGATTGACCCAATTGCAGTGATTGAGATCCAGAAAATCATCCGCTACCTGAGCAGCCAGAATATTGGCATCTTGATCACTGACCATAATGTACGCGAAACTCTGGACATTTGCGATCGCGCATATATCGTCAATGAAGGCGCCGTGTTTGCGGCTGGCACACCCGACGAAATCATCCAGAATGAAGGTGTTCGTGAAGTTTACCTGGGTAAGAACTTTAGGTTGTAATTTGTTATGAAGCAAAACCTGCAATTACGCATTTCACAAAACCTGGCACTGACTCCGCAGCTACAACAGTCTATCCGTCTGTTACAGTTATCCACATTGGAGCTCAGCCAGGAGCTGGAAACCATTCTTCAGGAAAACCCGTTGCTGGAGATGGCCGATGGAGAAGAAGGCGAGTTTGAGGACAATTCAGCAACCCCTACCGAAGCTATCGAATCAGTCCATGCAGACGATGCCAACTCGTTTGACCTGGCCACCCAGCAAGAAATTACTGCACCTGCCGAGACGCTGCGCGAAGACTTACATGATGAACTTGGCAGCAATGAAGGCGAACTGGCCAATCTCAGCGAAGAATTCAACCCTCCCGAATTTGAAGATAATTACGAAGAGTTTGGCAGCACCAGCAACTGGGATGAGGCAGGCCGCAACAACCTTGATGATGAGGATAGTGATTTTTCGCGGCAGGATGCCAGCAATATCAGCCTGCGCGAGCATTTACTGGACCAGATTCAACTGGCGCATCTGTCACAGCGTGACATGACGCTGGTCAAGTTGCTGCTCGACAGCATAAATGACGACGGCTACCTTGAGCAAGACTTGCAGGAAATTGTTGAACACCTGCCGCTTGAGCTCGAAGTTGAGCTGCTTGAACTTGAGACCGCACTCAAACTGATACAGAACCTGGACCCGGTAGGTGTCGGAGCCCGTGACTTGCGGGAATGCCTGTTATTGCAACTGCAACACTTGCCGTCAGAAACGCCTTATTTACGTACGGCCATGGCACTCGCAAAAGATCATTTGGCCCTGCTGGCCAATAAAGACTTTGTCAAATTGCGCAAACTGCTCAGTTGCGATGAAACCGCACTGAAAGGAGCGCAACAACTCATTCGCCAGCAAAACCCCAAACCTGGCAGCGAATTTGCCACCTTTAGTCACGACCACTTTATCCAGCATGATGTGGTAGTCAAAAAAATCAAAGGTATCTGGGTCGCATCGCTCAACGATGGCGTGATTCCCAAACTGCGTATCAACCAACTGTATGCTGACATCCTCAAACGCAACCGCGAAAGCTCAGGCCAGTATCTGCAAAGCCAGATGCAGGAAGCAAAATGGATGATCAAAAATATCCAGCAGCGCTTCTCCACCATTCTGCGCGTGTCGCAAGCGATTGTAGACCGTCAGCGCAACTTCTTTGAGCATGGCGACATTGCCATGCGGCCATTGGTGCTTCGTGAAATTGCCGAAGAGCTAGATTTGCATGAAAGCACTGTTTCACGAGTCACCACGCATAAATATATGCTCACACCGCGTGGCGTTTACGAGCTCAAATATTTCTTTGGCAGTTCGGTGGCAACTGATGCGGGCGGCTCTTGCTCGGCGACGGCCATCCGCGCCTTGATCAAACAAATGGTGGCAGAAGAAAACCCGAAAAAACCGCTCTCGGATAACCAGATTACAGATACCTTGGCTCAACAAGGCATTGTGGTCGCGCGGCGTACCATTGCCAAATACCGTGAGTCTTTGAATATTCCGCCCGCCAATTTACGCAAATCGCTTTAAACAAAAAGGCCGCAGATGCGGCCTTTTTTTATTGCTCGAGCGTCTTTATTTAATCGTGATTTTTGCAAACTTGCGCTTGCCCACTTGGGCGACCACCGTCACACCTTTAGACAATGGTAGATTCTTGTCTTCAACCTTGACGCTATCCAGCTTGACGCCGCCCTGCTGTATTGCACGCATTGCTTCACTGGTGCTTTCTACCAGCCCCGCCTGCTTCAATAACTGGCTAATGCCTATACTGTCAGTCTCGATAATGACTTCTACCTCTGGCACATCATCTGGGATACCACCTTTGGCACGTGTCTGAAAATCCTGCAAGGCTTTTTCAGCTGCAGCCTGACCATGAAAACGCGCCACGACTTCCTGTGCAAACCCCACCTTGATATTGCGTGGATTTTCACCAGCCGCTACTTGGGCCTTCCATTGTGCAATGTTTTCCAATGAGGCGAAGGACAACAAATCGATATAACGCCACATCAACTCATCCGAAATGGACATGATCTTGGCAAAAATCGTTTCCGGGGCTTCACTAATGCCGATATAGTTACCCAGTGATTTGGACATCTTGTTAACGCCATCCAACCCTTCGAGCAAGGGCATCATGAGGACACATTGCTGTGACTGACCAGCCTGCTTTTGCAACTCGCGTCCCATCAGCAGGTTGAATTTCTGGTCGGTGCCACCTAACTCCAAATCCGCTTGCAAGGCAACCGAGTCATAGCCTTGCAACAAGGGATACAGGAACTCATGAATCGCAATCGGCTGATTACCTTTAAAGCGCTTGGAGAAGTCATCACGCTCCAGCATACGCGCCACGGTATGGCTGGCTGCCAGCTTGATCATGCCAGCTGCGCCCAGTTCGCTTAACCATTTGGAGTTGAAGACGATCTCGGTTTTGGCAGGATCCAGGATTTTAAATACCTGTTCGGCATAGGTATCGGCATTGAGCTTCACCTGCTCAACCGTTAACGGCGGGCGCGTGGCGCTTTTGCCAGTGGGGTCACCAATCATGCCCGTGAAGTCACCAATCAGGAATAAAATCTGGTGTCCCAGATCCTGCAACTGGCGCAATTTGTTAATCAGCACCGTATGCCCCAAATGCAAGTCTGGTGCGGTCGGGTCAAAACCTGCCTTCACGCGAAGTGGCTTGCCTGTTTTCAGTTTTTCCACCAGCTCTTGTTCGATCAGCAGCTCGTCTGCCCCGCGCTTGATAATCGCCAGCGCTTGCACGATTTCCGGACTTAAAACTTCGACGGCTGAGGATTGGGTTACGTCTGTCATAAGGATTTTCTGCAACGTGCTCGAGGCACGCTTTGATATCAAGTTAAAGCGCCTATTTTAACGTAATCCCGCGCTTTTCTGTATGCCAGCCAACGTCAGTGTTAAACTTATGTCTATGAATCCTCCTGCATTACCCACTTCCTCCCGCCTGTTTATTGGCCTGATGTCCGGCACCAGTCTGGATGGGGTAGATGCGGTTGTCGTCTCGCAGCAGGGTGAACTTGTGAAGCAAAAAGGACAATATTTCGCGCCCTATCCGGTGGACCTCAAGCAATCATTGCTTGATTTGCATACGCCAGCACAGCATGAATTACACCAAGCGGCGATCATCGCCAACCGCCTGGCTGATCTTTACGCACAAGCGGTGAATGGCTTATTGTCTGCATCCAACCTGACAGCCGGCGAAATTACTGCAATAGGCTGCCACGGACAAACCGTACGTCACTGCCCTGATTTAACAGCAGGACAAGCCTATACCCTGCAGCTGGGCAACCATGCCCGTCTGGCCGAATTGACCGGGATTACGGTCGTAGGTGATTTCCGTAGCCGCGACATTGCTGCAGGCGGTCAAGGCGCGCCGCTGGTCCCCGCATTTCACCAGGCCATCTTTGCTGCACCTGATAAACACCGCGTGATTGTCAATATAGGCGGCATTGCTAACCTCAGTGATTTACCTGTGAATGGCAAAGTGACCGGCTTTGACTCCGGCCCGGGCAACCTGCTGATGGATGCCTGGACATTACAGCATACCGGCAACAGTTATGATGCCAGTGGCGCGTGGGCAGTGAGAGGGGAACTCAATCCCAGCCTACTGCAGTCCCTATTATCCGACCCTTATTTTGCACAATCCATCCCAAAAAGTACGGGGCGTGACTTATTTAATCAGGCGTGGCTAGCGCAACATCTGGCCATGCACTCTGACACCCCCCAAAATATCGCACGCACCTTGCTGGAGCTCACTGCCGTGACCATTGCGCAGGCCTTGCAGCAATATTGTCCCGGCGCAGAAGAAGTGTACGTTTGTGGTGGGGGCGCACATAATCTGGCCTTGATAGACAGGTTACAAGCGCTGTGTGGGCTTTCGATACAGCGCACCGATGTGTTGGGTGTGGATGCAGACTGGGTGGAAGCCGTTGCCTTTGCATGGCTGGCGCAACGTTGCATAGATCACTTGCCGGGGAATCTGCCAGCGGTCACCGGTGCGGCAGGGCCACGCATATTAGGGGCTATTTACCCCGGATAGGCCTGACACACTAAAGCAGTGCAAGTGCACTCACTGTTTGATTTAAACTGGTGCAGGATTCAAGACGATTTTTTAACTTTTCCCAGCTATTTCCCGCACTAACACCCATATTCAAAAACGATTGCGTATAATTTATACAACCTTGACTGAAACAGAGTACCTTATGGCTACCAAAGCGACCATTACCTTTGACAACAACAGCACCTCGATTGAGTTACCGGTATTAAAAGGCACCCTGGGTACGGATGTCATTGACATCCGCAGCCTGGGAAAACACGGTTATTTCACGTTCGACCCCGGGTTTATGTCTACCGCCTCCTGTAACTCTGGCATTACCTTCATTGATGGTGAGCAAGGCCTGCTTTACTACCGCGGTTACCCGATTGAACAGCTAGCAGAAAATTGTGACTTTCTGGAAGTTTCACATTTGCTTTTACATGGGGAATTGCCCACCCTGCAACAACGTGAAGAGTTTGTTGGCACCGTCCGCAAGCACACCATGTTACATGACCAGATGAGCAATGTATTCCGAGGTTTCCGCCGTGATGCGCACCCGATGGCGGTCATGATTGCTGTGGTGGGCGCCATGGCAGCGTTTTACCCGGACAACAACAATGTCACAGACCCGGAATCACGCAAAATTGCCGCCAAGCGCCTGTTGGCCAAGGTGCCTACCATCGCCGCCTGGAGCTACAAATACAATATCGGCGAACCATTCATGTATCCCAAAAACGACTTGGGTTACGCTGAAAACTTTATGCATATGATGTTCGCCACACCCTGTGAGGATTATGTGCCTAACCCGATTCTGGCCCGCGCGTTTGAACGCATCCTGATTCTGCACGCAGACCATGAGCAAAACGCGTCGACTTCCACTGTGCGACTGGTAGGCTCAAGTGGTGCCAATCCATTCGCCTGTATCGCTGCGGGGATTGCTTCGCTGTGGGGCCCATCACATGGTGGTGCCAACGAAGCCACCCTCAATATGCTGGAAGAAATCGGCGATGTCAGCCGTATTGGTGAATTTATCAATCGCGCCAAAGATAAAACCGACAGCTTCCGCCTGATGGGTTTCGGTCACCGTGTTTATCGCAACATGGACCCGCGCGCCTCTATCATGCGCAAGACCTGTCACGAAGTGCTCAATGAGCTGGGACTACATGATGATCCGATGTTCAAACTGGCGATGGAACTGGAAAAAATTGCGCTCGAAGATGAATATTTCGTCTCACGCAAACTGTACCCGAACGTTGACTTCTACAGCGGCATCGTCATGCGCGCCATGGGGATTCCTAACTCCATGTTCACCGCCATTTTTGCGCTTGCGCGCACCGCAGGCTGGATTTCCCAGTGGTGTGAAATGAATGCCGATCCTGAGCAGAAAATTGGTCGACCACGCCAATTGTATGTGGGGTCTGAACGTCGGGAATTCGTTCCTTTGCATCAGCGTTAACATAGCAACACACAATAAAAACGCCGGATTTCTCCGGCGTTTTTATTTTAGGATTATGCTCGTTGCACCTCGAACCGATCTACATGCCCCGGAGAGAATGCAGCGATCACTGCCTCAAACACGTGGCTCGCCTTATCTGAATTGTCCTCTTGATAGTTGCAGACAAACACATCCAAAGTCACATAACGCGACTCCGGCCACGTGTGTATCGTCAAGTGCGACTCAGCAAGGACCAGCGCACCAGTCACACCCTGCCCCTGACCAAAGCCATAGAAACTCTCGCCGACAATAGTCAATCCTGCATCACTGACCACTTTTCGGCAAAAGTGCTGACAGTCGTCTACACGGGTCATCAAGGTCAACCCTGGATCCACCTCATGTAAATTGGCCATCAAGTGTAATCCACTATGCGCGAATCTTTTCATAAACGAACTGAAGCAATACAACGATCACTATTTTGAAGTATATTTACAATAATTGGTCGATTCGCATTGTATAGTAATTTTGCGTTAACCATGTCCAGTCAAATAAAAACAAACAGGGAGCCAGAGTGGGTATTTTTGACTTTGTAAAAAAACAATTTGTTGATGTCATCCAGTGGACGGAAGAGGGTCATGGTGTACTCGCTTATCGTTACCCCATGATGGATATGGAGATTCAGTACGGCGCCCAGTTAACCGTAAGGGACTCGCAAAGCGTATTGTTTGTGAACGAAGGTCAAATTGCCGACAGCTTTGGTCCTGGTTTGCATACCCTCAACACAAAAAACTTGCCGCTACTGACCAATTTGCAGCATTGGGACAAGCTATTCGAGTCCCCATTCAAGTCAGATGTGATTTTCTTTAGCCATCGTTTGCAACTTGACCGCAAATGGGGCACCCCCAATCCGATTACCCTGCGTGATCCAGAGTTTGGCATGGTCAGATTGCGGGCTTTTGGCATCTACAGCTACCGCCTGAGCGATACGGCTTTGTTTTATAAAGAGGTGTGCGGCACGCAAGGGGTCTACACCGTCGAAGAGTTGGATGGTCAACTACGTAATGTGATGATCGCTGAACTCACACAACTGTTTGCCAGTAGTAAAGTCCCTTTTATTGATATGGCCGCCAACCAGGGCCAGCTGGCGCAAGCCTTGCATGCCCAAATGACGCCTTTATTTGCGCGTTACGGTCTGACTCTGGACAATCTTGCAGTGGAAAACATCTCGCTTCCGGAAGAGCTTCAGGCTGTGCTGGATAAACGTATCAGTATGAATATGGTGGGCGATTTGAATCGGTATACCCAATACCAAGTCGCTGATGCGATTCCGTTAGCCGCGCAAAATGAAGGTGGCATGGCAGGGGTAGGCGCGGGCATGGGCGCAGGGCTGGTGATGGCACAAAATATTACCCAGGCGATGGTACAACCGGCTAACGCGGCCACGCCAACCGCCACACAGGACGAGATTATTACAACACTAGAGAGGCTGCATACCTTGGTCAGCAAGGGGGTGTTGACTCAAGCTGAGTTTGACGCCAAAAAGGCTGAGCTGCTGGGTCAAATTAAATAAAGCGTTGTTGCTGTGATACGGTATAGTCAGTGCCCGGCTTGCGGCGCCAAAGTCCACTTTCGTGCCAGCACGACGCTGTTGATGGTCTGTGAGTATTGCCAGAGCACGTTGCTACGCAACGATATTAATCTTGAAAATCTGGGCAAAATGGCCGAACTGCTGCCAGATCGCAGCTTGTTACAAATTGGCAGTAGTGGTATCTATCTGGGCGATGGCTTTACCGTGATCGGCCGCCTGCAGTTTCAACATGAAAGTGGCCTTTGGAACAGCTGGCATTTGCTATTTGATCATGGCAAGACCGGCTGGCTCTCTGAGGCTTCAGGCAATTACTCCCTGAGTTTTCAGGTCAATGAGGGACTTCCTGACCTTCCCCTTGAGCGCTACGTTCCGGATTTAAGCGTACCGGTCAACGGCCAGCGCATGTCCGTGATCCGTGTTGAAACTGCCAAATGTATTGCCGGACAGGGCGAGCTATCAGCTGCAGTGCCAGTAGGTCATACCTTGCACTTTGTTGAACTGGCTGTTGCACAAACCTATGCCTCTCTTGAGTTTGATGGTGCGAAGCCCACGCTTTATATGGGACAGGCAGTTGAGTTAACCGCGCTTCACCTGCAAAACCTGCGGGACCTTGAACAAAGCGCGATTCAGATTTCCAGCCGTCAGCTGCAATGCCCGGCCTGCGGCGGGAACCTGAACTTCCGGCTACAGCAAGCGCTGACCATCACCTGCCCGCATTGCGCCACGGTCTTGGACTCCCGCAATGACAAACTGGCAATCCTGCTCAAACAATCCAACAAGCTGCAACCATTAAACCGATTACCGATTCCACTCGGGAGCATTGGCCGCTTTGAACGCGCAACGTTTACAGTGATAGGCTACCTGCGCCGCTCTACCAGAGCCTCGGGCTTATTACACTACTGGGAAGAGTATCTACTCCACCATCCCGGCTATGGTTTTCGCTGGCTGGTCTGTAGTCAAGGCCATTGGAACCTGCTTAAACCCATCCTCAAGGCCCCGTCTATCAGTAAAGGCTACACAGGGGACACCATCGCCATGCTGGAAGGCAAGACTTACCGCCACTTTGCCAACTACAAGGCAAAAATTGACCGGGTGGCGGGTGAGTTTTACTGGCGGATAAAGGTAGAAGATAGCGCCTCTCTGGAAGATTACATTGCGCCACCTTATTTACTCAATAAAGAGTTGCAAGGTAAAGAAATCAACTGGAGCCAAGGGGAATACCTGCAGCCAGAACAAGTCAATGACGCCTTTGAGGGCAAACTGCTGCTTACGCCGCCAAAGGGCGTGTTTGCCAATCAACCTTGTCCGTATGAACCATCGGTCGATGCCTGGCTAAAAAACACGCTACTCTTTGTTGTCCTAGTCATCGTACTGCAATGCTGGTTTGTATTTGAATCTCGTCAGGAAGTCGTATTTAGCAAGGTCATGGAAGTCAGCGCTGTAGACAGCAGCGACTGGTCAAACTATCGTACGCTTAATCCAGAGAGCGCAAATCTGGAAAGTGAGCCATTTGAGATCCATTCAAACCATGGCAATGTGGTGATTGATATTGATGGCAATCTGGACAATAGCTGGTTGTTCTCCAGTATCAGCCTGGTCAATCTGCAAAACGGGCTGACTTACAGCAGTAGTCGCGAAATCAGCGATTATTCTGGCTACGATGGGGGCGAATACTGGCGCGAGAACGATAGCCATACAGACGTGGTTTTTAGCGCGGTTCCACCAGGACGTTACCAATTACAGGTTGAAGCAGAAAGTGAGCGTAGCTATGGCAGCGTCAATGCCAGAAAAACCCAATACCTGCGTGTGATTGCCAATGTCCCGCTCTGGCAGAATTTCTGGTTTGTGCTGGTTTTCTTGCTCATTGGCCCAGCGCTCTTTTACTATTTCAGGCACCATTTTGAGCAGCAACGATGGGCTGAAAGCGATCACCCCATGAATAATACCTGACAGGATACATCCCATGTGGCTCAGAATTTATCAATTGACGGCGATGATGGCAATCGCCTACTTTTGCAAACTGCAATATGACGGTGAACCTTTTTGGCAAAGAGATGATGCCATGCATGTCACCCGCGGCGGTTCGCATGAAGCCAACCATAAGTAAACAAAAGGAAGCATTATGGATACACTGTTACTGACTAATCTGCAAAATTCGGTCATTTTTTCATTACTAGGTGTAGTGATTTTCTGGCTGTGTTTTGTCATCATCGACAAAATCACGCCTTACCAACTGTGGCGGGAAGTGGTAGAGAAAAATAATCTGGCACTGGCAATCATTGTAGCGGCCATGTGTATAGGCATCGCCATGATTATTGCCGCCGCCATTCATGGCTGATACGGGCACTTCAACAACCAATCAACTGAGCGTGCATGACAAGGTGCTACGGCAAGCGCTGTTTGCATCTGTGTTTATTATCGCGTCATGCGGACTGGTATATGAATTAGTCGCTGGCACCGTTTCCAGTTATCTGCTTGGCGACTCGGTCACGCAGTTTTCCACGGTCATCGGCGTCTATCTCTTTGCGATGGGCGCAGGTTCATGGGCGTCCAAATATATTCATCAACATCTGGTCAATCGATTTATAGAGCTGGAGTTGCTGGTCGGACTGACAGGTGGGTTTTCCGCAGTCATTTTGTTTCTAGCCTTTGCCCAGATTGGCTACAACGGTGGCCTTGCCTTTCATGCTATTTTATACATACTGGTATTTGTGATTGGCCTGCTGGTAGGGTTGGAGATCCCGCTGGTCATGCGCATTCTGGAAGCGTCACTGACCCTGAAAGAACTGGTTTCCAGAGTGCTGACATTCGATTATCTGGGGGCATTGGCAGTCTCACTGGCTTTTCCATTGTTTCTGGTTCCCCATCTGGGATTAATGCGTACTAGTCTGGTGTTCGGACTCCTCAATGTCGCCGTTGCTGTCTGGGCCATCCAGTTATTTGGCGTGCAATTGCGACAACGTCGTCAATTGTTGATCGTTGCAGCCCTGTCCAGCACAGCACTGGTCGCTGGCCTGATCTTTGCTGAGCACCTGACCCGCTACAGCGAAGAAATGCTGTTTGAAGACCGCATTGTATTTTCAAAATCGACACGCTATCAGCGCATGGTGCTGACGCAATGGCGTGATGACACACGGTTGTTTTTAAACGGTAATTTACAATTTTCCTCCCGGGATGAATACCGTTACCATGAAGCGCTCATACACCCGGCTTTAAGTGCCGTCTTGCATCCTCGCAACGTGCTGGTACTAGGTGGTGGAGATGGGCTCGCCTTGCGCGAGATTTTGAAATACCCCTCCATCGAACAGGTGACGCTGGTCGATCTTGACCGGGAAATGACAGACACCTTTAAACATAACCTGCGATTAAGCCAACTCAACGCGCATGCTTTCGACTCACCCAAGGTTAAAGTCATTACGGCAGATGCATTTGTCTGGTTGGACCAGCAATCCGGTTTTTATGATTTCATCGTCGTCGACTTTCCTGACCCGACCAATTTTGCGCTGGGCAAACTCTACACGACCAGCTTTTACCAGCTGATTGCCGCCCATCTTTCGCAACACGGGCTGGCAGTGATTCAATCAACCTCACCGCTCTATGCCAGACAGTCGTTCTGGTGCATCGTTAACACCATTGCGAGTGCCGGATTGCATACCACGCCTTACCACACGCTAGTCCCGTCATTTGGCGAGTGGGGTTATGTGATTGCTAGTCACCAGTCCTATCAGCCACCCGCCCGGATTGAAATCAGTGGCTTGAAGTTTATTCAAGCCCAGACGCTGCCCAGTCTATTTTACTTTCCACCTGATATGCAAGCCGTTCCTGCCGAGATCAACCGCTTGAACAACCAGCACCTCGTGCATTACTACGAGCGCGAATGGAATCATCAGGGCCCCTAAGCCATGGATAGACGGACATTCTTGCTCAGCCTGGCTGCCAGCCCATTGCTCATGCAATGCCAGTCAAGGAACAATCAAGCGTTTGGCGGGCAGCTATTAGGCCCAGACCATGTGGCCGGACATGCTCTGACCAAAGGCGAGTTCCCGCCCTACTCCCAGACACGTCGTAACCGGGTAGTCATCGTTGGTGGCGGGATCAGCGGGTTGAGCGCCGCTTGGTACCTGCAGAGTCAGGGCATGCATGATTTTGTCTTGCTAGAACTGGAGGACAATACAGGTGGCAATGCGCGTAGTGGGCATAACCGCATCAGCGCCTACCCCTGGGGAGCGCACTATTTGCCCATCCCCAACCATGAAAATCATATGCTCAAGCAGTTCTTGGCTGAAACAGGGGCAATTGTCAGCGGGCATCACACACACAAACCGACTTATCACGAGCGTTATTTGTGTTTTGCACCGCAAGAGCGGCTGTTTATCCATGGCCAATGGCAAGAGGGTCTGCGTCCACACCATGGCTTGAGCAAAAACGAACTGACCGAAATAGAAGCGTTTGAACAACAGATGCACACATTTCGTCTGGCACGGGGAAAGGATGGCAAACCGGCTTTCAGCATTCCTCTAATAGAATCATCACAGGATCCGCAATGGTTGGCGCTGGACCGGTTAAGCATGACAGATTACCTCTACCAGCAAGGCTGGCAAGGGCAAGCGCTTCACTGGTACGTCAATTACGCTTGTAGAGATGACTACGGGATGCCGGCCAGCCAGATTTCGGCTTGGGCCGGTATCCATTATTTTGCTGCACGCCGCGGCGAAGCCGCAAACGCTGAATTGGATCAAGTACTGACCTGGCCACAAGGCAACGCTTGGTTGGCCGAGCAACTGGCAAGCAAATCGTTGGCCCAAATCCAATCACGGCAACTGGTACATGCCATCAGTCAAGAAAAACACGGCATCACAGTGGACGCTCAAGATCTAAACAGCCGACAGACTACCCGCTGGCAAGCAGACCATGTCATTTACGCCGCACCCGCTCATGTTCTGCCTTTTGTGTTACGCCAACACTCGGATCTGACACAATCCGCTGCTAATGTCTTGCATGCACCATGGTTAGTTGCGAATATCAGTCTTTCTGATGCGTCTATCCTGCAGGGTAATCTTCCTGCGGCCTGGGACAATGTCATTTATGACCACCCTGGATTGGGTTATGTGGTTGCCAACCACCAAACGCTACAACAACCAAGCGAATCAGTAATTACCTACTATCACGCACTGGCTCAGGCAGATTCAGTTCGTGCACGCAGAGAACTGTACTCGGAGTCCTGGCAAAGTTTGCAGCAAAGCATTACACGCGACCTACAAACCGCCCACCCCATGCTTGAAGAGGCAATCACACGCATGGACATCTGGCGGTGGGGCCATGCGATGACATTCCCCAAACCTGGTTTTTTAACAGATCATCATCGCCTGCGGCTAAACCAACAGCACGATAGATTGCATATTGCACACACCGATGCAGCTGGTATTTCAATTTTTGAAGAAGCCTTTGCACAAGGGGTGCGGGCAGCCAGCAGTTGTTTATATCAGCGTACTAAAATGAAAAAGCCGAGGTGAGCTCGGCTTTTTGGGTATCGGTGAGTCAAACGGAGAACGAGCTACCGCAGCCGCAAGTGGTTGTTGCATTCGGGTTGCGAATCACAAACTGTGAGCCTTGCAAACTATCGGTGTAGTCGATTTCAGCGCCCATGAGGTATTGCAGGCTCATCGGGTCAATCAATAGCGTCACGCCATCTTTATCTACTTGCGTGTCATCGTCGTTCACTTCTTCTTCAAAGGTAAACCCATACTGAAAGCCGGAGCAACCACCTCCGCTGACAAATACGCGTAATTTCAAATCAGGGCTGCCTTCTTCATCAATCAGTTCTTTGACCTTTTTAGCGGCATTATCAGTAAATACCAAAGGACTAGGCATTTCAAGGGTGGCTTCTGCGGTCATCATAGACTCCTATCAAATTCTCAATAACAATATGGCGACGATCTCTTTAATTTCAAGTCGCTTCTTCTGGAGTAACAACTTCTGGCTGCTCCCCCAAGTAAATCAATTTTCCTTCAATCACTGCACCCGTATGCATTTCCAGTGACTTGTAGTACAAGTCACCCACAATCCTCGCCTTACTCTGTAGCTCAATAAAGACTGAGGATCTGACCGGACCACGTATCATGCCGTTCAAGACAATTTTGGAAGCCTCCACTGCCCCAGTCACAGCACCGTTTTCGCTGATAATCAAGGTACTGGGGTGCTCGCGTTTTTCGATGACATTCCCAGCAATCAAACCATCCACCCTTAAACCACCGGCAAATTGCATATTGCCATTGATCTGTGTTTCATGCCCGATCAAGGTATCAATGTGGCTATCGATTTGAACGCTTTTTTTGAAAAACATGCGACTTCCTGTTCCGAATTAACTTCAATGGCTTTGCGTATTCTCGAGCAGTCATATCATGCCCCCTGCTAACGCTTGGTCATGTTCTTGTAAAAGACCAACTCTTCCTTCAGTTTAATGGTTTCGTCCTGCTGTGCGGTTAATGTTTTAGCCAGATTATTACTGGTCGCCAGCTCGACTTGCAATTCACGCTGTGACGCAATCAGTTTTTTTTGCAATTCAATATTTTCTGCAGTCACTTGTTGTAGGCGATGACGCACGTTTTCAGTGTCATCATCATGTAACGCCCAATAAGCCAACGCGAAGCCCACAAGCACATAAATGACCGCCAGCATGCTCTGAAAATACCATGGCCTATGCGAGCGCACCGCCACCTGTTTGGCAGTCAGGCCAAAGTGATTTCTGAGTCGTCTGCGTATCGGCCTGATCATTACGGCAACAACGGCAACACTTGCAAACCGGCGTCTTGCGCCAGGTTAAACATCAAATTCATATTCTGCACGGCCTGGCCGGATGCGCCTTTAACCAGATTGTCCTGCACAACAATGATTGTGACATAATCGTCTGCCTGTGGGTATAGTGCGATTCGCAAGAAGTTGGAACCACGTACCGAGCGTGTTTCAGGCAGCGCACCAGCAGGCATCACATCCACAAAGCTTGATGCCTGGTAACGCTGCTCATAGACTTGCTGCAAACTCTGCTGCTTGCCTTGTGCATTAAGCTTCACGTGCAGAGTGGTCAGCATGCCGCGAATCATAGGAATCAGGTGCGGCACGAATATCAGGCTGACCTCTTGATTACCTGACAGTTTCTTTAACTGGGCCAGGATTTCCGGATGGTGCCTGTGACCGGCAACGCCATACGCCTTGAGGTTATCACTTGCTTCGGAAAACAAAGTCCCTACTTCGGCCTTCCTGCCCGCGCCGGACACACCAGACTTGGCATCGGCAATGATGGGCACGGAGAAATCAATCCAGCCATTTTCCAGCAATGGTGCCAGGCCCAGCAACACGGTGGTCGGATAGCAGCCAGGGTTACCAATCACCTGGGCCTGCTGTACATTCGTGGCATATAACTCAGGCAAGCCGTATACCGCATTCTTCAAGATATCTGTGCAGCCATGTGGCAGTTTGTACCACTTCTCAAATTCGGCTGCATCCTGCAGGCGGAAATCTGCGGCCAGATCAATGACTTTGACGCCCGCAGCCACCAGCGCAGGGGCCTGTGCCATAGCCACGCCATGCGGGGTCGCAAAAAACACCACATCACATTGCGTCAGGTCTACAGTGGCAGGATCGCTGAAAGCGAGATCCACCACGCCACGCAAACTGGGAAACATATCTGACACCGGCAACCCAGCCTCGCCACGAGAAGTAATCACTTGCAATTGCACATTGGGGTGCCGTGCCAGCAGACGCAGCAACTCAACGCCGGTATAGCCCGTGCCACCTACAATGCCAACCTTGATTTTTTCCATAACCCTAAACCAGATGCAAGATCAATGAAGACCACCGCATAAAAAGTTAAACAATATAAATGAAAAAGGCCGCCAATGCGACCTTTTTGCACAACAGGTTTGTAACAAACGTTGGAAAATTAACGTTTGGAGAACTGTTTGCGACGACGCGCTTTGCGCAGGCCGACCTTTTTACGTTCAACTTCACGTGCATCACGTGTCACGAAACCAGCGTGAGACAATGCGCTCTTCAAAGCTGCATCGTAGTCAATCAAAGCACGGGTAATGCCGTGACGCACAGCACCTGCTTGACCGGATTCACCACCACCGTGCACATTGACCAAGATGTCAAAGCTAGCAGTGTTATTAGTCAATTCCAGTGGCTGACGCAAAATCATGCGAGAAGTTTCGCGTGAGAAGTAAACGTCAGCAGGCTTGTCGTTAACAACGATATTGCCACTACCCGACTTAATGAACACACGTGCCACTGAACTCTTGCGGCGGCCTGTGCCGTAGTTGTATTTACCGATCATGTTTTATCCTAATCGTCTTGAATTAGATGGTTAATGTTTGTGGTTGCTGTGCAACGTGCTCGTGCTTGTCGCCAGCATACACTTTCATTTTCTTGATCATGGCATAGCCCAAAGGACCTTTTGGCAACATGCCTTTGACCGCTTTTTCCAACGCACGGCCAGGAAAACGGTCTTGCATTTTAGAGAATGAAGTGGTTGTGATACCGCCTGGATAACCGGAGTGACGGTGGTACAGTTTATCGCCAGCCTTGTTACCGGTTACTTTAATTTTGTCCGCATTGACTACGATGATGTAGTCGCCTGTATCCACGTGTGGTGTGTAAATAGCTTTGTGCTTACCACGCAGGCGATGAGCGATTGCGCTTGCCAAACGACCTAATACCAAGTCTGTGGCGTCAATCACGAACCAGTCACGTTGTACTTCATGCGATTTTGCTGAAAAAGTTTTCATTTTATAACTACCGAGTTATAGCGTATAAATTAAGAGGGCGGATTATATGCCAGCTTGAGAAAGGTTGTCAACGGATTATTCTAAAATAATCAAATGCTCATTAGAAGATCCGCCCCCTTGGTAGGGCGCTAGAAAAATGACGCAGTTTTGTGGCATTTTTGCCATCAATTTTTTAAATAACTCAAATAAAACATGCTTTTACAGCAAATATTGAATGTTTTTTTGAGGATAGTTGCAAACCAGTGCTATATTAGCTCAGGTTTTTACTTTCTGCACAAGCCATATATTAAAATAATTTTCATGCTTTCAGGCATATACAAGGTTAAAAAACAGCCATTTTTTCTTGCCGCATGGTGGCCGTGGGTACTTGCTTCCCTGTTATTTGGATCCACTACGATTTCGCAAGCGGCCGAACTGAATAGCATCAGCATTGAATCCAGCCCCGGCCAGCCATTACTGGCACAGTTATCTCTTAACCATGTCACTTCAGACACCGATATCAGTTGCTTTAGCCTCAAGCAATCTCCCACTGATGCACAAGTGCATTTGGAATACACCACGCTGGGTAACCAGCAAGCATCATTGGTTCTGTGGTCTGAAAGCGTTGTCGCCAGTGTGCAATCGCTCACCCTCATCGATCACTGCCAGCACACCCAGCAGACATTGACCATACACGCTGACAATACAGTCACAGTCTCGACTGCTGCGCCACCCAAAGAATCCATACCGCCCGCCACTCAGGGGGTAACAGCCGTCACGGAAAAAATACCTTCTGAACCGGTACCAACGATCCCGGTTGAAGCCTATACCGCACTGCAGGCGCAAATTAACGAGTTGCAGGACGGCTTTAAACAACTACAAACGAAGTCGGATATGTTATACGCCAGCAACCTGGCGCAAGCCAACATATTGGCCTCCTTGAAAACTCAACTCACGCAGCTGCAAAACGAAAACCATTTATTGCGCACCCTGGTCATGGCACTGGGATTGGCGCTGATTGCCAGCGGATTTTTCTTCGCAGACTGGTTACGCCGGAATGCAGCCGCGCCCAAAGTCATCAAATCGCGCAAATCTCACAATAGTGAATCACCCGCGAAAACTGACACCTCCGCGGGGCCAGCGACTCGACCAGGCCAACATTTTTCATCCACATTCCCTCCCGGAAATTTTCACGCGACCAATCCGGCGACGCAACCACCAGCTCAGAGCAAGCCTGCCAGTCGCCTCAAATCGGTCCCCATGCACGCGAATGATGATACCGTCGCGCCGTACCTTGTTCCGCAAAAACTCAGCTCTCAGCAAAGTACACAAACAGTGATGCAGGATGCATCCCGTTTATTTACTCACGGGCGCGTAAACCAGGCGATAGAGCACTTACAGCAGCACTTGGCCAAGCACCCGAAATGCTCCCCCTGGATGTGGCTCTATCTGTTGGATTTGCTATCCAAGGAAGGCAAGCAGCAAGAGTTTGATATCGTCGCCGGCGAGTGCCGCAAACATTTCAATTTGAATGTGGAACGCTCGCCAGACCTTAAACAACAAGGGATTGAATCGTTTCCACGGGTCATGAAGGCCCTGCAGCAGGCCTGGGGAACACCACAAGTGATTGCCCTGATTGACGATCTGGTTTACAACACACGCCTGGTGCCCCGCATGGGCTTTGAACGCAGCGTGTTTGAAGACTTGATGCTATTAAAGGAAATTGCCTGCCAGACACAAAACTTGCCGGCTGTCCCACCGGCACCAAAATCTGCTCATCAGGGGGAAGAACCTCTCAGCGGCAATTTGCGTGAGCTGCAACAACTATCAGAAGACATCTATATTCTGGCGCCAGCCGAACATACACCTTTCCAGTATTGGACGGATTTCACATTCGAGCTTGATGAGGCCTCTACCTTACGCAAGTCAGCCTAAGCAGTAGGCAGCGGCAATACCTGCCGTGAGCGCCGCGCCAATCCAGACATTTTCCAGAAATGCTTCAAAACACTCCCTAGGCTGGCGATGCCGGATAAGCGTATACTGCCGCACCACTTGAACGGCAGCAGCGGCCCAGCCCAGCCAGAAAAACCATCCCAGGGCCATCTCACGCGCCACCCCCGCAAGTATCAGCAGCATGGCAACAAAACACGCCATCACAGCCAGCACATCAAAACGGCCAAATGTGATCGCCGAAGAGCGAATACCTATCTTTAGGTCATCTGCCCTGTCTACCATAGCATAAGCGGTATCATAAGCTACCGACCAGAACACATTGGCCAGTAACACCCACCAGGCAATGGCAGGCACCATCCCCTGCAAAGCCACAAAAGACATGGGGATACCAAAACCAAAAGCAATGCCAAGATAAGCTTGTGGAATTGCAAAGAAGCGTTTGGTATAAGGATAGCTCACTGCCAGAAACAAGGCCGGGACAGACCATGCCACCACTTCCCAGCCCAGCGTACATACCAGCAAAAATGCAAGTAGTGTGAGGCCCAGGGCCACCGCATAAGCCTCTTTTACTGAAATCTCGCCGGTTGCCAGCGGCCGCAATTTTGTCCGCACCACAGCACCATCCCAATCCCGGTCAGCAATATCATTGAGCGCACAGCCAGCCGAGCGCATCAATATCGTCCCCAGCACAAATACCGTCACCACCCACGGCTGGGGCGATCCCTGTCCTGCAATCAGCAGGCCCCACAAAGTAGGCCAGAGCAGCAACCATATGCCGATCGGTTTATCAAGGCGCGTCAGCCGGTAATAAGCATGCCACTTAGCCTGCGATTGCATTACCATTTATCCCCAGACAGATTAACGGCCCGGCTGCATGGTACACGATGGCAAGAAAACCTCGGTCACCAGCAATCGAAAATGCCGCAGACAAAAAAGTGACCGCCGAGCCCATATCGGTTGCTGCCTGGCGGGTGGAAAATAGTGACAAAGCGCTTGATACAAAGGATGCCTTTTGGATAGCTTTCGATAATGCAATTGCCCACGGTTAACCCGTACATTGGCAAACAAAGCTGCGCCCAACGGTACCCGGCCTATATGACGCAAACCATGCCACTCGCCACGCAAATCTTTACGCGCAATGACACTATGCGCAAAGACTTGTGGTTGCCCTTGCCCCATCAGCATGACTTCGCGCACCCATGCACTGGTAGTCGCTGAGGCTTGTAACAATGCTTGTTCATCCACATTAGGTTTGCGCCATGCCTGAGACAGTACCTGTACCGAGAAGTCAGGATATTGCCGTTTTAGGCGTGCCGTTAAAGATCCACGTTCCACCAACCACGGGCGCAAAACATGCTGCCCTACAATGCGAGGTTGCCAACTGGAATCATTACGAAAATGCGACGTGTTCATACCAGCCTAGTGCGGCAATGGGAAGGTTTTAGGCAACCACACCCATAACTGGCCTTGCTGACGCATCGCGCCTGCCAGCTTGCCTGCAGATTCACCGTCACCCCAGTAAACATCCGCCCGCACCCCGCCTTTGATCGCGCCACCGGTATCTTGTGCCAGCATCAGTTGCTGCAACGGCTGTTGTGAATTGGGGTAGGTGCTAGCCAGGTAAACCGGCGCACCCAGCGGAACATAAAATGGATCTACAGCAATACTTCGCGCGGCCGTCAAAGGGACGCCTAGCGCACCCAGGGGGCCGGACAGCCCCACGGGCAATAATTTGAAAAACACATAACTCGGATTCGCGTCGAGCAGGGCACGTAACTGGTCTGGATGTTGCGCAGCCCATATCTTGATACCTTGCATGGACGCCTCACTTGCCACCATCTCGCCACGCTCAACCAGCAATTTCCCTATCGATTGATAAGGATGCCCGTTCTGGTCGGCATAGCCGACCGGCAAACGCTCACCATTTTCCAACTCGACAATCCCCGAGCCTTGCACCTGCAGGAAAAAGGCTTCTACAGGGTCATTCACCCATAACAATTCGCTGCCAGCCAGTGGGGACTGCAGTTGCTCAATTTCTGCGCGTGTGTAATAGGGGATCAAAGATTGCCCTTGCAGGCGGCCACGAACACGCTTGTATTTAAGCTCAGGAAACAATGCTGAAAGATTGACTGTAATCAAGTCTGCAGGGACTTTATACAGTGGCACCGGATAACGGTCGCTAGCATTGCGCGCGCCTTTCAACACCGGTTGATAATAGCCCGTGATCAATCCTTGTTGTGCGCCATCAGGTTGTTGCGTCTGATAGATATTGAAATATTGCTGCCAGTAAGCCTGTATCGCAACCGCATCATCCGCATTCACAGCTAAAGCGGCACTACACACCGTCTGCCAGTCAGCTTTGTTCTTAAGGCCCTGGCAACTCTGCATCCACGCACGCCAGCTTGCCACCCAGTCTTCACTGGCCAACCCAGGCAAATCGGCCCAGTTTGCCGCTTTGAGCAAGGCATAAGGTTGGGTAGGAGCAGATGGCGTGGTGCTGGCTGGCTTCTCCGTCGCCGGAGCAGTTTGCTTGGCTGTCGGTGGCTTGTGTGGTTGAGAAGCTGGAGGCACAGTTTGGCAACCCACCACCAAAAATGCAGTAGCCAGCAATAGGCTCTGGCGTATATTAAAAATAGGATTGATTAGCAACACTTGTCTTGACTTCGCTGAAAGCTGTAATTAATGCAAGCCAGCTGCCTGATGCAGCCAAAACGTCGGGATATCGACCTCAAACCAGTGACCGTCCACGGCCACCATTTGGTATGTGCCATACATTTCGCCACTCGGTGTACTGAACATGACGCTGCTGGTATAACTATATTCAGCGCCAGGCGCCAGCAACGGCTGTTCGCCGACAACGCCTAATCCTTTTACCTCGCGCACCTGTTGCAGTGCATCAGTAATCACCCAATGGCGGCTTATGAGTTGTGACGAAATTTTGCCAACATTGCGGATCGTGATGGTATAAGCATACACATATTGCGCTGCTTCGGGCGAAGATTGCGCCTCAAGGTACTCGGTCACTACCGAAACTTCACATGCGTACATGCCTTGGTCTGTCACGATTAACCTATCATATCTGTGGTGGGGGAGCTCGGACTGGCTGAATAGAGTTTTTTCGCCATACGCCCAGCAAGGAACGACTCACGCCCGGCCTCAATCGCTTTTTTCATAGCACTGGCCATCAGCACAGGATCACGTGCGGCGGCAATGGCTGTATTCATCAACACCCCGGCACACCCGAGTTCCATGGCGATGGCCGCATCCGACGCGCAACCCACGCCAGCATCCACTAGCACAGGAATTTTGGCGTTTTCAATAATAATCTGCAGGTTCCACGGATTTAAAATCCCCATGCCGGAACCAATCAATGATGCCAGTGGCATCACGGCCACACAGCCAATGTCTTCCAGTTGTTTGGCGATAATCGGGTCATCCGAGGTATACACCATCACCTCAAAACCTTCCTTGACCAGGGTTTTGGCTGCTGCAATGGTTTCTGTCACATTGGGGTATAAAGTATTCGGATCGCCCAGCACTTCCAGCTTGACCAGCCTATGGTCATCGAGCAACTCACGCGCCAGACGCAAGGTACGCACAGCCTCTTCAGCGCTATAGCAACCTGCCGTATTGGGCAAATAGGTGAACTCATCTGGCGGCAAATAGTCGAGCAACGACGGTTCGTTGGCATTCTGGCCGATATTGGTGCGGCGGATGGCGACCGTGATAATTTCAGCACCACTGGCGTCAATCGCAGCACGCGTCTGCGTAAAATCCTTGTATTTGCCGGTACCCACCAACAGGCGGGATTGATAACTCTTACCGGCGATGACCAAAGCATCACTCATATTCCAAACTCTCTATTCACTCTTTTCAGCCGCAATCACCTTGCACCGCAACTAACCGCCACCAACGGCACCTACAATTTCCAACTTATCGTCCGCCTGCAATTGCACTTGTGCGAACTGGCTGCGCGGCACGATATCGCCGTTACGTTCAATGGCAATGCGTTTGCCAGTCAACTGCATATGCTCAACCAGTGCCATGACACTCATGGCTTCTGTCGGCAGCGGCATGGCTTTACCGTTGACAAAAATTTGCATACTGCGTTTCATTCACGATTAGTCAAACCGGTATTTTACGAAAAATCAGTGGTTTTGGCTTTAATGTTTTTAGTATGCGCCTTTATTTCGCACCTGAGGCAAAGCCTTGTCATCCAAACCTGATTGTCATGCGTTGAAATTAGCAAACATGGCACCATGTTTGCTTGTATGTTGCAGCAATACAAATATGTCGTACGAAATTGACAAGTTTGGTCATTACGGCAGATTACGCATTGCTGGACAAGGAACTTTTTGTTAATTTGGGCGCCACATGCACGACGAACACAATTCGTCGACTTGACCCCGAAATATTGAAATCCCAAAAGGAAGATTGAAATGCAGATTGTAGAGTCATACCAACCAGCTTCGTCCCAGCATTTTTTAGTGGACGAAATTTATGCACCAAGCTTGAAACCCACCGCTGCAAACTTGGCTACCTCCAAGGCAGCTGCTCAAGCGCAACAACACCTGAAAGCGATCACTGAGTTACACCGTTTTCTGGAATCCAGCTGCGACTGCGTTTAATTACGCATTTCAAGTTGGCGCAAGACCCGATATCGGGTCACGTTTTTTAACTTAACGCATTAGCTAATTGCGTTAATCAGAATAATCCGTACACAGATGAATTATCTCTGTGATCAAGGTTTTATTCCCTCATCAGGCCGTATAGCCCAATAAAAAAGATGGCGACCAGCGCCATCTTTTTGTTTTTTCTGCCTCTAGGCACCCGACAGGATGCCCACTAAGATACTATTCAATCGTCAATTGCGGACGACCTGCTTCTGGCCAATCGAGGTGGAAGAACTGGCCACGTGGCTGGTCTTTACGCTCATAAGTATGTGCGCCAAAGTAGTCACGCTGGCCTTGCAGCAAGTTAGCTGGCAAATCAGCGCTTCTGTAACCATCGTAGTAAGCCAGCGCCGCAGCAAAGCCTTGCGCGGGGATACCATTGGTCACTGCCAGCGCAATCACTTTACGCCAGCCAGCCTGGCCTTCGTTCATGGCATTGGTGAAATAAGGGTCCAGCATCAGGTTTTTCAACCGTGAGTTCAATGCATAAGCATCAGTGATTTTTTGCAGGAAGCGCGCACGGATGATACAACCACCACGCCAGATCTGTGCGATCTCACCGAAGTTGAGTTTCCAGTTGTAAGCCACCTGCGCTTTGTCGATGAGCTGGAAGCCTTGTGCGTAAGCGCAGATTTTGGAGCAATACAAGGCATTTCTGATGGCCTCAATAATAACGGCCTTGTCTTTCTCTTGCACGATGGCTGGCCCCTTGAGGATCTTGCTCGCTTCTACACGCTCTTCTTTCAAGCTGGACAAGGCACGCGCATAGACTGCCGCGGCAATCGCGTTGGCTGGTGCACCCAACTCCAGCGCGTTAGCGGCGGTCCACTGACCAGTGCCTTTCTGGCCTGCGGTATCCAGAATGTTGTCGACCAGGAAGCCTTTGCCTGACGGATCTTTTTGTTGCAGGATATCTGCGGTGATTTCGATCAGGAAGCTGGACAACTCGCCCTTGTTCCACTCAGCGAATACTTTACCGATTTCGTCAGCTGGCATGCCGAGCAGGTTTTTCATGAGCCAGTAGGCTTCGCAGATCAATTGCATATCGATGTATTCGATACCGTTGTGCACCATTTTCACATAGTGACCTGCGCCGTCCGGGCCGATATATTCAGCACAGGAAAAGCCGCCTTCTACCGGTTTTCCGGGAGTGCCCCCTTCCAATGGCGTACCAGTGACAGGATCCACCTTGGCGGCAATATCACGCCAGATCGGCTCCAGGCTTGCCCAAGCCTTGCGTGTACCAGAAGGCATCAGCGATGGGCCGAAACGGGCACCGGTCTCGCCACCGGATACGCCGGAGCCAATAAACTCGATGCCTTTGGCAGCCAGCTCTTTTTCACGGCGGATAGTGTCCGTCCACAAGGCATTGCCGCCATCAATAATAATGTCGCCCTGCTCCAAAAAGGGCAACAAAGCGTTAATCGTCACATCGGTGGCGCTACCGGCTTTAACCAGCAGCACAATCTTGCGAGGACGTTTGATACTTAATACAAAAGAGGCCAGGTCAGCATGACCAACCACACGCTCGTGTGAAGGCTCGTTCTTTTTGCACTCTTCGATGAAGTTCAGCATCTTTTTCGGGTCACGGTTATAGACCGCGATGGTATAGCCGTGATCCGCAATGTTAAGCGCCAGGTTTTGGCCCATCACTGCCAATCCTACCAATCCAATATCCGCATTTTTTGTAGTCATAGTTATCTCTAATAAATGGTTAATTTAGTTGAAAAAAAAGCACAGGCTTTTGGCCTGTGCTTAGACTAGGGTATGTATTGAATATTCCATGCAAGCTGTATTGAAAATCGCAACTGGCATAAGACATTCAGCACCATAGTTTTCTGTCACTCAAGTCTGGTTGTGCACGCTTACTTGAGTACGTTACCGAACATTTGCAAGGTCAACTGATACCCCAGGTTGACCAGCTGCGCATCGTAACGTTCACCTTCATCGCGCATAAAGGCATGTTGTCCATTGAATTCATGCCAGGTGTAATGCAGGCCCGGCACCGCTGCAAAGCGGTTGTAGAGCTCCGCGCGCTTGTCGCCAGGGATATGCGGATCCTGCTTACCCCAGATCATGAGCAACTCACCCTTGATCTCGTTGATACGCTCCATGCTGTGCTGGCCTGGCTTGTTTGGAATAATCGTGGTGTGCAAATCGGTGGCGTAGAAGCAAGCAGTCGCTTTTACTTCAGGTTGCAAGGCGGCACGGAAAGCCAGATGACCGCCGATACAGAAACCTGCAGCCCCTAAGTTGCCGTCATACCAGGCCTGCGCATTCAGGTAATCAATAATGGCGCGGTTGTCAGTGTCGTAAGCCTGCACATCCTTGGCCATCTTGTCGGCATTGCCTTTGTCGCGGCCTGCATCATCGTACCCCAGTACTGTTCCAATCGGGTTTAGCTCATGGAATACTTCGGGCACCAGCACCGCATAACCATGCCCAGCCAAAAAGCGTGCAGCACGCTCAATCGGGCCGGTTTGCTGGAAAATTTCAGAATAAAACAAAACCGCTGGCACTTTGCCATCGTGTTTTGGACGATGAACATAAGTACGCATCACCCCTGTTGGAGTGTTCAAATCGACGATTTCGCTTGTAATCAGCATGGTAAATCCTTAAACGATCAAAAATATCGGCTATTCTAGCGCTGTTTGAGCGGCATTTCACGGGTAATATGGGCCTGAATGTGAATTTTTTGCTTTTTTAAGGTCGAAATCGGAGCACACTTACACACAATCTGCTACAGGAGTTGATATGCGCTTGATGCCTTGTATTTGTTTTTTGCCAGCCTGGCTCCTCCTGGCGCAAACGGCGCTGGCTGAACCCGACCACGAACTGGTCTACCGCCTAAAGGCATCTGTGGTAAAAGTGCATGCCATGACTGCCAGCGGCGGGCATGGCGTAGGCAGTGGCGTGGTGATTGATAAAGACACCGTGGCGACCAATTGCCATGTATTGGCGAACAGTAGCGGCATCAGCGTCTCCAAATTTGGCGACAGCATCAGCCCCACGGGCATGATTGCCGACTGGCGACATGATATCTGCCTGCTTAAATTTCAGTACCTTGAGTTACCTGCCGTCAAAATGGCTTCTGCGGCATCATTACATTACGGCGATGAAGTCTTTTCCATCGGCTTTCCTGGGGGCCCACCCAAACCGCAAACCATTAGCGGCAAGGTGCGCGCCTTATACCCTTATGACGACAGCCTGATTGTGCGTACGGACGCCGCGTTTGTCATGGGCTCAAGTGGCAGCCCCACCTTTAACCAGGCGGGCGAACTCGTTTCTTTAAGCACGTTTAAAAGCCCAGGCAAACAGGCTTATTTTTATAGTGTGCCTGTCGAATGGATAGGAGCACTCATTCATAAAGAGGCGGCAACCACTACCGCACCAGCTGAACCGCCTTTCTGGGATTTGCCTCTAGAAGCCCGACCTTACTGGATGCAAGTGGTCCAGCCTTACCAAAGTGGCGACTGGTCATCGTTAGAAAAGATTGCCCGCTTATGGCTCACCCAACAGCCAACCTCATCAGAAGCCTTTTTTTACCTCGCCAGCGCCTTACACGGGCAAGGCAAATTGAATGAAGCACAGCAAGCGTATGAACGCGCGACTACCTTGCAGCCTGCGCATATTGATGCCTGGAGCGGCCTGGCTCTGCTGGCACAACAAACACAACAGCCTGCCCTCCTGGTCAGCGCCGAGCAACATATTCAGCAGTTGGATAGCCAAGCCTGGCCGGATGTACAGCAACGCCTGCAAGAGCTGCGCTAGCATCATCAAGCGCAGCGGCTCTGATAGAATACGGTTTTTTGATGTTTACCAGATTGCATACTTATGACCTCTCGCAACCAGCAACTGTTTGAAAAATCCCAGCAACTGATTCCCGGCGGCGTCAACTCACCGGTCAGGGCTTTCCGTAGCGTAGGGGGCACACCGATTTTTTTCAAAAAAGGGCTGGGCTCCAGGTTGTGGGATGCAGATGGCAAGGAATATATTGATTACATCAACTCCTGGGGACCGATGATTTTAGGCCATGCGCATCCTGAAGTGATTGCCGCCGTACAACAAGCAGCCGCTAACAGTCTGAGTTTCGGCGCGCCGACTGGCCTTGAACTTGAAATGGCCGAGCTGATAAATACACTGGTGCCCAGCATGGAACAAGTGCGCCTGGTCAGCAGCGGCACCGAAGCCACCATGAGCGCCATCCGCGTGGCGCGTGGCTTTACCAAGCGCAACAAAATCATCAAATTTGAAGGCTGTTACCACGGCCACGCCGATGCTCTTCTGGTGAAAGCAGGTTCTGGCCTACTAACGTTTGGCGAGCCAAGTTCCGCTGGCGTGCCGCCAGAAGTGGCCGCTCATACACTGACACTGGATTACAACAATACGCAAATGCTGAAAGACACCTTTTCCAGCATTGGGGATGAAATTGCCTGTGTGATCCTGGAGCCTGTGGTTGGCAATATGAACCTGATTGTCCCGCACCAGGAGTTCCTGCAAACCTTGCGTGAACTCTGTACAAAACACGGCACGGTATTAATTTTTGATGAAGTCATGACTGGTTTCCGCGTGGCACTGGGCGGCGCACAAGCCTTGTATGGCATCACACCAGACATGACCACTTTGGGCAAAGTGATCGGTGGCGGTTTGCCTGTCGGTGCCTTTGGTGGACGCAAAGACATTATGAGCGTGTTGGCACCGCTGGGTCCGGTCTATCAGGCGGGCACATTGTCTGGTAACCCGGTAGCAGTGACTGCAGGCCTGACGACGCTGAAACTGATCCAGACTCCAGGTTTTTACGATCAACTAACCGCGCAAACAGCCAAACTCATGAATGGCATGAAACAAGCGGCGCAAAAAGCAGGTGTGACGTTCAGCGCACAAAGCGTGGGTGGCATGTTTGGTCTGAATTTCAGTGCCAGCAACCCGACCAGTTATGCCGAAATGATGTTGGCTGACAAAACGGCCTTTAACAAATTTTTCCATAGCATGCTGGATAGCGGCATTTATTTGGGCCCATCGGCGTTTGAAGCTGGCTTTGTGTCGGCCGCGCATACGGACGCCGATATTGAACAAACTGTAGAGGCGGCAACCGCCGCATTTGCTGGCTTGTAAGACATCCTTTCAAATCAAGCAATCATGAATGCCTGCCACGCCATTCAAGAGGCTGTGGCAGGCATCTGTGTCAACTCTTTGTACCGGCCAGCCCCCCATCTTTCAGACGAAAGAAAATGCTTGCCTAATAATACGTCGGCCTTTTCTTAACACCCAACCCTTTCGCCTCACTTTCCTCCACCCCAATTACCACCAAACAAACCCGCATAATCTTCACTACAGCACACCCAGTCCCGTTTTAAATTGGTAAATAAAAACCATTCTCAATTGAAATGCAAAAAAAGTTTTATGCGCCATTTAACGCATGCTAAACAATTGAAATTGCTAAACTTTAACGGTATCATTGAAGGTTCCTCCAAATGTTTTGTAAGTGAAGAATCTGGCAATGGACATGCAGTCTGACAACAACGTGATGAGTGCTTCTCAAGATACCGCAACCGCTCTGGACGACCAGTTTGGTTTAGCTCCGCAATCCCAGGGTTTATATGACAGACGCCACGAGAAAGATAGCTGTGGCGTAGGTTTTGTCGCCCATATTAAAGGCCAGAAAAGCCATGATATCGTCGCCAAGGGCCTTCAGCTGCTGGATAACCTGACCCATCGCGGCGCGACCGGTTACGACCCCAAGCTGGGTGACGGTGCTGGTTTGCTGATGCAAATGCCTGACACCTTCATGCGTGAAGAAGCCGCTAAACTGGGCATGACATTGCCAGCTGCCGGTCAATATGCGGTTGGTCAGGCCTTCTTGCCACAAAATGCAGACAATCGCGCCAAATGCGAAGCCATTTTTGCGCAGATCATCGCTGAAGAAAACCAGACATTGCTGGGCTGGCGTGATGTGCCTGTCGACAACAGCAATATTGCGGATGCTGCACGCGCGGTTGAGCCTACGATGCGCCAGGTATTTATTGCCAGCACGGTTGCCGACAACAATTCCTTTGAGCGTAAATGTTTTGTGATCCGCAAGCGGATCGAACATGCGATCCGTGCGCTGAACCTGCAAGACAAAGCCCAGTTCTACATGCCCTCTTTCTCTTCCCGTACCATTGTCTACAAGGGCATGCTGCTGGCTAACGAAGTCGGTGTTTACTATAAAGATCTCAAAGACGAACGCGTGGTCTCCGCATTAGCCCTGGTACACCAACGTTTTTCTACTAACACCTTCCCGGCCTGGGATCTGGCACATCCATTCCGCATGATTGCGCACAACGGTGAAATCAACACCGTGCAGGGCAACGTCAACTGGATGACCGCCCGTCACGAAACGATCAAGTCTGCCGTGTTGGGTGAAGACCTGGAAAAACTGTGGCCCCTGATTGTAGAGGGCCAGTCCGACTCTGCCTGTTTCGACAACTGTTTGGAATTGCTGGTGGCTGGCGGCTATAGCCTGCCTCACGCCATGATGATGCTGATTCCGGAAGCCTGGAACAACAACCCACTCATGGATGAAGACCGCCGCGCGTTTTACGAGTACCACGCTGCGATTATGGAACCATGGGATGGACCAGCTGCCGTTGCGTTTACTGACGGCAAGATGATTGGTGCCACGCTTGACCGTAACGGTTTGCGTCCAGCACGTTACCTGGTGACTGAAGATGACATCGTCATGATGGCGTCTGAAATGGGTGTCATTACCTTCCCACAAGAAAAAATCGTCAAGAAATGGCGTTTGCAGCCAGGCAAAATGTTGTTGATCGACATGGAGCAGGGCCGCATCATCGACGATGAAGAAGTTAAAACCGAATTGGCCCAGGCGAAACCTTACCGCCAATGGATTGAGCAAACACGTTTCCACCTGGCTGAACTACCAAGCGTAGGCGCGGGCGAAATCAGCCTGAAGGCTGATTTGCTGGATACGCAGCAAGCATTTGGCTACTCTCAGGAAGACCTTAAGTTTGTATTGCAGCCGATGATAGACAACGGCGAAGAAGGTTCTGGCTCTATGGGTAACGACGCGGCATTGCCCGTGTTGTCCAACAAAGCCAAAACCTTGTATAACTACTTCAAGCAGTTGTTTGCCCAGGTGACCAACCCGCCAATTGACCCGATTCGTGAAGAGCTGGTCATGTCTTTGGTAACATTTATTGGCCCTAAACCTAACTTGTTGGCAGTGGATGAAACCAACCCGCCATTACGTTTGGAAAGTAGCCAACCAGTATTGAGCCTGGATGGACTGGAAAAACTCAAACAAATCGAAACGCTGACCAAAGGCCAGTTCAAGTCTATCGTACTCGATCTGACTTACGATGCGGCCGACGGCAAAGACGGCATGAAGCAAGCGCTGGACATCTTGCATGACCAGGCAGAAAAAGCCGTTCACGACGGTTACAACGTATTAATCCTGTCTGACCGTGCCGTGTCGGCCAGCCGCATCGCGATTCCAGCCTTGCTGGCTTGTTCCGCGACGCATGAATTCCTGGTCAAAGCTGGACTGCGTACCAGCACCGGCTTGGTCATTGATACCGGTTCTGCACGTGAAGTGCATCACTTTGCCCTGCTGGCCGGTTACGGCGCTGAAGCCGTCTGTCCATGGCTGGTGTATGAAACCATGAAGACATTGACCAGCGACGTTGAAAAAGCTGGCAAGAACTTCGTTAAGGCGATTGGCAAAGGCTTATACAAAGTCATGTCCAAAATGGGCATTTCGACTTACCAGTCTTACTGTGGCGCACAGATTTTTGAAGCCATTGGCTTGAATAGCCAGTTTGTAAACGACTACTTCACCGGCACTGTCAGCCAGATTGAAGGCATAGGCCTGGAGCAAGTTGCCGAAGAAACTGTGCGCATGCATCAACAGGCTTTCGGTAATGATCCTGTGCTGTCCAACGCACTGGAAGCAGGTGGCGAGTACGCCTTCCGCGTGCGTGGTGAAGAACACTTGTGGACACCGATGTCCATCAGCAAATTGCAAAATGCGACCCGCACTGGCAAATACGAAACCTACAAAGAATATGCTGCTCTGATTAACGACCAGACCCGTCGTCATATGACCTTGCGAGGCCTGTTCGAAATTAAATCCGCAGGTAAAGCGATTCCGCTGGATCAGGTGGAATCCGCCAAGGAAATCGTCAAACGCTTTGCGACGGGCGCCATGTCACTGGGTTCTATTTCCACTGAAGCGCACGCCACATTGGCAATCGCCATGAACCGTATTGGTGGTAAATCCAACACTGGCGAAGGCGGTGAAGACGTTAAACGCTTCATTCCCGTACAAGTAGATTCCAGCATTGCCAAAGTGTTGGGTTCTGACCTGATCGAGGCCGATGTGGCCCTAAAAGCAGGCGATTCCCTGCGTTCACGCATCAAGCAAGTGGCTTCCGGCCGCTTTGGCGTCACCGCAGAATACCTGTCTAGCGCTGACCAGATCCAGATCAAAATGGCGCAAGGTGCCAAGCCTGGTGAAGGTGGTCAGTTACCGGGTCACAAGGTGTCCCCATACATTGCGAAATTGCGTTTCTCTGTGCCTGGCGTGGGCTTGATTTCACCACCGCCACACCACGACATTTACTCCATTGAGGATCTGGCACAGTTAATTCACGATTTGAAAAACGCCAATCCTAAAGCGTCTATCTCTGTCAAACTGGTGTCTGAAACCGGGATTGGTACCGTTGCTGCCGGCGTAGCCAAGGCCAAATCTGACCACATTGTGGTCGCAGGCCACGATGGTGGTACGGGTGCTTCTCCGATTTCATCGATCAAACATGCCGGTACACCATGGGAACTCGGCTTGGCCGAAACCCAGCAAACCCTGGTCTTGAACCAGTTGCGCGGTCGCGTCGTAGTGCAAGTTGACGGGCAAATGAAAACTGGCCGTGACGTGCTGATTGGTGCCTTGCTAGGTGCTGACGAGTTTGGTTTTGCGACCGCACCACTGGTGGTTGAAGGCTGTATCATGATGCGTAAGTGTCATCTGAACACCTGCCCGGTAGGGGTGGCGACGCAAGATCCTGAGTTGCGCAAGAAATTTACCGGCCAGCCAGAGCATGTGGTGAACTACTTCTTCTTTGTGGCTGAAGAAGTGCGTGAACTGATGGCCAGCATTGGGATTGCCAAGTTTGATGACCTGATTGGCCGTGCAGACTTGCTGGACATGAAAGCGGGTATTGAGCACTGGAAAATCAATGGCCTGGACTTCAGCAAGGTCTTCCACTTGCCAGACATGCCAGCCAGCGTCTCGCGCAAAAACAATGATGTGCAAGACCATGGCTTGGTAAAAGCGCTGGACAACAAACTGATCGAGCTGGCTAAACCAGCCCTGGAAAAAGGCGAAAAGGTCAGGATTGACCTGCCAATCGTAAATACCAACCGTACCGTAGGTACCATGCTGTCTCATGAAGTGGCGAGCCGGTATGGTCATGATGGTTTGCCAGATGGCACCATCAGCGTTAAGTTTACTGGTACCTCCGGCCAGAGTTTCGCCGCATTCCTGGCCAAAGGTATTACCTTTGAATTAACGGGTGAAGGTAACGACTACGTAGGTAAAGGCCTGTGTGGTGGCCGTATCATCATCAAACCACCAGCAACCTTCCGCGGCTTGTCCTACGAAAACATTATTGTCGGCAACACTGTGATGTATGGTGCAACTACCGGCCAAAGCTTCTTCAGTGGCGTGGCTGGCGAGCGCTTCTGTGTACGTAACTCAGGCGCGACTGCAGTGGTCGAAGGCGTGGGCAACCATGGCTGTGAATACATGACTGGCGGTACAGTGCTGGTGCTGGGTCAAACCGGCCAGAACTTCGCAGCCGGTATGAGTGGTGGCATTGCTTACGTGTATGACATCGACGGCCAGTTTGCCCAGCGCTGCAACATGAGCATGGTGTCACTGGAAAAGGTCGAAGCTGCCGAAGCCGACGTTGGCAAAGTGCAGCATCTGGGTCAGCCGGATGAAGTGATTCTGAAAGGCCTGATTGAACAGCACCTGGCACTCACTGGTAGTCCCCGTGCCAAAGAGTTGTTGGCTGACTGGCCGGTTTCACGTGCGAAATTCGTGAAAGTATTCCCGAACGAATACAAACGCGCACTGACCGAAATGGCTGCAGCTTCTGCCAAACAAGCCGCTTAATCGTTTTTGTTAATTGAATGCCCCGCCTAAAAGCGGGGCCTTGTTAAGGTTGCGCGTGAACGACGCAACAGGGAAGAGATGATTTCACATGGGTAAAGTCACAGGTTTTATGGAATTTGACCGTCTGGCAGAAGAAAATCTGCCAGTGAAAGAGCGTGTCAAGAACTACAAAGAGTTCGTCCTGCATTTGACAGACGACCAGGCCAAACAGCAAGGTGCCCGCTGCATGGATTGCGGCATCCCTTTCTGTACCACTGGCTGTCCGATCAACAACATCATTCCTGACTGGAATGACTTGGTATATCACCAGGACTGGCGCACCGCGATTGACGTGTTGCACTCCACCAACAACTTCCCTGATTTTACCGGCCGTATCTGTCCGGCACCATGTGAAGCGGCCTGTACGCTCAACATTAACAACGATGCCGTCGGAATCAAATCCATCGAGCACGCGATTATCGACAAAGCCTGGGAAAACGGTTGGGTCACACCACAGATCAACCCAAACAAAACCGGCAAGAAAATTGCAGTGGTAGGCTCAGGCCCGGCAGGCCTGGCAGCAGCCCAGCAATTAGCGCGTGCAGGCCACGATGTGACTGTCTTCGAGAAAAATGACCGTATCGGTGGCTTGCTGCGCTATGGTATCCCAGACTTCAAACTGGATAAATCCAATATCGACCGCCGTATCGCTCAAATGGAAGCCGAAGGCGTGACCTTCAAGGTCAACCAGAATGTAGGCGAAAACGTGAGTGCCGCTGATCTGGAACGCGATTTTGATGCGGTTATCCTGGCTGGCGGTGCTGAATTACCGCGCGACCTGCCTGTACCAGGCCGTGAGCTTGATGGCGTGCATTTCGCCATGGACTTCCTCACACCAAACAACAAGATGGTGGCAGGTGACACTGTGCCCAACCAGATCAAGGCCACAGGCAAGCACGTGGTGGTGATTGGTGGCGGTGACACCGGTTCTGACTGCGTGGGCACTTCCAACCGCCACGGCGCTGCCAGCGTCACACAATTTGAGTTGATGCCACAACCGCCAGAAAAAGAAAATAAATCCCTGGTATGGCCAAACTGGCCACTCAAAATGCGTACTTCAAGCTCACACGAAGAAGGTGCAAAGCGTGACTGGTCCATTACTACCAAAGAATTGATCGGCGAGAACGGCAAATTGACCGCACTCAAAGGTGCTCGCGTAGAGTGGAAAGACGGCAAAATGGTTGAAGTGCCTGGTTCTGAATTCACCATCAAAGCTGACTTGGTATTCCTGGCCATGGGTTTTGTTTCTCCAGTACAAAAAGTGCTGGATGCCTTTGGTGTGGAAAAAGATAACCGTGGCAATGCCAAAGCGACCACTGATGGCGAAGGCTGCTACAAAACCAGCAAGGCAAAAGTATTTGCTGCGGGCGATATCCGCCGTGGTCAATCCCTGGTAGTGTGGGCTATCCGTGAAGGTCGTCAGTGCGCACGTGAAGTCGATGCATTCCTGATGGGATCATCAACGCTTCCAAGATAAATACTCAACCATGCGCGCCTGTTTAGCAATTTTATTTTGCATAGCCTTTACTGGGTGTGCTCAAACAATAGAATCTGCAAAGCAGGCGCAGTCAACTGCAAGATCATGTTGTACTACAATCGCCCAGTTACCATATGAAGATTTAGAGCCAAATAATCACCAACTCACCTTTGATATCAATACAAATTCACCATACTTTAATTTTGAATCAGGTGGTAGTTATTTCAAAGCATTCAGTCTAAAACCATCACTGAAAAGCGACAAGAAACTATCGTTAAAAAGCTATATTCAAACTCTTGGATTTGGCAGAAAAAATTATTTTTTTCAGCCAGCACTATTGTTACTAGACAACAATTTTCAAGTCATTGCAAATTCAACCTCTATCTCTGAACTAATCAGAAATGATTTATTTTCATCAGGTGATGTAGTACTGAATAAGTCTGTTGATTTACCCGCTAATGTACAATACCTAATCATTTACACTACCCCTCAACTGATGGATGCAAAAACACTTTATCAGTTTAATCAATCCACATATGCTTCTGGAGTTGTCTTATCAAACGATGGGATAGCTGACTTTCCAAGCGGGCCCGTTGGAAAATTAAGCATTAAATTGCAATAAAAAACAATGCTAACAAACGACACCTTCTTGCGCGCCCTGCTACGCCAACCTACTGAATACACACCAGTCTGGATGATGCGTCAGGCTGGGCGTTACCTGCCGGAATACCGTGAAAGCCGTAAAACCGCTGGCAGCTTTATGCAATTATGCCAAAGCCCGGCATTTGCGACCGAAGTGACTCTGCAACCGCTGGACCGCTATCCACAACTGGATGCTGCCATCTTGTTCAGCGATATCCTAACCGTGCCAGACGCCATGGGCCTGGGCTTGTATTTTGAAGAAGGCGAGGGTCCTAAATTTGAGCGGACCTTACAAGACGAGGCAGATATCCTCAAACTTGAAGTGCCTGACATGGCCAAGCTGCAGTACGTATTTGACGCTGTCAGTAGCATCCGTCAAGCATTAAATGGCCGCGTGCCCTTGATCGGTTTCTCCGGTAGCCCATGGACGCTGGCGACCTATATGGTTGAAGGCAAAGGCGGCACTGACTTCCTGAACACCAAAAAGATGGGCTATGCCCGACCAGAGCTGCTGCATCGCATTCTGGACATCACTGCACAAACAGTGACTCAGTATCTCAACGCGCAAATTGCTGCGGGTGCCCAGGCCGTGATGATTTTTGATTCCTGGGGTGGCGCACTCTCGCACCATGCCTACACCGAGTTTTCGCTTAATTACATGCAAAAAATCGTGGCTGGACTGACCAAAACCGCAGAAGGTAAACCGGTACCGAGTATCGTCTTCACCAAAGGTGGTGGTTTATGGCTGGAAGCACAAGCGGCCATCGGCGCAGATGCCCTTGGGTTGGACTGGACAGTAGACCTTGGACAAGCCCGTCAACGCGTGGGCAGCGAAGTGGCGCTGCAAGGCAATATGGATCCGGCCATTCTACTGAGCTCACCTGCAGCGATTGAAAAAGAAGTGGCCCGCATACTGTCGAGCTATGGGCATGGTCACGGGCATGTCTTTAATCTTGGCCATGGCATCACGCAGTGGACACCGCCAGAACATGCTGCCTGCATGCTGGAAACCCTGCGCAAACTGAGTCCGACATATCATCAATCACTCAGTTAACACAGCAATCACAAAAAAGCCCCGCCAGGTGACGGGGCTTTTTAATATCCAGTAAAGCGTGACTACTTCAGAGACATTCTGGACATGGTCTCATCCTTGTCTATGAATTTGTGCTTGAGTGCACCCAATACATGCACAATCAGCAACACAACCAGCAAGTTGGCACCAAACTCATGTAATTCCTCATAAGTATGACGCATCGCTTTATCATCCACACCATCAAGAACATGCAATCCAAACCAGTTGATTCCAAACTTGCTGCTCAGTGACATCAGCAATCCCGTCAGCGGAATCGCAATTATGAGCAAGTAAAATAAGTGATGCGTACCTGTCGCCAACTTACGTTCCCAAACACGATAGCTGCTCAGCATCACAGGTGGCTTATGGGTAATTCGCCAATACAGTCTGAATAACACCAGCGCAAACAGTGTGAGACCGACAGATTTGTGAAGATTAAAGTAAAACATGCGTGGACTGCCTGGCTCTGAGAGTTGCCAGGTATAAAGCCCCCAATCAAACAGGTCGAATGCGATTTGCTTGGGGCCTTCTTTTGGTAAATCAGTCATATACCAACCCAATCCAATCATGAAGAAAATGGCAAGGGCAATCAGCCAGTGCAAAATAATCGCCACTTTGGTGTAACGCTGGGTTGAACTCATTGAATCTCCTTTGTTGATTTGAGGTGACCAGCCTGTGACAGTGGTCACTTTGATGCCACGCATGAATTGTTTATGATGCATGAATCATTCATGGGTGAGCCGTCATGTTATCAAAAATCAACCGTTTTGGTGTGTCTCTTGCATACCTATTTGTAACACTGTGTAGCCAAGTCTGGGCCGAAGACTTTGAATTTAAACAGGTTGCGAACGGCATCTATGTGCACCACGGCAAACATCTGGATATTGATGAAGGCTATCAGGGGGATATCTGTAACCTTGGCGTCATTATCGGCCACGAAGCGATTGCTGTGATTGACAGTGGCGGCAGCAAACATACCGGCGAACAGTTACTCGCCGCCATTCGCCGCATCAGCCCTTTGCCCATCCGCTATGTCATCAACACCCATGTACACCCTGACCATACCTATGGTAACGCTGCTTTTCAAAATGGTAGCACCCATTTTGTGGGTCACGAAAAATTAGCGACCAACATGCTGCTGCGTAAAGAACAATATGAAAAGCTAAACACACGGCTACTGGGGGCTGACGGCGCGGCCAGCACCACCATCCCCCCGGACACACTGGTGCATGCCGAGCAAACGCTAGACCTCGGCAATCGCGTTTTGCAGTTACAAGCACGCAAGGTGGCGCATACGCATACTGACCTCACCATCCTGGACACGCAAACCAACACTCTGTTTGCCGGTGACCTGCTGTTTGCACAACGAACCCCGGTGGTAGAAGGGGATCTCAAAGGCTTGATTGCCGTACTTGAACAGATCAATCAGCAACAATACTCGCTCATCGTACCCGGTCACGGACTCGAAAGCAGCGACCAGCAAACCATTATTGGCAACGAATTGCGTTACCTGAACTTGTTATTGGCAGATATCCGTAACAACATTAAAAAAGGCATCAGCATGGAGCAAACCATGGACACCGCCGCAGCCTCTGAGCGCGACAAATGGCAATTATTCGATATTGCCAACCGGCGAAATGTCAATGTGATTTACCCGCAACTGGAGTGGGAATAGCGATCCAAGACCGTTATAAAAACCTTTTCGCCAATGCGGTCTGTTGTTTCAAGCCCAGATTCACCAGCCTGGGCGCCAGCCCGTTCAGCCAGGCAAAAAAACTTTGTGGCTGGCCAATAAACAATTCCTGCTGATCTTTTTGCAGTGCTCGCACAATCTTGTCTGCAACCTGCAGGGGATCATCCACTGCCTGGCCTGCAGCCTGCCACATGGCATTGGTACGATCATCATTCATTGGCGTCGCAATGGCACGCGGTGCAATGTAGGTAATGCCGATATTGCTATCGACCAACTCACGTCGCAACGCCTGGCTAAAGCCATGCAACGCGAACTTGCTGGCGCAATAGGTGGCAAAATGCGGAAAACCCAAGGAACCAAAGATGGAGCCGATAAATGCCAGATGACCACGCCCGCGCTCTACAAAATATTCCGCAAATGCCTTGCTCAATAGCAAGGTGGCTGTGACATTGGTGTGTATCATATTATCGATACTCGCTTCAGTTTGCCGGGCAAACTCGGTGAACTCGATCACGCCGGCATTGTTAATCAGTAAATCGACATGGCCCATTTCACGCAACGATTGCTTTAATATCTGAGCCGCCATATTCGGCTGCGCCAGATCGGCCACCACAATATGTGACTGACCGCCTTGCGCAATCACCTTTTGCTGCAAAGCATGCAATTTAACGGCGTCACGTCCCACCAGGCAGACGATGGCCCCTTTTGCACTCAATGCAAGCGATAAAGCCGCGCCCAAACCACCGGTGGCACCCGTGATCACGACATGAAGATTTTTTAGTTCCATTGTTGATTGCCCCTGACCATCCGGTTAATGTTGGCTCAATGACACGTGTTGAAAGATATCAGCATACAAACGGTAAAAGCGTTTGGCCGCATGTATGATCATCTGCTGATCCTCTGGCTTGGTAACCTGGTTCATCAGGCTTTCATAAAATGAGACGTGACTGATATCCAGTGAACCATGTGAAAACAGGTAGCTGAATGCTTTCTTTGGCAAGTTTAGTGCCTGCATGATTTTCTCTCCCGCCTGTGTCGCAACCGCAGTGCTGGTGCCTTCCAGCACCAATACCATACCAAAGAATCCGAGTGGATTCACCCGGCAAATCATATCGTAGGCGTAGGCCACCATCACCTCCGTAGCATGGCAGGCCGCATCTGCCTCGGTTGCACTGTTGCGCACCGCCTCTTTGTCACCGCCACAGGCTTCGATATCATTGAGCACCCATTCCTGGTGCCCCATCTCTTCTTCAATATATTCACCAATCGCCGTACGCAGCCATTCATACTCACCGCTCAACCGGCCGCCGCAAGCCATCAGCAATGGCGTCGTATGTTTGACGTGATGATAGGCTTGTGTCAAAAAAGCCTTGTAGGTATTCAAGCTGATATTGCCTTGTGCGCCCTGCACAATCAGCGGCAAGCTCATTAAGGCATGCCGTTCAGCTTCAGTTTCATTTAATAATGTCTGATAAAAACTCATTCATATTCCTTCATAGATCGCATGAATGTCGGCTGCATAAGCTTGAACAATCATATCGCGTTTTAACCGGCCATTTGCCGTGAGTTGTCCGTTTTGTGGGGTGAAAGGTTGACGGGCAAATACCAGATCACCTATCTGCGCATAATCCGGCAACTCGAGGTTAGCCCGTGCCACCGCCTGAGCCACCCGCTCGACGCTGAATTGCGGTTGCGCCACCACCACCGCCACATTAAACGGCCTCGCTTCTCCAATCACACAAGCCTGTAACAATCCGGCCTGGTGGATTAATGTACTTTCTACCCACTCAGGCGACACATTGCGACCAAAGGAGGTAATAAACATATTTTTCTTTCTACCCGAGAGATACCAGTAACCATCAGCATCTTGGTAAGCCAAATCTCCAGTCGCCAGATACCCTTCCTCATCGAGCACAGGCGCAATATCACCACCAGCCTGGTGGTAGCCTTGATATATTGCGCCCTTCACCCAGAGCTCGCCGCCATGGTCAACCCGCAACTGCACATGCGGCAAAGGCATGCCGATGCTGCCAGGCTTGTGCGCTTGTGGTGTATTCAACGTCACTACCGAAGCGCACTCAGACAAGCCATACCCTTCATACACAGGTAAACCAAGCTGATGCGCCTGCTGAATCAGCAGCGCTGCCACCTTGGCACCACCGACGGCGACGAAGCGCAGATGCGTCAATGGCGGATGTCCAGCGTGTAAATAAGCCACCAGCGCACGTAATAGCTCCGGAATCAGGATAGCCGTTGTTGCCTGGCTGTTTGCCAGGCCTTGATACAAACGGCTAATCTCAAACTGGCTGCCACTAAAACCCACCTCCTGGCAAGGATAAACAATGACCGTCGCACCGGAAATCAGGCTGGCATACACCCCTGCAACATTCTCAAGCAAGGTCGCCAGCGGCAGCACACAAAAATGGCGATCGGCATGATCAGGCTGCGTTAATCGCCGGATCGAATCAGCCACCTGCCACATGTTTTGCGCCGTCAGACACACACCTTTGGGCGCACCAGTGGTCCCTGAGGTATACGTGATCTTTTGCGCACCGGAAGCACGGTCCTGTTGGTTGAGGCGCATCATCGTCACAGTTTTGCCCGCAACGGTCCAACTATCCAGCAACTCACTTGCTGGATAGAGTTGCAGCCAGGCATCCGATGCATCCGTCAATAGCAGGCTGACGCCTGCATCCTGTATGGCATGTTGCTTTTGGCTTGCTGAAAAAAAAGCCGGGATAGGCACATTGGTCCAGCCTGCGGCCAGCACGGCCAGATCCAGCACAATCCAGGCCGGGCTGTTATCCATTGCCAACGCAATGCTCGCCGGCTCGGCCAATGTGGTCAACGCAGTAGCCAGTGCAGACACTTCAGACATCAGTTCACCATAGGTCAACTGACCGGCCATGCCTTGCAAAGCCAACCGATCAGGATCCCGCTCCGCTTGCAGGTTGAGTTCCTGTAGTAGCAGGATTGAAAATTGCTCCATTACAGCGGGTCCGCCACGCCGCGAATGGCGACAATCTGTGGCGTGTGTTTATAGTAGCTACCCCATTTGGCACGCTCTTCTGCACTTAACCGTTCCGGGTTGGCCATGGCCATGGGAAACAAATCCACCCCACCTTTAATCAGGCCATTCTGTAAACTGTGGTGCGCAGTCGCCACGCCCCAGGGTAAATCCATACTCAGGCTATGTTGTATGACGTGCGCAATCAGCACACCGGCATTACGCGGATTCGCCACCGCCAGATTACCAATACAAGTGATTTCTGCGCGGCGTATGTTTCTTTGCAGTTGTCGCGACATCAATTGCTCAATCGGCTCATCGACATACTGTTCCAGAAACAGTTTTTCTTGTGCCGCATTGCGTAAGCCAAATGCCGCCATCAGAATTCCGCTGGCATCGCGCAACGCAACCAATTGAGGCATAAATTGATTTACCTCAGCCCCATAGACCTGCTTGAATACCGCCGCAATAAATGCCTCCACTTCCTGACGGCATGGCGCATCACGCTCCACCAGATGGCTGGTGATTTCATTGACCTGGTAACGTTTTGACTGGGCAAACTGCCTGGACTCATAGGCAGGAGACGCATAATAAAAAGCACTGTCAGCTTGTGTTTGCAACATTGGTTTTTCCTTGCCAGATTGGGACTTGCCTAGCTAGTTGCAAACCCTGTGCCAGTCACACTTTTCATATATAAATCAATCACCTAACACTCAACTCCCATACAGAGTCCTGCATTTTTTGCAGATCGGGACGAGTTAGCTTTCGATGAAATCCTGCATTTTTTGCAGAAAAGTAGCCATCTCTTTCTGGCTTCCCTCTTAGCCATCATTCCAAAAAGTCTATGCGGATCAATATATTAGCGTGCAAATCTGTGTTCTTTTGAGCAGGTGGCACGCGCTTTGCGAAGTGATTTGCGTTTTCAATAAAAATAAGGGAAGTCGTTTTGAAGCATCCATTCCTGCGTGCCTACGGGCTGTTCTTACTATTAGGCGGGGTGACACAAGCTTTACTCTGGTTATTCGGCGCCGCCTCTCTCGAAGGATTCAAGGATGCCATGCTGGTAACGAGCTTATGGTTAATTCCGCTGTGGTGGCAACCGCAACGCTTGCGTACGTTGAGCGCCTTGATTGCCCTGATGCTAGGGGTATCCGCGCTGCCCGGTTTGGCTTACTTCCTGGTCTACCGTCAAGAGCTCACGCAGAGCTTGATGATGATTTTGTTTGAGTCCAACCAAAGTGAATCCAAGGAATACCTGCACAATTATTTTTCCTGGTGGATTTTATTAGCCCTGCTGTCCTTTATCGCCATCACCATGGCTTACTGGCGCACGCTGCAACCTGCCACGCTCTCTAAAACCAAAGCCACGGTTTATACCTTATTGGTGCTCTTTGTCGCGTTTGCCTCGCCGTTGAAACATATGGTTCACGGTCAGTGGTTTTACGCCTACAAAAGTTTTAACAAACACTTTAGCGGTGTTCCTCCGTTTCAACTGGCGTTGGGATACATGAATTACCAGCAGCAACTGGATGAGGTGAACCAGACCCTGCTGACGATGAACCGGATTCCGCCGCTATCGCAATTATCAGAGCAAGCCAAACCTGGGCCAACCACCGTGGTATTGGTGATAGGCGAATCCACCTCGCGCCTGCATATGAGTTTGTATGGATACGGCCGGGATACCAACCCCGAGTTGAGTAAAATCAGGCACGAGCTGACGGTATTCGACAATGTATATTCGTCTCGCCCAAACACTATTGAAAGCCTGCAACAGGTGTTGACCTTTGCCGACCAGCGGCATCCTGACGAGTACAAGACTAAGCCTTCACTGGTGGCCATGATGAAACAGGCTGGTTACCACACCACCTGGATCACCAATCAGCAAACCCTTACCGGGCGTAACACCATGCTGACCACGTTCGCCAAACAGGCTGACAAGCAATACTTCCTGAATAACGAACGCCGACAGAACGCCTACAGCTTTGATGAAAAGGTATTGGACCCGTTTGCTGAAAGTCTGGATGACCCGCATCCAAAGAAGCTGATCATCGTGCATCTGTTAGGCACACATATGAAGTACAGCTACCGTTATCCTGAAAAGTTTGATGTGTTTAAAACCGCTCAAGGATTGCCATCGACTGGCCTGGATAAGGAAAAAATCGCGTTGATTAACAGTTATGACAACGCCATCCGCTACAACGACTGGATCATGGGCCAACTCATCTCGGCGCTGAAGGCCAAACAACAGCACAGCTTGCTGGTGTACTTTTCTGACCATGGTGAAGATGTGTATGACACTGCACCACACGACTTCCAGGGCCGTAATGAAGCTGCACCGACGTTGCCCATGTACAGCATACCGCTCATCGTCTGGCATTCGGACAACTGGTTCAACGCCAAACAAGTACTGGCAAATGTAGATACACATGGGCAATACGACAATGCCGATTTGATTTATACCCTGGCCGACCTGGTAGGCCTGTCATTCGATGGCTTCCGCCCGGATGAGAGCATCGTCAATGCCCAATTCTTGCCGGACAGCATCCTGGTGGGTGACCCTCATCTCGGCAAATTGCAAACCTTGCCAGGCACAAAACATTTTCCTGACAGTGAGGTCGCCACATGGAACGCTGGCTTAACTACAAACAACTAACCTGGTTATGGTTGTGGCTGGTGTTGAGTGCACTGATGATTTTTATCATCGGCAATTACACCACAGTGGATTTATTAGTAGCGGATGGCATGTTCGACTTCAACCGCGGCTACTTTACTGAAAGGCATACATTCTTATTCGCCACCATCATGCACGACTATGCCAAAAATCTGCTCGCCGCTGTCTGGCTAGCACTAGTGGTACTGGCATGGATCCCGTGGCGTTGGCGACCACACTGGTGGTCCGCGGAGCAGCAATACCGCTTACGCTGGGTCACCGCCCTGGCGGTGATGCATAGCGGCCTGGTGTCTTGGCTCAAGCACCAGATGCCACATGCCTGTCCGTGGGATATTGATCGTTACGGTGGCACGTTACCCTGGTTTCCTGCTTTTTCAGCACATGCACCGGCAATGGCCGGGCATTGCTTCCCGGCAGGGCACGCCAGCAGTGGCTTATGGCTTTCAGCGCTGTGCCTGTGCTGGTTACCACAACACCCGCGCAAAGCGCTGCTGGTTGCCATTGCAGGACTCGCTGTCGGCTTCGCACTCGGCTGGTGCCAGCAACTACGTGGCGCCCACTTTCTCTCGCACACACTGACCTCACTGTGGCTGATGTGCGCCTTGCTGTTATGCGTACTGTCATTTTCCAGCAACGGCCTTGCCCATCATCCCTATTTAAAGACCATTTTTCACGATTCAAAGAAGCACACTTCATGAAAAAACTCTCCCTATCCGTGATCTTCAACCACCTTTTCACACCACAGATACTGTTGATCTGGGGCGTGACGCTGTGGTTGATGCTATTCGACAATGCTGCCCTGGTTTCGCATCTGACCCAGCTCTACCCGCCACTCGAAGGGCAAAGCGGATTGCTGATCAGCCTGCTGCTCTTTTTCACGCTGGTGACGGCACTCTGGCTACTGTTGATCAGCCATGGACGTAGTGCGCGCTGGCTACTGGCATTGGTGGTATTCAGCAGCGCGTTTGCTGGCTTTTATATGCAGGAGTTTGGCATCATTATTGATACAGTGATGCTGGACAACCTTTTCCAGACCGACAGCAAGGAAGCATTTGGCCTGCTTTCATGGCAGATGATCGTCTTTGTCACAGCGTTTGGTGTGTTGCCTGCGTTATGGCTGTTGTTTAAAGCGCCAGACAGCTGGTTTAAGCGCGACAGCCTGCGCATCCGCGCTGCGCATTTGGGCCTATTACTTGTGCTGATGGTCACTTGCGTATGGCCCTACTCTGCCGGCTATGCCAGTTTTATCCGTGAACATAAACTGGCACGCATGTATGCCAACCCAAGCTTTATGCATTACTCACTGATTAAGTGGACTAACCAGCATCTCAGTATTCCGGAAAGCCAGGCGCTGGAGCAGGTCGCCACTGACACGCAAAGGGTTGGGGGTAACAACAAACACGAACTGGTGATCATGGTGGTCGGTGAAACGGCACGCTACGACCGCTTTTCGCTGAACGGTTACCATAAACTGACTAACCCGCGTCTACAGCAGGAGGATGTAGTGAGTTTCAAACAAGTCACCTCTTGTGGCACTTCGACCGGTGTGTCGGTACCGTGCATGTTTTCAGTGCTAGGCAGAGCGCAATATTCAGCAAAAAAAGCCAAGCATATGGAAAATGCGCTGGATGTGTTGAAAGAGCACAATATCAGCGTGCTGTGGCGGGACAACAATTCGGATTCAAAAGGCGTAGCAACGCGTATGGCTTACCAGGACTTTCAATCACCGGCACAGAATACCGTCTGCGATACCGAATGCAGGGATGTAGGTATGCTGAAGGGGCTGGATGAGTATATTCAGGCGCACCCCGGGCAAGACATCATGATCGTATTACACCAGATGGGCAATCATGGGCCGGAATATTACCGTCGTTACCCGAAAGCGTTTGAAAAATTCACGCCAGTGTGTCGCAACAGCGATTTATCCAAATGCAGCCAGCAAGAAATCGATAACGCGTATGACAACGCCATTTTATATACCGATTACTTCCTGAGTGAAGTCATCCAACTACTGAAACGATATGATCACAGTCATGAGACCGCCATGTTGTATGTGGCTGATCACGGCGAATCGCTAGGGGAACACGGCATTTACCTGCATGCGGCGCCCTACATGATTGCGCCTAAAGAGCAGACGCATGTACCCGCTATTTTGTGGCTGGGCAAACAATTTGACTATTCGATTGACCAGATCCGGCCTTACCAGAACTATCCGCTGAGCCATGATGATGTGTTCTGTACCCTGCTGACGGCGTATGAGCTCAAATCCAGCACTTGCAACTCGCATTACAACTGGCTAGTGGCAAATCCGGATGTACGTGCTGAACTCAAGCTGCCACCGCTAGCCTCCAAAGTGGAGCGACCACTTGCACCGGCTGATATCCTTAGTCATGCGCGGCCCGTCCAGAATCTACACCCGGAACGGGATCAACCACCAGCGACGGATGCGGCAAGCAGAATAGAAGCGATAAAAAATGCCGCATTAAGGCGTAGCAGCGCTGCAACGTAAACTGGGCGGCTCACCCAAAATTTTATTGGCGGTGATCCATATCACCGGTTTCACCCGCTCATCGAGCTTGCACGCATCAATGTAACCAATTGCGCTCTCGGTGTAAGCAACATAGCGAATCATCGCCTCTTGTGATTCCACGGTATACGGCGGCTGGATGCCGTGGAAATACTGCTCATTCCAGTAACCGACTTGCGACCTGGGACTACTATGCAATATCTGTTGTGAGAAGCGCAGGCGCAGGGGGTGATCGCTGGACAAATTGGCTGGATGTAACGGTTTGCCCTGATTGTCATATAGCTTCTTGCGCCAGTAAACGGAGGCCAGATCACTGGTGGCCACCGACACAGTGTAGGCAGGCTGTGCCGATACAATTACGGCAATCACCGGCTCCTCTGCGCTAACCATGCTTGACCAGAGCAGCAGCACCCAGGATAAAGATGAGATCAACAGCTTACGCATTAAAACATCACCGCAAAAGAGGTGGCAAAACCACGCGGCACATCTTCATACTCGCCGCTACCGCCAACAAACTCAAACTTGAGCAACTGGTTAGGCTTGAGTCGCTTGGTCAAGCCGACCATCCAGCGCTCGGCATTGGGACGGTCCGGCATATGCAGGTTTTCCAGGCGATTAATCAGGTACCACTCGTCCTTGAGCAAATAAGCACTCTGCAAATACCCACCGCTACCAGCATCCTTGCCCTGGGCGGTATTCCGGCTGTACACCTCACCCGTAATTTCCCAGCGGTCAAACTCAAGCAAAAAGTCGAGGCCAATCAAGCGATAACTGGGAGAGCCAGTGAAGCGCTCCTGAAAAGAAGAAACATTGAGGCCTATCGTATTCAGGCCTGCATTTTCACTGGTGAAATTGAACAGATTATTGATGGCCAGCCGCCCGCCATTCACATCCCGATAGGTGGTCTCATCGCGCTCCTTGCGGTCACTTTTCACGCCTTCGGCATACAGCTGGTATTCCAGAGAACGAGACTCAAACGGGATATTGCCGAACACCATCAAGCCGTTCAACGCATAGGGAAACAGTTCTGTCGTCGCCAGTGGCCGACTGGTGGTCCATACCAAAGGCGGGGCATGCAGTTGGTTCCAGCGTCCGATCGGTGTCAGGAAGCGGCCAGCACGTACATTGGTTTTATCGTTCAGGTTGTAATCAAAATAGAAACGCTCAAAGTGAATATAGCTTTCTTTGCTGTGCAAGCCCTGGTGACGGTTATAACTCAGTGGGTTTTCCAGTTCAAGCTCACTGAAAAATTTGAGTCGCGTGCCCTGATCCCAGGTCACTATCATGCTCAACTCATTCCATTTCAGCTGCGTTGTTTCAGTCCTGGGAATACGCAGATCAATACTGGAATATCCACCGACTCGAAATCCTTGCCAGAAAGATGCGTCCTCTTCTGCCATCAGCGACTTGCACAGCAGACACAGGCTGATTACACTGAGTACACAACGCAGTAAAATGTTAGCCATACATACTTTCCGGTTAAATAAGAAACTTACATAAGTAAAGCCTGCATTTTCTCATATTCCATGCCCCAACACGCACCTTTATCCATAAGGAAAATGCTACTGATTGCATTTTTACTGTCAGGACTGTTACCCGCATTGCTGGTCAGTGTGTTGAGTTTCTACCAGGCACGGATTGCCTTGCGAACAGAAATCAAGCATGACCTGCAAACCACCGGAAAAGCGGTGGCAGAGCACATAGACCGCATATTGTACGAACGTGTGCAAAACGTGAGAAGCTGGAGTCAACTGGCCATCATGCAGGACATGTTGATTGGCGATATCGACAAGCGCCTGTCTGTTTTCCTCCATGAAACCCGCAATAGTTATGCCGCTCAATATATTGCTATCGATGTCATCGATCTGCAGTCGGTGATTGTGGCCTCCAGCAACCCTCCGCGTATCAGTCAGCGCCTGACCAGTCCTACGGTCTGGTTTTCGTTTACGGATAACGGGCAGCCGATCACGGTGTACCACCTGCAAAATGATCAACTCATGATCTCCGCTCCCATCATCTCCAGCATTACCTTGCAACCCATAGGCCACCTGGTAGCGACCTTTAACTGGTCCGTGATTCGAGACTTGCTCAACCATGCTTCGCAACATGCCACCGAACTGGCACTGGTAGATGAAAATAAACGTTTGCTGGCACAATCAAATAATTGGTCTGAATCCCGACCCAGCCTGCATACCCATGTGCCGCTTGAAAATGCATTCCTGGTGCATGGCTGGGAGGTAAAGCTGAACAAGGAACATGATGTCGCCGTTGCGCCCGTGCATCGCTTAGGGATCATTTTCCTGAGCCTGCTGGTACTGATGCTGATACTTTCTATGGTGTTGGTCAGGCCGATTGCCAAGCGCATTACCCAGCCGTTGGAAGCGCTGACTCAGTTCGTCAAGAAACTGAGACAGCCTGATGCAGTGCCACCCCCGCTGAGCGGCCCCTCTGAAGTGCAATCCCTGCACCAGGCTTTTACTCAAATGGCCGCAGAGCTGGAAGCTTCAGAGCAGCAATTAACGCGTGCCGCCAAACTGGCCGTGGTCGGTGAAATGGCTGCGGCCATGAGCCATGAGGTACGCACACCGTTAGGCATCATGCGTTCGTCCGCGGATGTGTTGAAGCGTGAACCCGCGCTGAGTGAAGATGGCCGCGAAGTGCTGGGATTCATTATTTCCGAGACCGAGCGCCTGAATAAACTGGTCACGACATTGATTGATTCGGCCAGGCCGCGGGCACCAAGCAAAACACCTCTCGAGCTGCAGTCGCACTTGCAACATGTATGCGATATGCTGCAAAAGCAGGCACAGGATAAACACATACAGCTGTCATTGGACGCGCCGGTCCCCGTCACTATCGCCGTAGATCAGGACCAGATGACACAGGTCATGGTCAACCTGATCATCAATGCCATCCAGATATTGCCCGAGTATGGCCAGGTGGTCATTTCCCTGACACGAGATGCACAGTATGCCTATCTGTCGGTGGCAGATAATGGCCCCGGGGTGCCACCTGCCCAACAAGGCCATTTATTTGAAGCCTTTTTCACCCAACGCGCAGGCGGTGTCGGGCTGGGGTTGGCGGTGGTCAAACAAATCGTCGAAGCCCATGGTGGTACAATCTCTTATAGTAGTAGCCCATGGCAAGGCGCCCAATTCAACCTTGCCCTTCCATTTGAGAGTGCCTAGCGTCCGAGCCTAACACCATGTCAGCCCCCATTACTATTCTTGCCGTTGATGATGAGCCCAATATGCGGCGACTGCTGGAAATCAGCTTGCGCCAGGCGGGTTACCGCGCCCTGTCAGCCAGCCATGGTCGTGAAGCGCTGGAGATGATCCAGCAGCAGCAGATAGACCTGGTCGTCAGTGACTTGCATATGCCGGGCATGAACGGTCTGCAATTGCTGGAAACCCTGCGCAAGGAATATGAACACCTGCCGTTCATCATGGTCACTGCGCAGGGCGAGATCAAAACGGCAGTAGAGGCCATGAAGCTGGGGGCCAGCGATTATATTTTGCGCCCGTTTGAACTGGAAACGCTGGAAGTGGCGATTGATAAAGCCCTGACCCTCAAACGCATCACCCAGGAAAACACTTTTTTCAAGGAAACCCAGCAACCCGATGTCACCAGCCTGGTGGGCAATAGCCCGCCCATGCAAACATTAAAACAGATGATTCAGCAAGTAGCGCCTGAGCGGGCTACCGTATTCATTGTCGGTGAAACCGGGACAGGTAAAGAGCTGGTTGCCAAAGCACTGCATGAGGCTTCCACACGCAAGTCAGCATTGTTTGTCGCCGTCAACTGCGCGGCGATTCCGGCGGACATCCTGGAATCCGAACTGTTCGGTCATGAAAAGGGGGCTTTTACCGGCGCCGTCAAAGAGCGTGTTGGGAAATTCGAGCTCGCTAATGGTGGCACATTGTTCCTGGACGAAATCACTGAAATGCCCATTCAGTTGCAATCCAAATTGCTGCGCGTGTTACAGGAAAATGTCATTGAAAAACTGGGTGGCAACCGGCAGATTGCGCTGGATGTACGTGTGGTGGCCGCGACCAACCGTGACCCCATGCAAGCGGTCAAGGAAGGCAAGTTACGTGAAGACCTCTACTACCGTCTCAATGTCATACAGCTTCAGGTGCCGCCACTGCGTGAGCGCGGGCAGGACGTGAGCTTGCTGGCCGATTATTTTCTTGTGAAGCGTCAAACCAAACTCAGTGAGAGTGCGCGTCTATGCCTGCAAGAATATCGCTGGCCAGGAAATGTGCGGGAATTGGAAAATATTCTGGAACGGGCTGCCATCCTGGCTGGCAATCAAACCATACAGCCGCAGCATTTACCCGCAGATATTTCGCAGCAAATTACAGTCTCTGGCGCAAACACAAACAGTGACAACTCCGACAATAATGACTTATCTATTCCGCGTGCCACAGAAGCCATAGAGCGCCGCCTGATCTTACAGGCACTGGACGCTTGCCAGGGCAATAAAACCAAGGCTGCCAAGCTGCTTGAAATCAGCGAGCGCTCACTTTGGAACAAATTAAACCAGTACGATTTACGCTAGAGCCTCCCAACCACCTTATGCCGCCCACAAATAAGCATCCATCGCCAGGATGCCGTAGGTATTTTCTGGGGTAAAGCGCACGACCGTCCCCTTGCCGCTACCTGCAGCCACAAATAAGGGCATCAAATGATCTTCTGTTGGGTGCGCCTGCTTCCCCCGTGAGCACTCTGCCCGGTAATTGAGCAGGCTTTTCCATTGTTGCGCTTGAATGCGCGCTGCGATCCAGTCTGCAAATGCGGTGACATAAGATAATGGCGCCGCATCGCGGTCGCCGGTAAAAAAATCTGCCAAATTATGCGTAATCGCCCCAGAAGCGAGAATCAACACGTTTTGCGCATGTAATGTTTGCAGGGCCTGTCCCATCGCAAATTGCTGGGCAGGCGAACTGCGGCTTTGTATCGACAATTGCGTGACCGGTATACCTGCCTCTGGATACATCAGCATCAGTGGCACCCATGCCCCATGATCCAGCCCGCGCTGGGGATGTATTTGCACAGGGATCTCATGTGACTGCAATAATGCAGCCACATGCTGCGCCAGCTGCGGTGCACCAGGCGCCGGATATTGTTGCGCATACAAGGCCCGAGGAAATCCGGCAAAATCATGGATGGTTTCCGGCTGGCTGGCCAAACTCACGGCCGGCACCCGCGTATCCCAATGCGCTGACACCACCAGGATAGCATCCGGCTGCGGAAAGCTGGCGGCGATGTCCGCCAGCACACGCCCGGTGTTCCCGGGCTCCAGGGCCAACGTAGGCGCGCCATGCGAAACAAACAGGGTCGTCATTGCCGGCTAATCCAATTAACGGCGACGGTTATCCACGCTGAACGCACCCGCACCAAACGCAACGACCATCAATAGACCACCGGCAATGGTGAAGTTTTTCAGGAACATGATTTGTTGCATTTGATCAGCCATATTGTTGTGGAACAAAAAAGCTGCTGCAATGGTAAACACCGCAATGCCTGCTGCAGCCCAGCGCGCTTTAAAACCCACCAGCAAGGCGATCCCTAATACCAGTTCGACAAACACCGCAATGGCATAGGCCACTTCTGGCAAGGGCGCACCCACACTTTGAATGTAGCCGATGGTCCCGGCCGGATTGGCCACTTTCCCTACACCACTCAGTATAAAAATCAGTGATAACAAAATACGACCAGCGGCGCTGGCGGCGGATTGAAATGCGTTCATGTGATGCTCCTGTAAGTATGTTGTGAGATGCCATATCAGCCTGGCATCACTCCCTGAGGCTTTTCAGCTGATGAGGCATTGTATAACTAAAACAAAACAATGATAATCATGCCAATTATGGTAAAACTGTCTCATACAGGTTGACAATCAATGGCATCTATCGAAGAAATGCAGTTTTTTGTTGAAGTGGTCAAGCATGGCAACTTCACCAGTGCCGCTCATGCGTTGGGGATCTCCAAACAGCTGGTGAGCCGCCGTATTATCGCGCTGGAAGCGCGACTTGGGGCACGGTTACTTTTACGGACAACCCGCAAACTGTCCCCTACCGAAACAGGCAAGCTATTTTTCCAGCGTGCACAACAGATATTACAAGCCATCCATGATGCAGAACTGGAAATCAGCAACCGCTCGGATGAGTTACGCGGCTTACTCAAACTCTCTGTTCCGCTCTCTTACGCCAACCTGAGGCTAGCCCCAGCCCTGACGGCGTTTATGCAGCAACACCCGCATGTGGATATCTGGCTCGATGCAGACAACCGGCATGTGGACATGATTAGTGAAAGCTATGACATGGTCATTCGGGTGACCGATCAACCTGAAGAAGGCATGGTGGCGCGCAAACTCGAAGATGCCGCTTTGCGCTTTTGTTGCAGTCCGGAATACATTGCACGCAATGGCATACCGGAAACGCCCCAGGCACTGGCAAAGCATGCCTGCCTGACACACCGCGCCAGCGAATGGGTGTTTAGCGATCACGACCAGATACACCGCATTCCGATTCATGCCAAGCTAAGATCCAACCATGGTGAGGTATTACGTGAGGCTGCCCTGGCTGGCCTGGGCATTACAGGATTACCCGCCTTTTATGTGCTGGATGATTTGCACAGCGGGCGCCTGGTGGAAGTGTTGGCAGAATTCGTCATGCAACAGGGAGGAATTTACGCCATGTATCCCTATCATAAGCAGGTGTCTGCCAACACCCTGGCGCTGATCGAGCACCTGCGAAACTGGTTCCAGCCTGCGCAGTCCTGAACAGCCGGCTGTGTTGCCAACGTGTTATTCAACCAGCAACACCCGCTTACCGCCATCCACGCTATAACCGCCAGGACCAAAGGCAATCACGACCAGCAAACCGCCGATGATGGTGATGTTTTTGAGAAACATAATGACCTGGACCGGATCGGCCATGTTGCTATGAAACATTAACGCCGTCACAAAGGTAAATAACGAGATCCCGGCTGCTGCCAGTTGTGCCTTGAAGCCGACCAGCAGCGCCAGACCCAGCCCAAGCTCTACGATGAGTGCAACCACATAAGCCACCTGCGGTAACGGCAAGTGCGCACTTTCGATATAGGCGATGGTCCCAGCAGGATCCATGACCTTGGCAATGCCGCTAATAATGAAAATCAGGGATAACAAAACACGCCCCAGAAAACTGACCCAACGCTGCCGTACATTCATACTGATCGCTCCTTGTCGTTATTGAACGCGCTGTCTCTCACCTCACGGGCGAGAAAACCTCGGTATGATGCATGCCGGTGACAGATTCATGCCGTTTTCACTTACCCAGCAACTCAGCCCCAATTCTGACCACCGGTGTATCACATTTGTTACTCTGCACCATTCTGTGAAGAAATGCCAGCATGATTTGACATTTAAAAATAACGGTGTTAACTTAACTACGTTATTTAAATAAATGATGGTGTTGAATGCCCCCAAAGGTCAAATCCGACGTTGAAAAACAAGCTGTGCGCACCGCCATTATGGACGCGGCCAGGGAGCTTTTTATTCATCAAGGGGTAGAAGCCGTGACCATGCGTGCCGTGGCTCAGCGTGTCGGGTACTCGGCGACGAGTCTTTACCTTTACTTCGGCGACAAAGAGCAACTGATCCGGGCCGTGGTAGATGCCGACGTCATCAAATTGGCGCAGTCTTTAAAATCAACATTGGATATCAGCGATCCACTACAGCGTTTTTTACAATTTGGGCAGCATTATGTGCAGTTTGCGCTCACCAACCCGAATCACTACCGCATGATGTTTATGACCCCGCATCCTCCATGCGACCCGGCATTTTCCAGCATAGAGCAGGACAATCCCGAACAGGACGCTTATGCACAATTGATAGGCGTGGTCACAAGCGCCTGGCATGCTGGCGTGTTCAAACCATCCCTGACCGATCCTGTGCTCATCGCCCAGACCGTCTGGGCGGCCATGCATGGCTTGTGCGCCCTGCAAATCAACCTCGCAGAGGATGCCTGGATCAACTGGCGGTCCCTGGAGGCGCGCCTTCAGGCCATGGTGGAGATGTGTATGCATGGATTAATGAAAGAAGCTCAGCATGAATAAGACTGTCATTAGCAGCTTGTGCCTGGCCGTCATGGTCAGCGCCTGTCACCAGCCGACCGAAGCCCCACCTGCCCCACGCCCTGTCTGGGTGATGAGCGTCGGTGAAGCAGGCGGACTGGTCGCCGCCAGCTATACCGGTGAAGTCAAATCCCGTTATGAATCCAATATTGGCTTCCGTATTGGCGGCAAAATTATTTCACGTGCGGTCAACGTGGGCGACCTGGTGAAAAAAGGCCAGCTCATTGCCCAGCTCGACCCCAATGACACACGGCTCAATGCCCAGGCGGCACAGGCCGAGGTGCAAACTGCCCAAGCCAACCTGGCGCTCGCACAGGCAGAACTGGAACGCCGCCAGCAGCTATACCGGCAACAATTCATTTCAAAATCCGCACTGGATAGCTACGAAACCCAGGTCAAGACCACGCAGGCCCGTCTCGAGCAAGCCAGATCACAGGCGGCTGTCAGCCTGCATCAAACTGGTTATACACAATTAGTCGCTGATAGATCAGGTGTCATAGGCATGATCCAGGCCGAGCCTGGGCAGGTGGTGTCTGCCGGGCAAACCATCGCCCAAATTTATGACCTGCAAACCCTGGAGGTTCTGATTGCAGTTCCGGAGTCCCGGATAGACAGCCTTCACGTGGGCGATATCGCCCGCATTACCCTCAATGACCTGCCGCAAAGCTATCAAGGCCGCATACGTGAAATCTCGCCAGCAGCCAATAGCCAGACCCACGCCTTTGACCTGCGCATTCAGCTACTGGATGCTGACCAGCAAATGAAATTAGGCATGACTGCGCAAGTGAGCTTTGCACAACAACATTCTGCACAGTCACTTATCGTGCCCGCGACGGCAGTCACACAGCAAGACGGGCACGCCAGCGTCTGGATCATAGACGCGCAACAAAAAGCACATGTACGCCAGGTAACGACAGGTGCATTGACAGAAAACGGCATCGAAATCACCAGCGGTTTACAGCCGCAGGAGACGATTGCCACCATAGGCGTACACACACTGACCGAAGGCATGCCAGTAAAACCCGTCACACCAGGGCCTGAGGTGCTGCGTTAATGAGCGAACCACAACATATGCCAGGCCATGATAAGAATGCTCAGGAGACGCAGCGTTTCAACCTCTCCACCTGGGCGCTCAAAAACCAGGCACTGGTGCTGTATTTTATTATCCTGACCTTATTGGCCGGCGTGTTTGCCTACACGCACCTGGGGCAATCCGAAGACCCGCCATTTACTTTTAAAGTCATGCTGATACGCAGCAGTTGGCCAGGTGCATCGGCACAAGAAGTCGAGCAGCAAGTCACGGACAAAATCGAAAAAAAGCTGCAGGAAATCCCCTCCATTGACTACACCAGCAGTTATTCCCGTCCCGGTGAATCGGTGGTGTTTATTGTCATCCGCGATAATACTTTTTCAGAGAAAATCCCCGAATTGTGGTACCAGGTACGCAAAAAAATAGGTGATATCCGGCATACCTTCCCCAGTGACCTGCAAAGCCTGACCTTTAACGACGAATTCAGTGATGTGTATGGCACCATGTACGCCATCACGGCCGATGGCCTCAATCCGCAACAATTGAAACGTCAGGCCGAATGGGTACGCGCCCGCCTGCTCAAATTGCCGGACGTTGAAAAAGTGGATCTGTTTGGCGAGCAGCCACAAAAAATCATTATTGAACTCTCTAACCAGAAACTAACGTCATTAGGCATCAGCCCTGCCCAGCTGGCGCAAATGCTGCAACAGCAAAACAGCGTCATCGGCTCCGGAACATTTGATGCAGGCCCGGAAAGAATCCGGCTGGATGTGAGTGGCCGCTTACAAACGCTGGAGGAGTTACGTCAGTTTCCCATCCGGGCTGGTAACCAGAACCTGACCTTGGGGGAGATTGCAACCATCAAACGCGGCTACGCCAACCCACCCGCGCAGCGCATCCACTTTAACGGCCAGTCCGCCTTGCTGATCGGTGTCAGCATGCAACAAGGCGGCGATGTGATTGCGCTGGGCAAAGCCATGCAGCAAACCATCACCAGCGTACAAAAACAGCTCCCGGTAGGCGTCAATCTGCAACTGGTCACCTCCCAGCCCGACATTGTGCAGCACTCCGTGCAGGACTTTGTCCGATCACTGTCCGAGGCACTCATTATTGTGCTGGCAGTGAGCCTGCTGTCGCTGGGCTGGCGCACCGGTATTGTTGTGGCAGTGGCTATTCCCATCGTGCTGGCAGGCACCTTCCTGCTCATGGACTGGCTGGATATCGGCCTGCACAAAATCTCGCTGGGCGCCCTGATCCTCGCCCTCGGCTTGCTGGTGGATGATGCCATTATTGCCGTGGAAATGATGGCTGCCAAAATGGAACAAGGCTGGGAGCGCATGCAGGCTGCATCATTTGCATTCACTTCCACCGCCATGCCCATGCTGACTGGCACCCTGGTCACGGTGGCAGGCTTCCTGCCCATTGCCACAGCGGTGTCTTCCACCGGTGAATACACACGCTCCATTTTCCAGGTCTCAGCCATCGCACTCTCCCTTTCCTGGGTCGCCGCCGTGATTGTGATTCCTTTTCTGGGCTACCATTTACTGCCAGATGCCAAGACCCATCACAGCGAAGCAAGCGCTCACAACCATGTGTCAATTTACGAGACCTCTTTTTACCGTCGGCTGCAAAGCACCGTTGCCTGGTGCGTACAATACAAAGGCAGTGTGATCATTGCCACCATTGCCTTGTTTGTCGTGGCGATGCTCAGCTTTGGCAAGGTACAACAACAGTTTTTCCCAGATTCCACCCGGCTGGAAATTATCGTCGACCTGCGCCTGGCCGAGAATGCCAGTGACCAGTCCACAGAAACCGCCGTCAAAAAACTGGAGCAATGGCTACAAGGATGGCAACGATCACATGGCGCGCTGCAAAACGTGGTGTCTTATGTTGGCTCCGGCGCACCGCGTTATTACCTGCCACTGGATGTACAACTGCCACATAGAGCTTTCGGGCAATTGGTGATCCTGACCAACAATCTGGAACAGCGCGAAGCCCTGCGCAATGACCTGCTCACGCTGTTTGAACATGACTTTCCACAATTACGCGCTTCAGTACTTCGCCTGGAAAACGGGCCGCCTGTAGGTTTCCCGGTGCAGTTCCGAGTTGACGGACAAAATCTGCAGGCCATCCGGGAGGTCGCGCACAAGATTGCCGATGCCATGCGCGCCAACCCCAACCTGCGCAATGTACAACTGGGCTGGGAAGAACCGAGCAAAGTCATTCACGTCGATATCGACCAGCATAAAGCCAGACTGCTGGGCGTCAGCTCGCCAGACATCGCCCAATTGCTGAATACCCAATATTTTGAGCAAGTAGTGAGCGAGTTCAGGGAGGGTAACGAACGCATAGATCTGGTCATGCGTAGCACGCAAGAAGAGCACACCAAACTCTCGCAACTGGCCCAGCTGACGGTATTAAGCCAGCGTGGTGAGCGTGTGCCGCTGGCACAGATCGCCAATATTCACTACGGCTTTGAAGAAGGCGTGATCTGGCGCCGTAACCGCGTGCCGTCACTCACCGTGCGCGCGCACTTGCGTGGCAATATGCAGGCACCGGTGGTCTCAACACAAATACAGCAAGCCATACAGCCCATCCTTCAACAGCTTCCAGCAGGCGTCACGGTAGAAACCGGCGGCGCGATTGAAGAGTCCGCCAAAGGGGCTTCCTCGGTTGCCAAAGGGGTGCCGCTGTTTTTAGCCGCGGTCTTTACGCTGTTGATGCTGCAACTGCGCAGTATTTCAAATGTGCTCCTGGTCGTCCTGACCGCGCCATTGGGCATGATAGGCATTACCTTTGCCCTGCTGATCTTCAACATGCCATTTGGCTTTGTCGCCATGCTGGGCAGCATTGCGCTGTCAGGCATGATCATGCGCAACTCCGTCATCCTGGTTGACCAGATCAAGCAGGATATCGCCGAAGGCGCTTCGCTTGAGCAAGCGGTCGTACAATCCACCGTACGCCGCTTCCGGCCGATTGTATTAACTGCCGCCGCAGCAATTCTGGCCATGATCCCGCTCACGCGCAGCGTGTTTTTCGGCCCCATGGCGGTGGCGATCATGGGCGGGCTGGCGGTGGCGACCATCCTGACGATTTTGTTTGTACCGGCACTGTATACCTTCTGGGAAGGATTCACAGCCAGGTTCATGCAATCCAGGCGCAATAAACTATAATAGGGTTTATCAATAATCAAACTGGGATTCAAGACATGACAGATCAGGCAACCGCACGTTTTAACATGATTGAGCAACAAATCCGCACCTGGGAGGTGCTGGACCCACAGGTACTGGCCACTTTGAACAACATGCCACGCGAAGCCTTTGTGCCAGAAGCTTACCGCGGCCTGGCGTTTGCCGATATTGAAATCCCGCTCGCGCAGGGCCAGCAAATGCTGAGCCCGAAAATTGAAGGCCGCTTTTTACAGGCCCTGCAATTGCAAGCCAAAGACAAAGTGCTGCTGATCGGCGCAGGCAGTGGTTACCTGGCCGCATTGATGGCGCAACACTGTGCGCAAGTCACCGCGCTGGAAATCTTCCCTGAGCTGTGTGCCATGGCAACGCAAAACCTGACCAAGCAGGGCATAAAGAATGTGCAAGTGATTGAACTTGATGGCCACAATGGGTATGAGTCACAAGCCCCGTACGATGCCATTGTGTTCACAGCCTCCAGCCCGATTGAACCTGAAGGTGTACGCTACCAGTTGAGCATCGGTGGCCGCATGCTGATTGTCCTGGGCCAGACACCTGTGATGCAGGCAACATTGATCCAGCGTCTTGCCGAGCATAGTTACAAGCAGGATGTGCTGTTTGAAACCTGCCTGACAGAAATGCAAAACGCCACTCAAGCACAAGCTTTCTCATTTTAAAACGCCGTACCATGCCACTCATGCGTCTATCCCGGTTAATTGCCCTTGCCAGCTGCCTGTGGTTACCCCATGCCAGCTGGGCTGCCTCACAAAGCCTGATCGACATTTATCAGGAAGCCAAGGCCAATGACCCGGTACTGGCCTCAGCCGGCAGTGCCAACCAGGCGGCGCAAGAGATCATAGAACAGGCGAAAGCAGGCTACCGCCCGGTGGTCAATTTAACCGCGGGCGCTACCGCTAGCCAAACCGACCTCAAAATCATCGGTACGCAGAACCCCTTACGCGGTGGTCGCAATAACTTTGAAGGTTACCAATCCCGGTTTGAGGCCAGGCAACCGATTTTCCGCAAGGAAAACCTGGAGAGAATCGATCAAAGCAAAGTACAGGTCAGCATTGCCGACAAGCAATATCATCTTGCACAACAAAACTTGATGTTGCGCACAACGCAAGCCTACTTTGACGTGTTGCTGGCGCAAGACCGCATTACCTTGATCGATGCACAGAAAAAAGCCATCCTGAGCCAGTTGCAACAAGCCAAAGCCACCTTTGAAGTGGGCACTGCAACCATCACCGACGTCAATGAAGCCCAAGCACGCTACGATCTGGTGGTCGCACAAGAACTCTCCGCGTTAAACGAGATGGAAATTGCCAAGCGCACCCTGCAGGCAATCACCGGCAAATTGCCCGACCATTTGGCCTCCGTGCGCGAAGACATTCAAATTACGCCTAGCCTGAAGTCTATTCAGGAGTGGCAAGAGGTTGCCAATCAGAGCAACCTCAATATCCAGATTCAGCAGGAAACGGTACAAGTCAGCGAAAAAGACATCGAAATCGCTCGTGCCGGGCACTACCCGACCCTGGACGCAGTCGCCAGCTACCTCGACAGTTATTCCAACGGTGGCCAAAACGGCTTTGGTGGTGACCTGACCAACGCCACCATAGGCGTAGAACTTTCCATGCCGCTATACCAGGGCGGCGCGGTCAGCTCGCGCGTGCGCCAGGCCGCTTATAACCGCCAGAGAGCGCTGGATGACTTGCAAAACGCCTTGCGCCAGACCTCACTTGAAACCCAGCGCGCCTACCTCAACCTGAGTACCAGCATTGCGCAGGTAAAAGCCCTGGAACAAGCGCTCAAGAGCAGCCAGAGCCAGCTTGATTCAACGAAACTCGGCTACGAAGTGGGCGTGCGCACCAGCGTAGATGTGCTCAATGCCCAACAACAGTATTTCAGCGCCAACCGCGACCTGTTGCAGGCCCGCTATAACTACCTGGTGAATATCATCCGCCTAAAAACGGCCAGCGGCATCGTCTCTGAGGCCGACTTGCAAGACATCGACCAGCAACTCGCCAAGAGATAAGCCCATGAAGCCAGCCATCGCCAGCACAGACGCCGTTTGGATGTTAATTGACGTACAAACCCGCCTCTGTGACGTGATGCCACCTGAGGCCATGGCCAATGTGATCAAAAACATCCAGCGCCTGATTCAAGGCGCACAGCTCCTGAATATCCCGCTCTGGGTCACTGAACAATATCCGGAAAAGCTTGGCGACACCCTGCCTGAGCTGCAAACACTATTGCCAGACTATACCCCGCGCATTCCCAAACTTGCTTTCTCAGCCTGGCACGAATCTGCTTTTCAGGAATCCTCCGTCAGCGTCGCCCCACAAGTGGTGCTGTTCGGGCTGGAGACCCATATTTGCGTGCTGCAAACCGCACAGGATGCACTGGCCGCGGGCAAGCAAGTATTTGTGGTAGAAGACGCCGTGATTTCACGCACAGAAGCCAACCGTAACAACGCTATAGCCAGAATGCGGAGCGCAGGTTGCATCATCACCAATACCGAATCTATGCTATTTGAACCCATGCAAGGTGCGACACATGCGCAATTCAAGGCAGTGTCGGCGCTGATTCGGTAAGACATCACCGCATTCATGTTTTATTGAGTGGCTAGAATTCCCTCATGCGGTAATTAGCCTACACAATTACCGCAAAATTTGCGGTAATTATTGACGCTCGTCTCGCCCCATGTCATGATCACCGCATGACTAGCGGTGATCATCAAAAATATCTCTGGCAATCGGCAGACTGGCCGCACTGGACATTTGCGTCTGCAACCCTTATGCCGCTGTTATCGGAAGCCAACCTGGCGCGCGGTAAGTTGCTGGGTGCCATCCAAACATTGGGATTTACACTTGCTGAAGAAACCAGTTTGCGTACGCTCACCAACGACGTGGTTAAATCAAGCGAAATTGAAGGCGAGCATCTTAACAACGAAGTGGTGAGATCATCACTTGCACGAAAACTAGGCCTGAACATTGGTGGCTTGACACCATCGACCAGACAAGTCGATGGTGTCGTGGAAATGATACTAGATGCCACGCAAAATCACGTGCAACCACTGACACATGCACGCCTGTTTGGCTGGCATGCCGCACTCTTTCCTACCGGTTATAGCGGTATGCATAAAATTACAACCGCAGCCTATAGAACCGACGCAGATGGTCCCATGCAGGTGGTCTCCGGCGGTATAGGGCACGAAACCATACATTATGAAGCACCACCTGCCACAATCATCGCTGAAGAAATGCAGTTGTTTTTAGACTGGTTTAACCAATCAGCTGACACAGATCCATTGCTCAAGGCAGGACTGGCACATCTGTGGTTTGTCAGTTTGCATCCATTTGAAGATGGCAATGGCCGTATTGCCCGTGCGATAGGCGATATGGCGTTGGCAAAAGCCGACCAATCAACGCAACGTTTTTATAGTTTATCAACGCAGATACAACTGGAGCGGGAAGACTATTATCTGCAACTGGAAATGGCACAAAAAGGCACCATGGACATTACAAACTGGCTGCACTGGTTTTTAAGCTGCCTGCTTAGGGCTATACAACAGGCCAGTCAAGACCTCCAAGGTGTCGTCTATTTGACACAAGTGAGCCAACGCAGTCCCAACGGCGCGCTGAATGAGCGGCAAATCAAAATGCTTAATAAGCTCATGCAAAATTTTGAAGGCCACCTCACCACCGGCAAATGGGCCGCTTTGACCAAATGCTCAACTGACACCGCTTTGCGCGACATTACCGAACTGGTCACCATAGGGGTGCTGGCCAAAGCGGGTGAATCTAAACGAGCAGCGCACTATGTGCTGACCTGGGAATAAGCATTTGCAAACGAGGCTGTTAATGAATCAAATCGAATGGAATGACTTTACCAAAGTTGAGTTACGCGTTGGCCGCGTGATTTTGGTCTCGAGATTGGCATGCACAAACTCAGCGCCGTTATTTTGCTTTTACAAACATAATCATTTAAGATTTTGACAACCCTAACTTTCTGAGTTGCAATTGTTTCCATGAAACCATCCCAAGCGCTTAATCAACATAGGCAAGCCATTCGCCAAATTGTGATGTCGCATCGTGCGTGCAATGCAAGAGTGTTTGGCTCTGTGCTCCATGGGGAAGACCAAGAGGGCAGTGACCTTGATTTGCTGGTAGAACCCACCTCAGAAACCAGCCTGATGGATATTGCAAAGATTCAGCATCAACTGCAGCAGTTGTTAGGTGTCTCAGTGGATGTGCTTACCCCCAATGCCTTACCAGATAGCTTTAGAGAAAAAGTGCTTTTAGAAGCATTGCCAGTATGAAAACGGATCCATTACGTGTTCCTATAGTATTGAATAAGTTGAGAAATTAGCTATCTCTTACTAAACACATCGTACCAATTTATCAATTTCGAGAGTGCCTGATCCAATGCTTCTGGCTCAGGGACATCTACAGGGGACTCACTAGATTGACTGTGTTCAAAGCATGAAAAGTCGCCCATTAGTTCCTCAATAAGCTCACAGTCTTCACTGGTTATTTTAGCTAGCTTATGAAGCTTACCTTTGGTATGAACCTCTCTACGATGCCTTGTTACAACATCTGCAAGTAATTCAAACTCCACCACTCTCTCAAGGAGAATTCTAAAGTCGCTACAAATTGCTTTAGCTAATGGATAATAACTTTGATAACCAGACTCTTCAAAAACCTTTCGAGCCGCAGTGAGCTTACTGCCTTTCAAATCCTTAACTGCATTAATTGGTTTTTTTGCGAAAAGTGGAAGGTCACCATGCTCTCCACTACCCCAACTCTCTCGCCTTATATGGCGATATTCGGCATTTCCTTTATCGATCAGCTGACCCAATAAACTCAGACGGTGTGTAAAAACAATAACTTGTCTATCAGCACTCAACTCAACCAATCGTTTTGCAGTGTATTCCTCATAAGTCTGGTCCAGTGAGGAAATAGGATCATCAAATATGAAAGGGGCTGAATTAGGTTTACTTGTTACATCGGCAAGAAAAGCCGCCATTGACACAATACGCTGTTCACCTTCACTTAGTACGCTAATTGCCTTACTGCGACTATGCTGAGTATTTAATCCCTGAAGTTGAATTTTATGTTTCACACGTCCTAGCTCAATTCGTGTTTTTACCAGCTCCACGCTTACTCTATTAGCCCCCAATGCTTTTAACTCAGCTTTAAATCTACCAACGAAAGCATCAGTAACAGCAATTTCGGAAACTTGACCTGCCTTCAAAGAAACTGGCCTTGGGTTAACGGACTTTAGCCATTCATCAATTTCATGCTTCCTTTGTAACTCTGCAATTTCATCTTTTATTGTTTGAATGTATCCGCTCGCCCATTTTTTAGCTTTCAGATCCATGATCTGTTTTTGTAAACTTCCCTTATCAAAACTCTCAGCATCTTTTTTATGCTGCTCAACCTCCGAATTGATATCCGTAATATTTCTTTCTATTTCCTCAAAAATATCTTTTGGTAGGTCATAATGTAATCTCGTGGTCCGCTCTTTATCTTTTCCATTTTTGACCACTTTTTCAATCTCTGCCCAAATCTCCGTAAAAATTGGACGCCACTTTTCCAGATCTAATTGAGCAGCCTGAAGTGCCGTTTCCAGTTCATTTGGATTTGGTTTTGTTGGGAGGTTATCTAATGCTTTCTGATTCATCGATTCGGCAGCTGTTGCAGAAGATTCAAGCTCTCCGATGACGTAATTTTCAAACTTGGCTAATCGCGTCTTTGCTTCGGATCCCAAATCTTGCTCACAAAGCACACATTTTGCACCCTGTTCTATATTAGGGAATTGAGCATCTGGATAAGCATTTTGCAATGAGTATTTACGAGCAGCCTGCCACATTGCTTTCCATAAATCATCACCAAACCCATCAAAGCTAGTCTCGGCTTCGATAGCCTCTGCAGCTTGTCTTGCCATATTACGCTTTTGAACAGCTTCATCTTCTAATGCGTTAAGCAACTTTACAGCTGCCTCACTTACAGACATTACAGCAGTTTTAACTTGGTTTAAAAGCTGCGACATCTGAGCAACACGTCTATGTTTTTTTGTAGCTAGTTCTGATGGTGACTCGGAAAGACGCTCCTCAGATAGTGCCAAATTTTTGGTATCTTCTTCAGTAAAATCGAAATAGCTTTCAATAGTTGCAATGTTTGTATCATGTTTCAGCCGATCATATATCGCAGATATATACTTACTATCACCATACTGAGTTGGCCGAGTTGGGAGCTTGGTTTTAATTGAATCTCGCTCTAATTGAAGTTTTTGCTGCAACCTTTGAAAAATAATAACTAACGTCTCAAACAGTGCAACTTCGTTAGGGACATAACTTACCTCTTGCTCTTTATCGATATAAAAAATACCCGTTTGGCTATCGTAGACATCTACAGACATTAATTCATTTATAGGTTTATCATTTGCCTGCCAAATAAAAGTTTTACTTTCCCCATTCACATTTGCGACTACTGTGCATTGCCGCTTTTCAGGGTTACCTTTAAAAACATTCGGTAGTAAATCTGCTGCATTAGGTTTGCCACAAATTTTTTTGAGAATACGAGCATAACCTGATTTACCTGACCCATTATGCCCATACACCACTGACAGATTAGATGAGAATGGAAGTGGAGATCGAGGCGCAAGAGCATCAATCCCTTCAATATCGCCAATAGACAATATGCGTAAATCTACATCAGCATTTGAAGAACTATTTAATAAACCAATTAAATCAATTTTATTTTTATTAGATTGTCCTTCGTTGGTTTTTAATAGTGCCAAGAGTTCATTAATTACTGAGTCGTTAATCTCTGCTTGAGTACAAATTATTTTTACAGCATTCTGCACCCAAAACGGTTGTGACTGGACCCAGTGCATTATGTCTTTATTCACATCATTCATATCAGAGTTCTTCCGAGTAATCTTATCCGATTGTATTGCCAGTTTTATGAACTGGTAAATTTACTAAGTCCTGAAAGATTAAGAGTTGATATTGCGTAACCTTTCTGCAAAGGTTGTGCCTTTTACAGACGTCCTCAACTTAGGGGGTGTCTAACTCACCTTGGAATTATATGCACCTTCGCATGCGTCACCCCCGTCTGTGACGAGATCGCATTTACACAAGCTTCCACTTCGGCAATCTTCCCTTTCAAGATCACCGTCTCCATGCAGTTGTCATGATCCAAATGCACATGCTGGGCAGTGATAATCACATCATGATGGTCGTGCTGTAGTTGATTCACCCGGCTGGCGAGCTGGCGTTCGTGGTGGTTGTAGACATAACTGAGCGACGCGACACAATCGGCCTGGGTATGGTTGGTGTTTTCCATCACAGCTTCATCGAGTGCTTTGCGCACTAAATCCCTGAAGGCTTCAGAGCGGTTGACGTAAGCTTTAACGGCGACCAATTGGTCAAAAGCATCGGCTAGGTCATCTTCAACCGAAATTGTAATGCGTCGCATAAGGTTTCTCTGGATGGTAAGTGAAAGGTCGCCCGTCATTCTTGGGCGTTAACCATTCTAAGGATACACGGAATAAGTGGCTGCGCGAGCAAATTGCTGCGTTGCGCGCTACTCGAAACCTTGCTGTACACCTCGTACTATCTCGGTTCCTGCGTTCCGTGCGCCTTGCACTTTATCTCGCTCGCTCACTTATTCCGTGTATCCCTAATATACCGAAAAACCTTTTGTGAGCGTTACGCTAGCGTAGGCAAAAATAAAACTCGCACAGTATCCATGCGAGTTTTATTCAGAGGTAATTTGTTTTAGAAATTATAGGTGACAGTTAACCTTGCTGACCTAGGTTCCACCGGATGAAAGTGTTTGTCATTGACCGGGGTTGCTTCACCAGCCAGTTGTGATTCGTAGTAGTAGTCGATATCGCTGGCTTTACGGTCAAACAGGTTAAACACATCAAGAGTAAACGTGGTGCGTGGGTTATAGCGATAGCCGACGCGCGCGTAAGTGAGGAAGGTGGAGTTGGAGCGCACCGAATTATCTTCAACGAGCGGCCTAGGCCCAAAGTAGCGTAACTGCACACTGCCAAACCAGTTACCCCAATTCGTCACCGTGGCGCCGAGTGAGGCGACTTTATTGATGGCGCCGGGAATATATTGTCCGGCAGGATCTGTGTGCGTAAAGCGGGCTTTTGAGAGGGCGAGATCCATATCCAGCAACAGCCAATCGTTGACGACGTAGTGGTTATTCCATTCCACCCCATAGCGTCGGCTGGCGCGGCTGGGTTCGGTTTCACCGGCATCGCCGACAAACACCAGCTCAGAATCAATATCCAGTTGCCAGATGGCCAGTGAGCTTTGCAGGCCAGGTATCCACTCTGTTCGCATACCCACTTCACTGCCGCGCGTACCGACCAAAGGCGTGACCGGGCTGGCCGGGTTGCCATTGGGCAGTAACGTTTGCGTGGTGCCGCGGGCGTCGTTACTGTGAAAGCCTTTGCCGATATTGTAGAAAAACTCTGTATTTGCCCATGGCCCAAAAATCACCGAGAGTTTGGGCGAGGTGATGCCATCGCCTTTATTGCCAGAGTTACCATTGATGCTGCTTTTCACATCAAACTGGTAGCGGTCGTAACGCAGGCCAGCGACGGTACGCAGCTTTTCATGCCACCAGACGGTGTTTTCAGCATAGAGGCCTGCGCTGCTTTCTTCTACCATATCCGAACGAATCAGTGACAAACGTTGCTTTTGTGCCGTGTTGTACAGCGCGACTGGGGAGAGTTTGTCATAGCGTGTTTGTACGCCCAGTTTGTTTTCCATCGGCAAACCCGCCAACTCACCCAGCCACGATTTACTGAGATTCACGCCCAGCATGGTGCGTTTTTCACTTTGGTTAAACTGATCACCATTAATGGGATCATCCTTGAGATAGGTAAAGTTGCTGTAGAGGTCTAACTCGGAACGCACGGCATAGGCGCTCATTTGCCAGCCGCCATGCTGGTCACGGTGTTGTTTGTTAAATGACAGGCTGTAGCGTGATGAATCGCCACCATCGGTGGGGTCAATCGCATCAAAGCGGCCAATCTGCCCGGAACGGACAGCACGCAACGGAATCTGGTCAGTGCTGCTCCAGCGGTTGTGATAGGCCATCGCAGTCAACGTCATGCTGTCATGCGCATCGCCTTCACTGTATCGCAAAACGCCATTGTATTTTTTAACGCCCTCGGCCACCTGCCACGGCCCATCGTAATGATTCACGTCTAACGCGTACAGCAAATGTCCGTCTGCCACGGCTACCGAGTTTGCCAGCAACATGCGCTGGTAATCGTAACTGCCCACGGTCAAGCTGGCGATGCCTTGCGGCAATTGATTGAGAAGATGTAACCTCGCCGCACCAGCAGAGGAAAAATCCCCTTCTTCGGCTGAATAGGGACCTTTTTTGTAATGGATATGACTCACCAGCTCAGGGATGAGGAAGTTTAAATCGGTATAGCCTTGGCCGTGTGCATGGGTGCGCATATTCACGGGCATGTCATCCACATAAGTTGCAAAGTCAGTACCGTGGTCAAGATTGAACCCGCGCAGGTAAAACTGGTTAGCTTTGCCACTACCGCTGTGCTGGGTCACGATCATGCCGGGGACAAACTCCATGATTTCACCCACGCGTGAAATAGGCCGGTTTTTAATCAGGCTGGCATTGACCTTGCCTTCACTGGCGGCATCTGAGGAGCCCACGGCATTGTCATAGTGCCCGCGGACTTCGACCTCATCTAGGTCCACTGTTTCTGTGGCATAGCTGGGCATGCTTGCAAACAGGCCCACCAGTGCCAAAGACATGCCTGACTGTTTTTTCATAGGGATCACTCTCTTATCGTATGATTTTTTATTAATTGTTCATACGATGGCATTATCCACTAAAATCAGGGCTGGTCTTATACGTAAATTGACGAAGAGGAAACTGTCAGGAAAAAGTCATGGACGTAAAAAAAGCCCGCTTGCGCGGGCTTTTGATTGCTTAACGACTTATTCAGCCGGTGGTGTTTCTTCTTTTGCTGGTGGATCGATCAGGGCTTTCATGCTCAAACGCACTTTACCTTTGTCATCCAACTCAACCACTTTCACTTTCACAATGTCACCTTCTTTGAGGTAATCACTCACTGCTTTTACACGCTCGTGGGCGATTTGTGAAATGTGTACCAAGCCATCTTTGCCTGGCATCAAAGTCACCACAGCACCAAAGTCAAGAATCTTGACCACTGGACCTTCGTAGATCTGGCCAACTTCTACCTCAGCAGTGATCTGTGCGATACGGCGTTGTGCCTCAGCACCTTCTTCTGCACTGGTACAGGCGATTTTCACAGTACCGTCATCTTCGATGTCGATGCTGGTGTTGGTTTCTTTGGTCAGTGCCTGAATCACAGCGCCACCCTTACCAATCACGTCACGGATTTTGTCCGGATTGATCTTCATGGTGATGATACGTGGAGCAAACTGTGACATTTCGGTGTTCACGCCAGACACGGCTTGTTTCATCAGGCCCAGAATGTGCGCGCGGCCTTCTTTGGCTTGTGCCAGTGCCACTTGCATGATCTGTGCAGTGATACCAGTGATCTTGATGTCCATTTGCAGGGCAGTCACACCTTTGTCGGTACCGGCCACTTTAAAGTCCATGTCACCCAGGTGGTCTTCATCACCCAAGATGTCAGTCAGGACCGCTACACGGTTACCTTCTTTAATCAAGCCCATCGCCACACCAGCCACGTGTGCAGTCAATGGCACACCGGCGTCCAGCATAGAGAGGCAGCCACCACAGACAGACGCCATGGAGCTGGAACCGTTAGACTCAGTGATCTCGGACACGACACGCAGGGTGTAGTCAAAGTCTTCTTTCTTAGGCAATACGGCTTTCAATGCACGTTTAGCCAGGTTACCGTGGCCGATTTCGCGGCGCTTTGGTGAACCGACACGGCCTGTTTCGCCAGTGGCGAACGGAGGCATGTTGTAGTGCAGCATGAAGTTTTCGTAGTATTCGCCAGCCAGCGCGTCAATGATTTGCTCATCTTTGCCTGTGCCCAGGGTGGTCACGACCAGCGCTTGCGTTTCACCGCGAGTGAACAAAGCAGAGCCGTGGGTGCGTGGCAATACGCCGGAACGGATAGTGATCGGGCGCACAGTGCGTGTATCACGGCCGTCAATCCGTGGCTCACCATTCAGAATCTGGCTACGCACGGTTTTGGCTTCCAGCTTAAAGAACTCGTCTTTAATCTTGTTGGCTTCTAAGGTAGAAGTTTCTTCAGTGATCAAAGTGCTCATGACGCGGGACTTGATTTCGTCCAGCTTGGCAGAGCGCTCGCCTTTGGATTTGATTTTGAATGCAGCATTGATGTCTTCAGCAGCAATCTCTTCAATTTTTGCAATCAGCGCAGTGTCTGGCTCTGGCGGTGTCCAGTCCCAGGCATCTTTACCGGCTTCAGCAGCCAGTTCGTTGATCATTTTGATCACAGGTTGCATTTGCTCGTGACCGAACACAACAGCACCCAGCATCACGTCTTCTGGCAATTCTTTGGCTTCGGATTCCACCATCATCACGGCAGTTTCAGTCGCAGCAACCACCAAATCCAGTGCGGACTCTTTCAGTTGTGTTGCTGTTGGGTTCAAGACGTATTCACCATTGATGTAACCCACTTTTACCGCACCCATTGGACCGTAGAAAGGGATGCCAGCCAGCGCAACCGCAGCAGAAGCACCAATCATGGCCGGGATGTCAGCATCAATTTCCGGATCCAGGGACAACACGGTCGCGACGATTTGCACTTCGTTATAGAACGCATCTGGGAACAGCGGACGCATTGGACGGTCGATCAAACGGGCTGTCAGCGTTTCTTTTTCGCTAGGACGGCCTTCACGCTTGAAGTAACCGCCTGGAATGCGGCCAGCCGCATAGGTTTTTTCCTGGTAATCCACGGTCAATGGAAAGAAATCCTGACCTTCTTTGACTTCGGTTTTTGCAGTCGCAGCCACTAGGACCACGGTATCGCCATAGCTCACCATGACGGCGCCATCTGCCTGGCGTGCGATTTCCCCGGTTTCAATGGTCAGGGTATGCGCCCCAAGCTGGAGGCTTTTTTTCGTAATTTCAAACATTGTTTTTCCTTTATCTACCATGGCTATTCACTACCCAATAGCCAATTTCTCTACAATTATGCGGTGACTTCCATCAGCACGCTTTTTTGTTCCAAATAGGCACAAAACGCACTCACAGAAGCCACCCCGGTTGGTGAGAATAAAATCCAAAAGATTCAAAATCTGAGGATTTTTAAAACAAAAAAGCCGAGGCAGTCACCATGCCATCGGCTTTTATTTCGTTAAAAGTGAACTGGATTAAACGTCACTTTTAGCCAAATTATTTACGCAGGTTCAAGCGCTCAATCAGCGTTTGATAGCGGCTAACGTCTTTACCTTTGAGGTAGTCCAGCAAACGACGACGCTGGCTAACCAAGGCCAACAAGCCACGGCGTGAGTGGTTGTCTTTTTTGTTGGATTTGAAATGCTCGGTCAGGTAAGTAATACGGAATGTCAACAGAGCTACTTGCACCTCTGGACTAGCCGTATCGTTAGGGCTGCGTTGAAAATCTTTAATGATTTTTGCGGATTGTTCTGCGGTAATCGCCATCTTTATTTTCCTTGAGTTAGCGTCAATATCGTCGCAGCCAGACAACCCATTTGCCTACCGCACCGACATTCGATTTACACGAAACGCGCATTATAGCGGCAAGTGCCAACCTTGCATAGGCTTTTATTACATTAAGCTTCTGTTTTTACGAATTAATTTAGCTGGCGCCCCCCTATTGTAGCCTTACAGAAAGTCATCATAAAAGTCGGCAGCGGCTGGCACGGCCCCGCGAACACCGCAAATAGCCGCGGCAAAACTGGCCGCACGCGTCAGGATGGTCTGGCGCGACCAACCGGCCAGCAACCCTCTAATCACCACCGAGGTATACGCATCCCCGGCGCCGACGCTATCGACAAATGCAGTGCTCAGGCGCACCGGTGGTACGCGGAAGCCCTGACCAAAGCGGTCCAGCCAGAAGCTGCCCTCTTCGCCACAGGTGACAAACATCTCAGTCAAGCCAAACACCATTAACAACCGCCGGGCCAACTCATTAATATCCGCAGAGCCAGGCACGCCTAGCAGCTTGCAGACTTCTGGCAACTCTTCATGATTGATTTTCAGGATATCAGCCGCCTGCAACGCCATGCGCACGCTCTCTGCGTCATACCAGGGTGCCCGCAGGTTGATATCACAGAGCACGGTAGCGGGCTTGCAGAGCGCCAACCATTGCGCCGCCACTGCCTGCATGGGCGCATGCCGCAAAGCCAGCGACCCAAAATACACCAGCCTTGGAGGATATTTCAGGGTGAGGGTCTCGACGGGTGGCCATTGCAGGTCATCATAGGCCTGCTGATCCAGAATCTCGAAATGGTGGCCTTGTGGACCGAGATGCACCTTGACTTGCCCGGTTGGCAAACGCGCTGACTGCTGCACGCCTTCTGCTGACAGGCCACTCGCCTGCATTTCAGCCATCACACGCTCACCCAGGCTGTCTCTGCCTATCCCTGTGAGTAAATGCACGTGCAAGCCAAAAGCATGACAGTGACGGGCAACGTTATAAGGCGCGCCGCCTATCACGGTTTGGTCGGGAAACACATCCCCCAGCACTTCACCCAAGATCATGATCGAATCTGACATACTTTCACCTTTAATTGCCAATTATGCTCACTCTTGCAGCCGTAGCCTCGACTACCCTTAAATTTGGGACCTAAAGCAATCAATATTGTTGCACAACTCATGTAAATCCATCGCGAGCGGGCATCACGTGCGACGATAAGAGACGCGTCCGGCAAGCAGATCAGGATTTTTTTTATCTTTTGTGTGCATTCTTAGTGTTCTTTGCTATAATGCGCGTCTTGCGATTCGGGACTAGCCCAAATTGCTGTTGGCCAGATAGCTCAGTCGGTAGAGCAGAGGATTGAAAATCCTCGTGTCGGCAGTTCGATTCTGCCTCTGGCCACCAATCCTTACCAGCCTTTCGGCACTTCTTTTTCTGGGTTCGTTGATGTCATTAAAACACTTAACACCGGATGAGTTACACCCCCTGCTCAGTGATCCATCATTGCTGCTTGTTGATATCCGCAATGACCACGAACTCGTCTCAGGCATTTTGCCGGGCGCGCTGCACGTTCCTTTAGGCAACCTGACCGCTGTATTTGACCAGTTTCCGCAAGACAAGAAAATTGTGTTTTATTGCCGCAGTGGCGTGCGCTCTATTGCCGCAGGCGAATTTGCGCTGGCACAAGGCCACACCGACGTTTCGCATCTGGCAGGCGGCATCTTGGCCTGGGCGAATGCAGGACTACCCATCCAGGCTGCTTGAACTCAACCCTCAGGAACACTCATGCACTTTGACAAAGAAGTAGACGCCCGCAACCTGAATTGCCCGCTGCCGATCTTGCGCTGCAAAAAGGCTTTGAATGAGCTAACCGCTGAACAAGTGCTTAAAATTACGGCCACCGATCCCGGCTCAAAAAAAGATTTTGATGCTTTTTGCCGCCAAACTGGCCACACACTGCTAGACATGCAAGAAGCCGACGGCGTGTTTACCTTTCTGATCCGCAAGCGCAGCCAGTAAGTCGTTGCCCGCAGACAGGCGCTTAGCCGCCAACCTCGCCCGCGCCCTGCGCACTTTCTTCAGCACAAAAAAAGGGCTTCCGAAGAAGCCCTGTGAGTAACGACGCTAACCCTTGGGTTAACGTGGTCTGCATGCAGAACAACAGTTGCCAAACTGGCTAGTCAGGGACTCAATCTGACCTACAGTTTGCCAGCATGGCTTCCGGCAAACTGTATGCTCCAGACGCAATCGTTGTTATCTAAGTAGGCTTACGGCTGCTAAATACAAAACTTTAGGGCGATCCCTAAAAATTTAATAAAAAAGCCCGCCTATACTGGCGGGCTTTTTGCAAATTTAGCGCACGTGGCACTCAATTTACTTGACGTTTTCCAGACTGCCCATCGCTTTCGGGAAAGTGACGACGCCCCAAGGCATGTTTTTCACTTCCACCTGATTAGTGACTTCCAACTTGTCAGCATCAATCACAAATACCGCATCGGACTTTCCGCAGGCCAACAGGATATTCTTGTTGTCTGGGGTAAAGCTGAAATGCCAGCAACGGTTACCAGTAGGCACTTCCTTGATTTTTTCAAAGCTCTTGGCATCAAACACTTGCAGGAGCTTGGCCTTATTAGTTGCGACAAAAATACGCTCACCCTTGCTGTCGTAGGCAATGCCGTACGGCGTTTCAGCCGTATCCACGGTACGGACAACGTTAAAGTCTTTGTCCATCACCATGAATTTGTTGCCAAACTCCAGGGTGGCCAGGTAAGTATTACCATCTGGAGACACCTTGATGCCGCGAGGACGGTCGCCATATTCATGGGTAGCGATGGTTTTAACCAGCTCACCGGTCTCAATGTTATGCACAGTCACAGTGTTATCGGCTTCATTGGTAATCACCAGCTGCTTGCCGTCTGCCGAAAATTCCAGGCCTTCAGTTTCCGGGCCACCGGTGATTTCCCGGATTTTTTCACCCTTGGTCAAATCCACCACAGCGATTTTGGCCGGGATTTTTTCGTCATCGTCATCATCGTCGTCATCTTCTGCCGGTTTTTCGCCAGGTTTGGGTGGAGGGCCTGCCTTGGAGCTTGGCTCAGACGAAACGAAGGCAAAATTTCCACTGACACGCACAAATTCCGGATTCTTGCCGACCTCGATTTGTTTGACCACTTCACCTGTTGCCGTATCTATCACTGACACACTGCCGTTTTCACGCGTAGCAACCACCAGTTGCTTGCCATCATCCGTCACAGCCAGACCTCGCGGCCCTTCGGCCTTGACATCAAACTGCTTGGTAATTTTCATGGTTGCCAAGTCAATGACATTAACACCTGCGTCTTGTGTAGACACATATGCCACAGCGCCAGCAGGGCTTTCGGCAGCTGGTGCCGCGGCTTCTGTCGCAGGCTCTTCTTGTTTGTTACAGGCGGCGACTGTGGCAACCAACGCCAGCAATAACAAACTCATGCGCGTACGACGCGCCAAAGGTGAAGTTAACATTTGCATCTATCTCCTGATTTTTTAATTAAAGCTTATGGGTGCAGCAAGAATCATACTCATAAACAAACCTTTTAATTTCGGCATGCTTTAGCCCATCACGGCAAAAACTGGTTGTAAATAACCACCATCCGGCTCTTTTCAACCACCTACCCCAAAAATAAGCGGTAGGCCGGATTCTGGCTTTCATTCCAGCAAGGGTATCCCAGTTGCTGCAGGAATCGCTCAAAAGCCTCTTTCTCTTCTGGCGGCACCTGCATTCCAACCAGCACCCGGCCAAAATCTGCCCCGTGATTGCGGTAATGGAACAAACTGATGTTCCAGTTGTGACCCATAGATTCAAGAAAGTTCATTAAAGCGCCTGGTTTTTCCGGGAACTCGAAGCGGTAAACCACTTCATTTTGCGCTTGCGGCGCATGTCCGCCAACCAAATGGCGCAAATGCAGTTTGGCCATTTCATTATCGGTTAAATTGAGTGTGGGCAAGCCCGCCGACTCCAGTTTGCTGGCGATATCTGCTGCTTCGGCCGGGTTATGAACGGCAACCCCCACAAAAATATGCGCCTGGCTGACATCAGAAAAACGGTAATTGAACTCAGTGATATTGCGGTTACCCAACAGGCGGCAGAACGCCTTGAATGCGCCCGGTGTTTCTGGAATCGTCACGGCAAACACCGCTTCTCTATGCTCGCCCAGCTCGGCACGCTCGGCAATGAAGCGCAAGCGGTCAAAATTCATATTGGCCCCCGAGGCCACGGCAATCAGCGTTTTACCTTGCAGCTGATGACGCTCTGCGTAAGCTTTCAACCCCGCTAGCGACAGGGCGCCTGCTGGCTCAAGAATGCTACGGGTATCTTCAAACACATCTTTAATGGCAGCACAGATCTCATCATTATCAACGACAATCATCTCGTCAACATATTGCTGTACCAGGGCGAATGTATGTTCACCCACCTGCTTGACTGCCGCACCATCGGCAAACAGGCCTACCTGCTCCAGCATGACACGCTGCCCGGCTTTGACTGACTCCGTCATGGCTTCGGCATCTTGTGCCTCTACACCGATCACTTTGATCTCCGGGCGCACCGCCTTGATATAAGCAGCTATCCCTGCCAATAACCCACCACCGCCCACACAGCAAAAAATCGCTTCTATCGGCTCTGGGTGATCCTGCACAATTTCCAGCGCAATCGTGCCCTGGCCAGCGATCACATCCGGGTCATCATAAGGATGCACAAAGGTCAGGCCTTCATTCTTTTCTACTTCGAGCGCGTGTGCATAGGCGTCGGAATAACTGTCGCCAAACAACACCACTTCAGCCCCGCGCGAGCGCACGGCATTGACCTTGATCGCTGGTGTTGTAGTTGGCATGACAATCACGGCGCGGCAACCCATTTTTTGCGCACTGAGCGCGACCCCCTGTGCATGATTTCCGGCGCTGGCACAAATCACACCGCGCGCCAGTGCCTCCGGCGAAAGGTTAGCCATTTTGTTGTAGGCGCCACGTAGCTTGAACGAAAACACGGGCTGCATGTCTTCGCGTTTGAGCAATATCCGGTTTTTAAAGCGTGCCGACAGGTTAGGCATTTCATCCAGGGGCGTGTGCCTGGCCACAGCATACACTTGGGAGTGTTCGATTTTTTCGCGGTAGTTGATGGTCATGAAATGCGTTTGGATTTTAAAACCGCATGGTTGCAGTGTATGATAGAGAATTGTTTGTATTATAAAGAATTAATCAAGGATTGAAGCAGATGGCGATGGATAAAGCACAACAAGACGCACTCAAACTGGAAGTAGCAAAAGCGGCTGTGACTTACGTGAAAGATGGCATTATCGGTGTGGGTACCGGTTCAACTGCCAACTTTTTTATTGATGAACTGGCCAAGGTCAAACACAAAATTTCTGGCGCAGTTGCCAGCTCCGAAGCCACCGCGCAACGCCTGCGTAACCACGGTATCGAAGTATTCGATTTGAACAGTGTAGACAGCCTGGATATTTATGTAGACGGTGCGGATGAAATCACCGAACACATGCATATGCTTAAAGGCGGCGGTGGCGCCTTGACCCGTGAAAAGATCGTGGCAGCGGTGGCCAAATCTTTTATTTGCATCTGTGACGAAAGCAAATTCGTACCAGTCTTGGGCAAGTTTCCTCTGCCAGTAGAAGTATTACCGATGGCACGCAGCCATGTGGCACGTGAACTGGTGAAACTGGGTGGCCAACCACAATTGCGTGACTTCACGACGGATAACGGCAACCTGATTCTGGACGTGCATGGTTTGACCATCAGTGACCCAATCGCCATGGAAGCCAAAATCAACCAGATCGTCGGCGTGGTGACAAACGGTTTATTTGCTGCCCGTCCAGCCAATGTACTCCTGTTAGCGACTCCAAACGGCGTCAAAACGCTGACAAAATAATTGGAAATTAATCACGTTAAAAATTATCACACTGTTGTCATATTGTGCTGCTAACCTGCATCGGCACAATTATTAGGAAAATTTGTCATGCAATTCGAACACACCTCTAAGCAATATGACGTTGAACTGGAATCGGTACGCGCCAAGGTTCTGGAAATGGGGGGGCTTGTTGAGCAGCAGATTGTCAATGCGCTGGAGGCACTGACCAGTGCCGATGTGAACCTGGCAAAAGATGTGATGGAGCGTGACACCCGTGTCAATGCGCTCGAAGTACAGGTCGATGAAGACTGCAGCCATATCATCGCGCGCAGACAGCCTGCTGCGCGTGACTTGCGCATGATTATGATGATGGTGAAAACCATCACCGACCTGGAACGAATTGGTGACGAAGCAACCAAGATTGCCCGTACGGCACAGCGTATTTATGAGCAGGACCGCATGTACAAACCGCGCTTCAACGAGATCAAATCCATGGTCGCGATTGTGCGTGAGATGTTGCGTACTTCACTGGATTCTTTTGCCCGTCTGGACGTCAGCCAGACCGTAGAAGTCGCCAAGCAGGATGAGCAGGTGGATGAACAGTTCCGTGCCGCCATGCGCCAGCTGATTACATTTATGCTGGAAGACCCTCGCACCATCTCCATGTCACTGGAAGTGCTGTTTGTGGCCAAGGCGATTGAGCGTATCGGCGATCATGCAAAAAATATTTCTGAATATGTCGTGTACATGGTCAAAGGCAAGGATATCCGCCATACCAGCCTGGAAGATATCGAACGCGAGACGCAATCTTAACCACACATAATAAAAAGCACTCCCAGGAGTGCTTTTTTGTTTGGTATAAACTCAATGACAAAATTAAGATTGTGGCGGTACGTAACCGCTGGCAACATCTGCGCCATCGCCAAAAAAGTATTTTTCAGTTTGCTCCGCCAAATACTTCCGGGCACTCGGGTCGGCCAGACTCAGGCGGTTTTCGTTAACCAGCATGGTCTGTTGCTTAAGCCAACCTGCCCAAGCCTCTTTGGACACGTGCATATAAATCTTCTTGCCCAGTTCACCGGGATAAGGCGGAAAATCCATGCCTTCCAGCTCTTTGCCCAGTTTCACACATTGCACCATTCTTGCCATGTTCGATCCTCACTATACTGCTAAAAGCGCTATCATAGCGCATGTTAAAATCTGATGTCGCAATTTAGAGATAAACCATGCAAAACAATCAATCATCCAGCCACCAGGAAAGTCCTTTTAAAGGCAAAACTGGCATTCGCCGTTTAATCAATGCCTTTGGCTATTCCATGGATGGTTTTAAAGCCGCCTACCAGCACGAAGACGCTTTCCGCCAGGAGGTTTGGCTGTCCCTGGTGCTGATCCCGCTGGCGTTTTATCTGGAAGCCGAAGCCTTGCACCGTATATTAATGGTGGGCAGCGTATTGCTGGTGATGATTGTGGAGTTACTTAACTCTGCGGTAGAAGCCGTGGTTGACCGTGTTTCAATTGAGCGCCATGCATTGGCCAAGCGCGCCAAGGATATTGGTAGCGCGGCCGTATTATTGGCGCTGATCAACCTGTGCGTCGTGTGGGGATTGATTCTGTTTGGTTAAGCAAGCCATTTAGAATATAAAAAAGGTTGGCAATGCCAACCTTTTTTATTTAACTCGCCCGGTTAAAAATCTGCCCTGGCACCCACCAGAACTGACCTCGCACCCGCCGGTGAAATATCCTTGAGGAAAGAGGCGTGTTCACGTATCTCGTCATTAAGCAGGTTATTGGCCTTGGCAAACAGTTCCACATGATACTTAACCGGCAACTTGTAAGCGACCAGCGCACTCAGGTTAGTATAACCATCCGTTTTGAGCTCGTTCTCCGCCACATCGTTTTGTTTGAATGCATGCAACACATCCATGCGCGCATTCCAGTTACCCAGGCGGTAATCCAGTCCGCCACCAAGACGCAATGGCGAAATACGCGGCAAATAGTCATTATTGCGCGTATCTTTGGCATGCACATAGTCCCCGCGCAGTCTCAATGCCCACTCGTCATTCAGGGCAAATTTGCCCTCAAGCTCCAGCCCCTTGAACAAAGCAGGCACGGCTCTGAATTCAGCTTCTGGCAATAATTCACCATCGACTAACCTGTCGTTGCCAGTATTAAACAAACCGATAAAGTTTTTAAACTTGGTCGCATAAGCACCCAAGGTGATGCTATGGCCACCAGATTTCCATTTCAGTTGCGCATCAATGCCATTTGAACGCTCTTTCTTCAACGCGGTACTACCTATTTCCACTTGGCCAGTCGCAATATGTGGCCCATTTGCAAAAAGCTCGAAGTAACTGGGCGCACGCTCATTATGGGAAAGGTTTACCGTGGCGACCCATGACTCATCAATGGTATATAACCCACCTAAAGCAAAACTGTTCGGGCTGAAACGTTTGTTTTGACCTGCTCCAAAATTATCGTTATCTGCAGATCTGACGGATGTCTCGCCTGTACGCCCACCAAAGGTAATCTTGTGTTTATCAATAGCATACTCTTCGTAAACATAGAGAGACTGGTCCTGTGTCGTCACACTGGGGACAAATGCCTCCTCACCCAGCGCCATAAAACGTGTGTTTTGAAACTGATAGCCCACAACCCCATTGAGCCCCATGAATGTTTGATGTGTTCCCTCAAGGCTACCCTGCATCCCTCGATTTCTAAATGTCGTCCCAACATCACCATTCTCTAGTTCGACATGCTTGTAGTTGGTATAGGCCATCCTAAGCTTGAGTTTTTCTATGGGACCCTTCAAGTCTCTGATTTCGCCTGCCAGTTCTGTGCGCTTGTTATTCATGTCAATTTTGACATCATCTTCAGCCACGGTACCGTAGTAGTTATTCGAGTCGGCATATGACAGGCCCAGATAACCCTTATCGAAGGTCCAGGATGCCCCCATTGCACCACCATTGGCAAAGCCAGCGCTATTATTCAGCGTCTTTTTGCCTTTGCTATCACGCTCGGTGCCATCGGCCAGACTTTTACGCTTTGAGACGGCATAGCCAGGAATATCAAGGTTGCTTGTTTCACGGCTATAAACATCTGCATGCAATGCAAACAGTCCATTCCCCACGTCCACCACAGCGGCACCGTTACGCGTATTGTCTGGTCCACCAAAGCGTGCCTCGGCACGTCCGGTATAGCCATTGAGCGACTCCTTGGGAATCCGATGGTCAATGGCATTCACAACGCCGCCCATGGCGCTCCCGCCATACAGCAATGCCGCCGGACCTCTCACCACATCAATTTGCTCAATGATCAATGGGTCTATGCCGACGGCATGGTCGAAACTCAGTGAAGAGGCATCAAGCACGCCTACGCCGTTTTGCATAATGCGGACACGTTCAGCATCGAGGCCACGGATAATTGGGCGTGAAGCATTGGGCCCAAACTGGGTCGCCGTGACACCAGGGATTCCATTCAGCGTCTCGCCGAGCGTACCATGGCGGCGCAGGCTGAGCTCGCGGCCACCGAGTACGGAAACGGGTACAACCATATCATCTGAAGCGACCCCCAGCGGATTGCCCGTCACAGGCACCTGATCAAGGTCGATGATGGTAGAGTTGTCTGCTGCTGTCGCGGTCACAGGTGTAGTCAGTGCCGCCATCATGGCCAGCCAGAGTGGTTTATGACGCCAAACTGAGGGCGCCAGACGGTTTGTCATATTCATTTTTTATTCCAGACATACGCGAACAATGCAGACATGCACTGCGCGCAAAACAATGGGGTCCAGGCTCGGCTATGCCAGCTGGAGTTTATTCACTGATCAGGCTGAAATACTGAAAGGGGGTGCGCGCGCGGAGTAGATTGCAACGCGACTGGTTGAATCCACTGTGGCAACGGCGGTTGAGAGTAGAAAGCTTGCTTGCGGTGGAAGGATCCACTGCGGGGATTGCGTTAAAGCGCCCGCAGCATGCGCGAGACTGATACACAGCGTACAAGACTCATTGCCCTGATGATTTTTGTCTGGTTGAGACTGCTGCTGCGTCAGCTCCTGAATGTGGCTGATTTCATGCGTGACCATCCCTGTCTGCGCAATGGCAAACAGAAACGCCAACAAGAATGACACATAAAAACGCTTTAACATATTGAATATATTAACATATATTTATGACAACCGAATGAACCATTAAGGCTGTGTCACAAGTGTACTGATGATGGCTTCGACCGCATTGGCATTATTGGCTGGCACATATCCGCCTTCCAGCATCCATACCATACGCCCTTGCGCATGTTCTGCCGCTAATGCCTTGATGGCTTTTGCCACCGTCGCATAGCCTGCCTCAGAATACTGCAGTGCCCCTAGCGTATCGCCTTGATGCGCATCCAGCCCGGCTGATACCATGATCAATTCGGGGCGAAACGCTTGCATCGCCTGCGCCAGCGGCTGCTCAATGGCCTGTAGCAGGCGACGCTCATTGCTACCCGGCGCGATATCCACATTCATGGTGTACCCCAACCCCAGGCCGGTTCCGGTTTCGCCAGGTCTACCGCTGCCGGGATACAGTGGGTGCTGATGCGCACTGAAGTAAAACACGCTGTTATCTGCATAGAAAATATCCTGCGTACCATTGCCATGATGCACGTCGATATCGACAATTAAAATGCGTTGGATACCGTATCTTTGCTGCGCATAACGGGCCGCGACTGCGATGTGGTTGATCAGGCAAAACCCCATGCCTCGGTCACGCGTGGCATGGTGACCGGGTGGCCTGACCAAGGCAAACGCGGTAGGCGACTGCTGAGTCATCACTGCATCCACACCTGCCATCACCGCACCTGACGATAATGTCGCAACGGTCAGGGAATGTTGTGACAACATCGTATCGCCTGTACTCAGTAGGTGATGCTGGCCAGGCTTGACGCTTGCCTGCTCTTTATCAAGCAAATCCAGGTAGGCAGGGCTGTGTACACGCAGTAAATCTTGGCGCGAGGCTGCTGTAAAAGATGGCCAGCGTAAAAAAGCGTTTAATTGCGGATTGTTTTTTAAATGCTCCACAATCATATTCACGCGGCTCGCCCGTTCAGGGTGACCTGGTCCCGGGTCATGTAATTCAAAACGTGTATCGTAAAGCATGGTCATCGCAGCTTTACGCTGGCTACCAGATGTTGTGTAGCCGTCTTCTGCCTGAGCAGCCGAATAAGGCAAACAGGGTAGCAGCAGAGTCATCAATAACGCTTGGGAAATACGCATGCGCATGAGCGCGCCCCTGAAACAAAGTATCTGACGATTGTAGAAACTTGCCGCAGTCATGGCAAGCAGGCAGTCTTTGCCTAGGGGCTTGCGAAAGATTAAAGGTTGACCACGCGCTTGGGCGCGATACGTCCATCGCGCTGCTGCTGGCCTACACCTAGAAACAGGCCTGCCTCGCTGTAGATGCGTAACTCGCCCGCCGGGATATTGCCGGACAACCACACTGGATTGCCTTGCTTGAAATAATAAGCCGCATCCTCATGCAACTCAATTTTCGGTAACGCGCTGATGGCGGTATCTACAGGCAACAACAAGGCATCGCGTTGTTCCACCGTCATTTGCTCAAGCGCTTCAACGGTCACCGTATGCGCAATCTGGTACGTTGCTGTTGCGGTACGACGCAAAGCGGTCAAATGCGCACCAACGTTCAATGCCTTACCGATATCTTCCCCCAGGGTGCGGATATAAGTGCCCTTGCTGCAACACACTTCAATCTCGGCACTATTGTCAGCACAAGCCAGCACGCGTAAATCATAAATCGTGACCTGGCGTGGTGCACGCTCGAGTTCTAGTCCATCTCGCGCATACTCATACAATGGCTTGCCATTGACCTTGAGCGCGGAATACATAGGCGGCACCTGCGTAATTTCACCCATAAACTGCGGTAACACGCGATCAATCTCTTCGCGCGTCACCTGGCAATCTACGTGGTTGAGCACATCGCCCTCTTTATCTCCAGTCGTCGTTGTCACACCAAACTTAACCGTGGCGATATAGGTTTTGTTTTCGTCGGTTAAATGCTGGGCAAACTTGGTCGCTTCCCCAAAGCAAATGGGTAGCACGCCTGTTGCCAGAGGGTCTAATGTACCAGTATGGCCTGCTTTCTGCGCCTGGTATAACCATTTGACCTTTTGCAAAGCCTGGTTGGAAGAAAAGCCATACGGTTTATCGAGCAACAACACGCCGTTAACGGCGCGTTTTATGCGTTTTGTCTGCATAGCTTAAGCGATTAAAAGTTATTCTTGCGGAGGGGTATCGGACAAGGCGTCATGAATGAGCTTATCCATATGCATGCCACGGTCTATGGATTCATCATAGACAAAATGCAGTTGCGGCACGGTACGTATCATCATGCGCTTACCCAATTGGGAGCGCAAAAAGCCGGCGGCTTTTTCCAGCCCAGCCTGCAAACCCTTGCTGTTTTTTTGCGCCGTGTAAAAGACTTTGGCATGTGCCATGTCGCCAGCCACCTCAACACCGGTCAAGGTAACCATTTGCACACGCGGGTCTTTGACCTCAAACATGAGCAAATCCGCCAGTTCACGGCGCATTTGCTCTGAGACGCGGTCGTTTCTTGAAAATGCTTTAGCCATTGATTGTGTCCTGACTTTAAAAGACTAAATGAGGCTAGGCGTCAGCAAAAAAATGGAGCGTGGCATATGAGACATATGTAAGTGAACATTTTTTGGATGACAACAACGCATCATGACGTATTTTAAAGTCACAGTGTACGTGCCACTTCAACGACTTCATACACTTCCAGAATATCGCCCACTTCGATGTCGTTGTAATTCTTGAGTGACAAACCACATTCGAAGTTGTTCTTCACTTCCTTCACGTCATCCTTAAAGCGTTTCAGGGAATCCAGCTCACCGGTATGGATAATCACATTGTTACGCAACAAACGTACTTTTGAGTTACGTTTAACCACACCATCCTGTACATAACAGCCCGCAATCGAACCCACTTTGGAAATCTTGAAGACTTCACGGATTTCGACCGTACCGATCATCTGCTCTTTCTGCTCTGGCGCCAACATACCACCCAGCGCAGCCTTGATCTCATCCACAGCCTCGTAAATGATGTTGTAATAACGCAGGTCCACGTCCAAGGTTTCGACCAGTTTACGAGCACCCGCATCGGCACGCACGTTAAAGCCAATCAATACCGCTTTGGAAGCCGCTGCCAGGTTCACGTCGGACTCACTGATTGCACCCACCGCAGTGTGAATAATATTGACGCGTACTTCGCTGGTAGACAATTTCTGTAAACTGGTCGTCAAGGCTTCGAAAGAGCCCTGAACATCTGACTTGATAATCAGGTTCAGTGTTTGCACTTCACCTTCAGCCATTTGCTCAAACATGTTTTCCAGTTTGGCCGCCTGCTGTTTAGCCAATTTCACATCACGGAATTTACCTTGACGGAACAAGGCAATTTCACGCGCTTTGCGCTCATCGTTCAATACAATGGTTTCTTCGCCGGAACTAGGCACATCAGACAAACCCAGGACTTCGACTGGAATCGAAGGACCAGCTTCCTTGATATCGTTACCGCTCTCGTCCAGCATTGCGCGCACACGGCCAAAGGCAGTGCCTGCCAGCAACATGTCGCCACGGCGCAAGATACCGGATTGCACCAACACGGTAGACACCGGACCACGTCCTTTATCCAGGCGGCCTTCAATCACCAGACCTTTAGCCGGCGTATTCAGCGGTGCTTTGAGCTCCAGCACTTCTGCTTGCAGCAGTACGGCTTCGAGCAACTCATCAATGCCTTTACCAGTCTTGGCAGAGACTTCACGGAACATGGTCTCACCACCGTACTCTTCCGGGACCACTTCATGCGTAATCAATTCGTTTTTGACACGCTCCGGTTGTGCTTCCGGTTTATCAATCTTGTTGATCGCGACCACGATAGGCACGTTACCGGCTTTGGCGTGGTGAATCGCTTCAATGGTTTGTGGCATCACGCCGTCATCGGCAGACACCACCAGGATCACAATATCGGTAGCTTTGGCACCGCGGGCACGCATGGCAGTAAATGCCTCGTGACCTGGTGTATCGAGGAAAGTCACCATGCCACGCGGGGTTTCCACGTGGTATGCGCCAATATGCTGAGTAATGCCACCGGCTTCGCCAGACGCCACACGGCTGCGACGAATATAGTCAAGCAGAGAAGTTTTACCGTGGTCAACGTGACCCATTACCGTCACCACTGGCGGACGCGCTTCCATTACCGCTTCTACAGTATCAGTTTCTTCCAGGAAACTTTCTGGATCGTTGGCTGCCGCCGCCTGAGCTTTATGCCCCATTTCTTCCACCAAAATAATGGCAGTATCCTGATCCAACACCTGATTAATCGTCACCATCATGCCCATCTTCATCAGGGCTTTAATTACCTCAGCTGCTTTTACCGACATCTTGTGTGCCAGATCTGCCACAGAGATCGTCTCAGGCACCATCACTTCTTTAATGATCGGTTCAGTCGGGGCATTAAATGCATGTTGATCATCTTTGCTGGATTTGTGATGTTTGCCCTTAGGGGTACGCCAGCCCTGATTGGCTCCACCAGCATCACCACGAGTTTTAATGCCGCGTTTTTTATTCTCGTTATCGTTCCAGTCGCGGTTATCTGTCTTGGCCTTTTTATCTTTGTTTTCCGGCTTGTCTGTCGCTTTGGCAGCAGGTTTGTGCAAGGTGCCTTCAGACAACTTTGTGGCTGCAGGTTTATTCTTCGCAGCCTCGGCTTCTGCTTGACGCTTGGCCTCCTCTTCGGCACGACGCTGCGTTAACGCCTGCTTACGCTTCACATCTTCGGCTTGCAAGGCAGCCAATTTGGCCGCACGCGCCGCTTCCTGTTCACGCAAAGCGATTTCTTGTGCTGACAACACGACTGCTTTTTTCGCGACAGCAGGTGTCTCCAAAGCAGGCACTGCCTCGGTGGCTGGAGGCTCCACTGGCGCAGGTTCGGGCTCAGGCACCACTTCTGGCGTTTCTTCGACAGGTGGCAGCTCTACCACCTCTTCGACAGCCGCTGGCAACTCTTCTACGACTTCTGGCGCAACCTCTTCCACCTCTTCAAAAGAGGCAGTCTCTACCGGTTGATCGTAGCCAATTTCAGGACGTTCCAGCACACGTTTCTTACGCACTTCAACCTGAATGGTACGGGCTTTGCCCGAGCTATCCAGTTTTTTGATTTCAGTATTCTGTTTGCGGGTCAGAGTAATTTTGCCTTTAGGGGCAGTGCCTGCGCCATGCTCCTTACGCAAGTAATCCAGCAAGGCAGCTTTGTCACCTTCTTCCAAAAAATCATCCACAGACGTTTTGTTAACGCCTGCGCTTTTCAGTTGCTCGATGAGCAAGGTCGTTGGCAGACCCAGTTCTGCGGCAAATTGTGCGACGGTTGAAAGTGCCATGTACTGCTCCAGTTCAATTACTTTATTTTTTAATTAAGATATTTGCATGATGCTTGACCGCATAGTTTATTTAAACCAAGGGGCGCGTGCAGTCATAATCAAAGACTTGGCGAGCTCTTCATCTATTCCGGTCAGGTCAACCAACTCATCCACGGCCAGTTCGGCGAGGTCTTCGCTGGTATGGATATCGCTCGCAGCCAGTTTATGGGCTGTGTCTGCATCCATGCCTTCCAGTGTCATCAAATCGTTAGTGTCTTCTTCAACTTTTTCTTCTTTGGCAATCGCCTCAGTCAGCAAGGCTGCACGTGCACGAGAGCGCAATTCATTGATAGTATCTTCATCAAACGCTTCGATTTCGGACATTTCTGCCAGTGGCACGTAAGCGATTTCTTCCAGCGTGCTAAAGCCTTCTTGCACCAGAATATCGGCTACTTCATCATCCACATCCAGCTTTTCCATAAACAGCTGGCTGATTTTGGCATATTCATCCTGGCTCTTCTGCGCAGCGGCTTCTTCCGTCAGGATATTCAGGTTCCAGCCTGTCAGCTCAGACGCCAGGCGTACATTCTGGCCATTACGGCCAATCGCCACTGCCAGCTGCTCTTCATTTACAACCACGTCCATGCTGTGCGCGTCTTCGTCCACAACGATAGAAGTCACTTCAGCAGGCGCCAATGCATTGATCACAAACTGTGCCGGATCCATGCTCCACAACACGATGTCCACGCGCTCGCCGCCCAACTCCGAAGTCACCGCCTGTACGCGTGAACCACGCATCCCAACGCAAGTCCCGACAGGATCCAAACGCTGGTCATTGGTTTTCACTGCAATTTTGGAACGTAAACCTGGATCACGGGCTGCAGAACGGATTTCCAGCAAACCCTCTTCGATTTCCGGTACTTCCAGTTCAAACAAACGCTTGAGGAACTCAGGCGCCACGCGTGACAAAATCAGTTGTGGGCCGCGGCCACCACGGTCAACGCGAGATAGATAAGCACGTACACGGTCACCTACACGCAGATTTTCTTTCTGAATCATCGCCTCACGTGGCAACAGGCACTCAATACGGCCCACCTCAATGATGGCATTGCCTTTTTCCATACGTTTGATCACACCGGTGACCAAGCTCTCACCACGTGCCAGGAAGTCCTGGATCATTTGCTCTCGCTCAGCTTCGCGCACTTTTTGCAGAATCACCTGTTTGGCGGCTTGCGCACCGATACGGCCAAAAGAGATAGACTCCAATGGCTCTTCATAGTAATCACCAATCTGTCTGCCAGCAGCTCTTTCGTCCTCTTCGTCAAATTGGTAAGCAGAGCTTTCCAGCAAGTCGTATTCTACATACTGCCAACGTCTGAAGGTTTTGTAATCACCCGTCTCGCGATCAATCTCAACACGGATATCAGCACCTTCTTCATGGTTCTTCTTCGTTGCTGAAGCCAACGCCAGCTCCAAAGCGGTAAAGATCACCTCTTTATCCACATTTTTTTCATGGGCCAGGGCATCAACCAACAACAATAATTCACGACTCATCGTAATCTCCAACTCACCGTACGGATTAGCTAAAACAAATTAATCAAAGACAGGGTTCAAACGAGCCTTGTCTATATTATCCAGCGACAATCTATAAACCCAGTCATCACACTCAATGACCACCTTGTCTTCTTCAACCCCTTTTAACAGCCCCAGAAACGTTTTTCTTGGCAAACTGGTTGCCGTCGCTTTGGGACCATCATCCTTGATACCGACACGCAATTTGATTTGGGCGCGCTCACCGGCAAACCGCACGAAATCGCTCTCTTTGCGCAAGACACGATCCAAACCGGCTGAAGATACTTCCAGACGGTCATAATCAATATCCAGCTCAACAGTCAACACATTCCCAAGCTGATTACTCACTAACACACAGTCATCTATCGTCACGCTGTCTTTGTTATCTTTTGGCGTCAATTTGTCGATAAATACGCGCAGCAATTTGCCGCGATTGGCCGCTTCAAAATCAACCAATTCGTATCCCAACTGGGTAACTGTCTTTTCAACCACCGAATGCAAATTCTGCATGCGAACCCTTAATTCAAAACGTTACGTCCAAAAACAAAAAATGGGCGTAACGCCCATCTATCATTTTGATTATACCAAAAATCCTTTTAAATTCAAAGTCAATCTAGACTAAGCAAAGGAATATCTGTAGCTACAACTCTTTTTGCCAACCGCATACTTGATAGCCCACTTGGGTCAATGACAACACAGTACGATTTTCTTATGATAACTACAAAACAAGGGAGAAGAAGCAATATTAATAACCGATCAAACGGTGCATATTTATAGCAGGACAGATTTCATGGCAGTCTATTTTGAGTTACTCATCATAGACCTTCACAACCCGGTGCTTGCACCGGGTTTTTTTATGCCTACGCGTTTACTGATAGTAGTACCGCTCAGGGCATGAGGTTTCTACTACATACAGAGAAGATTGTTGATCTTTAGAAGAGTAATCGCTAAAGAATAGTCATGTCTAACTACGCGGTGCAATAAAAAACCCAGCACAGTAGTGCTGGGTTTTTGAGTAAGGAGCTTGGGGATGACCTACTTTCGCATACGAAGAGTACACTATCATTGGCGCAAGTTCGTTTCACGGCCCTGTTCGAGATGGGAAGGGGTGGTTCCAAACCGCTATTGTCCCCAAACATAACTGGTAATGTTATGCCTGACATATCCCTTGGGATATGTGACATGCAGAGTGCTGACATGAGTCAGCCTGCTTTAACAAATTGGAAGAAGTAAAGGAGTTTTCTTTTTCAAGCTTCAATGGGCAGGGTATGAAACACTGTGTGTTTCTTGTATCTTGATGATTGCCAAATCATTTGCTTTGAACTACACCTTTAGACTTAGGTTTAAGTTTTAAGGTTATAGGATCAAGCCTCACGAGCAATTAGTATCAGTTAGCTTAATGCATTACTGCACTTCCACACCTGACCTATCAACGTCCTGGTCTTGAACGACTCTTTAGCTGGCTTAAAGCCAGAGGCAAGTCTCATCTCGAGGCGAGTTTCACGCTTAGATGCTTTCAGCGTTTATCTCTTCCGCACTTAGCTACCCAGCTATACCATTGGCATGATAACTGGTCCACCAGAGGTGCGTCCACTCCGGTCCTCTCGTACTAGGAGCAGGTCCCCTCAAACTTGCAGCGCCCACGGCAGATAGGGACCAAACTGTCTCACGACGTTTTAAACCCAGCTCACGTACCACTTTAAATGGCGAACAGCCATACCCTTGGGACCGGCTACAGCCCCAGGATGTGATGAGCCGACATCGAGGTGCCAAACTCCCCCGTCGATATGAACTCTTGGGAGGAATCAGCCTGTTATCCCCAGAGTACCTTTTATCCGTTGAGCGATGGCCCTTCCATACAGAACCACCGGATCACTATGACCTGCTTTCGCACCTGCTCGACCTGTCCGTCTCGCAGTCAAGCAACCTTTTGCCATTGCACTATCAGTACGATTTCCGACCGTACCTAGGTTACCTTCGCACTCCTCCGTTACTCTTTGGGAGGAGACCGCCCCAGTCAAACTGCCTACCATACACGGTCCCCAGTCCGGATTACGGACCTAGGTTAGAACCTCAACAACATCAGGGTGGTATTTCAACGACGCCTCCACGCGATCTGGCGACCACGTCTCTCAGGCTCCCACCTATCCTACACAAATCTTGTCAAAGTCCAATGTAAAGCTGCAGTAAAGGTTCATGGGGTCTTTCCGTCTAGCCGCGGGGAGATTGCATCTTCACAAACATTTCAACTTCGCTGAGTCCCGAGAGGAGACAGTGTGGCCATCGTTACGCCATTCGTGCGGGTCGGAACTTACCCGACAAGGAATTTCGCTACCTTAGGACCGTTATAGTTACGGCCGCCGTTTACTGGGACTTCAATCAAGAGCTTGCACCCCATCATTTAATCTTCCAGCACCGGGCAGGCGTCACACCCTATACGTCCACTTTCGTGTTTGCAGAGTGCTGTGTTTTTATTAAACAGTCGCAGCCACCTTTTCACTGCAACCCCATCATGCTTCGTGAGTAAATCACTACACACTACCGGGGCGCACCTTCTCCCGAAGTTACGGTGCTAATTTGCCGAGTTCCTTCTCCCGGGTTCTCTCAAGCGCCTTAGAATTCTCATCCTGCCCACCTGTGTCGGTTTGCGGTACGGTCTTATACAACTGAAGCTTAGTGGCTTTTCTTGGAAGCATGGTATCAATCACTTCGTCTGCAAGCAGACTCGTTATCACGTCTCAGTCTTAGCTCTCCGGATTTGCCTAAAGAACCAACCTACACGCTTGAACCGGGACATCCAACACCCGGCTGACCTAACCTTCTCCGTCCCCACATCGCATTGTATAGAGGTACAGGAATATTAACCTGTTTCCCATCAGCTACGCATCTCTGCCTCACCTTAGGGGCCGACTCACCCTGCGCCGATGAACGTTGCGCAGGAAACCTTGGGCTTTCGGCGAGGGAGCTTTTCACTCCCTTTATCGCTACTCATGTCAGCATTCGCACTTCTGATACCTCCAGCATGCCTCACAGCACACCTTCGCAGGCCTACAGAACGCTCTCCTACCATACTAGTAAACTAGTATCCGCAGCTTCGGTTACGTGCTTAGCCCCGTTACATCTTCCGCGCAGGACGACTCGACCAGTGAGCTATTACGCTTTCTTTAAATGATGGCTGCTTCTAAGCCAACATCCTGGCTGTCTATGCCTTCCCACTTCGTTTTCCACTTAGCACGTCATTTGGGACCTTAGCTGGCGGTCTGGGTTGTTTCCCTCTTGTCCACGGACGTTAGCACCCATGGACTGTCTCCCGTAATTGAACTTCTCAGTATTCGGAGTTTGCAATGGTTTGGTAAGTTCTTATGAACCCCCTAGCCATAACAGTGCTCTACCCCCGAGAGTTAAATACGAGGCACTACCTAAATAGTTTTCGGAGAGAACCAGCTATCTCCAAGTTTGTTTAGCCTTTCACCCCTATCCACAGCTCATCCCCAAATTTTTCAACATTTGTGGGTTCGGACCTCCAGTACCTGTTACGGCACCTTCATCCTGGCCATGGATAGATCACTTGGTTTCGGGTCTACACCCAGCGACTAAGACGCCCTATTCGGACTCGATTTCTCTACGCCTCCCCTATCGGTTAAGCTTGCCACTGAATGTAAGTCGCTGACCCATTATACAAAAGGTACGCAGTCACCCCTTACGAGGCTCCCACTGTTTGTATGCATACGGTTTCAGGATCTATTTCACTCCCCTCCCGGGGTTCTTTTCGCCTTTCCCTCACGGTACTGGTTCACTATCGGTCGATATCGAGTATTTAGCCTTGGAGGATGGTCCCCCCATGTTCAGACAGGGTTTCTCGTGCCCCGCCCTACTTGTCGTTACCCTAGTTCCACAAACGGGATTTCGTATACGGGACTATCACCCACTACGGTCGGACTTTCCATTCCGTTCTACTATCGCGTCTGCTAAAAGTAACAGGCTGTTCCATGTTCGCTCGCCACTACTTACGGAATCTCGGTTGATTTCTTTTCCTCTGGGTACTTAGATGTTTCAGTTCTCCAGGTTCGCTTTACTCTTCCTATATATTCAGAAGAGAATGACCTTACGGCCGGGTTTCCCCATTCGGACATCTCCGGATCAAAGCTTATTTGCCAGCTCCCCGAAGCTTTTCGCAGGCTATCACGTCCTTCATCGCCTGATATCGCCAAGGCATCCACCATATGCACTTATTCACTTGACCCTATAACGTTAAAACCTAAACCCTTTTAAATCTAGATTTCGTCGTGCATGAGACACGCGTTACAGGTAATTCTAAAGCACTATCAAACCTCGTTAGATTCGCTACATCGCTGCAGCTTCTCAACTTGCGTTTAATATTTCTGATTTTGCAATCAATCGATATTACTTCCGGTTAAAAAGTAATATCGCCCATTGAATATAAGTTGTCATCACACAACTCATATTCCTTTACTTCTTCCATTTTGTTAAAGAGCAGTCTTTAGTTTTTTAAACTATCGTTTAAAAACCAGAAGCAAACATTATTCATACAACACTTGCTTCTAATCTCTAAACTGCAACAAAGATACCAAGTCATTGGTGGAGGATGACGGGATCGAACCGACGACCCCCTGCTTGCAAAGCAGGTGCTCTCCCAGCTGAGCTAATCCCCCAATATTCGGTGGTGGGTCTGGTTGGGCTCGAACCAACGACCCCCGCCTTATCAAGACGGTGCTCTAACCAGCTGAGCTACAGACCCTAAGGCGGTTTGCCTAAATCTTTGTTGCTGCTTAAATTCAAGATGACTGATAAGCGTGAATGCTTGAAGCCGAGTGATCTTCTCTAGAAAGGAGGTGATCCAGCCGCACCTTCCGATACGGCTACCTTGTTACGACTTCACCCCAGTCATGAATACTACCGTGGTAATCGTCCCCCTTGCGGTTAGACTAACTACTTCTGGTAAAACCCACTCCCATGGTGTGACGGGCGGTGTGTACAAGGCCCGGGAACGTATTCACCGCGACATGCTGATCCGCGATTACTAGCGATTCCGACTTCATGCTCTCGAGTTGCAGAGAACAATCCGGACTACGATCGGCTTTCTGAGATTAGCTCCCCCTCGCGGGTTGGCAACTCTCTGTACCGACCATTGTATTACGTGTGAAGCCCTGGCCATAAGGGCCATGAGGACTTGACGTCATCCCCACCTTCCTCCGGTTTGTCACCGGCAGTCCCATTAAAGTGCCCAACTAAATGATGGCAATTAATGGCAAGGGTTGCGCTCGTTGCGGGACTTAACCCAACATCTCACGACACGAGCTGACGACAGCCATGCAGCACCTGTGTCCACTTTCCCTTACGGGCACCTAATGCATCTCTGCTTCGTTAGTGGCATGTCAAGGCCAGGTAAGGTTTTTCGCGTTGCATCGAATTAATCCACATAATCCACCGCTTGTGCGGGCCCCCGTCAATTCCTTTGAGTTTTAATCTTGCGACCGTACTCCCCAGGCGGTCTACTTCACGCGTTAGCTGCGTTACTCATGGATTTTACTCCACCAACAACTAGTAGACATCGTTTAGGGCGTGGACTACCAGGGTATCTAATCCTGTTTGCTCCCCACGCTTTCGTGCATGAGCGTCAATATTATCCCAGGGGGCTGCCTTCGCCATTGGTATTCCTCCACATCTCTACGCATTTCACTGCTACACGTGGAATTCTACCCCCCTCTGACATATTCTAGTCTTGTAGTTTCAAACGCAGTTCCCAAGTTGAGCTCGGGGATTTCACATCTGACTTACAAAACCGCCTGCGCACGCTTTACGCCCAGTAATTCCGATTAACGCTCGCACCCTACGTATTACCGCGGCTGCTGGCACGTAGTTAGCCGGTGCTTCTTATCAAGGTACCGTCAGCCTCACACAGTGTTATTGTGTAAGTTTTCTTCCCTTGCGAAAGAGCTTTACAACCCGAAGGCCTTCTTCACTCACGCGGAATGGCTGGATCAGGCTTGCGCCCATTGTCCAAAATTCCCCACTGCTGCCTCCCGTAGGAGTCTGGACCGTGTCTCAGTTCCAGTGTGGCTGGTCGTCCTCTCAGACCAGCTACTGATCGAAGCCTTGGTAGGCCATTACCCCACCAACTAGCTAATCAGATATCGGCCGCTCTTATAACGTAAGGTCCGAAGATCCCCTACTTTCCCCCTCAGGGCGTATGCGGTATTAGCTAATCTTTCGACTAGTTATCCCCCATTACAAGGCACGTTCCGATATATTACTCACCCGTTCGCCACTAATCCCCCTAGCAAGCTAAGGTTCATCGTTCGACTTGCATGTGTAAAGCATTCCGCCAGCGTTCAATCTGAGCCAGGATCAAACTCTTCAGTTTAATTCCTAACTATTACTTTTTACCTCTTTACAGAGGCGGTATTCGTTTCGCTTATATCTCAAATTCATTTCAAGGTATGTGTGTAAACTACACTGTACATACTTGTCATAAATCTAAGTGTAAAGCATTTGTATTTTCTGAGTTTCTACGCATTAAATGCGCTTCACTCAACTACAAACACCCACACTTATCAGTCATCCTAATTTTTAAAGAACATCAGCTTTTCGCTGCTTTCGTTACCGTTCTTGCGTAACGAGGTGCGCATTATATAGGGCTGAGCTTTGCGGTCAACCCCTATTTTTGCGTTTTTACAGTTTTGTTACAAATTGATGATTATTTCTTGAAAGCTGCCTTGATACGCAACCAAGTTTGGGTCAAGACGTTGCCATCCAGATGGTAATGCTTATGTAAAGGCTGCTTGACTTCCCAGCTTACCTTAAGGCCCGCAGGAAAGATCACAAAGTCGCCCTTGCCAAAACTGACCGGCGCGCCGCCGACCGGGGTCACCACACATTGGCCTTCTAATATATAAGCCTGCTCCTGCTCGTGAAATATCCAATCAAACGTCGACACTTCTTTTTTCCAGGTCGGCCATTTGGAGACGCCCAAGGCCTTTAGTTGTGTTTCGGCAGGATTGTGTTGAACTTGAATTTGCATGAAGGACTCCTTGTATCAAAGCGGGCATTTTATAGGAAGCCCGCTTTAGCCGTCAGGGTTTTACAGAGTAAAATAGATTTTTAATGACGATTTGTTAAGAGTGCACGATGCGTATCAGCCAAGTAGAGGCGATAGAACGATTGCAACGCGGTGAAGTGGTCGCCATCCCGACTGAGACTGTATATGGCCTGGCGGCAGACGCTCGCAATGCCATGGCGGTGGCCAAGATCTATGCCACCAAACAGCGGCCAGCCAATAATCCGCTGATTGTACATATTGGACGTATTGAGCAAGTGAATGACTGGGCCAGCGCGTTTCCACCGTTAGCGCAAAAGCTGGCCGCAGCTTTCTGGCCTGGCCCACTGACATTAGTGTTACCTGCACGGGAAGAGGTCTCTATGGCTGTACGTGCTGGCGAACCGACCGTGGCTTTGCGCATACCGGCCCATCCGGTTGCGCTTGCCCTGCTGAACGAGAGTGGCTTGGGGCTAGCGGCTCCGTCGGCGAATAAATACACGCAATTAAGCCCGACCACTGCAGACCATGTAGAAGCGGGACTAGGCGTAGACATTCCCGTCCTGGATGGCGGCGCTTGTCAGGTCGGTATAGAGTCGACCATTGTGAGTGTACATGAAGATAAGTGGATGCTATTAAGGCCAGGCATGATAGACGCGGCCGCTATTTCGGCGATTGCAGGCCAACCCGCGGCAACCCAGACTGAGGTCGACCTCCCCAAAGTGCCCGGGCAGCATTTGCTGCATTACTCCCCCCGCACCCCCTGCCTGCTATTTTCCTCCACACAGGCCATGCGAGACTATGCTCAACAGCATCCAAAGAGTGCTGCCTTATTATTTAGCGGTGATTTAAACCTCACCGCTAAAGAAATTCACCTGCCTGCAGATCCAGCGCTGGCCGCCGAGCAGCTTTATGCGGCATTGCATACCTTAGATGCGGTACAGGCTGAAATAATATTAATAGAGTCGCCGCCTGCCACAGCCGCCTGGGATGCCTTACGAGACCGCCTGCAACGCGCAGCCTACCAGCCCCTGCCAGCAAAATGATTGAGTCTGCCAGGCATGGCTGGCACAATAGCGTGCATAGCCGATTCTTTTAACCCCTTTAAGACCAGATTTTAAATAATGAAAAACATCTACAGATTCATCATCTTGGCGGGCACCAGCGGATTATTGTTTGGCTGCAAAAGCGTTGAATTACCCAGTGTGTTCGACAAAGGCACCAAAGAAGTTCCTCGTTATGGCAAAGAGGCTCTGCATTACCAATGTGAAAACTACCAGTCTTTTGGGCTCAAACTTTCTGAAAATGGCGAAGAAGCCTGGGTGATGTTACCCGACCACGAAGTGGCACTGATGCGCGATGCCACCGACAAGCAACACTATCATTATGGCACCATGGATTTGCACTTAAATGGTGACCAAACCACGCTGGATGACAGCGATCACTTGCACTTAAAAGCTTGCAAGGCGCCCGAGCGTAAATAACGCACCTCTCATGGCTGCCTTCATGGGCAGCCCTTCCGCTTTTCCCTCGACTACCGCTTTCCTATAGATTGTTGTCATCGCATTGCTGCGACTGCACTTCATCAATACGCCATTTGTGCCAATAGCCACGGATTCAGCCAACATACTTTTCACCTCCGCTGCTTGCTGATTCAAAGGCAGCCAAACAGCACCTTGCCCGCCCGCCAGCAAGCCACTCCAGTAAAAATCATATTAACTAATTGATTTATATACGTTAATTTTCTGGCACAGATTCTGCAAAAGCTCACTCTGGAAAGCAACCATTTCATCATTATCCGGTTGCCTGATCTCCATTTATTGATAACTGATCATCACAGAGTGAACACATGAATATAGAAACCATTAATCCTAGACTACGACAAATTTCTCTCTACACCAGCTTGGCCCTGCTGAGTACACAAGCTTTTGCCGAGGCCACGCTGCAACGCAACGAAAACCAATTTATCAATATCGGCATTGCCTCTCGCATCAGCTTTAGCTCGATTAAAGATGCCGCGCCGAATGGCAAAAACCGCTCGAATGACTTTGAGGTTGAAGAGGCACGTTTATATACCAACGGCAAGGTGCATGAGAACGTCTCCTTTGAGTTCAACTTCGCACGCAATTCAGCAGACAACAGAGTTGAGTTGCTGGATGGTCATCTGGGCTTGGAGTTTAACAACTACGCGCATGTTTGGGTGGGTCGCTTCTTACCGGCAGCGAGCCGCGCCTCCGCTGCTGCACCGATGTATTCCACCACGTTTGACTTCCCGATTGCCGAGTTAGGCTCTTACCAGTTTGCTGGTCGGGATAATGGTGCAGTCTTCTTCGGTACAGACAAGAGCGAGGCCTTCAAATACTACGCTTCAGCCACTAACGGTCGCCAGGGCGGCTCCAATCAGGCCGACAATCTATCTTATGCCACCCGGCTGCAATATAACTTCTGGGATACCGAGCCAGGCTTTTATAACCTGGCCAGTTACGATGGCAAAAAATCTATTTTATCCGTCGGCGGGTCTTACCGTTACCAGAAAGATGGCGCAGGGACGATCCTGAACAAAGGCGACTCCAAATACTGGAACCTGGATGCACGCCTGGAAAAACCATTGAGTGATGGCGCCGTGCTGGGGGCAGAAGCCTCCTATTACAACTATGACAATGACAATACCGGCGATACCGTCTTGCCAGAAGCCAAAGGCTTTTTTGTGAATGGCAGCTATACCTTTGCCGAAAAGGTGGGCATAGGCAAATTCCAGCCCAAAGTGATTTACCAGGAATTTAATAATGACACCACCGGCTTGGACCGCAAACGCGTGGATATCGGCGTGGGTTACCTGATTGACGGTGACAGTAACAAGCGTATTGATGTGTTTTACTTTAGAGAAAACCGCAATACGCTCCCGGATATTGATGGCATTAAAGCCATCTTCCATGTGGCACACTTTTTTTAATTGTATCCTGCAACAAAAAACGGCCGTTGAGGCCGTTTTTTTTATTAGCTTGAATGTTATGAAACTTAGCGACTCCCCAGATAAGAGTCACTTAAGGCCTGGCTACTGGCAATGGTCTGCGCATCGCCTTGTTGCGTAATATGGCCACTTTCTAGTACATAGGCATGGTTCGCGTAACGCAAAGCCACCGTGGCATTCTGCTCCGCCAGCAAAAAGCTCAAGCCTTGCGTTTGTTGCAACTGGTGCACGATTTCAAAAATCTCCTCGACAATCTGCGGAGCCAGCCCCATGGAAGGCTCGTCGAGCAGAATCAGCTTGGGATTTGCCATCAATGCACGGCCAATGGCGACCATTTGCTGCTCCCCGCCTGAGGTATAGCCCGCATAGTTTTTACGCAATAACTTCAGGCGCGGAAAAAAGGCATACACTTTTTCCAGGTCCTGCGCCAAGCTTTTCCCTGACGGTCTGCGGATAAACGCGCCGGTCAGCAGGTTTTCCTCAACAGTTAAATGGCCAAAGCAATGCCGGCCCTCCAGCACCTGTACCAAGCCTTGTGCCACCAACTGGCCCGGTGTGGCCCTGGTGATTTCTTTACCGGCATATACAATCCGGCCTTGTACGATCTCGCCGCGTTGTGCCGGGGCCAGGCCAGAAATCGCTTTCAGGATGGTACTTTTGCCTGCGCCATTTGCGCCAAGCAAGGCCACAATAGACTGTGGTTTAACCTCTAAAGAAATATGCTTGATGGCAAAAATGACCTTTTCATAGATCACCTCAACATTGTCCAGCTGCAACAAAGGCTCAACCGCAGTGAGCGCTTGCACTGGGATCGTATTTAACTGTGCTTGTGCCATGTTTGACTCCTCAATTGACTGTCGTCGGCAAGGTGCAGGGCCTTGCCCACGGCAGCAAACTGTAAAGGCACACCGCCATGCGGTGTGCCTTGTGCATCGTTGTACAACCAGTGTTTAGTTGGCAGCAACAACTTCTTTACTGCAATCGCGTGGGGTGATGCCTTTTTCCTTGGCATACTCATGGGAAGATTTTTCAATAATCGGACGCAACAACTGGCGGTCTGCCTGCACCCAGTCAGAAATCACTTTCCATTTGCTGCCATCCCACTGCTGGAAACGGACGGCACCGCCGCCCTCATGGTCAGCGCAACTCAGTTTGAGCGGCTGTACCAGACCCAGAGCGCCCAACTCTTTAAGGCGCGCATCATCCAGTTTGAGGTTCTCAAAGCCCCAGCGTACCTCTTCACCGGTCAATGGGCGTTTGCCAAATTTAGCTTGTGCGACACGCACGGCTTCAACGTTGAGGATGCCATTGACCACGCCCAGGTTGTAATACACATTGCCAAAACGTTTAGGATCTTGCAGATTGCCTTTACCGGCTTTGATCACGTATTGGTTGATGCCTTGCAATACCGGGAAGCTGGTGCCGGAAGGATGGGTAGTGATCGAGATAAAGCCTTTGGCAGCATTGCCAGCAGGTGCCGCGTCATCTTCAGAGTTGCTCCAGATATTGCCGATGATATGGTCGGCCGGAAAACCGGTTTTTTGTGCAGTTTTCAACGCCACCGGGTTCATCACGCCCCAGCCACGTAAAATCACCCAGTCCGGCTTGATGCGGCGGATGGTCAGCCATTGCGACTGTTGCTCGTTGCCCGGATGCGGCATTTCGAGCAAGGTCAGATCAAAGCCGTATTTCTTTGCCAGCAGTTCCAGAATCGGACTGGTTTCCTTGCCGTAGGGCGAGCCGTGGTACAAGGTGACAATTTTTTTGCCTTTGAGCTTGTCCAGACCGCCAGATTGCTGGGCGATATAGTTCACAATCGCAGACACTTCGCTGTACGGGTTTAATTGCAGCGGGAAGGCATAAGGGAACACGCTGCCATCGGTCGAATCGGTGCGGCCGTGGTTAATCGTGATCAGCGGCAATTTGTCTGTGGTCGAGCGCTCCAGGGTCGCGTAGGCAATGCCCACGGACAGCGGATTGGTCGCTGCAGCAGGCGCGCCGTTCAGGCCTTTTTTCAGGCGCTCGTAGCACTCCACGCCTTTTTCCACGACGTATTCGGTTTCGCACTCACTCCAGGTCAGCTTGACGCCATTAACGCCGCCCTCTTTGGCATTGATGTATTGCAAATAGTCGATAAAGCCGCCAAAAAATCCTGAGCCGCCTGCCGCATAAGGGCCAATCCGGTAACTCTGCAGCGGGAAATACTGCTCATTGGCGGCTTGCACTTGCGTAGACAAGCTGGCAACCCCCAAGCCCAATGCCAGCCACAGCCAGCGATGTTTGCTTAAAAAGTTCACTTAAATACTCCTTATAAAAATATAGAAATCTCTCTTAATCGTTCTTGGTTATATAAAAGACCGTGTGAGGCTGTTTAACACATGGAAGTCTCCTTCAATCAATTCGTCAGGAACGGCCTAGAAACGTAGCGGCCAGACCCGCAGCCGTTGTTTGACGGTTTGCCAGACCTTGGCCAAACCGTTGGGCTCTTTGATCAGGAAAAAGATGATCAAGGCGCCAAAAATCATTTTCTGAAAATTCTCCAGCTGGCCAGGATCAATCGCTCCGGCCAACAGGCTGGTGGTCAGGTTGGAAAGCAGAATGGGGAACAGCACAATAAAAGCCGCGCCCAGAAAGTTGCCGAGGATACTACCCATGCCGCCAATAATAATGATGAACAGGATTTGGAATGAGCGTGACAAATCAAAGCCATGTGGTTCAACGGTGCCCAGGTAAGTGAATGCCCACAGCGCACCGGCAATCCCCAGGTAAAACGAGCTGATGGCAAAGGCCAGCAATTTGGTTTTGGGCACCGAGATGCCGATCACGGCGGCAGCGGTGTCCATGTCGCGTACCGCCATCCACTTGCGTCCGAGCTCACCACTGACAATGGTTTTTGCCAGCCACCCCAGCGCCACGACGACCGTTAAGGTCAGCAGATAACGTCCCGCCGGTGTACTCAAATCCGTGCCTAATATCTGCAAGGGCGGCGCTGTAATGACACCAGAAGAGGAGTTGTTGGAAAACCAGGAGAATGTGGTGAACACCCATTGCACAAAAAACTGTGCAGCCAGTGTTGCCACAATCAGGTAAAAGCCCTTGATGCGCAAACTCGGCAGCCCAAACACCAGGCCGACGCCACCTGCGGTCAACCCGCCCAATATCAGGCTGGCAATCAATGGCAAGCCCTCTATCCGCAGGTGAAAGTTGTAGGTGGCAAACGCACCTACCGCCATAAAGGCCGCAGAACCCAAGGAGAGCTGACCCGCATAGCCAGTAAGCAAATTCAGGCCCAAGCCAGCCAGCGACAGCACCAGCACTGGGATGAGGATGGCACTAAACCAGTAGTCGTTGCCAATGGCAGGGACGACCAGGTAGGCGAATGCCAGTAAGGCCGCAAATGCCCAGCGCTCCTGTTTGAGCCGGAAAAAGCGCTTGTCCAGCCGATACTCTGTGATGAATTGTCCTGCTTCTTTATATAACATGCTAACCCTGCCTGCTCTCTATTTTTTAAACACGTTCAATCGCTTTATCACCAAACAAGCCATAGGGGCGGACCAGCAGAAACAACATCGCCAACACATAGGGAAACCAGTTTTCAATGCCGCCGCCTATCAGCGGGCCGATGAAGACCTCAGCCAGTTTTTCGCTAGCGCCGACGATCAAGCCGCCAACAATCGCCCCTTCAATCGAGGTAAATCCGCCAATAATCAGCACTGGCAAGGCTTTGAGTACAATCAGCGACAGCGAGAACTGCACGCCGACGCGCGCGCCCCACAACATGCCGGCGACGAGGCCGACAAAACCAGCCACCGCCCAGACAATCAGCCACAAGCGTTGCAGATGGATGCCCACCGCCAAGGCCGCCAGTTGGTCATCTGCCACAGCGCGCAAGGCAATGCCAATGCGGGTTTTATTGAAGAGGACACCAAGCAGTGCGACCAGGCCGCCCGCAATCGCGGCAGCAAACAAATCGAACTGTGACAGCAAAATACCAAACACTTCATACGGCTCGTCATTGATGCCAATCTCCAGCGCATGCACTTGTGCGCCCCACACCGCTTGCGCCAGCCCCTCGACGATATAGCTCAAGCCCAGGGTGGCCATGAATAAGGTAATTGGCGAACGGTTCACCAGTGGCCGCAACACCAGCCATTCGATTAACCAAGCCAGCACCGCCATGGTCAGCAAGGTCAACACAAAGGCGCCCCAGAACGATACGCCGCGTTCGACCAGGCTGACAAAGGTCAATGCCGCGAACAGCACCATAGACCCCTGGGCAAAATTGAACACGCCAGACGCCTTATAGATGAGCACAAAGCCGATGGCGACTAGCGAATACATGACGCCCGCCAGCAAGCCACCGGTCAAGACTTCCAGAAAGAAACTCATCTCAATTGATCCTTGTATTGCCTCAGTGTTTGGTGCCCAGGTAGGCGGCGATCACATCGGGGTTAGCGCGTACTTCATCCGGCGTGCCATCGCCGATTTTCTTGCCATAATCCAGCACCACCACATGGTCTGAAAGCGTCATCACCACGCCGATATCATGCTCAATCAGCACAATCGTGGTGCCAAACTCGCGGTTGGTTTCGCGGATAAACTGGCTCATCTCCGCTTTTTCATCGGCGTTCATGCCCGCCATCGGTTCATCTAGCAACAGCAGTTGAGGCTCGGCAGCCAGCGCACGGGCCAGCTCAACGCGCTTTTGCAAGCCATAGGGCAAACTGCCCACAATGCTATTCCGCCAGGGTTGCAGTTTGAGAAAAGCAATCACGCGCTCTGCTTTCTGCCGTTGCGCCAAGGCATCCGCAGGCGCGCGGCCCACATTAAATACCTGCTCCAGCCAACTGCTTTTGACCTTGAGGTTGGTGCCGGTCAGTACGTTGTCGAGCACGGACATGCCTTTAAACAGGGCTATATTCTGAAACGTGCGCGCCACGCCGCGTCTGGCGGCCCATTGCGGATGCATGGCACGACGCACTACATCCTGGTAGCGGATACTGCCTTCATCTGGCTTGTAGACGCCATTAATCACATTCAGTAATGAGCTTTTGCCAGCGCCATTGGGGCCGATCAAGGCACAAATTTCGCCCTCATTGACGGCAAAACTGATATTGGTAATGGCTTTCACGCCCTTAAACGACAATGAAATCCCGTCTAATGCCAGTAATGGCTGAGGTGCAGCAAGGGTGGTACTCATATCGCGGCCTTCCATGTCGCTAATCCCAAATAACTGTGCAAGTCATTGGACTGATGTGGAATCACTTGCAACTGGCTGGTCTGCCAGGCAGAAGCTTCTGGCCAGGCACGCACATCAATGCCAATATCACTGAAAAACTGTGTGGCCTCTGGCGACAAAGGCTCGCCTACCAGTAATGGCACGCGCGTACGCCGCAGACCCAGCACATCCTGCAAGGGCAGAATCACCAGCCAGCGCGCCAGCGTTGCGACCAGCGGCAGCCGGTTACGGGCTGCAAGCAGTGCCCAACCCACCAGCCTATGCTGCCAACTGCCCGGCAAGGGCCAGCGGGATTGGGTTAATGCATACAGGCGCTGATAAGTGGTTGCCGTGCCAGCGACCAGCGTAGGGCCGAGTTCGCGCCTGTCGGTATCCCGGGTCGCCAGATTTTCTGGGAAATTCAGCGTAAAGCCTGCCAATAGCCACGGCGAAAGCAGATATTTGGCATGGCCGCTGGCGGCAAATGCACGCGCCGCCAATGCCTCTTCATGCGCAGTGAGCACCTCTTGGCTGATCAGTTGGCGGCCATTCCTCAGCAGTTCGGCATGGCTTAATTCGCTGTACTCCAGCGCATAGGCGTCACTTAAGCGGTAAAAGCGGAAGGCGATTTCCGCAGTCTCAGCCACGGGTGAAATGTTCTGGGTCTCAGGCGTGGCCACAATCTGCGCATAAGCAACCAGCGCAGGATGCTGATAGCCCGCTAGCCCGCGCGCATCGGCATAAATCACCAGTGCGCTATCAGGCTTGGCTGCCAGGACTTGATCCACCTGCGCCTGCGCCTCGGCAAACACAAATTGCGGCCGCAAGGTATGCAATAAATCCAATAACTGCGGCTGCGCAAAGGCCGGATCCAGTGGCGCCGCCACGCCGCCCAGCCAATGGGCAGCTAGCGACAACAGCAAGGCTTCTGGCCGTGGTTCACTGAGCAAGAACAAGGTATCGCCCTGGCGAAAGCCGTGTTGCTGCAAATAGTGCGCTGTGCGGGTGACGTCCTCTTTCACCGCAAGCCAGGAGGCCTGCTGCCAGAGGCCCAGCTGTTTATGCCGAATTGCAACACGATGCGGGCGCTCCACGGCCTGCAAAGCGAGCAAGTGAGGTAAAGTCTCTGCCATTGCCAATTTCCTGCCGGGTTGAGTTAAGCCGCTTTGGCCAAGGTTTTAGCTTCCAGCTCACGCACCAGTGGCAGTACTTTTTCACCAAAATAAGCGACCTCTTCCTGAAAGTGCAAAAAGCCCGCCAATACTAAATCTACGCCCACCGCCTTCAAAGCCACAATGCGCTCGGCAATTTGCTGGGGTGTTCCAATCAGATTGGTTTTAAAGCCATCGTTATATTGCACCAGGTCTTCAAAGCTCGACTTCGCCCAATTACCTTCACGCTCCGGGCTGGCAGCGCCGGCATTTTTCACTTCATGGCCAAAGGCATTTACCGCCTCAGGGTTGGCTTTATCAATGATTTCCTTCAAGACGGCGTTGGCTTCTTCTTCGGTATCGCGGGCAATCACAAAGGCATTGACGCCGATTTTGACGTGATGCTTGTTGGCCGCAGCTTTGGCACGGATATCGTCCACCTGGGCCTTGATCCCTTCCACGGTGTTACCGTTGGTGAAATACCAGTCTGAAACCGCCGCCGCATTATCCCGCGCAGCACGCGAGCTGCCACCCTGGAAGATTTCAGGATGGGGCTGCTGCAAGGGTTTTGGTTTCAGCGTGTAGTTGCTAAAACGGTAAAAGTCCCCGCGATAAGTAAAGTTATCCTGGGTCCAAATGCCTTTCAACGCCTCAATAAACTCGCGCGAACGGCGGTAGCGCTCGTCGTGATCCAGCCAATGCTCGCCAATCGCCGTAAACTCCCCGCGGAACCAGCCGGAGACGATATTCACCGCAATGCGGCCTTGGGTGAGAATATCAATGGTCGCCAATTGTTTGGCGGCCAACACCGGATTCCAGGGACCAGGCAAAATCGCCGCAATCACTTTAAGTTTGGTCGTCGCCGCCAACAAGGCATGCGAAAAAGATACCGACTCATGCTGGAACTCGGCACCGTAACCGGCTGTAAAACGGATTTGGCTCAAGGCATATTCAAACCCGGCTTTTTCGGCAATTTGCGCCAGCTTGCGGTTGTAATCGATATCCCAACTGGTGCGCTGCTCAATGTTACTCACCACCAAGCCGCCACTGACGTTAGGCACCCAATAGGCAAATTTAATGTTTTCGGTACTCATGTTCATATTCTCCAAAAAGTGTTCTGCGTTACACGGCTAACAAGCGTTCATCGCTTTGAAGCTCACGATGCTTAAGCAAAGGCAGGGCACGTTCTACTGCAAGCTCAATGCGCGCTTTCACTGCCTCACTCTTAATTTGATAGTTTTCAAAATCCGCTTCAACCGCATACACGCCGATCGGCAAGGTGACTGCCTGGAAAAAGCTGAATAATGGACGCAGCTCATGATCAATAATCAAAGCATGGCGCTCTGTACCGCCAGTCGCCGCCAGCAACACAGGCACATCCACCAAGGCTTCGAGGTGTACCAGGTCAAACAAATGCTTGAACAAACCACCGTAAGAGGCGCGGTAAACCGGTGTCGCCACCACCAATAAGTCAGCGGTTTCAATCGCCTGGATATCTTGCTGAACCTTCACTGGCAAGGCTTTGGGATCATAGGAAGCGACCAGGCTGCCAGCAATTTCGCTTAACTCCACTACGTGCAAATCAATCGGGATTTGCTGCCCCAATTTTTGCGTGATCGCCTGCACCAGCGCAGCGGTTCTGGAAGGTAATTTATAGCTGCCGGAGACAGCAGTGACTTTTAAAGGACGGCTCATCATGACTCCTCAAATAACGGTGACTAATGTCGTTTGTTACGATGACTCGCAAACGACTCGCTTGCTAGAGTATTAGCACCATCCATGCCAGGTCATAATTTATTTATATTTCAAACACTTATATAAAAAATGTCCTTTTTATAGGTGTTGAATTCCAGCGCTAGTTGCTGATCAACTGCTGCTAAATCAGCAGTTTTCCGCGGCCACACTGCACTTAGTCATGAAATCCTCTTTTGATCGTTGCTGATTTAGCAGCAGCGATTCAGCAACAAACTGTTTCTATAGAGGCGATGGCCGCAGCTAAAATTTAAATTTTTATTTAAATTCAAAGGCTTACTTATTGGCATATTAAATGCAACAGAATTAGCAGACGCGTGGCTGAAGCGACATACCCGCCACGCCTTTATTGATCCCTTTTTGAACAAGGAAAGACTATGACTGCACAAGCAAATAAAATTGCGCATTTGCCTGTAAACCTGCCGCGGCAACCCGCGCATGTGATTAAAAGTGACGCAGAAGCCTTAACCGTCGCCAAACAGGTGGCCAGCGAAATCGCCAAAGAAGCCGCCCTGCGCGACCAGGAACGCCGACTGCCACGTAAAGAACTCGACCTGTTTTCAAGCAGTGGCTTGTGGGGCATTACCGTGTCAAAAGAATACGGCGGTGCCTTCGTCTCCAACAAAACCCTGGCAGAAGTGATTGCCACCGTGGCCGAGGCAGACCCCAGTGTCGGCCAGATTCCACAGAATCATTTATATATGGTGGAAGGCTTGCGCCTGGATGGCTCAGACTTTCAGAAGAAATACTTTTTTGAGCTGGTGCTGCAAGGGGTGCGGTTTGGTAATGCGTTCTCCGAGATTGGCACCAAGAGTGTCAATGACGTGAAAACCAAACTCACACCCACCAATAGCGGCTACTTTTTAAACGGCAAAAAATTCTATTCGTCTGGCGCGCTGCTGGCAGACTGGGTGCCGGTCGTCGCCAAAGATGAGCACGACAATACCGTGGTGGCATTTGTCCCCGCTGGTGCAGAAGGCCTGACCATTATTGATGACTGGTCCAGCTTTGGCCAACGCACCACCGCCAGCGGAACGACCATCCTGGAAAATATTTTTGTGCCCAGCGAATATGTGTTGCCTCACCACCTGGCGTTTGACCGCCCGACCACCATGGGGCCGATTGCGCAGATTATCCAGGCGGCGGTGGATACCGGCATCGCCCGCGCAGCGTTTAAAGACACGCTGCACTTTGTACGCAACTACACTCGGCCATGGATAGATACCGACCTCGAACACGGCTATGAAGATCCGCATACCATTAAGGATATTGGTGACTTGCAGATTCGCCTGCATGCCACCGAGGCTTTGCTGGCACGCGCGGGTGAATACATAGACGAAGCGCAACGTAACCCAAATGAAGACACTGTAGCCGAAGCCTCGATTGCGGTGGCTGAAGCCAAAGTGCTGAGTACCGAAACTGCCTTGCTGGCGGGTAGCAAACTGTTTGAACTGGCAGGCACACGCTCAACTCTGGGTGAATACAACCTGGACCGCCACTGGCGTAATGCACGTACGCATACCCTGCACGATCCGGTGCGCTGGAAATACCATGCCGTCGGCAACTACAGCCTGAACAAGGTGAAACCGCCGCGCCATCCCTGGATTTAAATGTTGAGTACTGAGAATGAAAAAGCCCTCAGATGAGGGCTTTTTGTTTTGAAAGAATCAGCCAGTTAACCGCTATAAACCATGGCTGCATCAAGTAATCGGCTTTGCTGGCGTGGAATAGCCTGTAAGCCCGGCAGCGCGTAGTTGAGGTCACGTGCACGATAGGCTTTCATATCGGCAATGGTGATGATTTTGAGGCCGTGTGTTTTGGCGAACTTGAATAAATCCGGGCGTCTGGCCATGCTGCCATCGTCATTAACGATTTCGCATAAGACGCCGACCGGCTGCAGGCCAGCCATGGCGGCGAGGTCATGCGCCGCTTCGGTATGACCGGGCCGCTCGAGCACGCCTCCACGGCGAGCGCGTAGCGGGAAGATATGGCCGGGGCGGTGAAAATCATGGGCCTGAGTGGTGGGATCCGCCAGCTTGCGCAGGGTCAGGGCACGGTCAGCCGCCGAAATGCCACTGGTGGTGCCGTATTTGTAATCCACGCTCACGGTAAATGCAGTGCGGAACGGGTCGGCGTTATGTGTCACCATTTGGGGTAAGTCCAGGGCTTGCAGACGTTGCGCGGGGATGCCGACGCAGACCAGTCCGCTGCTGTGCTTGACCAGAAAGGCCATTTTTTCAGTGGTGATTTTTTCGGCGGCGATAATCAGGTCGCCTTCATTTTCGCGGTCGGTATCATCGACCACAATCACAAACTCGCCGTTGGCGATCGCCTGGATGGCACTGGCCACCGTATCAAATGCTTGGTTTTTTTCTAACATCATGACTCCTTACTTACTCGGCAATGCTCAGATTCAGCACCCTGGCCGCATTCTGATAAAACACTTTTTCCAACACCGCATCCTTAAAGCCTAGCGCGGCAAAGTCTTCTACCGTTTGTTTCATCGGCCGGAACGGATAAGAGGTGCCGAACAGTAACTGGTCACCCAAAAACTGGTTGGCGGCCTTTACAAACAGCTCAGCTCCAGGCTGAAAAATATACATATCCGGCACCAGGTACAGGTTGGGATAGCGGAAGGCGGCACCGACAATCTCGTTCACAAACGGGTAATAGCCGTGAAAACAAATAATGTTCAATTGGGGATATTTGCGCGCCAGCCGTGCCACCGCATTCGGGTGTGCATAGTCAAGATCCGGCGTCGTTGGGCCAGACATCACGCACACTGGTACGCCATATTGCTGGCAAGCGTCATAGACTGGGTCAAACAGCGGGTCATCCACCTGCCGCGCAGGCTTGCCAAAGCCCGGCTCTATATTGATGGCTTTAAAGCCATAATGATGGATGGCTTTTTCAATTGCCGCCAGGGTGCTGTTAACGCCGTGGCTTTCAATATCCACCGAGCCCAGGCCAGCCAGCTTTGGGCTGTGTTTGACCAGATCGGCTATCTGCTGGTCATCAATGGTCAGGTCGGGCGTTTCACGGCCGACCACCACAGCAATGTCGATACCTGCGTCGTCTATTTCTTGCAAATAGCCCTCAATGCTGTACGAGCGGCGGAAATGTTCAGGCTCTAACGAACCCACGCGTTGATTCAGCCATTTGGCCGTTTCATAGGCAGGCGTGTTGGGCGTGGCGCCAAAAAAGTCATGCAAAAACGCAGGACGGTTACGTAAATCTATAATTTTTTGTTTCATAACGATTCTTTAGTGATGGAAATACATAAGCAATGAGCGAACGGGATGAAGAACAAGGCGCACGGCACGCAGAAACCGGAATGTACATGGCGTACATGAGGATTTTGAGTACCGCGCAACGCCGTTATTCGCCCGCGCAGCCATTGATCACGTTTCCTATGAGTAAAAGCTAGGGGTGGGATATTGCCCATTCAGCGCCCAATCCCCCAACTCTTTAAATTTGTAATCCACCGGGTCATGCAGGGTATACACGCGCAAATTACGCCAAAAACGGTCCATGCGCAGCTTGGCTGTGGTGCCACGGGCGCCAGCCACTTCAAAAATTCGCGTAGTCACATCCAGCCCGGCGCGAGTGGCCTGCACTTTGGCCGAGAATACGGCCAGCGCCACCTCTCCGCGCTGTGCATCTTCCAGAGCCAAGCCTTGCTGCCAGGCGGCATCGAGCAAAGTTGCGGCATGGTCAGTCAACACCGATGATGCGTGTAAGCCAGCCCAAAACTCACCGTAATGCAACAAGGTATAAGGATCTTCAAACACATTGTTTGCCAGCGAGCCAGACCAGACCCGGCTACTGCCACGTGTGTAGTTTGCGCCTTCGGCCAAAGCGCCTTCGGCAATGCCTAAGTAGATATTGGTAAAAATCAGCTGGGCCACCAAGGAGCGCAAACTGGCAAACGGCGAACTGAGCGGTCCAGGCTGCATGAGCAATTCATGATCTTCTACCTGCAGCTGGTGGAATTCGGCACTGCCACTGTCGGTCTGGCGCTGGCCGATGTTGTCCCAATCGCCCTTGAGCGTAATCCCTGCGCGACTGGTCGGCACCGCAGCCACCAGAAATTTGCCGCTGCCCTCTTCAATCGCGGAAACGATTAAGAAGTCAGAATCCATGGAACCGGAGCAAAAACTTTTTTGCCCATGAAACACATAGCCGCCGTCGACCTTGCGCGCCACCGTACGCTGGTCCAGCGGATTGAGGGCATTGCCCCACCACAGGTTCTGTTGTGCAGTGAGCTTGAAATAATGCTGCCATTGCGTCTCACTGCCATATAAACGGATGGAGGCCAGCATCAAAAACTGGAACGCAAACACCTGCGCGATCGAGCTATCTACGCGCGCAATCTGGCGGATGATCTGGTAGGTCTGCGCCCAATTGGCACCCAATCCCCCCCACTGCTGTGGAATCCACAAGCTGAGCAAGCCACTATCGCGCACGGCTTGCCGCTGCGCATAGGGCGTACCGCCTGCTACATCGCGCTCAACCGCGGTTTCTGCCAGATATGCGCATAGTTGCGCAGTACGCTGTTGCGGCGTACCGTCAAACACAATGCCATGCTCCGCCTCAACGGCGGGCTGGCGTAAATTCAGAGCCAATGTCATCTTCCCCCCTACGCCGCATGCTTAACGCTGGCTGCTGCGCCAAATGGACCGGTGAGGTTGGTACTGATACTGACCTCATGCGGTGCCTGTTGCTGGATGGGTAAAAGCGGGAACAATAATTCAGCGACACGGTAAGCCTCCTCCAGATGTGGGTAGCCTGAGAAAATAAAATAATCAATGCCCAGCGCCTGATACTCTTTCATGCGGTCGGCCACTTCTTGCGGATTGCCCACCAGCGCCGTCCCTGCGCCGCCGCGCACCAGGCCCACACCAGCCCACAGATTCGGCGAGACTTCGAGTTGGTCACGTCGCCCGTGGTGTAACGCGGTCATGCGTTTTTGTGCCACAGAATCAAAATTGGCCACCGCTGCCTGGGCGGCCGCAATCGTGTCATCGGTCACTTGCGAAATCAGTGTGTCTGCGGCTTGCCAGGCTTGCTCGCTGGTTTCACGCACAATCACGTGCAAGCGGATACCAAACCGGATATGGCGGCCTTTGGCTGCCGCAGCCGCACGGATGACCTTGATTTTTTCGGCCACGGCGGCAGGCGGTTCGCCCCAGGTTAAATGCACATCAATATGCTCGCTACTGAGTTTGATGGCGGCCTCAGAAGCACCGCCGATAAAGAGCGGCGGATAAGGTTTTTGCAGACTACCTGTCGGCAAGCTGGCCCCCTTCACGCGTAAATAATCACCTTCAAAATCCACGCGCTGCTCGCTCAGCACTTTGCGCCAAATGCTCAGGAACTCCTCCGCCTCCGCATACCGCGCATCATGATCAAGAAAGCTACCCTCGGCTTGCTGTTCAGCCGGGTCACCGCCCGCCACCACATTAATCAGCAGCCGTCCACCTGAAATGCGATCCAGCGTCGAGGCCATGCGTGCCGACACCACCGGTGAAATAAACCCAGGCCTTGTGGCGACTAAAAACTTGAGCTGGCTGGTTTCATTGATCAGCGCCGAAGAAATGACCCAGGCATCTTCGCAGGAGCGGCCTGACGGCACCAGCACACCCCCATAGCCCAGCCGGTCAGCCGCCTGGGCAATCTGCTTGAGATAAGAAAACGTGGCCGGTCTGGCGCCCTGGCTGCTGCCAAGATACCGTTGATCGCCATGCGTGGGTAAAAACCAGAATATTTGCATCGACACCCCTCTACAACTCATTCACTCGAAATAACAGATTGAAAATTGCAAAGTCCATGCCACAAATAAAAGGCTTGTAATTCAGTCACTTAAAAAAAATATTTTTTTGAGTGCTGCAAAATCAGCAACTTGCGCAGCAGAGCTGCTGATTTTGCAGCACCCCTGCATCAATTGCAGCAGACGGAGGTTGAGCAGTGGCATAAGCATGCTTCATGCAGTAATGCGCAACCGTCAGCCTCCTTCCCTTAACTCTCTGATTTTATGTGTTTTATTGTAGCGATTCTCCACGCCGGATTAGCTGTAGTGTGACTTCGGCCTGTTTGGCATGCATTCTGCTAATTCAGTCATGGAATCAAATTATTATTTCTAATGAAATATTCATTTATAACCTTAAAGAATATAAATAGCGCCATTACTTATTGGCACGAAATGTTTGCCTGGATTACTGTATCCAGGCTTAACCCTATGAAAAAACAGTGAGATCCTCACGATGGCAAATTTACTTGCAAACGATTTTTACGCGACTGAACACGATACGCAGTTTGAGCAACAGCGCCTGTTAACCATGCCTAACTCGCGGGCGATGTCGACTTCAATTCGGGCCACCGCCCAAGTATTTGAAGATTCGAAGTCAATTGCCTTGCTTAATCGCATTAAGCAAATTGCCCCCAGTGACGCCAACGTCTTGATCATCGGCGAAACCGGCACAGGCAAGGAGTTGATTGCCCGCCATGTGCACGCCTTGAGCTACCGGAAATCCAGGCCGTTTGTCGCCGTGAATTGCGGGGCTTTCTCAGAGACGCTGGTCGAAAGTGAATTGTTCGGCCATGAAAAAGGCGCGTTTACCGGTGCGGTGACGGCCAAGGCTGGCTGGTTTGAAGAAGCCAACGGTGGCACGCTATTTTTAGACGAGATTGGCGATTTACCGCTCAGTATCCAGGTGAAACTGTTACGTGTGCTACAAGAGCGGGAGGTCGTGCGGCTGGGCGCACGCAAACCGACACCGATTGATGTGCGGCTGATTGCAGCGACCAATGTACGCCTGGAAGAAGCCGTGCTGGCTGGTAACTTCAGGGAGGATTTGTTTTACCGCTTGCGCGTTGCGCATCTGGAGCTGCCGACCCTGCGCAACCGGCCCGGCGATATTTTGCCGCTGGCGGATTATTTTGTCGGCGAATATACGCGGCGGCTGGGCTATGCGAGTATCCGGCTTGATGAATCTGCCAAACAGAAACTGTTGCAACACAGTTGGCCAGGCAATATCCGCGAACTGGAAAATGTGATTCATCACTCTTTGCTGATTTGCCGCAATAATGTGGTGCGTAGTGAGGATTTACATTTGTCCTCGATCTCGCTACATCGTCCCAAAGCCGGTTTGCAGGCTTTGCCACACGAAACAGAGAGCGATTCGCTGGAAGCTTCAATGTTGCAGTTGTTTGAATCAGGCAAAGCACAGCTCTATGACTATGTGGAAGACACGTTGGTGCGCACGGCTTATCAGCATTGCCATCACAACCAGGTGCAAACCGCCAAGCTGCTGGGCTTGAGCCGCAATGTGCTACGCGCCAAACTGATTAAAATGGGAGCGATCAATGCACTCAAGTAATCTTGCTTTGCAACTCGAGGCAGCAGCGCTGGTTGTACCACAGGCCAAAGCGCTTTTGCCCACCGAATATGGCCATTATCAAATGTACGCGTTTATTGATCGCAGAACCGGTATAGAGCATATCGCCCTGGTACTCGGTGAGGTCACCGGGCAGGAGCATGTATTAACACGAGTACACTCGGAGTGCCTAACCGGCGACGTGTTTGGCTCGCAACGCTGCGACTGCGGGGAGCAGTTCAAGCAGGCGCAACGCCTGATACAAAAGCAAGGAAATGGCGTGATTGTCTATTTACGAGGCCATGAAGGGCGCGGCATCGGGCTAAGCAACAAAGTGCGTGCATATGCTTTGCAAGAGCAGGGGATGGATACGGTCGAAGCCAACCTGGCACTAGGTCAGCCAATTGACAGCCGAGAATATGATATTGCAGCTGGCATCTTGCAACATTTACAGGTACGTTCTATTCACCTGCTCAGCAATAATCCCGGCAAAATGGAAGGATTGGCTGCTTTGGGCATCACTGTAAAGACTGTACTCCCCCTGGAAATTGAAGGTAATCCACAAAACGCTGCCTACCTCGCTACCAAAAAGCACAAACTCGGTCACCACTTAGCCTTGGTTGCTGATAGCTTTGGATTGAATCCATTCAATTGATTTTAAATATCACTCCTTTTTATTTTGCAAAGCCTGCGCGATATTCAGCAAACTGATGGTGAATCCATCGTCGAAATAGAAGCCAGTCCAGGCGTTGCCGCATTGTCCTTGACGAATAATGCCGGAACCGGTCCCGCCAGTCTCTACATTATTGAATATCCCGCTGGCCAAGATTGGGCTGAACTTGCCCCTACAGCCAGCAACGCCACAAACGCTGGAATATCCTGTGCCTAACCTCGTCAGGAATCATCTGCCACACACAGACGGTTTCCAGTCCGTTGGGAGGTAGTCTGGCAAATGCCCTAGGCAACCAAATACATTGGATATCACCGTGCTGAGCATCCTGAATTTGGGAATATTGAATAATGTGATTTCCACCATAGTCAGTCCCTTGTTATCAGAAATAGGCAGGGTACTACTAGACCCGCTACTCAATCTTTTAGGGATTCGCGTCGGTGGCATGAATGTGACGCTAAATGATGTGCAATATCGCCAGGCCAAACCATTGGCGATTTAAATATCTATTTTTGGAGCGCGTTAATCACCGATGTAAAAGCCTTGTAAAAGCGGCAATATCAATATTATTCCTTGACTCTAGTGGAAGCTAAAAACCAAATAGCAGCGACTTATCTAAATCTAAACGTCAAGGGGCAAGACTTCTTAGCCTCGCCCCTTTTTCAGCATTGATTAGTCGCTTTATGTCAGAACGAAGACGTTCCTGGAATCCAGGTAGTCCCTGCGAGCGGCACCTTGGCCATGGCTGCGGATTCAATCGTGAGTGCCACCAAATCCTCAGGCTCCAAATTATGCAAGTGAGATTTACCGCAGGCTCTCGCAATCACCTGAGCTTCCATGGTCAGCACAGAGAGATAGTTTGCAAGACGACGACCAGCTTTCACCGGATCTAATCGCTTCATCAACTCTGGATCTTGAGTTGTAATCCCTGCGGGGTCCTTACCTTCATGCCAATCATCATAAGCGCCAGCGGTGGTCCCAAGTTTTTGGTATTCCTCTTCCAGATGTGGATCGTTATCGCCCAACGCAATTAATGCAGCAGTGCCGATAGCAACAGCATCTGCGCCCAACGCCAAGGCTTTAGCGACATCAGCACCATTTCTGATACCCCCCGAAACAATCAGCTGAACTTTACGGTGCATACCCATATCTTGCAGTGCCTGAACAGCTGGTCGAATGGCCGCTAGAATCGGGATGCCCACATGTTCAATGAACACCTCCTGGGTGGCAGCGGTCCCCCCTTGCATACCATCGAGTACCACAACATCGGCGCCCGCTTTAACCGCGAGTGTGACATCAAAATATGGACGCGTAGCACCGACCTTCACATAAATTGGTTTTTCCCAATCTGTGATCTCACGCAGTTCAGCAATCTTAATTTCCAAGTCATCTGGACCAGTCCAGTCTGGATGGCGACATGCAGAACGTTGATCGACGCCTTTAGGCAAGCAACGCATTTTCGCGACACGGTCACTAATTTTCTGGCCCAGCAACATCCCCCCGCCACCAGGCTTCGCGCCTTGGCCAATCACCACTTCAATGGCATCCGCTTTCCGCAGATCATCTGGATTCATGCCATACCGGGAAGGCAAGTATTGATAGACCAGAATCGAAGACTGACCACGCTCCTCAGGCGTCATACCGCCATCCCCAGTGGTTGTACTGGTACCGACTGCGCTTGCCCCACGGCCCAGAGCCTCTTTTGCTGGCCCAGACAGCGCACCAAAGCTCATGCCCGCAATCGTTACTGGGGTCTTGAGATGGATAGGTTTTTTGGCATAGCGTGTTCCGAGGACCACATCTGTGCCACATTTCTCACGATAGCCTTCCAGTGGGTATCTACTGACAGAAGCTCCCAAGAATAATAGGTCATCGAAATGTGGCAATTTTCGTTTAGCTCCCGCGCCACGAATATCATAAATGCCGGTGGCTGCTGCACGGCGAATTTCTGACATCGTTCCCGGATCAAACGTCGCAGAAAAACGCGGTTCTGTTTGCGGAGTTTTTTTAGAGGTGTCGCTCATGATTAATATGCCCCTGCGTTATCAACATGGAAGTTATAGAGAGTGCGTGCAGAGCCAAATAATTTGAAACTATCCGGATCCACCTCTGAGTGCCCTGATTTGGCCAGAAGATCCACTAAAATATTGCGTGACTCCTGATCCATCTCCTTCTCTTCACAATCGGCACCCAAGCTCTTGACGTTACCGCGCACAAAGAGTCGAGCTTCGTATAATGAGTCGCCTAATGCCTCACCTGCGTCTCCAAGCACCACCAGATTGCCAGCTTGTGCCATGAATGCGGAAAAGCTGCCCACAGAACCGCCAACCACAATATCAGCCCCTTTGAGCGAGATGCCGCAGCGAAGCCCGGCGTCACCGTCAATGATTAACAAACCACCTTGCGCCGTTGCGCCAGCAGCATTAGAAGCGAAGCCTTTCACATGTACCACGCCGGACATCATATTCTCCGCCACACCAGTAGATGCACTGCCGGTCACAGTGACTGTCGCCAGCTGGTTCATGCCTGCGGCGTAATATCCGGCGTGACCATCGATTGTGACATTCACCTCAGCATTCAGGCCGACTGCGATGTTGTGAGCCCCATTGGGGTTGCTAATGACCACGCTTTTACCACTCAACTCTGCTGCAGGACGATGCAGATATTGATTCACGGTTCGCAACTCGGTATTTTCCAAGTCAAATTTTAGACTTTCCATACGTACATCTCCTTTGGTGAAGGTTCAAAAACGTGAGCATTCTTCACATCAGGAAGGTGGGCTAAAGAGCGAAACTCTGAAGCGATCGCGACATAATCATCATGCTCCGCGACCACGGCAGGCTTACACGCAAATGGATCCCTCACCAAGGCCAATTGATCTTTGGTACCCATCAGCAATGTATAGAACCCATCCAGCTCGTCGAAACCATGTTCCAGGGCGGTTTTCAAATCGTCACCTTCACGCATACGCCACTCAAGGAAGCGACAGGCTGCTTCAGTATCATTGTCGGTTTCAAAATTGATCCCTTCATGTTGCAGCTTGCGACGGAGGCTGTTGGGGTTAGAAAGCGATCCATTGTGCACCAGGCACCAGTCTGTACCTGCTGTAAAAGGATGCGCATGCGCTGGCGTGATGGCAGATTCAGTCGCCATCCGTGTATGGCCGACCAAATGCGTGCCACTCAACGCTGGCAAATCATAACGCGCAGCCACATCCGCAGGCAGGCCGGTATCTTTGTAAACGTCGATCGATTGCCCCACAGAAAGGATATGGATCTGCGGATAGGCTTGCTTGATCCAGTTTTTTACTTTTGTGCTGTCAACTGCGGAGGTGAGAATTGCATGATTCCCCTTCACCGCGAGCGTGACCTGGTCTGAGTGCTCTGAATTAAACGCTTGCTCCAATGCCTTCCAGCTAAAATCTGCCGTCGGTGCATACAGGCTATATTTCAACGCATTTGCATCCACAGGCGAGGTAAACACAGCCATGCCAGCAGAGTCCGGCCCTCGCTCTGTCATCCCAATCAGCATCGGCATCATCAATTGGCCGATATTTGCGCGCATACTCTGGTTTTTAACCAGTAATCCTACAATCCCACACATCATTTTCTCCTATCAATACTTCATGTTCGATGACCAATGCGTCACTCACATCAAACAATTAAAAGAACTCAACATACCTATCAATTTCCCACTGGGAGACATGCCGTTGATAATCTATCCACTCCATGCGTTTGATCTTTAAAAACTCTTGGGCCAGATTTGCCCCTAACGCCTCCATGATGACCGGATCACTCTCAAGCGCATCCAATGCCTCCCCCAGATTCTGGGGAAGGATGCCTATCTTCAACGCTTGAAGTTGCTCGGGGCTGTAATCGTAGAGATTCTCATCATGTCCCTTGCCTGGGTTTAACTGACGGGCAACGCCATCCAAGCCCGCTGCGATCACGGCTGCGGTTGCAAGATATGGATTACAGCTGCCGTCAGGAAGCCGCAGCTCTAAGCGGCCATAAGGAATACGCACCAAAGTTGAACGGTTATTGTTACCGTAACTGATATACGCTGGCGCCCACGTTGACCCAGTTAATGAGCGCCCTACGACCAGTCTTTTGTACGAATTGACGGTCGGATTACATAACGCGGTCAGTGCCGGGGCATGCGCAAGAATCCCGCCCAGGAAATGGTAAGCCAGGCTAGACAGCCCCAGACCAGAGGGATCATTGTCGTCTTGGAACAGGCTTTTTTCTCCGTCCCCTATGGACATATGCATGTGCATACCATTGCCTGGCCGATTGCTAAATGGCTTAGGCATGAACGAGCAGATCATGCCCATCTCATTGGCGATTTCACTCGCAGCCATCTTGAATAAAATGTAATCGTCTGAACTTTTGAGGCATTCGGAGTAGGTGTAGTTAATTTCAAACTGACCATTCGCATCCTCATGATCAATTTGATAAACATCCATCCCTGCCGCAATCAGCGACTCAGTTAACTTACCCAGATACTCAGAGTGTCTGGTAATGCCTTTATAGTCGTAACAGGGTTTTTGCAAAGTATCAGTTTCATCAAACGGCAGAATCTGACCCTGTTCGTCACGACGCAGTAATGAGAACTCTGGCTCTAATCCTGTGTAGAAGGTCCATCCACGTTCGTTCAACCGGGCAATCTGCTTCTTAAGAACGACGCGTGCATCATATTCATGCGGTTTATTGTTAACATGCCCATCGCACACCACTCGCGCATAACCAGGTTGCCAAGGCACCAAGCCGATGGTGCTCAGCTCACCAACCGCCATGTAATCAGGGCCATTGGGTGCAATGCCTGTCCCCCAAATTGCCCCCCCAGCAAAGCCTGCGCCTTTAGTCAGGATATCGTTGAGATGCTCAGCCGGCACTGACTTCACCTTAGCTACCCCATGAATATCGACGAATTGAGCAAGGACGTACTTGACCTTGTTTTCCTGCAAAAACTTTTGTGCTTCCTGCAAAGACTTCATTGAGTGCCTCACCTAAAATTTATTAATTAAAATTCGAAACGATCAAGAACTAGTTATCATCTGTTTGAAGTGAACATCCAGGCCAACCGCGCCGCCGCCAAACTCCCCGGCGATTTCGGTGAGCGTGCTCCACATGTAGTTACCATAGCTACCATCGCACCATAACCGGTAGACCGGCTCCCCATTCAGCAATTGGCGGATTAAAGTCACAGACACGCCAGCCACACTGGTCATCAACACAGCGTCAGCAGCAAACACACTTTCACTCAGGTCCAGTGCACAAATTTCACTAAATGCACTTTGGAAATGCACGCCACTCAGAATGAATGAAGCGTCATAACGCGCCACTTCATAAAGATGCTCTGGTGCATCATTCGCATTGATTGCCATCTGCCCCTGCTGGAAACCTTCTAATAAAAACTCACTCCGCCCCAGTCTTAACACCATTCCGCCAGCATTATCTTGATTCCAGGTATTGGGGGCTTGGGGTACGGTAAAGCCTTGGGATTCGAGCCACTCAACGGCCTTTGCGCCTTTAATACCTACTCTGGAAAATGCGCTCACATCACAAATACCGAGCTTCTTCATCCGTTGCATCTCGATATCCGTATTTTCATAACTTAGAACGATTTCCATCCCGTTCAAGATTGCTTTCTTCATCGTTAACCCTGACTGCGCAAAACTGACGGGGGAGAGTCGATCAAATACCATTTCCATATTTAATCCCCTTCAACAAATAGTGACTGGACAACATAGGCTTCCACCATCTGGCCGCTGTCAGTTCTTATATTCAAGACATCACCCAACGTTGTATTCGCTGGGGATACATATGCAAACCCGATGAATCTTTGCAGCGTAGGACTCAACGATAGACTGGTGACCCTGCCCTCAATCTGGCCACTCTTGCTGATCACTAAATTACATTCACATGGAACAGGACCCTGGAAATCTGGCTTAAACGAAAAAGCCACTAGTTTTTTTAGCAGAGGACGTTTGCGGATAATTTGCAAACTGCGTTTACCGATAAAGAAAGGTTTATTGAGATTGATGGCCCAGTCAGCACCAAGCTCAAACGGGTTTGTTAGACCGTCGGTATCATGTCCCACTAATGGGTGGCCCATTTCCAATCGAAGCAATCTTTGTGCCTCTGTACCAAATGGTTTAACACGCTCATCAAGGCTTCCACTGTCTAGCAGCAAATTCCACACCTTAAGCACAGATGAGGCAGGCACATGGATCTCGTAGGCCTGGTTAGAGACAAATCCAACGCGAATCACACGTGCCTTTATTTCTCCTATGGACGTATCAGCCACAGCACCTAATAAAAACTGGTCTTCAGAGAGGTCCAAAAGGGTGATCTTCTGCAGCACCTTTTTGGCCGATGGCCCCGCAATGTTCACCGCGCCATAGGCGCCGGTGACATTGATGAAGGTCACGTTCAGGCCCCAAATCTGATTCCACCGCTGCATCTCACGGTAAACCGCGGCTGCATTGCTGGTACTTGCGGTCACATAGAAGAAATTTTCTGCGATCCGGCAAGCGACACCGTCATCTACCATCACCCCTGATTCGTCCAGCATTAAGGCATAGCGGGAGCGCCCAACCCTTTGATCTTTAAAATTACCCGTGTAGAAACGTTCTAAAAATTCAGCGGCATTGGCGCCATGGATCTCTATCTTGCCCAAGGTACTGACATCAATGATGCCCGCTGCACTTCTGACGGCTTTTGCTTCGTTCTGGATAGACTGCTCTTTGGTTTGCCCATCCACTTTGTAGTAGGCTGGACGTTTCCATGCGCCGACATCTGTGAACACTGCACCGTGTTCTGCGTGCCACTGATGCAGCGGGGTATCTCGATGAGGATGCAACCCCCTGCCTGCCAAATGACCTATTGGTGTTGGATGAAAGAAGGGCCGTGCAGTCGTCGTGCCAATTTTATTGACTGGAAGACTTCTGATGCGCGCCAGAATACGAATCGCATTCATGTTTGAATGTTTGCCCTGACTAGGCCCCATGCCAACGGTCGTGAAACGCTTCATTAATTCGATGTTATCGAAGCCTTCCTGAGCCGCATGAATGAAATCTTTTACGCTGATATCCTCGTCGAAATCCACAAAGTTTTTACCTTTGGGATGCATCACAATCGGATAAGGATGGCTAGGCGATGAGCCAGAAAAACTTTCTACGGTGGTGTCGTTTCCAACATACCCCAAATACTTCAGGGCATCAGAGGCAGCACGGGCGCCATCCTGGAGGCGTTGATTCAAGCCAAAAACACCGTTGACCTTACCTGCAGCGAAAATGCCATTGGTCAGTCTTGACGGTACGAATTGGTGTATTTGATCGTCATAACGCATGCCGGTGCCAGCCTGATAGAGCAATGCAGCAGCAGGCGCCCAGCCTGCACACATGACGATACCGTCACAGTCAATCTGTATGGATTTCCGAATATCGGCCTGCGCAGAGGCTTCATCGTAATCCGCCACAATCGCGCCTTTAACACCTAACTTGCCGGATACCGGCAAAGCTTCATAGATGCAAGCACCGTTATGGATTGGTATACCTTTATTTGCGACCACACTGGCAATGGCATCCGTCTCTCCGCCCGCCCGCATATCAACAATTGCCGCGACCTCTACACCAGCTGCAATCAGATCAAGCGCCACCCGGTAACCATGGCTATTAGCGGTGACGACCACCCCCTTCAAGAATGGCTTAACGGCATATCGTGCCATCAGACGTTGCGCGGCTGAACCAAGCATGACACCCGGTAGATCGTTGTTTCTGAACACAGGAGGTTGCTCAAAGGCGCCACTGGCAACAATCACTGCTTTAGCACGTACTTTTGTGATTCCAGATTCGTCTACGACCGGGATGAGATGATCAGAATAATATCCGGCTGCATAAGCGTTAGTTTTCACTGTTAAATTACGCAGGCTTTGTGCGTCACTCAACATTTTGACTAACTGTTCGTGATGCTCTGAATTGCCTGCATTGTCGTAAGCCAAACTTCCGCCGGGGTTAGCATTTTCATCCACCAGAAGAACCTCTAAGCCTTTACGGGCCGCAGTCAAAGCAGCAGACAACCCTGAAGGGCCTGCGCCAATCACAAGGAGATCGTAATGCGAATGCTGTTTCTTTTTTAAGAGCCGCGGATAGTTAAAGTTCACCACGCCTAAACCAGCTGCGTTGCGAATGATGCGCTCCCAAAAGGGAAACAAACTACGTGGGGTATGAAATGCTTTGTAATAAAAGCCAACGGGTAAGAGCGCCGATATCGAATCAAGAAAACGCTTCTTATCCGCCATCACCCCGCCATCAACATTCACTACTTGCAGTTTCATCCCGGCTTTAATCTGGACAACATCTGCTCGGATATTGGTATCGACACCATCCGTCACCATGATGTTGACGTCATGATTTGCCAGGGTAAAAATGCCTCTGGGCCTATGGTATTTAAAACTACGGCCTAATACTTTTTCGCCAGCAGCCCACAAGGCGCTGCTAATCGTATCCCCTTCAAAACCCTCATATTCTTTACCTTCAAATGAGAATTTAATTTTGTTGTTCCGATTGATCCACTCACCGGAAGTATTTTGCAACCGCATGCTCATTGCGCACCTTCCTGTTCGTATAAATAAGTACGTGCTACGTTGTCGGTTAAGGTGTCTCTTTCTGCCACAAACCAAGTTCCGCTAGGAGAGTGATACCACCATTCTTTTTTTAACCCTGGTGCACCATTGCGGTTATAAACATAATCGGCCCATTCTTTGTCGCTGCATTCAGCCGGGGGCATATCACGTAGTTCACCACCAAAGACAAATTCGCTTAGCGGTCTCACGCCATTAATCGGGCAAGTAAGTAATTTCATTTGCAATCTTCCTGATGCTTAGTGACCGACCGAAGCCGCACCTTTTTCGCCAGTCAATTCGTACTCTTCAAATCTTGAAAGCCTGAAAGGCTTGATGAGATCTGGCGCCATATCGTTAGCAATCGTGGCAGCCATCGTTTTCCCACTGATCGGTGTGGCCTTGAATCCCCATGTTCCCCAGCCTGCATCGAGATAAAAGCCTTCCACCGGTGTCTTGCCCATAATGGGAGAGAAGTCAGGGGTCATGTCTGCCATCCCGCCCCACTGCCTGACGATCTTCACATTGGAGAGGAATGGGAACATGTCTAACATGTGAGACGTCAGTCCCTCCACAAAGTCTAAAGAAGACCTGGTCGAATGAACCTCATAGGGATCCAACGAAGAGCCCATGACCAATTCGCCCCGGGAAGATTGACTGACATAGACATGCAAACTACCGGAAACCAGGATTGAATCCAGCCAGGGCTTCATTGGCTCAGTCACACAGGCTTGCAAAGGATGAATGACAATCGGAGTATCAATGCCAGCCATTTTGCAGATGCGGGGAGTGAACCCTGCCACCGCTGAAAGCACTCGGGGCGTAGAGATATACCCTCGGCTCGTTTGTACTCCTTGAACTTTACCGCCCTTGATATCGATGCCAGTCACCTCTGTACTCTGGAAGATATCGACACCTAATCTATCGGCGCCGCGGGCATAACCCCAGGCGACAGCGTCATGCCGAGCCACAGACCCTGGTCCATGATACAAAGCCCCTAAAATGGGCGCATGGCCACTGCAGCTGATGTCTAGCTGAGGACAGGCTTTTGAGATCTCATCCGGACCAACAACATAACTATCCACGCCCACATGTTTATTGACCTCAGCGCGCCAACGCATTGTCCGCATCGCTGATTCTGTATGCGCCAATGTGAAATGGCCGCGTGTTGAATAAAATAGATTGATATCTAACTCTTCGGACAAACCTTCATATATTTTGACGCTGGCATCGTAGAAGTTCACGCCCTCTGGGGTCAGGTAATTAGACCTGACTATGGTGGTATTGCGGCCGGTGTTGCCGCCACCCAAATAACCCTTTTCAAGCACGGCAACGTTAGTGATGCCATGATCTTTCGCCAAATAGTAGGCTGCAGCCAAACCGTGTCCGCCTCCACCAATAATGACTGCGTCGTAACTTTTCTTAGGGGTCACGTTCTCCCTAAAAAACCGAGTCTCTTTGTACTCTTTACTCAACGCATATTTAAGCAATCTTAGAGGCATTTAACGCTCCGCAACGATCCAACATCAATCTCGACATGAAAATTTTATTCCCAGCAGGAAACAACAATTCCATTTATACGCATTGCAAAAACCGCTGTCAACGGCTTTATGAATATTTTTTTCCTCACAGGAATAAATTTACCTATTTTGCAATGATTTGGTGCATAATTTGGACTAATGAACAGATTTAGAGCATGGGGATATGCTTAAAAAAGTGGTTGAGGGTGGGTTAATGACTAGGAAAGAGTTAGTCAATTAATTTTCCAGCAGAAACTTGATTGACTGAACCTGTGATAATTGAACGAGAAGTATGGATATGGGAGTTTTAGCCGCCAATGACCTCTGATTTGAAAAAAAATGTTGTCCCTATGACTGAAACAGAATCCAAACCTTTGGGTAAACACTTGGGGAATGTCATCAAAGAGGTCAGAAAACAACATGGCCTGACCATTGCCGATGTCGCTGAGAGAGCAAATATTAGTGTTGGAATGTTCAGTAAAATTGAGAATGGTCATGTATCGACCAGTCTTGAAACATTGGAGCAAGTAGCTAACGCACTTGGCGTAACGCTTTCAAGGCTGTTCCGCGACTACAACGCTCCCTCAGGAAATGCACAATTCGTTAAAAAAGGGCATGGTATGGAAGTGGTACGCCGCGGCACAAAGCTCGGCCACACATACCATTTATTAGCCTATGACCAAGGACCTCAAAAGACTTTTGAGCCTTTTTTGATCACGCTGGAAGATCAGGCAGAAGAATTTCCCCCTTTTGAACATGGCGGGACCGAATTTATTCATATGCTTGAGGGGGTATTAGAGTACAAGGTAGGCTTGGAGACTTTCTTACTTGAGCCAGGCGACTCACTGACCTTTAGAGGAGACCAGCCGCATCAGCCAGCCAGGCTCATAGAGGTCCCCATCCGTTTCCTGGCCATTATTCATCACGACCCAGCTGATCATGCAGGAGGCAGCGAATGGCCGCAGTCATAAGTATTCGAGATGCACAAGAAAAAGATGCCGCTCAATTAGCCAACCTTCTACATGCACTATTCAGCATAGAAGCCGATTTCAAACCTGACATGGAGAAACAAAAAGCTGGTTTAAGTATGCTGATATCACAACCAGAACATGGGGTAATCAAGGCGGCATTTACAGAAGACGGGAAACTGATTGGGATGGTTAGCGCGCAACTAGTGATTTCCACTGCACAAGGAGCATTCTCTGCTTGGGTAGAGGACATGATCGTCCATGCAGAATTTAGACAGCAAGGAATTGGTAAAAAACTACTGCAGTCAGCATTAGATTGGGCAAAAGAAAAAGGAGCTACTCGGGCTCAGCTGTTGGTCGATATTGAAAATGAACCCGCGATAGGATATTACCGGCACCTGGGTTGGGAAAGTACACAGTTAAATGCGAGAAGATTATTTTTATAAATTTTGAACTAGTCATCACCTTGAGAAAAGTGAGTAATAGCATGATTGATCGGGCGTGATCAATTGTATTAGTCGCTTTATTTTGGTGCTTCAAAGAATAAAAAAGGCCCTGTAAAAACAGGGCCTTATCTAATTTTAATCAACAATATTTATTATTGTGTCGATCAAAATGGTTATATTCACCATAAATTACGTGCAATAAACTCAAGCCATTGAAATAATTACAATATTCATAGATTGATCTATACATAAATGAATTAAATGTAAATTAAAAAGCTTTAAATTGCCATTATTGCTATTTTAATTAACAATAATTCCTATCATCGCTATTCTCAAAACATAAATCTGTTTAGTCTATAACAACTGTAACAGGTCGAGTGTTTGCAGGAAAAACCCGATCCTCAGATAGAAATTTGATATATGTTTCCTGTATCAAATCATCAGATGACATGGATGCCAATCCATGTGCATAGATTTCCGACATATATCTGATTCGTTTGAAATCAGCTGGCGATAATTTCGTCAGCACTGCCTCTACTTCCGTCCGGTTTAAGCTCATCTCAGATACTTCCCCATTAGATGCTAGAAGCTGTGACTGCTCAGAATGCATTTGCGAACATACATTGAAAATATTTTTTTCCATGTTCGTAAATCAAGCCACATCAGTCTCAGTTCATGTGTAGCAAATCATTTTCTTTTCGGTATTTGGCGCAGCACTACAATTGTGTATTCCATTGATTTTGAGCAGTCATTCCAGCGTGTTGAGCAGTCGTTCCAGTTCTAATGAGCAGCAGCCAAATACATCTGTCGTCTGCAATTTAACTCCAGATCCAAGATTAATATAAATCAACAACTTAAAAATAGTCTTGCAAAGCTCTATTCCAAGCCATTTGCAAAATAAGTTGAGATTTGGCAAATTTTTTGCAAACTAACTTGAGATTTAACCCTAGCAAACTCGCCCCCCACATTAGCAAACAAAGCCGGATTACAGCCTACCTTTCAAGTCTCAACTCAGCAAGTCAAAAAAATAAAGGCCGCATAGATTGAAATTAGAGGTCAAGTAGACTCGAGGCTTGTATTAAAAATCACTTTAACAATCAGCCCTGTCGATTTAGGTTGTTTATTGATTAATATGATTTCAGCATGATGCTTCTGAGCGATCTCCTGAGCGATTGAAAGACCTAGCCCAGACCCTGATGGTTTGTTACTCTGAGCGCGATAGAATCGCTCAAACACTTTGTGAATATCCTCTGGATGAATACCTGGTCCTGAGTCTTCAATTTCTATTTCAATCGCATGATGCTGTGATCTTATTTGAATATTTATCAATCCATCCTCGGGGGAATAGTTGATTGCGTTCACTAAAAGGTTATTGAATAGAATCTCAATTTCATCAGCTACTCCAAAAATATGGATATCTTCAGAGTAGGTCATGCCAACATCCAGTCTTTTTGCTATGTATATAGACCGAAGATCATTTAATACCCTGACGATAAGCGCATTCAAGTCTACTTTGCTAACTGATCCTGGTCGTCCATCAGGTTCGACCTTTGATAAGATCAACAATTGCTCTACTAAACGTTCCATTCGAGTGAGACTGTCAAAAACACGCGGTAGTCGATCTTGCAGTTCTTTTTGATTGGCATGGCTTAGTGACGAGAGCTGTAGCCTCAAAGCGGTGACTGGTGTTCTGAGTTCATGGGCTGCATCGCTGATAAATCTTTTTCTGAGCGTAATAAATGCATTCGCATTTTTCATCCAAACATTTAAAGATCGAATGATTGGAATCAACTCCTTTGGCTGATTATTTTCATGAAATAGATTCAGCTCATCCACATTTCTTTTGGCCATTTCTTCTGACATCACAGTCAGCGGCTTAAATGTTTTTTGAATGATTAACAACGTCAAAATAATTAAAAAGGGCACCACCAGCAATTGGGGAATAATCAGCTTGATGGCTACATCTCGAATGGTTCGTTGGCGTAATTTATAGTCCTGAGCTACTACGCAAGTCAGACCCTCTTGGCTTAAAATAAAAATGCGCCAGCGTTTGTGATCTAACCATTGTGTGAATAGACCAGATTTGTCGGTTTTGGCTGCAAAGACGCCTCGATGCGACTGGTAAATAATCTGGTTATTTTGTTTAATCTGGATAAGATAATCTTGCTCTCCATGCAGCTTGGATTTTCTGAGTCCAGAAATGAAGTTCTGCTCGGGTGCCGCATTTCCAGCAAAATTCTCAATCATAGCCGATGCTAAATGCTCCATATTCGCGTCATATAGCTCGCCTAACTCGTCTTCTGCGGAGTGATAGGATAAAAAAGAAAGCAGCCCAATAATGAAGACGATGCCCAAAGAAAGATAAATAGTCAGTTCAAACTTAATAGAACGCATTTACTTTTCCTTTTTGTCAGGAAAGGCATAACCTATGCCTCGAATGGTCTGAATGATGTCAGGGCCAAATTTCTTGCGGATATGATGCACATGCACTTCAACCGCATTACTGTCGATTTCTTCACCCCAGCCATAGAGCTTCTCTTCCAATTGTGATTTAGAAAAAATCATACCTGGCTGCGACATCAGGTGATACATAATCGCAAATGCTTTAGCGGATAGCCGTTGACTGACTGTATCCGCAGATAATACATAACTGGCTGTATTCAATATGACGCCATTGACTTCCAGCTGATTGGTGAGACGTTCCTCTTTGCGCCTGAAAATCGCCCTCAATCTGGCTTCCAGTTCTTCGATGGCAAATGGCTTCAGCACATAGTCATCTGCGCCTGCATCCAATCCTTCAATGCGCTGTTCGATGGCATCCCTGGCTGTAATTACGATCACTGGCGTTTGATTGCCGGCTTTTCTGAACTCAGTGAGCCATTCAATTCCGTTTTTTTTGGGCAATCCAATATCTAGCAAAATAGCATCGAACATCTCCTGCATAATGGCTTGTTCCGCCTGCATCGCATTTTTCACCCAGTACACGGCGTGTGTACGCATGGCCTGTTGCAGTCCTTCGCCTATCATCTCATCGTCTTCTACTAGCAGAATTTTCACTTTGCCTCTCTCCATGACATGTGCGAGCAGATTAAACATTGAATCTTAAGGTTGCCTTAAGAAAACCACTGCAATATGCAGCCTCACATTATCCATTTTCCCTGTGTTATGAATCGAATCAGCTTTCTCAAGTGTGCGTTGTTGCTGATGCTGACCGGGCTGGCGGCCTGTCGAAGTCCTCAGTCTATCAAACCCCAAGCGCTTGTCGCCAATATCGTTGAACAAGACCAATCATTGCGTGCCAGGCAAACTCAGCAACGTAATGAAACAGATGACTTTCTTTCTGAGCATGCGGCGGTGATGCTGGCGTTGCATCAAAATCCTGCCTTTCAGGCGCAATTAACTGAATTAGATATAGCTCAGGCAGACTTGCAACTCGCCAATCAAATCAGCAATCCTTCCGTGTTTTATGCATTTGGCGTCGTCAACAAACCTTATCGGTATGCCATTGAGTTCCCACTGGAGGCGCTATTGCTCAGGCCATTAAGGCTCAAACAAATGCAAGCGCAATCACAACAGACGCAACTTCAGTTGATGCAAACGGGATTTGCCCTCGTTCGCGACACACGCGCTGCATACGCACAAGCCGTTGTCAGCCAGGAAAAAGTCAACCGACTGGAAGAGGCGTTACGCGTGAATAAGACGATCACCAGATTAGCTAAAACACGTGAGCACCTAGGTGATAGCAGCGCTCAGGACTCGCTGATTGCAGAAAATGAATTGTTACTCGTCGAGCGGGACTTGCAATCTGCAAAAATTGAAGCAGGCATCGCACATACACAGCTCATGCATATGCTTAATCATGTAGATGACAAACGTCAATTATCACTCAGCGACGCACTCTTGCCTTCCTGCTCTGCCGAAGATATTAGCCAATTGAAAAGTGCCTCCATCGCAAGCAGAGCGGATGTGTTGGCTGCTGATGCCGCGATTGAGGCGGTGAGAGAGAAGCGCCGTTTGAATGGATTAAACTGGTTAGCGCCTGCAGCCATTGCTGATGCGACCAGTGGCCAGACCAATGGTCACGTGCTGGCGCCAGCCATCAGATTCAATTTGCCCATTTTCAATCAAAATCAGGCACAGGTCGAACGCGTCGATGCGGAGCTAGTAAAAGCCTTGCACGAGGCTGAAGCGACCAAACTGAAGGCCTCATTGGATATTCAGGTCAGCCACCTCAAGTACCAGCGCGATTGCCAAGAGTGGCAGCAGTTGCAGGCAGCGTTACTTCCTAATTCAGTAAAAGTCATCCATGACGCTGAGACTGCCTATCAGAATGGTGAGATTGCCTATTTAGGTGTGCTGGAGAGCAGCAGAAAATACCTAAATCTTAGACTGCGTGAGACCCAACTTAAAGCCGACATGATCCTGAGCTGGTCGGACCTCATGCGCAGTACCAGTATTCCCCAAAATCTCACGACTAATCATCATTGAAAGAATCATCATGTCGATCAATCACCACATGATAGCCATTAAGTCACATCACGTCAGCACATGCCTCATAGGCATATTAATGCTGTGCCCTGTATTTGGTATATCCGAAACCATCAGTGTCAACGAAAATCAGTTCAATCAGGTCGCGTTATCAAGCAACGCCATCAAGAAACTGGGATTGGACGTCCAAGAAATACGCTTAGCAAAAGCGCTTTCTTCAAAGTTATATCCAGCACAAATCGGATATGCACCTCAAGCACTCACTCACTACATCACGCCCTTTAGTGGGTATGTCGAGTTGAATGCTAAATTGCATTTGGGAGATCAGGTCAAAGCAGGTCAGACCTTATTCAAAATCAAACCTGTGGTGACCCCGGAAACGCGACTCAGTTTGCTCACCAATCTTTCAGATACGGAAGGGCAGCTCAAATCTTCGCATGAACAAGTTGAAGCCAATCGTTTGGTTTTTAACAGAGCCAGACAGTTATTGTTGCAACACGTAGGCAGTCAAAAGAATGTCGATGATGCGCAGGCTAATTTAGCGATTGCGGAAACCAACTTCAATACCATCAAGCAGAAACAGTCGCTGCTTAAACAAGCTGTGGCAGATGGAGCGAGCGGCGTATATGAGATCAAGGCAGCCAAAGAAGGTGTCATTACTCATCTTAATTTTACTTCTGGCCAACTCCTGGGTGCAGGCAGTCAATTAATGGACATTGGGAGTACCAATCAATTGCTGGTTACCGTTTTCGTTCCACAAGCGCAGATTAAAAATCTGCAATTAAATGATGCCTGGATTGCAGACCGTGACATCAGCGATAAAGAGATCCCATTAAAGAAAATCCTGCTGCCCCCAGAAGCCGATCTGCAAACAGGGCTGCGCAAGGTCATATATGCAGCCTCCCAGATGGGAGAGCTCGCCGCCATGCAAAAAATCAGTGTCAACATTCTTGAGCGAGAACCAACACAGATGGTATTAGGCTTACCCTGTTCGGCGATTGTGCTCGATATGTATGGCGGTGAGTGGATTTACCTCAAGGAGGATAAAACGCATTTTCGCCGTGAACGTGTCTTTGTCTCTGACAACACTTCACACACCTGTGTGGTGAATAAACCACATCTTCAAGGAAGATTTGTGGTGTCTCACGGCGCGCAAGAATTATTTGCGCTGGAAACCGGCTATACGCACTAGGGGTGGATGGAATATGTTAAAAAAACTGACGATGCGTGCAATTCAATTACGCCATCTTGTCATTGCCCTGGCAATCGTGCTTATTCTGGCTGGTTTGCGGTGGATTCCAGAAACGCCTATGGATGTCTTCCCGGAGTTTTCCCCAGTCAAAGTGGAGATTCAAACAGAAGCACCAGGGCTATCTAGCCTGGAAACAGAGCAACTGATTTCCATTCCTGTTGAGCATGCCATGAATGGGATCCCGCATCTGAAAACATTGCGTTCAAAATCAGTGCTTGGTCTCTCTTCTGTGGTGATGCTGTTTGATACCAATACACGGATTGATCAGGCCAGACAGGCAGTACAAGAGCGACTATTGTTAGTCAGCCAACGCTTGCCCGCAACCGCCAAAACACCAGTGATGCTACCCCCGTTATCTTCCCTTTCCAGGGTATTAAAAATTGGCTTAACTTCAGATCGTTTATCCGTCCAAGAACTCAGCACTCAAGCATTGTGGACAATACGGCCTCGCTTGATGTCTGTTCCAGGTGTGGCCAATGTGGCGATCTGGGGATTGCGCGAGCCTGAACTGCATATTCAATTTGATCCAGTCAAACTTGCAGAGTATCAACTCTCAGTTTCCCAGGTCAGTCAACAGATTACGTCTGCAATCAATTCAGAAGGATCCGGTTATCTGGATACAGATCAGCAAAGACTGGCAGTCACTTATGACCGGCCCACAACCTCACAAGAAGCATTCAAAGACATGATCGTGGGCATCAATCATGGCATCCCCATTACGCTTGGACAAGTTGCTGAGGTTGAGTGGCATCATGCGATGCCTATTGGTGATGCAGTGATAAATCGCGGAGACGGCTTATTGTTGATTGTTGAAAAACAACCGGATGCCAACACGCTGAAAGTGACTGCAGAGATTGATCGAGCACTTAAAGAATTAAAACCCGGTTTAAAAGAGATGACTTTGGATGCCTCCATATTTAGACCCGCCTCCTTTATTGAGCAGGCCATCGATCACTTGAAACAGGCCATGATGGTTGGCATTGCGTTGGTTGCAATCCTTTTATTCTGGTTTTTACGCAGACCTGGGCCTGCACTGATTAGTCTTGTTGCCATTCCTGTATCGCTGGTGACCGCTATCCTGATGCTTACCTGGCTAGGTATCTCGATCAATACCATGGTGTTGGCAGGGCTGGTGATTGCATTGGGCGAAGTCGTTGATGACTCAATTATTGATCTGGAGAATATACTGCGTGCAGTAGAAACGAATCAGAGCAGCCAGCACCCAAAATCACTACTAAAGGTGATAGTTCAAGCTTCTTATGAAGTCAGAGGCGCAGTGATCTATGCCACGCTGATTGTCATGTCAGTGTTCATCCCGGTATTTTTCCTGGAAGGCATTGCTGGAGCATTCTTTAAACCACTGGCCTATGGCTACTTGTTTGCGATCTCAGCCTCACTGTTGGTCGCCCTGATATTAACCCCTGCGCTTGCCTATTGCTTGTTTAAGAATGGGCGCCATATTTCTTATGCAGCTTCACCAAAGTCTGACTTATTAAACAAATGGTTATCTCACATACTGGAACAACCCAAAAAAATCGTCTTTGGTGCAATGGTTTTATTATGTTTGATCATGTGTAGTGTGCCATTTCTGGGGTCGGAATTTATTCCAGCGTTTAAAGAGCGCGATTTTTTAATGCACTTTGTTTCGCGCCCAACCACATCTGTTGAACAGATGAAAAAAATGACTGTTCGCGCCAGTGAGGAATTGATGCAAATTGATGGCGTCAGAAACCTAGGGGCGCATATCGGTCGTGCAGAAGTCGCCGATGAAGTGGTTGGTCCGAATTTTGGTGAACTCTGGGTTAGCATTGCGCCAAATGTCCCTTATGAAGAAACGGTACAAAAAATCAATCAAACAATCTCTGGATACACCGGAATTTTTACGGATGTACAAACCTATCTGAAAGAGCGCACCAAGGAGGTCATGTCTGGTAATAGTGCCAGCATTGTGATCAGATTGTTTGGCGATGATCTGGAAACGCTAAGAAACAAAGCCGAAGAAATACGTCAAGCAATGGCTGATTTAGATGGAGTGAAAGACCTCAAGGTAGAGGCACAGGGACTGGTGCCACAAATTCATGTGCGTATCAAACATGCCAAGGCTGCGCAATATGGGATCAATGAGGCTGAAATTAAGCAGGCACTGGCTTTGATGACGCAAGGCAAAGTGCAGGGCGAAATACTGATGGATCAGTCGCGCTTTAATGTGCGTCTTATCAGCAATCATCCAGTACGTGATAACTTGATGTCTCTAAGAAAGTTGCAAGTAGTTAGCCCAACAGGTGCCATGGTGCAGCTCTCAGATGTGGCAGATGTGTATGTGCAACCGACACCAAACGAGGTAAAAAGAGAGTCCGCTTCACGGAAAATTGACATCTCTGCCAATGTTGCAGGAAAAGACATCGGTAGCGTTGCAAGATTGATTGAAAACAAGGTCTCACACATCCAGTTGCCCGCAGGCTACTACATTAAATTTATGGGCGAATTCACTGAGCAGAGGTCTGCCACTCACACGCTAATAGCATATACATTCTTGGCGCTAATGGTGGTGTTTATATTGATTAAAATATCGCTTCAATCAGTGCGATTGACATTGATGCTATTTGCAATGCTTCCGGTTGCAATTGCAGGCGGTGTTCTGGGAATATGGTTTTCTGGCGGAGTAACTTCTCTGGGTGCCATGATAGGACTCATTGCCGTGATTGGGATTGCAGCTAGAAACGGTATTTTGATTATTTCAAATGTTCAGCAACAGTCTCAGAACTCACCGATAACAAAGGATATTCTAATTTCTGCTATATCAGGCCGCGCTAGAGCAATCGCCATGACAAGTTTAGCAACAACGATGGCTTTAATGCCGATTATATTTAAAGGTCCAATTTCAGGATATGAAATTGAGTACCCGTTGGCTTTGGTTGTTGTCAGTGGTTTGTCGTTTGCAGTGATGGCCAATGTGCTGGTGTTACCGTCTCTACTGTTGATCACTAAGAGCCGGAATGGGGCATCTCTTTAAAATTAGCTTTGGATATCCGCATAAATCTAGTTAAGCTTTATGCTAGTTGCTTAATCATGCGCTCCAAAAAGATAAACGATTTATTAAGCTGAATCTCGAATTGTCAGAAAACACCTTCTCGTTGTGAATTTGCGATTACGACACCTATTAACTATATGATTTTATTGAAATTGAATCGCCACTGATTCACCAGACACTTTTAAGCTGTAATTAGACTTCATAGGCTTTTCTAGACGATTATCATGTTCAATTCATGCTCACTTGACTGAGGGGATCAAAGCCAATATTATGCGATCAACAACTGACCCATAGTATATTGTGGCTTGACCACTCTGACCTTGGGGGGAAAGGCCAGCGAAAGCTGGTTTTTTCATTTCTAGACTAGCTCCCAATACAGCATCTTTCCTTCCAAACTTCGCAGATAATCTGCTCAGCATCAGTCGAAACTACGAGGTTATAGTTATCTTTTGTTTTTACTTGAAAATTCCAAGGCTTTCATTGCAGTCTGCGCGGCTGACTTAACATATTCATCGCTAAATAACTTATAAAGCTGGGTATCTGGTTCAAATGCTAGTTGCGCTCTTATAAATAATATTCCTACATCCAAATCCTCGGCTTTAAAATAACTTGCTCTCACTTTACCTAAGGCTTTTGCCACTAATTCGACCCCTTCCAAATCCTCTGGTTTAGTTAACTCTTGAGCACAACATCTCCTGAGTACAACCCATAAAGCGTTCCACAGTTTGTTAATGCATGTTTTGTCATCAGGTAGGTTGATTAAAATGAGGACAAAAACCAGTCCAATGCTTTCTTTCGTTCCTAAAGTAACTTCATCTTTGAAACGCACAGCCTCTACCCAGCGAGTCCATAAACTGGTAAGTACAGATTGAGCAGCATTACCATGCACTATGAGATAAGTCATATTCGCAATGAAATGATCGGAAATTTCATCATATGTTTTACTGAATGACCAAACCCCAGTCAGCATTGAATTTAAAGTTTCAGCTTCAATGAAAGCTTTCTTCTCTTCACTTTCCGTTGAAGCTTCTTGTAGATCTTTTGGTATCGATGCGAATAAATATCGGGGTTGGATAATCACCCTACCTAAATGTAAATCGCACATTTTGCCTATGTAGGTAGCAACTTCCTGTGGAGATAAAAGCTGGAGATGCTGATCGGCCCAGTGTAGGAAATCTAAAGTCGTAATTCGATTGGTAAATAAGGACTGATTATCTACTGGACAAACATGAGCACTCTCAATGATGTCATCGCACATGTAGAATCTTCCAGTTTGTAAAAGCGCACATTTTTCCTCTATATGCCAAGGAATGAAATGTGCACTCTCATTACTCTGCTCTAAAGGAGGGTGAATGATCTTCTCAAAATGATTCTGAAGTTTCTCAAGAATCTGAGTGGCTATTTGGTTTTCAATTATTGATGAATGCAAGCTACGGGAGGCTTGCAGTTTCATCAAGACACTTCGAGCAATAACCACTTTGGTAAATGTCTTAAGAAATAAATCCAGAAGACCTAGTTCGTTCATTAATATCAATGAAATCAGACTAACTACAATTTCAGTATCGGCCGTCAATTTAGGGATTTTTGGAAGGTATTCTTGCAAATAAAGAGCCAGATGATAGCCCTGACGCTCTTCACTGACGTACTTATTTAAATTCCAAAGTGTGAAGATATCAGAAACATTTCTCAGGTATCTTCTTGGACGCCAGGTAAATGGAATTGCCACTTCTCCTCTATCCATTTTCCTCTCTAATGCAGTGCCCATTGCCAGGCTTTCGGGTGTTTCCCCAATCGCTTTATTGAGTGCATCTAGAATTTCCTGACCTGAGCCATCTGCAGGTATATTGGCTCTCCAAATTACCTTTGATTTTGGAAACTTTGCACTATACGCATCCATCCGAATTCTTAACGCTTCAGCTTTGGTCTCATCTATTTGGACAGCACTGAATGATGTAATCATTAAGTAAAACTGAAGAAATTGACCTTCATATTCCTCATCATTTTGATCAACCAACGACCCGTATTTCCAGATAAGACTTTCCGCTTCGTCTAGATGGTTACCCATTGCAAACAGTAGTTTGATTAGCGTTTCAATTATTGAGATTTGGGCGTCTTTAGATTTCGAAGTTGCTAACGCGGACCGCATTTGGGTTACAGCGGTTTCAAAATAACCCATGCGTATTGCTATGTTGCAGAAATATTGTCTGGCATTGCTTGTTGCAGTCCCATCCTGTAACAGCATCTGAATTGTCGAGAATGCTCTTTCAGGTTGGCCATTTACTTCAAATGCGATACCCAGCAATGATTTAATTTGATGATTCTCTGGGTAACTTTGGCTGGCAGCATCCAAGACTTCTACTGCTTTGACATGGTTGCCTATGGTCAACAAGGAATGCGCATATATAAGTATTTGATCCGGGAGGAAGCTATCTTTTGTTAGATAGGCTTCTGCTACCTCGACAGCCAATGCTGCTTCTGCTTTATCCAAAGGATAAGTATTGTCTAAAAGGTGCAATCCCATTCTGTATGGGCGTCCGTTCTTCAGCCAATATTCTTTTAACTCAATTAATGCATCAAGTTTTTTAAGTTGAGCATGATTAACCTTGATTGAGCAATCAAGCAAAGCAAGGCAATCTTGCCCTAAAGGGTGTGCACTTAGCTCATTTCTAATTCTCTCAACAACTTTTGGTTGAAATGAAATATCTGCTGCCAAACCTAAGACCAGCAAGGATGAAAAATATGAGTCATTTTTCACTGAGTTTTCGTATAAAGACTCATTGAGAAGTTCAAGTGCGGCTATGGGGTTGCCATCTGCATTGATGGCAGTTGCGATGAGTAGGTCTTGGTTTTCAAATTTAGGAAAGTCTTTGGCAATTTCAGCCAAATTGAGTGCAATCTTTGGCTGCCCGAATTGAATTGCCAATCTTGAAACCATCTCCCTAGTCTTCGTGAGATGTGGTTTTGCTAATGCAAAATCTGTTAGCAATGAAAGGCTGGAATCCATCTTTTCGAATATCATGGAGCTGATAGCAAAGATATCCAAAACATAGTCAACATTGGTAGGCCAGTTTAGTTTTTGCGCCTCTTTCATTGCCTTCAGACTCCAATCATAGGCATCTTTCAAAGCAATCTTATCTATTTTTGGTAAGCCAACACTTGGTACAAATAATTCCTCATCTTCTCTTCTAGGGACGTCTCTTAAAGCACGCTCAAAATATGCTCTGGCCTTGAGTAAGACCAACCAAAATTTGGCTTTTGGTTGCATAATTTGAATAGAAGAAAGCTCTTCAATTTCATCAATTGCACGGTTCCAATCATGTTCAATAATAGAAATTGTGGGGATTGTTAATGCGATTTTTTCCTGTGGGTATCCTTTAATAATCTTACGAGCTTCATCAAACCTACCTGACATTGCTAACAGTCTGGCTTTCATGGCTGTCACATAAGGGCCGGTATGTGGCTTCAACTCTTCCAGCAGTGCGAGGCGTTTTTCTTCTCCCGGCTTACTGAGGTCTAAAGCTTCCATTTGGATTTGATACAAGCCAGAGAGTACCTCATCGTTATTAGTTAACAGTCGAGATGCTAATCTCATGAGGACATGGGCTTGTTCTTGATCTGAGGTTTCTTCTAAAGCTCTTGAAAGTAAATATGCACGGATTCCTGAATCTGTTGGATCTGATTCAATTTCTCCAATTGATGGCGATCTAATAGCTTTGATGACAGCGGTATAGTCACCATTTCTTAAGTTGTTGAGTTGGAATTGGTACAACTCTGCTTGAGCAGAAGATTCAATCAGCCCTTTAATATCCGATGGACCGTCATCAATCATGTAGATGAGCTGCTCTTTAGTACCACCCGTTCCATACATTGCGGTAACGGTGTTCGAATTTAATTCTCGAACGCGTTTTAGCTCAGCTCTTGCATCCCTCAAATCATCTAAATAAGGCCGAACTAAAGGGATTATGTCGAGATCTTCATGAAGTTTTATTTTAGTGGGGATTTTGAGGGTAACGGTTTCCTGATCGTTTGGAATGGACGGTAAAATGTTTTCAAGATCTTCGTTAACTAAATGAAAATAAATCGGGGCTTCCCAGATCTTGTCAGTCTCAGTGAAATCAACAATTAATACTACAGTAGGGGCACCGCTGCCATGCCAAAGTTTAAGTGTTCGGACATTGAAAGAGTGCGAGATAAAATCTTTATTAGCTGACAGGTGACTAACTTGTGTAGTGCCTTTCAGCTGAATATTGATGTAGAACTGCCCGCCATCTTGCTTGTTTGCAAAAATTAGAGCCTCAAAGTCATACCCGTAATCACTTCCATCTTTACGAGATAGGGACCAAAGATCAGGTCTTTGAGCAAAAATTGCGGCCTCAGCTCTTTCTCCAATTGATTGGGCTAGGCTTCTTTTTGGTCCCTGTATATTTTCGCTGGACATGCTGATAATTAAATTTTTAGTGTATTTGAGTTTGTAATCGCAATATTTCTGAGGCCATAATGTTTTAAATTATTAAATGACAGACCTAAAGGTTAAATTAATTTAGATCAATTACGGTCACTTCAATCTCATTAACTTTGGAAATCTTCTTGAACCTATGGTCATGGTGTTGACAGGCTAATTCCACTCGTAATTAAAAAACTATAAAAGGTGTTGTCCAATTGCTCTTAACCAGGTCCTCACCTCATCATTAGTGTCGGTTGCCGTCAACAATTGAGCAGTCATTAAATCAACAGCTGCACGATTCAAACGTCTTTTTGCCTTACTACATTTTCTACTTCGATTTTCACCATCAAGTAACGCCCAAGGAGTAGGAGTAGCAGCTGCTGTATGGAGTAACTCAGCTACGATTTCTGGAACATCATCAAAAGGCTGAATCTGAGGCATAACGATTCCAAATTCGGCTGAAATCGCGTCGCAGTGAAGGTAATTTTCCATCTCTTTAAAATTTGTAGTGAAAGCTTGAGCATGGGGAGCTCTAGCATTTACGGCAGCGGCTGCTACATGATATTTGGGTTGCTGGGGAGGTGGATTATCCCTGTCCATTATATGAACCTCAGGGATAGCTAGACCTTGTAGTCTGTTGGTCCATATTTCTAATGTTGAGCCTCCCATTGGAATAAATACTAGGAGTCCACTTTGTTCAGCTAAAGTAAGATTTGGAATGTCTGATTCAACAGCAGACAAAATGGCGGAAATTCTCTTTAAGAACTCAATGTCATTCGGACCCTCGACGCCTACAAAAACTTTCACATCATGGTTTGGCAATATTCCTAGAGTGTCTTTTAATCGTAATGCAGCCGCCTCATCGTTCGTTGCTACTGACCGTATTAAATGTTGATCTATTTCTATGAATCTAATTCGATCTTGATTGATTTTCCTGGCTAACAATGGATTGTGGGTCGTCATAATGATCTGAGTGGAAGGAGACTCTGCTAAATCAAGCAGTGCTTCCAACAGAAGTAGCTGGTTTGATGGATGCTGAGATGTCTCAGGCTCTTCTATTGCAAGAATGACATCGGGTGCTCCTCGGCCACTTGCAAGTTGCTCAGCTTTTGCACGAAAAAAATTAATAAGAAAAAGGCGCCGTACTCCACTTCCACGTTTATTAAGTGGAACCTGATTTTCTGCAGTTAGCGAAACGCTGAAAACCTTGGACCAATTAAGTGCTGAAAACACTGGATTTAGCTCTGCGGCAAGTGCAGGATCCATCTCTCTGATTTTATCAATTGTGGCTCTAGTCACCGTCTCAACTTGTGCTTTAACCTGAGCTCCAATAGCATCTAGAGCTTGTTGTTGGTTAGCTAAAGCCTCTTTAATCGCAAATTTTAGAGGATCTTGAGCTTCAGCATCCTGGTCAGTGCTAGGGCGATCTGCTCGGAATAGTTGATACAGTGGAAGTGAATTTTGCAGCGACTTCCAAATCGTCTCTTTGATCTCAAGCTGTACCTCTGAAAGGCCAAGTGCCACGCTATCCACAGAGTCCCAAATTGCATTGCGAATTGCAGACTTTATAGTCTGATTGATCCCGTCGAGCTGCACTCCTAAAGTTCGTGCCCGTTGCCGAAGCTGTGCAATACTCAGGTTGAATAGGTCGTTAAAATTTTCAGCAGAAGGATGTAACGCCGTCACATACACCTGTTCGCATTTAGGCGATGTCCCGGAGTATGATTTCCTTATTTCTAATTGGCTATCTGCATTTAATAGATACTCCCGTTGCGGTGAGATGATGGCATCAGTATCTACAACAATTTGAGGTTGCAATTCACTAAAGACACATGTGATCTCAACTGGCGTTCCATTTGGGACCCCAATTGATCTGTCTTCAGAATCAATTTTATCTAAATTGAAAAAAGCATCTAAAGCTTCCAATACAGTTGATTTACCCGCATCGTTTCTGGCAATAATGCAAGTTAACTCATCAAATGTCATTACAAACTCTTCTCGATAGCATCGAAAATTTCTAATTTTTATTTTAGCGAGTTTCAAAGTAACCATCCTTACAATGGAGCTTCAAACATGATGCCAGATTTTTTTAAGTCGCAATAGTGATGTCAAAGCTCCCTGAAATCATTAATTAGCTTTGAATTAACTGACACGATGAGAAAATGTTGATTAAATCAATCACTTTCCTTTCGCCCTTTAAAAATCAACCAGGGATCTATCGATGACTCTAGCAACTTGCTCCATATCAACACCCGAATTTATATAAATATAAGTTTATTCTTGTTACAAGAATAACTTGATTGTTGTTACAATAATTATATGAGAAATGATGAGTATGAAAACTTAGATAAACGACCAGGTGCTGGACGCAGAATTTACGACAGTCCAGTGTTGTGGATTAACGATTAAGCCATGATTTCAAATGATGAACAAGCCTATTCCTCTTAGTCAAAATCCCTCAATAGTTCGCATACCATTTTACGAGGGTAAGGTTAGAGCTGGGCAATCTCGCTTTGCTTCTGCAGCACAAGACTATGAGATGAAGGAGCTTGATCTCAATGAGTTGCTAGTCACGGACCCACCTGCAACCTTCATCGTTCAAGTCGCTCAAGACTGCGATTCTATGCTTGATGCCGGCATTCTGCCTGGTTCAAAACTTGTGGTTAATAGGGCGTTAGGACCTAAAGCCAAATCATCAAATATTGTGATTGCTATCGTTGATGGTGAGTTTGTCGTAAAGCGCTTATACAAAAGATTTAAGATTGTCCGCCTCCTGTCTGAGAACAAGGCAAAGGCGTATCCACCTATTGAGTTTACAGAAGGACAAGAGCTCGTTATTTGGGGTGTGGTACAACATGTCATCAATTCATTCACGTAAACGAGTTTTTGCTCTCGCTGACGTTAACTCTATGTATGCCTCCTGTGAGGAGGTATTCCGTCCTGATATCCAAGGGAAGCCTGTCGTTGTGCTATCCAATAACGATGGATGCGTAATCGCCCAAAATAAGCTGGCTAAAGAAACTTTGGATATTTATATGGCACGTCCCTGGTTCGAGATTAAAGAGATGGCCGAAAAGTTGGGCACAGTCGTGTTTTCGTCCAATTATGAACTCTATGCCAATATGAGCAATCGCTTTGCAGCAGTGTTGTCCAGGTATTCACCGCGCATGGAGAAGTATTCCATTGATGAGGTTTTCTTGGAAATGACAGGTATCAAAGCCAACTACACAGATTACGGCCAGGAAATTAAACGAGATGTACGCGATTCAACTGGCTTGCCCATTTGCGTAGGTTTTGGCCATAGTAAAACCCTGGCAAAACTCGCTAATCATTGCGCTAAAAAGCAATCACACTGGAATGGAGTTTGTGACCTCACATCAATGTCTGAGGATGAAGTAGATACCATCCTGGCAGAGTTGCCTGTAGGTAAAGTCTGGGGCGTAGGAAATAGGCTTGAAGCCAAATTAAATGAGGTTGGTGTATTTAACGTACTGCGCTTAAAAAATGCAGACCCTAAACGAATCAGAGACAAGTTTGGCGTGTTGCTTGAGCGTACTGCGAGAGAGCTAAGTGGTGAAGTCTGGATTGAAATGGAAGATGAGCTTCCTGAAGCCAAACAGGTCATGAGCTCACGCTCGTTTGGCGTGCGCGCTTCAACGATGGAAGATCTAAGCCAGGCGATTGCGTTTCATGCAGGCATCGCTGCTGAGCGCATGCGCAGTAAAGGTTTATATGCCAACGGCGTATACGTATTCGCTCAGAATAGTCCTCATGATCAAGCAGACTTTTATCCTGGGCAACTTGCGGTAGGTTTTCCAGCACCAACCAACTCAACGACAAAAATTACTAAAGCTGCATTATGGCTTTTGAAGAAAATATATAGACCTGGTATTTATTTTCAGAAATGCGGAGTTATGTTGCTGGACACTGTTTCAAGTGGTGGTTTGCAAAGCGATATGTTTGGCTTTACTGAAGGTGATCCAAAATCTGAAGCCCTGATGGAAGTGATTGATCGTATCAAACAGAAATACCCAAACAGTCCAGTTAAGTCTGCATCTGAAGGAAAAGTTCAGGCCTGGAAAATGCAGCGTAACTATTTAAGTCCTAATTACACTGGCAATTGGAATGACCTGTTAAAAGTAAAATAAATGCTCCTATTATTTCATTCTTTTATCGGATTTATCACAGCAATTTTTCTTCGCTTTGAATTAACTCCATCAGTCTAGTGGCATCTACTTCACCATCTTTTAGCAAATACGCATGACATAGCAAAGTTAGAGGATGGACTCCAATAACTGCAGATATCTCCTCAAGCTTTTCAATTGTGATTGATTTCAATCCACGCTCAAGAGAGCTGATATAGGTCCTGCTGGAAACAAGCGCAAAGTCTTCTTGAGTTTTGTTTTTACTTTTTCTGGCCTTCCTAAGCGCGATCCCAAAAGCCTCATTAATATTCATATGCACGTACCTAATAGGGGTACATGCATCTTGTTAAAATGAACACTATAGGACTACAATCTATAGTGTTCATTTTTGGATATATTAATGTTTTCTGTTCTTAAAGATGTCCCTCCAAAACTTATCTTTGATGATGTCGAGTTATACGACTCTATTGAACTCGAAACTTTTACTCCTTGGTTTATGTGTCAAGTAACTGAGTATGATGAAATCTTTAAGTGTTCATTCGGGAATATGAAATTCATAAGTAGTATCGAGGCTCTTATAGATTTAAATACCTCTAACAAAATAGACGAAATCTATCTTGTTAGCCCTGCTAGGTTAAACAAAAGTGAAACATGGAGATCAGATTTACTTCACTCAATACTAACAACCAATGCTCCTAATGATGATGAGCACTGTAGAATTTTTAAATTCGTATTAATGTCAGGTGAATCTTTCATCGACCCTCCTGAAACTCAGTTAATTGATGAAAGCATCAATTTCGAACAACTTCTAGACTTTGAGCATTTGAGAAAAAAACTTCGCTTGGACAAAGTGTAATTTCCGCTTACTAATGAAATCACAACCTTCATCACCCGATCAACTCAATGATTTAATAACTTTGGTTATTGATACCTTTGGTTCAAAGTCTGTGGCAGAGTCTTGGCTCAATTCATATAATGACTCGTTAGGTGCCGCTCCTATTGATGCTGCCCAATCATGTTCAGGATTTCTAGATGTTCAGAAAGTACTAAGTGCCATAAATCATGGCGGAGCGGTTTAAGCGTAAGCAGTTCACAAAATCCGGTTCGGGAAAAATGAAGTAGCGGCTGAGAAAACCAAGTTACTGCATTTGACTTTCGTCCTAAACAATCTCTTGGCCTACAGGCTTCATATTCTCCCACATAGCCATGTCAGAGGGAGCCTTATCATTCTGATCACATTGGCTCAGAAGATCAGTTAATTTGTATTTTGGTTTCATCACCCGAAAAGCCTTTGGATCAACTACTACCGTATCTCCAATTGTGGCGCCGATTTTGAATAGCATCTTCGCTGGCAATTTCAACGCTGCGCTATTGCCCCACTTTTGAATTTTCAGTTTCATATTGCTTTACCTTAAATATCCAGTCCAACTCTAATGATTAGCGTTTTGATTGAATTAGCTGACACGACTTATGTGTATTCCATTCATTTTGAGCAGTCATTCCAGCGTCTTGAGCAGTCGTTCCAGTCCTAATGAGCAGCTCATACCTGAGTTTGATTGCAAACGACAGGATATTAGGCATAGCCCTATTTTTTCTAGCACTTTTATAAAAATAGCTCTTACTCCGCTCTTGGTAATTTACTAGAGCAAATTAATAAAAGGTTAGGTAAGGACGGTTTTCACCAAGGCGTGAGGCTGGGCTCACTGATTGACCATTTCAAATGAAAAAACCAGCTTGCGCTGGCCTTTTCCCCCAATGTCAGAGTGGGCATGCCACAATATACTATGGGTCAGTTGTTATTTGAGATAGTATTATTTTTGAGTTATTTGGTCAATTTTTATTACTCTGCACCATTACCGTTGATTAACTCAGCCATCCATTCTGAAAATACCTTAACTGCTGGCGAAAGAAAACGTTGATGTGGGTAGAGTAAAGTCACTGGCACAGGCGGTGGGCACCAGTTTTGCAACACCGCAACCAATCTCTTTTCTTTTAGGTGGTCTGACACAAGCCTTTCTGCAAGTTGTGCCATTCCGTATCCCTCAAGACATTTTGATATAAAGCTCAGTTTCATTGACAGCGACCACACCCTTCAGCTGAACAGTTCTTTTTTCACCATTTCGTACAAAGCTCAGTTCGCCCGCATGTCTGTTGTTACCTGAGAAGTAATGTATCGCCTGGTGGCTTGCCAGATCATCAGGGGATTGCGGATTACCATGCTTTTTTAAATAGGCCGGTGAAGCACAAGTGACCCATCTGAAGTGACCGAGGGGGCGGGCAACCAGCGTGGAGCTCTCCAAGTTTCCCACGCGAATCACGCAGTCCACGGCTTCCTTAATCAGATCTACTTGCCGATCGCTCACGCCTATCATCAGATAGATATCCGGGTAACGTTGCTGAAACTCTTTTATATTTGGCATGATCACCGAGTGCGCAATACCTGCATGTCAATCCGTAAAAGACCTTGCGGCTGTTTGATGGCGTCGCTAAGGCTAGCTTCGGTATGCGCTATCAGATCAAGTATTTCTCTGCACTGTGTCTTGCGACATTCAGCATGGTTATTATTCCCTATTTAACTTGTCTTGAGCCCATCCATCAGAAACAGCTTGTTCGATGTCCTCAAGGGAGGTGACTTTATCAATCTTATCTGCCAGCACTCCTTAAAAATTTGCGATGTCACCATTCCTCAATTTAGATTCCCGTTCATTCCGTAAAACTTCAGCTATTTCCCGCTGACTTTGTCGTAATAACAATATCTCATACTCGGTATATGGCTACTTTTAAAATTAAGACACCCAAACCGCCTAAGCCACCAAAACCACCAGACCGACTACAGAATTTGCAAACGTTACGTCCGCTGGGTAAAACAAAATGGGTTAAAGCACATTGGCGTTGGAATTATGGAACACATCAATGGGAATGGGTTTTAGGCCATTGGAGTAAGTAACAAAACGGCTTGCGTATTTGCAAGCCGTTTGTCTTAGTTAAGAGCAATATCCAAAGTCTAAGCCACAACGATACTAATGGCCAGAATGGTTAATTGGTTTTCTGACATTGAGTTCCAACTCACCTTCAACATGAGGCTTTTGACGTTCAACCTTGGTTAGATCCATTTCAACTGCATGCGCTACAGTGCCGCTAGGATTTTTATAATCACCTGGATTTTTATAGTCATTTTTAGCGAGTCCATCTCGGACTTTCACGGTCGTAAACATCCCACCCATTTCAAGTGATCCAAACTGTCCGTTGCCCATCATCATTGGCAATGTATTTTTGGGTAATGGCATATCCATCATCTCAGACATATCTGTCATTTCAGACATGCCCGTTTCTCCCATAGGCATATAGTCAGGTACGAGGTTAGTGATTTTCTTCATCAGATCACCCTGTTTCACACCTATCATAGTGGGGAAACTGTGCCCCATGGCATTCATGGTGTGATGGCTTTTGTGACAGTGAAATGCCCAATCGCCAGGTTCGTTTGCAACAAACTCAATAGCACGCATTTGACCAACGGCAACATCAGTGGTTACTTCAGGCCAACGTGCGGTTTTTGGCACCCAACCACCATCTGTTCCTGTTACTTCGAACTCATGCCCATGTAAATGGATGGGGTGATTTGTCATAGTCAGGTTCCCTACGCGAATGCGCACACGGTCATCTTTACGCACGACAATTGGGTCTATGCCTGGGAAAGCCCGGCTGTTCCAGGTCCATAAGTTGAAATCGAGCATGGTGTTCACTTTAGGGGTGAAGCTTCCAGGCTCGATGTCATAGGCGTTAAGCAAAAATACAAAATCGCGATCCACCGGCATGAACTTTGGATTTTTCGGGTGCGTGATCCAGCTGCCCATCATGCCCATCGCCATTTGCAACATTTCGTCCGCGTGGGGATGATACATAAAAGTGCCCGGCCGCTTGGCCTGGAATTCATATACAAAGGTTTTACCCGGCTCAATCGCAGGTTGAGTGAGACCACTCACCCCATCCATGCCATTAGGCAAACGCTGGCCATGCCAATGCACACTGGTTTTTTCAGGCAGGCGATTGGTCACAAAAATCCGCACGCGATCTCCCTCAACCACCTCAATTGTCGGCCCAGGGCTTTGACCATTGTAGCCCCAGAGATTGGCTTTCATACCCGGTGCAATTTCTCTGACGACAGGCTCCGCAACAAGGTGAAACTCTTTGACACCATTGTTCATTTTCCAGGGAAGACTCCAGCCATTCAAAGTAACTACCGGTTGATACGGGCGCCCTGTACCAGGATAAAGTGGGTCTTGTGTATTTGCCACCTCGGAGGTGATGATTTCCGGAATAGCAGCTAATGCAACCTTGCTGACAGCACTGACGGCAACGCCAGCCATGCCTAGACCAGCATATTTAAAAAAGTTTCTTCTATCCATAGTTGTCATCTTATTGACCTTCCATCAAACGAGGACTAGCGACTAAAGTAGCTTGCAATTCAGCATCAGCTAACCAGAAGTCACGTAATGATTCGATATAGCCTTTTACGCTTTGTACTTGCGCTCTGGCATCGCCGAATAATTCAAATGGGCTTGTGAGCATGCCGTTATAGCGCAATTGATCTTCATACAATATGCGTTTGCGTAATGGCACAATCTCATCGCGAATGTGACGAGTGACATCATGTTTGGTGCGATAGGTGTTATACCGTTCTCGTATCTCAGATTGCGCATTGGTCACCAACTGTGCAGTTTCCTGTACGGACTGCATGTAAATTGACTCTGCCCGTGGCACCTTGGCCTGGCCCCAGTCAAACAACGGAATCTCGAAAGCGATATCGATGCCTTTCTTGTAAGGATCGCTTCTTCTGCCTTCCAAAACACGTGCCGGGCCTAACTCGATCACATTGATGAATCGCGTGGTTTTGGTCAGTCCTAGCTGCTTAGCCAAAGCATCCATTTCAGAGCGCTTAACCAGCAGGTCCAATCGTTGTTCATAGGCATTTTGTTCAAAGGCTTGTAACTCTGAAAGAGACTTAGGCAGATCAGGTAACCGAGATTGGATTTTGATCTGTGACGCTTTCACACCTAATTGCCTGGCCAAAGCCTCATATGCCCTCACTTCAGCATTCTTTGCATTAGCATATTCAAGTGCGGCATCGGCATAGAAGCTCTGCTCACGTGATTGCTCCAAGCGATTCCAGTTGCCGGTTTCATGCAGTCGTTTAGCCAACTCAGCACTGGCTTCTGCAGACTCTTTCACTTGTGCGCTGTATCTAGCCAATTCAGTAGCGGCAACCGCATTAAAATAAGCGGTACGTGTCTGATAGGCGAGTTTCAGGACTTCAATGGCGGTAGATGCTTGTGTCTGGGCAAAGCGTCTTTTTTCAACCTCTACCGCTTTAGGCATGGTGATCAATGAGAAAACGTTGAACGTGAATGCCTGCTCGATCTTATACTCGCCACCATTACGCGCATAAAGCATAGAGAAGCGTGGATTAGGCAATCGGCCTGCCTGTACAAGGTCGGCTTCTGAGATGCCCAGCTCGTAGAATGAAGCTTGTAGGCCTTTGTTGTTATAAAGCGCCACCTGTACTGCACCCTCTACATCCAAAGGTTGTGCGAGCAATGCTTGGGTCTTGTCCTGCAGGGACTTTGTAGACTCTTCTGTCTTAGCCCATTCATATTCTTGTTTCAGGTGCGGTTGAGTTTGTTTTTGTACCTCATCCATGCCGCCATCTTTTGAGAAGGTCGCGCACCCACCTAATAACAAGCTTACGGCAACAAGAATGGCACTGCGTGCTCTGAGATTTCCAATATTAGTGCTCATGTGAATCTCCTTCAGATGATGATTCATGTTGATGACCTGAATGGTTACCTTGAGCTGGTATTGCTGATTCACTTGCTTCACCATGATGATGTCCGGCATGGTTATGGCCGCCAGATGCAGGTAAAGATAGAACACCAATGCCATGCCGATAGACCACTTCACCACCCAGCCATGCCGTTGTCGCTACAGACAGGGATAAACCAGCCAGGCAAACTAATACAGGAATGGACATCGGGCTATCCTGACGCGATTTCAACGAGTGCCAGATTGCAACGAGCACCAATCCAGCAGCAGTAGGGATTGCCCAGGCTCGATGCAACAACATGGCAGCATGGCCGGCATCATCGTGATTCATAGGTGAGTTGAATGCCAGCCAACCAAAACCAACGGCAGCCACAGCACTGACAGCGGCTAGTATTAATATGTAAGATCCTGCAGCGGCTAATGAAGTCGATGATGCAGATTGCCGGAACAAGCGAGCAGCTAGACCGAAAATGAAGGCCACTATCGTCAACGCAATTGGAAAATGGACGACTGCCGGATGCAAATTAGGAATAATTTGGAAACCGGTGTGTTCTGAGGGCGCTTCTGGTTTAACAGCTTCTGAAGACTCATGGATATGGCTTGAGTGACCTTCTTCCGTAAGCTCACCCTCAGCATTTCCATGCTCATGGGTCATTGATACAGCTTCTTCACTCTCACTTCCTGAATGATTCATATTTTGCATGGCCTGATGATCCATACCAGCATGGTTCATCATTGCATGGTCGTGAGTGTGTGCCGACATTTCAGATGAGGATGATTTGTGAACCATGTTTGCCATGCTGTGGCCCATATCTTCAGCCTGACTATTCATGTCATGCATTTTGCTATGGTCCATCCCCGGTATGCTGTTATGGTCCATGCCTTTCATATTGCCATGATCCATGGGGGGCATCTGCGACTCTGAGTCATGTGAAGCATGCGTATCGCCATGAGACATACTATGTCCCATCGCTTCATGATTCATTGGTTGATCCGAGGAGTGCTGCATCCCCGGCATTTGATGTCCTTGGTCTGCAATCGAAGAATCTAGCGATTTCCAATCTGTTTGATTGTCACTATTTGTCGCCTTGTAATCTTCAAATGTGGACTGATATGGCGCGGAGCTTTCTTCCGCAAATGATGCGCCAATACCCAATGCTAATGCCATCGCAAGACACAATAAATATTGATAGAGAGAGGCAAGCCAGGCTCTCTTTAGGGTAGGAAATTTCATATAAACCTCTCATTTAGAGTTCCCAACATTTATTGGGAACGCATTCTTTTGCCTGCCCAGAGCATGCAAAAGCATAAGTGTGCTGGCTAAAGACCTGAACGGGCTTTAGCCAGTAACATACTAAACGAGGAGAAAGCGCGGGGGTCGCTCAGGCCCGGAGGATATATGGCTAGTGAAATCTGGAACGATAAAACCGATTGCCGTACCTGCAACAATCAAATGATGCTTCAGGTCGTCACCCGACGCTGCAAAGGCGAAACCTGAACAGCAGACTGAACATTTGGAACAATGATTACAAGCGTGCTTGGTATCATCTTGATGTTTGTGAGCATGACTATCCACAGCACCCTCGTGGTGTTCATGGCTATGACCACTTACACTTTCATGGTTGTGCTGGCTTTGTGGCTTCTCACAATTCATCATGCTGACCGATGCAAATCCCTGCACCGGTAGAATGATTGCGATGAGCCAAATAGCGAAGATCTGGATGAGCTTTCTCACGATGGGATTATGATAACCCTAAATTAAAAATGATTCAGTGCTAAACTGAAATTTTTCTTTTATGAATTACCCTATGTTTGATTAAGCGCAAGTTGCTCTAGAATGGGGCACTCTGGGCGATCATCCCCATGACAGCAATGCACAAGCTTTTGTAGCTCCGACTTAATCGACATCAGGCTTTGAATCTTCTGGTTTAAGGCCTCAACATGGGAATTAGCCAACTCCCTCACTTTGCTGCTTGGCCGATGTGGGTCTTGCCATAAGCTTAATAATTCCTCAATTTGCTTGATAGAAAAGCCTAAATCGCGGGAGTGTCTGATAAAGCTCAGCGTATGGATGTCTTTTTCAGAATATTGACGATATCCCGCAAAAGTTCTTGAAGCGGCAGGCAGTAAACCAACGCTTTCATAATGCCGAATCATTTTGGTCGAGATACCTGACGCTTTCGCAGCTTGCCCAATATTAAATAAACTCATCGTTCATGCCCAAGTGATAGGTAAAAAGGCCTGCTGATATTGCTCAGCAGGCAGATAGAAATTACTTAGTTGCAGGTGGAAAACCAGCATCTATAAGCGCTGAAACGATCTCGTCTTTTGTAACGCTGGTTTCAACTTTGACCGTCCTGGTTGGAGGATCGGTAGTAATGCTCGCTTCTGGGTCTATGGCTTTAATGGCACTTGTCACACCTCTTGCACATCCACCGCAGGTCATATTTTCAATATGAAATTCCATCATTAACTCCTTAATCAGTAATGGGTAGTGATATAAGCTTAAAGGTTCCAACAATGGCAAGGTCAAGCATTATTACTCACAGATTTTTGGGACTGTTGTATTCCACTAGAGGTGGTTTGAATGTCCTTAAGCGCAAGGCATTCCCTAAAACGAACACGCTGGATAAAGCCATTGCTCCGGCAGCAAATACTGGTGAAAGTAATATGCCCCAAGCAGGATAAAGTGCACCAGCCGCTACCGGAATCAAAGCCGTGTTATAGGCAAATGCCCAGAACAGGTTTTGATGAATATTCCCTATCGTTGTTCTAGATAAAGCAATCGCATTCGGTACCCCTTGCAGATTGCCGGACATTAAGACTACATCTGCTGATTCTACAGCGATATCTGTACCAGTCCCGATTGCCAAGCCCACATCTGCTTCTGCCAGAGCGGGGGCATCATTAATGCCATCCCCCACAAAAGCAATCTGCCCGTAAGCAGCTTTCAAGCGACGTACAGTGTCAACTTTCCCCTCAGGCATAACCTCAGCAATAACTTCATCAATGCCAAGCTGGCGGGCGATTGCATGTGCGGTCCTGGCATTGTCACCAGTAATCATAGCCACTTTGAGACCTAACTGATGTAGTGCGGCGATTGCACCCGGTGTCGAAGTTTTTATAGGGTCATCGACGGCGATAATGCCCGCCAAGCGACCATTAATTGATGCGTATAAAGGTGATTTGCCCTCTTTACCCAATCGCCCAGCAGTTTGCGCAAAGACGTTCAAATCTAACCCCAGTTGGCGCATGAATCGATCCGCTCCTACTTCAACGAGAGCACCTCCAACACGGGCTCTTACGCCCATACCTGTCACAGACTCAAAGTCTGTTAACGCCGGTAGAGTCTGCCCATTTTCAGTGGCAGCGGCCACAATAGCGCGTGCAATTGGATGCTCAGATTTAGCTTCAACCGCCCCGACTTTTGCAAGAAGACTATTACGCTCGAAACCCTCCGCTACTTCGATGTCGGTAAGTACTGGCCGTCCTTCTGTGAGCGTACCCGTCTTGTCCACCGCGACAACTTTGGCATCCTTGAGTAATTGTAATGCCTCACCTTTTCTGAATAAGATGCCCAGTTCGGCTCCTCGCCCAGTTCCAACCATAATTGAAGTCGGCGTGGCCAGGCCCATGGCACACGGGCATGCAATGATCAATACTGAAACTGCATTCACCAGTGCAAAGGTCAACGCAGGGGATGGACCAAAAATCATCCAACTGATAAATGTGAGCAATGCCGCACCCATGACAGCAGGTACAAACCACATAGTCACTTTATCGACGAGCGCCTGTATGGGTAGCTTGGAGCCTTGTGCCTGCTCTACCATACGGATGATTTGAGCCAGCATGGTTTGATTGCCAACAGCTGTCGCACGTACCTCCAACATCCCTTTCTGATTGACGGTGCCACTAACTACAGAACTACCTAGAGCTTTCTCAACAGGTATGGGTTCACCAGTGATCATGGATTCATCAACAAAACTTTTACCATTGGTGACTTCACCGTCTACGGGCACTCTCTCACCAGGTCGTACTTCGAGCACATCATTGAGGACCACTTCATTGATAGGGACATCCAAAAAGCGATGATTGCGCATGACATGCGCTTCTTTGACCTGCATTTTTGACAGGCGCTTGATTGCTTCGGAAGTCCGCCCCTTGGCACGGGCCTCCAAAAATCTGCCAAGTAATATCAAAACGACAATGACTGCAGCCGCTTCATAATAGACATTGACCGCTCCTTCAGGCAACAGTCCGGAAGCAAAGGTCGCGACCATTGAATATCCAAAAGCTGCAGCGGTACCTACTGCTACGAGCGAGTTCATGTCTGGAGCAAGCCTAAACAGTGCAGGAAAGCCTTTCTGGTAAAAGCGTCTACCAGGGAAAGCCAATACCAGAGCCGTCAATACAAACTGCATGTACCAACTAGTTTTCATACTAATAGTATCCATGATTAATTCATGAACACCTGGTATCAGATGCGCACCCATTTCCATTAAAAACACTGGTAACGATAGTGCTGCTGCCAGAATGAGGTCCCGCTTCAATTTGAATAATTCACTCTCTTTTTGACTTTCTGCTACAGCCTGTAAGGAGGATAGAGAGTCAACGACCTTAGCTTCGTAACCGATACGCTCGATCGCGGAAATCAATTCTGCTGGGGCAGCAGAACCATATATGGAGGCACGTTCAGTGGCTAAGTTAACTGTTGCTTCAACGACCCCTGGTACAGATCTGAGGGCTTTCTCAACACGCCCAACACATGACGCACATGTCATGCCAATAACATTGAGCTCTATCTTGGATGTTGGAACTTCATAACCGACTTTATGAACAGCTTCGATCAAGGCTGTGCGATTTACCTCTTCGGTAACGTGAATAGTCGCTCGCTCAGTTGTCAGGTTGACTGAGACACTTTCTACGCCAGGGACCTTTGTTAAGGCGGCTTCAACACGCCCAACGCAGCTGGCGCATGTCATCCCTTCGATAGGAAGTGAGATATTTTGGATGGCATCACTTAAAGTCTTTTTAGACATGCTCATAATCCGGAAACTTGTATTAACTATATTTCCAGTCTAAAGCTTCCCTCCATGGGAAGGTCAACTGATTTATTGTAAATTAAAGAATCCTATTAGTTAGCACTTTAAGCTGGATCAAACAACGCCTCCATAATTGATTGCATTAAGAATTCTTTCAACCTCTACAAGACCAGCAGTTGATTCGCACATTGTTATGGGAGTCATGCCTAAAATAGGGTGGTATTGATAAAGCCACTTTGAGCCGTAATGATACATAGTTGGCATTTGTGATTATTGCTCATTAGAGGATGAATGCTCAAACGAATTGGAATTACTGCTCTATTTGAATCGGAATTGGTGCTCAGCAATTATTGGAATCTATGCTCATCTTATGATGGCGAACACAACATTAGGAATGTTGATTAAATCAATTATTTTCGTTTAGCTCTTTCATAGTCTACCAAGGGCTTATCGATGACTCTAGCAACTTGCTCCATATCAACACCCATTCGATATAAGTTATGTTGCCACCTTACGAACTGTTCTCGGGTTGCAGCGATTTCTTTTTCCAATCTTAGATTGGCAGCTTCCAGAGTTTGAATCCTCTCATATGCTTTTTGGAGTGCCGTATCGCCGGTACCAAATTTATGTGCAGGAGACTCTTTTAGTTTTATTTTTTTACTCGAAAAAGCCAGTTTAATTTCATCATATGACAGAAGGGTATGGCGCGAGATCTCTTCTTTGAATTGCAACTCACGAGAAACTTTCTGGCATAAAATTTCCCAGGTTAGCTTCCCCTTCCAGGCATCAATAATTTTGATAATCGATCTTTTGGTATCATCATCAACTAATATTTTAGGCATCTAACGACCCCAATAACGTCATCTGCAATCCAATGTGGTTATTATCAACTACTGTGCTGTTGAGTTCAGTGGTCTGCCCTTTAGCATAAAGGGCACGTCTAGTAGGGCTGGGGTCATGAGCCACAGGAATACGAATTATAGAACCGTTGGGAACATCAGGATTTTTCAAATTTTCGATAATAGTCCTGATGTGTGCGAACTTCCATCCCAAGTGTGTTACCCATCGATCAGCACCAAAAGTTAGATCCGTCGCAGCAGCTTTAGCTGATTCCAATTGCTCAGCTATCAACAGCTCCATTTGTTCCAAATTTTCGAGAGTATCAGGAAGTCCCTTCATACAAACATGCTCCTTGCACGTTATACACTCTCCTGTTTTTGTGCACGGAGTTTGAGCAAAATTGTGTACACAAAATCCAATTCCTGTGAAGTCCGCAACGCCCTCACGGTTCACACCTAGTGATGGCAAAGGTACGGGTAAACGGTCTGAAAATAAGGCTAACGCTGTAGGTGGAGATTTGTGATCTATCTCCATTACTTTATTTTTCAAGCGATCTTTTTCTGATTCGGTTCTTCCATCATAGGCTCTGTTTTGAGTGACGTCAGCTCTGCCTGACCACATGGCTAACAAGTAGTCATCCATCCCACCATTCATGGCATGTGTATTCAACCAAACTCTAAGTTGATGAGAGGTGATTGAAATTTCTGAGCCATCTTCATCTTTGATGCCAAATCGCTCCCATAAGGTACTCTTATTTTTTATTCTTTTGCCTAACTGGTCATTAATTTGGTTTACGGAAACAGAGGTCCAACTAAACTTCTTAAGTTGAAAATCCTCATGCAATTCGTTCTCTCGAACCAAACATAAGCTTTCCCATACAGGCCTTCCTGTTTTGGGATTTTTTGGCCAACTTCTTGTTTTATATTGCGCTTGAACCAACTTTCCTAAGCGATTGTAGGTTATATCACCTGTTTTTCTTAAATCTACAATCCACTTCTGAGTAAAGTTTTGCCACCTGAGTGTTCCGCCGCTATGACTTAGATGATTTAGCCCCATGGCCTTGGCAAACTGAGCAACAGTCAATGGAGTGCCCTCATCAAACTCAGGAGTGGTTATGCAGTCTTCATGCAGCATGAATTGATCTGGGTTATCAAAAGCGAATTTAGCTGCATCTCTTGCAGGTTTTCCAATTTCAATTAACCGTTGGAATGCCTCTTTAACGATATCCACCATTACAGTGGGAACCCATTTTTTGGTATCACCATATCCCTTACCGGAATACCATGAGACGTAATATCGCCCATCCTCCTCTTGAAGAGAGTTAATAGTTAAATTGTTTATTTCATCCCCTCTGCCGGGAGCAAAACAAAGTAGCACCAATACACTTGTATAAAATTGATCTTTTACAGTCACAGCTCGCGCAAAACAATCAGCGAGACTTAGCATTTGGTGCATAGTGGGACAACGCTCTTCACGCCACTTTTTTGATTCATCATCTAGCTGTTCGATCTTGTCGCGCCCGCGGTTAAATGGATTTTTCCAACCTAAGAGATTAGGTAGTATTTCTTTTTCAATGAGCCATTTACAAAGGTCTTCAAACTTACCGCCAAAATGATATTTCTTTTTATCTGATAGGTTTGAGAGCGCTATCTGCTCTTCAAGCCGTTTTTGGATATTCTCATCCAAACTCATGATGGAAACTGGTTGATTGCTTTTTGCCTCTTTTAGTAAATCATGTAGTACCCTGAATACATATAGCCAATCCCCAACGTTTTTTGACTCTTGAATCGTTTGTTGTTGTCGAACAAATGCTTTGGCGAAATCAATAAATGGAGTTTCAAATGGCCTATCAATCTTGTAGGGGTTAAGGGAATATCCAAACACCATAGCCATAGATCGTTCATGCGTTGTTTTCCACTTTCCCGCAAACCATCCTTTCCCATACTCATCTTCCTGGTCTGAATAAAGAGTCAGCTCGTCTCTTGCGAATCCAATGAACTCATCAAGATTTTTTTGTCCCTCTTGAATATGCTTAGGCAACCAAATCAAAACGTTATTCATTTGCGCTTCCTTTACCCTCTAACTTTGCTGCATCACAAAGTTGTACTACTTGCTCAATAGCAAGTAATAGCCTATCGGTAGATTGGATAACAAACTCACTTGCCCCTCGCTGCCTTAATGCTTCTCTCTCACTCAGGACGGAGTCTAAAATCTTTTCATGGTGTCCATGAATCCAGGGCTGAAACTTTGAACACAGATAGCATTGCCTTCCGCCAGATGCACAAAAACCGAACTCCCCACAACTGCCGACGCCTGAACCATCATTCGACCTAATCCTACTTCTCGGGTCATTTGCACGAATTGCGTCTCTTTCACTATTAATCAGAGTACCTGCAAATGCTTGTGCTAAAGGCGCCAACACAGAGGTCATGGCTTCGTCGATAATGTCTAGGACTTCACTTGTATTCTCAACATAGGCCTTTACGTTCTGTATATCTTTATGACCTAGAATCTTGGCAATATGATAAGCGCCCAACCCACGTCTGCTAGCATTAGTGCCAAGTGTGTATCTAAACCGTCTGCTCCTTAAGCTTAAATATTCACCATCAAGCCTTGGTGTTCTAATATTGCATTTAGCTGAAATCGTAAGCATCAAGGTACGTGCTTTATCTGATCGCATAAAGATAAAATCAGGAGTTGTCTCTAGACTTTGATAACACTCTTCCAAACTTCGAAATGACCTAACTGCTTCACGAGAAATAAAGATCGGTGTTAAATCAATCAGCTCCTTTGGTACTGGCTTACCAAAGTGACCTTCGATGTATGCAATCGAAGCTTCTGCTTGATTAAATAAAAGCAAAGCCAGGTCCTCATCAATTTCGATATCATCGAATACCTCTCTGAACCCAGCATCCCTTTGTTTACCTGCAATTCGCTTCAGCTGATAAACCTCGTTGCCAGCAATTGTTCTCGAAAAAGAAATATCACCTTTTATCAAACTGCGTATTTGAACCGGGCGGCTACCTAAATACATATTGGCTATGAGCCAAGTAAACTCCTCTAAATCCAACTTATCCGCATCATAGGAATTTACTGCCCATGTAAGAATAGATTGTTGCTCTTGTAATGAATAAGCGCCAGTGTGGGGGCACCCTTTAGAAACTGCCTTGCCTTTAACATTACCTTTTAATACAAGCGCGTCTATAAATGGAACGACATCTTTATTCAATCCAGGATATCCACGTTCATCCCAATCTAGAATAAATGCTTTTAAGATGCCTAATTTGTATTCGTTAAGTTTATCCAAAGTCCCTAAGTAATTCTGAATACAAGAAGCACTTAATGAGTTAGATAACGTGGCCTCCAAAAGCGTTTTCAGCGCATGAAATATATTTGACGTGTAGCTGGCAGACATCTCTGAAGCAAAAACAGCCAAGGTTCTTCTAAACCCCTCTTCGAAGTTAGACTCTAAAGATAGTCCTTTCAACAGATGCCAATTTAAAGTTAAAGACCCATCTAACTTCCAACTATTAGAAAAAATATCGATCTCATAACCCATTTTGCTCAAACAAAATCGTTTACCATCAATGCTCTTATTAATTGCCAAGGCTGAAGACATCTAAATACCTCTCGCATTTTTCATTGTTTGGCTCATAGCTTCCATCATCTCTTTATGAACTTTTTGAGCTTTTCTCTTAACGTGCCTCTCCGTGTAAGGACGTGCAGACTCCTGACTAGAATGCCCCATTAAATACATTCTAATTTCAATTTCTTGCTGTTCGCTAATCAACTCTCTCTTTAATTCAGCCACTCTTTGCGGCAACTTCCTAATCTCGGCTTCTGCAATTTGTTCATGTAGCTTTCGATTGTGAGCATCTATTTTTTCAGAAAGATTTTCGTTAAATAAATGTCGAAAGCCATGCCGCTTAACCAACTTAAATCCCTCGGTGTCAATCACTTTGACCGGAACTATTACCCGGTTGTAAAAAGTTGAATTCGAAACTGGCTTTCCTTTGGATTGGCCTTTATGGCTAACAAAGATGTATGGGTGCTTTTTGGATAAAGAAAATTGTGATCTTATTTTATTTATGTATCTGTCGATCTCATCTCTTAACCAGCCCGGGATCGCAATGGCTCTGGATTTTGTTTTTGTAACAGGCTGATTTTTACGACTATCAGCAGGATCATCATGCCTACGGTTTACTGTTACCTTTGGACTGTTGATATCGTAGTCAATGTCATCCAGCGTCAAAGATAGAATCTCTCCGGATCTTGCGCCAGTCCAAAACAGCAACTGGACTAATATAAAATTTCTAACTTTTAAGTCATAACTCTTAAATGGGTTTAATTCGGACTCTGGATTGAATATTTCCAAGAATTTATCGAACACCTCTTTTTCAGCATGAGGAAGCCGCTTGTTATTCCTACTGAATTTAGATTTTGGATAATTTGCCTCTAAGCTTTTGGCAAGTATGTTTAGCTCTGCAATAAGGGATTTAGAATTGGTTTTCCTCTTCAATATTGCTTGCCCAACAAACATTAGAAATGCTCGTGCATCTGTCATTCTGCGTTGTTGATAATTACAACTAACTTGGCTTAAAGCTGAACTTCTGGCTAGCCTAAGTTGATCAAATGAAGAAACTTTTCTTCTAGACTTTTGTTTTAATTCTTTATCTATATATTCGGACTTTAAACCACAGTGTTCTGTAAAGCTTTCTACAAACCTTTTGTCTGGAACTATCGAATTTTGAAAATCCTGAATGAGGTCTCGATCATTAATCCTTTCCCATTTATTCAAATGCTTTATATTTCCAAGGCAAGAAATAATCGAACTTTGAGTTTGTTTTCTAAGTGCCTGGCTAGTGAATAGGGTTACCCAAAAGTCTGGTACTCCTACTTCATCAATTAACATTGGAAATCGCTCACCATTCGAAAAAATGTTTTGAACTAAGGTTTTCATTTGTTTTGATCTTTAATAAACAAAAAACATGGTAGTAGTTTACAAAATCACACCCCTTTTTTTATAAACATTTTTTTCGCTGCTAAAAATAAAAAAGCCCTGTAAAAACAGGGCTTTGTAAACTTAAAATCTACAATTTTAATTATTGTCAGACTCAGAAGGGAATATCGTCGTCAAAATCATCAAAATTACCGGCCGGCTTACTCGCGGCTGGCTGGAAAGCATTCCGGTTAGCACCGGCATTTCCACCGCCCATCGCTGGCTGCTGGCGTGGAGGGGCCTGGTTGTAATCATCCATGCCACCACCCTGGTCCATGTCGCCACCATCAAATGCTGTACTTCCACCTTCACGGCCAGTGCCTAACATTTGCATTTGGTCTGCGACGATTTCGGTGCTGTAGCGGGTGACACCATCTTTTTCCCATTTGCGGGTTTGCAGACGCCCCTCAATATATACTGGGCGGCCTTTTTTCAGGTATTCGCCAGCGATCTCTGCCAAGCGGCGATACATGACAATGTTATGCCATTCGGTTTTTTCCTGGCGCACGCCGGATTTGTCTTTCCAGTTTTCGGTGGTGGCGATGCTGAAGTTAGCCACTGCCTCACCGTTTGGCATATAGCGCACTTCTGGGTCACGCCCCAGATTACCCATCAAAATCACTTTGTTGACTGATGCCATGGTGTCACTACTCCCCTATTCGATTCATGATTGCTTGCGACAATGCCGCCTGAAATTCTTTGCTGCGCTGATTTTCCAACTTCACCATGAGCATGGTTTCTGAAGGAATGGCGACCACTTCATACACGCCTTCCATCGCGCGGATATCCTGCACCAGGATGGCGGCTTGCTCATCATTATACCCTTGTATGTGGAACATTTTTGTTTTGACACTGGGGGGTGCCTGCATGCCAAGCGCCAGAGCAAACCAGACCACCATCAAAGCAGCACAGAAGACAAATACAGTGGGACTGCCATAACTGTGTGATAGCCAGCCACCAAGCGCAGCCCCCAAGAACATGCCAAAAGACTGAGCGGTATTATGAACACCCATGGCCGTGCCTTTAGCAGCCACTGGAGCCATTTTTGAAATCAGCGAAGGCAATGAGGCCTCAAGAATATTAAACGCCACAAAATAAGAAAAGAGCGTTGCCACAATGCCCCATAAGCTGGTCAGGCTAAACATAAAGGCAATTTGCGTCAGCAACATCAGGCCGACTGCGGTAACAAACACTGGTTTCAGTTTGGCCTTTTTCTCGGCATAAATAATCGCAGGCACCATCAGGATAAACGACAGTACCAGCACCGGCAGGTAAATTTGCCAGTGCGTGTTTTCGTTCATGCCAGTGCTGTTTTTGATGGCAAATGGCACCACCATAAACATGGCCATTTGAGCGCCATGCAGGCAAAAGGTACCAAAATTCAGGCGCAATAATTGGGTGTCTCGCAACACTTCACGAATTTTGGCCGGGGCGGCCTGCGCATCCGAGTGAAAGTGCGCATGCAATGGCTCGGGCACGGCAAACTTCACTACGGCAATCGCTGCGATCGACAACACAGCGGTCAGCCAGAAAATGCCTGACACGCCTATCCATTGGTTTAAAATCGGACCCGCCACCAGTGACACTGCAAACGTCACGCCTATGGTGGCGCCTATCATCGCCATCGCCTGTGTGCGATGCTCTTCGCGCGTGGAATCTGCCACTAGGGCGGTGACAACGGCAGAAATGGCACCCGCACCCTGAATGGCACGGCCGACAATCACCACATAAATATCTTGCGCGGTAGCGGCAAACACACTGCCTACCGCAAACATTATCAACCCCAGGTAAATGAGTTTTTTGCGGCCAAAACGGTCAGACGCCATGCCAAACGGCAACTGGAAAATCACCTGCATAAACCCATAAGCACCCAATGCCAGCCCGATCAAGGCATGGTTATCGCCGCCCTGTAATGTTTCGGCATAAATCGCAAAAATAGGCAGAATCAAAAACATGCCCAGCATACGTAGCCCATAGATAGAGGCAAGGGCCGCAGTCGCGCGGGTTTCTATCTGGGTCATTTTTTCGGAGAACTGCATGAATCTTTTAAGAAAACTTGGCTTAATTTTGAATAATTGCGTATATTATCAGGTTGGCTGTCTGTTCGTGAAAGTATCATGGAATTTATCAAAATTCGCGGGGCGCGCACCCATAACCTCAAGAACATCAATCTGGATATTCCACGCAACCAACTGGTTGTGGTCACTGGCCTCTCCGGCTCCGGAAAATCTTCACTAGCTTTTGATACCTTGTATGCAGAAGGGCAGCGCCGTTATGTCGAAAGTTTATCTGCCTATGCCCGCCAGTTTTTGGCGCGTATGGACAAGCCTGACGTCGACCTGATTGAAGGCTTGTCGCCTGCGATTTCCATTGAGCAAAAATCCACCTCACACAACCCACGCTCCACCGTGGGCACAGTGACTGAAATCCACGATTATTTGCGCCTGCTGTATGCGCGCGCTGGCGATCCCGAGTGCCCGGATCATGGCATCAAACTCGAAGCACAAACGGTCAGCCAGATGGTGGACAGCGTCCTCAAATTGCCGGAAGACACCAAGTTGATGATTCTGGCGCCCGTAGTCTCTAACCGTAAAGGCGAGCAGCTGGATTTGTTTGATACGCTAAAGGCACAAGGTTTTGTTCGTCTGCGCATAGACGGCAAAGTCTATGAAATGGACGAACTACCGCAGTTAGCCAAAACCACCAAGCACAGTGTAGACGTCGTGGTAGACCGCCTAAAAGTGCGTGAAGACATGAAGCAGCGCATTGCAGAGTCATTTGAAACCGCGCTACGTTTGGCTGACGGTAAAGCCATTGCGCTAGAAATGGATAGCGAAAAAGAACATTTGTTCTCGGCCAAGTTTTCCTGTCCGGTATGTGACTACTCACTGGCAGAGTTAGAGCCGCGTTTATTCAGCTTTAACAACCCCATGGGCGCCTGCCCCAAGTGTGATGGCCTGGGCAATGTCACCTTCTTTGATCCTAAACGTGTCGTTGCTTTCCCGCACTTATCGCTAGCAAGTGGCGCCATCAAAGGCTGGGACAAGCGTAACCAGTTCTATTTCCAAATGCTGGCCAGCCTGAGCCAGCACTACAACTTTGATTTGGAAGCGCCTTTCGAGAATTTGCCGGAAGACGTTCAGCAAATCTTGTTATTCGGCTCTGGCCGGGAACAAATTACATTTAAATACCTCAATGAGCGCGGCACATTCTTCAGCAAGTCGCATACCTTTGAAGGCATTATCAATAACTTGCAACGCCGCTATCGTGAAAGCGACTCCACCGCCGTGCGCGACGAACTGGCTAAATATATCAATGCCACCGCCTGCCCGGAATGTGCCGGTACGCGTTTGCGCAAGGAAGCACGTCACGTCAAGGTCGGTGATCGCAACATTCACCAGATCTGCGAAGTGCCGCTCAAGCAAGCACTGCATTTTTTTGAAACATTGCAACTGAGTGGCCAGAAGCTGGCGATTGCCGACAAAATCGTCAAAGAGATTGAAAGCCGCTTGAAGTTTCTGACCAATGTGGGTTTGGATTATTTATCGCTATCACGCTCAGCCGAAACTCTCTCTGGTGGTGAAGCACAGCGTATACGCCTGGCTTCGCAAATCGGCAGCGGCCTGACTGGTGTCATGTACGTGCTGGATGAACCTTCGATTGGTCTGCATCAGCGCGACAATGACCGTCTGCTTGAGACACTGAAACGCCTGCGCGACCTTGGCAACAGTGTGATTGTGGTCGAGCACGACCAGGACGCGATCCAGCTGGCTGATTTTATTGTTGATATTGGTCCTGGCGCTGGTGAACATGGTGGCAATATTGTGTCGTTTGGCACCCCAGCACAAATTGAAGCTGACCCGAACTCACTGACCGGGCAATATATCAGTGGCAAAAAACAGATTACCTTCAAGCTGCCGCGTACAAAACCAGACCCCAAGCGCATGATGAAACTGAATGGCGCAACGGGTAATAACCTGAAAAACGTGAGTGTTGAAATCCCGGTGGGCTTGCTGACCTGCGTCACCGGCGTTTCCGGTAGCGGCAAATCTACTCTCATTAACGATACCTTATACCGCGTGGTTGCCATGCATTTATACGGCAGCACCACCGAAGCGGCGCCACACGACAGCATTGAGGGCCTGGAATTTTTTGATAAGGTCGTGGATGTGGACCAAAGCCCGATTGGCCGTACGCCACGCTCTAATCCGGCGACCTACACCGGCTTGTTCACGCCTATCCGCGATTTATTTGCCAGCGTGCCAGAAAGTCGAGCTCGCGGTTACGGCCCGGGTCGTTATTCTTTCAACGTCAAAGGTGGCCGTTGCGAGGCGTGCCAGGGTGATGGCGTGATTCGCGTGGAAATGCACTTTTTGCCCGATGTGTATGTGCCTTGCGATGTGTGCAAAGGCCAGCGCTACAACCGCGAAACGCTGGAAATCCAATTCAAGGGCAAAAACATCCACGAAGTACTTGAGATGACAGTAGAGCAAGCGCATCAGTTTTTCAATGCGCAACCCGTGATCGAACGCAAACTGAAAACCCTGCTTGATGTCGGCCTCGGTTACATCACCCTGGGCCAATCGGCAACTACACTGTCCGGGGGGGAAGCACAGCGCGTTAAACTGTCGCTAGAACTCAGCAAGCGCGATACGGGTCGCACGCTCTATATTCTGGATGAACCGACGACCGGCCTGCATTTTGCGGATATCCAGCTGCTGCTGGATGTGATTCATCGCTTACGTGATGCTGGCAATACAGTGGTGATTATCGAGCATAACCTGGATGTGATTAAAACCGCAGACTGGCTGATTGATATGGGCCCAGAAGGCGGTGACGGCGGCGGAACAGTGGTCGGTGTAGGCTCACCAGAGGAACTGGCAAAAAATACGGCCAGTTATACTGGCCGTTACCTCACACCCTTGTTGAAACATCTCGCTGTAAAGGGCTAAGGTCAACATGCAACCGGCCCCCAGACGCACATTTAATCCATAGTGCATCCAATACGGATGTGGTTGGCCACATACATATATTTATATCAAATATTGTATGTGGCGGTGATTGGCTTCGATCACCTAAACAAGCGCTGAAAATCAGGGTATTTTGACCAATCGCATGCGTGCCTGTATGGTGGCAGCATGTCGGCTCAGGTAGCGCGTACTGCGATGTAGATCATAAAAACGCGGGTTGGGGATCATGGCCGCGAGTCGTGCAGCCTGCGCTGGCCCAAGCGCCCGTGCACTCCCATGAAAATAATGGCGCGCAGCCGCTTCAGCACCAAACACGCCTTCACCCCACTCAATCACATTCAGGTAAATCTCGAGAATACGGCGTTTGGTCATGAGCTTTTCCAGCATGAAGGTGATCACGGCCTCTTGGGCTTTGCGCCAGGGCGTTCTATGTCCGGATAAAAACAAATTCTTCGCCAGTTGCTGGCTAATGGTAGAACCGCCAGCGACAATTTTGCCTTTCTTGAGGTTTTTCTCAAAAGCGGTTTCTATCCCCACCCAGTCAAAACCCTCATGCTCGACAAATTTGCTGTCTTCCGCCGCGATCACGGCCCGTTTCAAATGGTTGCTGATGCGGGCATAAGGCACCCATTGCTGTTGCAACTTTGCGTCGGGACGGCGCTCCTGGATGACTTCAAGCCGCGTCTCCATAAATGCGGTGGATGCTGGGTTGTGATCTACCCACCACAAAATGTGCAGCAGCACCCAAACCTGGTACAAAAGCACCCACAGCAACAAGATGCCAAAGAAAAGTTTAATGGCTTGTTTCATTGAAAGATTAAGATTGGCGGAAAGACTGAATCACCGGGGCGGTCTCCGGACGCAAACCATGCCAAAGAAAAAACGCTTCAGCTGCCTGTTCCACCAGCATACCCAAACCATCCGCCACCTGCGCCCCTGCCGCACGGGCCTGCTGCATAAATGGCGTTTCACGGCCATACATCATGTCGTAGGCCAGGGTATTGGCCTGAAATATGTCCACCGGGAGTTGTAACGAGCTATCCGTTAATCCGGCTGAGGTCGCATTAATGACGATGTCATATGCTAGAGATAAATCCACGAAAGTCTTCACTTGCAATATTGTCTCACCGGAGACAGGGTGACTGGAAAATTTGTCCAACATCGCTTGTGCCTTGTCGACGCTACGATTGGCCACGGTCAAATGTGACGGCTTTTGTTGCAGCAGAGGCAGCATCACGCCTTGGGCCGCACCGCCAGCCCCAAGCAATAACACTTTTTTTCCAGCTAACAGGGTATGCTGATGCTGGAGAATGTCGTTCACCAGCCCACAGCCATCGGTGTTATCACCGGCGATATGCCGCTCATTAAAGCTTAAGGTATTGACTGCACCAGCTGCCTGCGCACGTGCAGACAATGTCTGGCAGGCATTAAAAGCCTCAAACTTAAAAGGCACGGTCACATTGGCACCCAAATAACCTTCCGCACGCAACCGTTGTAGCGTGACATCGAATCCATCCAGCGGTGCCAAAACCTTTTCATAAACAATCACTTTACTGAACTGTTTAGCAAAAGCCTGGTGAATCAACGGCGATTTGCTGTGTTCAATCGGATTGCCAATCACTGCATATTTTTCAACGGCCATACGATATGAAATTAATTAGTCCAGGGCAATCCGGCATGTTTCCAGCCATTGATCAAAGTGCGTTGTTTGTGCTCGTTTGCCTCACCTTCAAAGCCCTCCAACATATTATAAACTTTGGTATAACCCAGTTTTTGAGCCAATAATGCAGCATTGTGGCTACGGCCACCGGTGCGGCACATAAAGATCACGGTGCTATCTTTGTCCACCTGCTTTTGTAATTGATCGCAGAATTCAGGATTTGCCACCATCCCAGGATAAAAAGCCCACTCAATATGCATCGCCAGCGGTACACGCCCCACTAACTCGAGCTCCGCACGTGATCGCACATCCACAAGCTTGATGGCACTGTCTTGACTGATGGCTTCAAACACTTCTGTCGGCGTCAGGGCACCAGCGTACGGCAAATTATTTTCAGCACCTCTGACATTTGCCTCGTTCAATATTTTTTGTAACTTATCCAAACTTAACCTTCTTCTGAATCAAACTATAAAATAGCGAGTATACCTTTGAAATTCCTACAACTGACAATGCACCATTTAAGTGCTCAATTTGTTGCAATGCACACAAATAGTGCTTACCGTTTTGAATATTTTATGCACGTTCCCCATAAACCACCACAAATGCATATGTTTGCGTGGCATGCTTCCTGCTAATATTACATACTAAGATTTAATGTAATTCCGGATTTCCAGAATCCAGACTCACCAAAATCCATTTGTACTTGCTCACGTTTCGGGACATCCGCAACATGCCCCGTTTTTTGCGTGAGCAATTTGAATCATTTTAGACCTTGATCACTGAGGAGAATGTAATGTCCGTTGCAAACGTAATGAAATTGGTTGCGGAAAACGACATCAAATTTGTTGATTTCCGTTTTACCGACACCAGAGGTAAAGAACAACACGTGTCCGTGCCTGTTTCTCACTTCGACGAAGATAAATTTACTGAAGGCCATGCGTTTGACGGTTCTTCAATTGCAGGCTGGAAAGGCATTCAAGCCTCCGACATGCAATTGATGCCTGACCCAACGACTGCATTTATCGATCCATTCTTTGATGAGCCAACCCTGGTTTTGACCTGCGACGTGGTTGATCCAACAGATGGTAAAGGTTATGACCGTGACCCACGCTCTCTGGCAAAACGCGCTGAAGCTTACCTGAAATCCAGCGGCCTGGGCGATACAGCATTCTTCGGTCCTGAACCAGAGTTCTTCATTTTTGACAGCGTTGAGTGGAATGCCGGCATGCAAGGCTGTTCCGTAAAAATCAACTCCGAAGAAGGCGCTTGGGCATCTGGCGACAAATTCGAAGGCGGCAACACCGGCCACCGTCCAGCGGTTAAAGGCGGTTACTTCCCAGTACCACCCGTCGACTCATTCCAGGACATCCGTTCTGCCATGGTGATGACTTTAGAAGAGCTGGGCGTGCCTGTTGAAGTACACCACCACGAAGTAGCAACTGCTGGCCAGTGCGAAATCGGTACTAAATTCAGCACTCTGGTACAACGTGCCGACTGGACTCAAATCCTGAAATACGTCGTGTTAAACACAGCTCACGCTTATGGCAAAACAGCCACATTCATGCCAAAACCAATCGTTGGCGACAACGGTTCAGGCATGCACGTTCACCAGTCTATCTGGAAAGACGGCAAGAACCTGTTTGCAGGTAATGGCTACGCTGGCCTGAGCGATTTCGCCCTGTACTACATCGGCGGTATCATCAAGCACGCACGTGCCCTGAATGCGATCACCAACCCAGGTACCAACTCCTACAAGCGCTTGGTTCCAGGCTTTGAAGCGCCAGTAAAACTGGCTTACTCTGCGAAAAACCGTTCTGCTTCTATCCGCGTACCATTCGTACACAGCGATAAAGCACGCCGTATTGAAGCGCGTTTCCCAGACCCTACCGCTAACCCATATCTGGCATTCGCTGCCTTGATGATGGCGGGTCTGGACGGCGTTCAGAACAAGATTCACCCAGGTGAACCAGCCACTAAAGACTTGTACCATCTGCCACCAGAAGAAGATGCATTGATCCCAACCGTGTGTTCATCACTTGATCAAGCACTGGAGCACTTGGACAAAGACCGTGAGTTCCTGACACGCGGCGGTGTATTCTCTGACGACTTCATCGATGCATACATCGCGTTGAAGATGGACGAAGTGACTAAACTGCGTATGACACCTCACCCAGTTGAGTTCGGTCTGTACTACTCCTGCTAAGCTAGTCTTGCTAACTTAGAGTACGCACTAAAACAGGGCAGCCCAGGCTGCCCTGTTTTTTTATGTGCGCATTTGTCCGTCAACGTTTTTAGGCAAGCAGACGTTGATACCCTTAACGATCTACTCTAAACTATTGCCATGAAAAGACTTTTTTACATTTGCATCTTCGCGCTCATGTGCAACCAAAGCTGGGCAGATATTTACAAATATACCGACAGCAACGGGGTCACGACCTACACCAATATTAAGCCAGAAGGTAAAAGTAAAGCTGAATTGATTATTAGCGGCCCAAAAACTACAGAGTCTCCTCCAGCACTTCGTGAAAAAAAACCAGCCACCAAAACGCCAACCCCGGCTAACTTTCCCAAGGTGGATAATCAGACACAAAATCAGCGTGACCAGAAGCGCCGCGAGCTGCTAATGAATGAATTAGCTCAAGAAAAACAAGCACTTGAGAATGCACGACTCCTCTATGAAGAGGCCCAGAACACACCAGAAGTTTACAGAGGTGCCAATGGCAAAACATTCAGGAATGTCGCCAAATATGAAGAGAAACTACGCGTGATTGAAGCAGAAATCCAGGCACATGAACGGAATATCGAATTACTGAATAAAGAACTCAATCTTTAACACGCACCATTTTTGGGATTTTTTAAACCTTCTTTGCTAAGTAAGTTAGAATTGGCTTGGGTTTTGCTTTAAAACAGGGCGTGATTCACTCTTTTTAACAAACTTAGGATATGGTTCAAAAATCTCCCCAAGGGTTTAGCGGTTTAGAGCACATTGCGACAGCAGTGATCCTGCTCAACAACCAGCTGGAAGTCACCTATGCCAACTCGAGTGCGGAGATACTGTTCGCCTTCAGCGCCAATCAAATCCAGGGTTTACATATTCACGATGTATTTGTGAATTGCGAGATTTTGCAAATGGCTGTGACCAATGCCATCCAAACACAAGGTCCTTTTCGTGAGCATGAATTCACACTGACCACTCAACGTGGCCATACCACTGCCGTGACATGTACCGTCACACCAATCTCTACCACGTTTAACCAGACAGCTGAAGACATGCTGATTCTGGAATTTGTACAAATGGACCAGCAATTGCGTATTGCGCGCGAAGAGCGCATGCTGATTCAGCAACAGGCGAATTCAGAGTTATTACGTAACTTGGCTCACGAAATCCGCAATCCTTTGGGAGGCTTACGTGGTGCCGCGCAGTTACTCGAATTTGAACTGCCGCAACCAGGCTTGAAAGAATATACCCAAGTCATTATCAAAGAAGCTGACCGACTCCACAGCCTCATGGACAGGTTACTGGCACCGCATCGCGTACCCAAATACGAACCTACCAACATTCATGAAGTCCTTGAGCGCGTGCGTAGCCTGCTTCTGGCCGAATCGCCCAACTATATTCGCGTGATTCGTGATTACGATACCAGCCTGCCTGAAATCATTGGTGACCGCGAAAAACTGATCCAAGCCGTACTCAATATTGCACGCAATGCCGCACAGGCCATGCAACAAAACCAGACTGAGAATGCGAGCATCACCTTTAGGACACGAGCAGAGCGTCAAATCACGCTCGCGAGGAAGCGCTATCGCGTCGGCATCCACCTTGAAATTATCGACAATGGCCCAGGCATTCCAGCTGGTATCAAAGAGCGTATTTTCTATCCGCTCGTTTCTGGCCGCGAAGGTGGCACTGGCTTGGGGCTTGCTCTGGCACAAACTTTTATTACCCAACACCATGGCATGATCGATTGTGACTCGCAGCCTGGCAAAACAACTTTCCATATATTGCTACCCATTGAAAGTACGCAATTAAAATCAGCACAATAATACGAGAATAGCTATGAAGCCAATCTGGATCTTAGACGACGACAAATCAATCCGCTGGGTGTTTGAAAAAGCCCTGGCCCGGACCGACTTTGATTTCAAAACCTTTTCCTCTCCGGCAGAAGCACTCAACGCGTTAAACCGGGAACAACCTCAAGTCATCGTCAGTGATATCCGTATGCCCAACGGTTCAGGGCTGGATTTCCTGTCAGAGGTCAAACAACGCTACCCCGAAATTCCTGTCATCATTATGACTGCCTACTCTGATTTGGAAAGTGCGGTTGCCGCTTTCCAGGGTGGGGCGTTTGAATATCTGGCTAAACCATTCGACGTCGACCAGGCGATTGAGATTATCAAACGCGCGGTTGAAGAGAGCATGCGCCAATCTGTTGAGGCCGTTGAAGACACGGGGCCTTCACCGGAAATCATCGGCCAGGCTCCTGCCATGCAGGAAGTATTTCGTGCTATTGGCCGCTTGAGTCGCTCGCACTCTACCGTATTGATTAATGGTGAGTCTGGTAGCGGTAAAGAATTGGTAGCCAGCGCATTGCATAAACATAGCCCACGTGCAGACAAGCCGTTTATTGCCATCAATACGGCAGCGATTCCCAAAGATCTATTGGAATCCGAATTATTTGGTCATGAACGCGGTGCATTTACTGGCGCAGCGGCGGCAAGAAGAGGGCGATTTGAACAAGCAGATAACGGTACATTATTTCTGGATGAAATTGGTGATATGCCGGCGGATTTGCAAACGCGTTTGTTACGTGTGTTATCCGATGGCCAGTTTTACCGCGTGGGCGGACATCAACCGATTAAAGTGAATGTACGCGTGATTGCAGCCACGCACCAGGACCTTGAAGAACGCGTAAAACAAGGCTTGTTCCGAGAAGACCTGTTTCACCGCTTGAACGTCATCCGCCTGCGCCTGCCACCCTTGCGCGAGCGCAGGGAAGACATCCCCTTGCTCACCAAACATTTTCTCGCCCACAGCGCTCAACAGCTAGGCGTAGAGCCTAAACAATTATCCCAGGCCGCCATCAAATACCTGATGTCAGTGAACTGGAGCGGTAATGTCCGCCAACTGGAAAACGTCTGTCATTGGCTCACCGTGATGGCGCCCGGCCAAAATGTGGACGTCAATGATCTGCCCCCGGAGTTGAAAGAAGATACCGGTAAACATAGTACAGGCGGCTCCTGGCAAGAAGCATTGGCCCAAGAAGTCACTGACTCCCTCAATCGTGGTGAGACCAACATCTTGGATGCCAAAACCAAAGAGTTTGAACGTATTCTTATCACCCGCGCCCTCGCCCATACCGATGGCCGACGTATTGAGGCTGCCAATCAACTTGGGATGGGGCGCAATACGCTCACACGAAAGATTCAGGAATTGGGAATTGACGATTAAAATTGTTAAATGTGTACTTGCTGACTACGCCAAAGTGGGAAAGAACTATATTTTTGAGCGTCAATATTACTGACAAAAAACACTTGGGCCAGGCGTGAGTCTTTGAGGGTTTTGCCAAAAAAATTATTAGCCGCATGAAAATGTCTTCCCTCATAAAGAATTAAAGTGTTGTAGACATTATTAATCCGTACGATCTCGTCAAACATGTCATGATAACCCGTGTCCATTTTAACGTTACCGTCAGCAAATCTTTTGTCGTTTTCTTTCAAGGCTTTTTCATAACTAGTCTGATCAAATGTTTTATTTGGTCTAAAAAGTGAAGTGCCAGAATCGAGTGGTGCGTCAGGACTTAAATACAAAACAGCCGCAAAGACTGCATTTCCGTCAGTGTGGATAACACCACGACCGTATTCTTCACTCACACTCTGAAAGTTGGTTGAAATCGCCCAGCGCATGCGTTCATATTCAGCGTTATGAAACAATGAAATAATCTTCGTGCTGACTTTCTCGAACAAAGGTTTGTTAATGACCGATAAATCCTTAGTCCTGGCGCCAGGGAATACATACGGCACATCTTTTAACTGATGCCGGTATTGATATTTCTGGTTTAGTGCAAAAGTACGCACTGCATCAGGATCTTCATAAAAATTTTCAACAATAGTGACTGGATATAAATTCATAATGCATTAAATACAATTGCTAGAACATCGGGAAATATAAAAAAACGGCAACCGAAGTTGCCGTTTTTTCTTACTTTTAATTTATGCAGAATACTCTGCTATTAAATTAGAAGAACAGGATAGCACCCAGAGAGATGGTTTTTGCACGTGCTTCCAAATCTGTCAATACACGTCTGTCCAACTCACGCTCAGTCTGTGAGTATTCAGCAACCAAGTTCAAGTGTTTGGTCAGTGGGTGATAAGCACCAACTGTCCACATAGAGTCTTGAACTTCGCTGAATGTATCAACACCGTTACCCTCTAATGTGGAACGACCATAGCTTACGCCCAATTTAGTACCAACACCTGGTAATGCGTAAGTACCTTGTACATACCACTGATCAGATTCACGTGTGTTACCAACTGCGTCCAAACCACCTTGGAATTGCAGTGTTTGGCCGATACCGTCGCCTTTACCGTAGTAACCTGTCAAGCCAAAGCCAGCCACGTTAACGGTTGTACCCAAGTCCCATGCCCAGGCTCTTTCTTTACCACCAACGCCGCCAACACCAGAAATGTTCTGTGACAACGCAGATGACCAGACTTTACCAGCTACGTCACCTGTCCACTCGTAAGAAGCTTTTGCTTCATAAGCAGATTGGCTACCTGAACGGTCTGTACTACCTAAGCCGCCCAATGCTGCAATTGCGTTCCAGCCTTGTGTTACACCAGCTGTGAATTGGAAGCCGTTCCAGTTTGGAGATGTGTAAGCAATCTGGGATTTCCAGTCAGCGTACATGAAACCTGTACCGATACGACCCAATGTAGTTGTGTTACCAGCCAGGTTACCAGCGCCAGCACCAACACCCAGCAATGTCATATCGTTCAAGATTGCGTCTGAAGCATAAATACCCAGATCTTTACCAACCTTGATAGAACCCCATGAAGCATCACCGAATGTCAAGAATGCCTGACGGTTTTCTTGTTGTGAACCTTGCACACCTGAGTTAGATGTAGAGGCACCTGGGTTGATGCTGATTGTGAAACCAACATCCAGGTCGTTCTGACGTGTTTTACCAGAAACGCTCAGGTAGTTTGGCAACAGACCTGTAGTGATGTTGTTTTGTGAGCTAGCGTCACCAGCACCCAGACCCAGAGGACCTGTACCAGCACCTGTATCACCAGTGAATTTTGTGGTTGTGTAGTAAGCGTTAACAACGCCACCGATGTCCAGAGTCCAGTCACCAGCTGGGATAGTGATGCCAGCTTGTGCGCCAGTAGCGGCAGCGAACAGAGCTGCTGCAACTGCAACGTTCAATTTTGTATTCATACGAATCTCCAAAAATGTTGTTTTCACAACTTGTGTAAGGATATTGCTTGCTAAGATAAGCGCTAAAAACGCTTATCTTTTAGAACTCCCTCAGATCCGCTCCAGGCATTTCCAAGAAGGTCAGTGCAATTTTTGCAAATGCGGCACTCTGGGCGCAAGTGAATACGTCAAATTGCTTAGTGCAAGTTTGGTTTGTTGCGGATTTGCAACAATATGGCTACTTTGCACAAATGAAAAGGAACGTTTTTACAGGGCTATTCAAATTAAATTTACCTAAAAGTTTCTGCTAGCATAGCAATGCTTTACACTACTCTTAGCCATCCGCTTCCTTTTTATTTTAACTATTATCCGGGATTCAACATGATTTCTGACATTCAGTTATGTAGTCGTTTTATTGATACATTAGACTGGATTTGCCAAGTGCTGATCAGACACTCCGATGACTTTCATGTTGCTTTGGTAAGAATTGCATATGGTGACGATAACAGCCTAGGTGAGACTTATGGTGCACCAGAGGCGTTGCGCCAATTGTCGTCATTGACACATGACTTACAAAACTCTTTCAGGCGTTCGGATTTGGTGGGCAGGGAAGGGACTGACTTCTGGATACTATTCCCGTATACACGGATAAGCGACAATGTTTACGACAAGCTGCTGGATGTGATTCAGGGCTCAGAACATCATAACTTGAATATCGTTGAGCGCGAAATTGCCATTTTCGAGTTACCGGTCATTTATACCAAAGCGTTGGTAAAACCTGATAACGGGCATTCTTTGTTGCAACATCTCAAAACCAATCAAGCTGAGCTGGCCAGTCATGTATTTCGGCTAGCCAATCTATAAAGGATACACGGAATAAGTGGCTATGCGGGCAAATTGCTGCGTTGCGCGGTACTCGCAACCTCGCTGTATACCATATATTATCTCAGTTTCTGCGTTCCGTGCGCCTTGCACTTTATCCCGCTCGCTCACTTATTACGTGTATCCTAAATTTAAATACTCGAGAGTTGCAGCGTTTTAATTAAGGTACGTACCGGCGTTGGCAAAGCTGCGTTTATAGCATCTTGGAGTGCCAGCCACTGCATATTAGGGGGGAGTGAAGATCGCCGCCCGGTCAGCAGCAAAGGTTGTGGTGTAATCTCAAGTTTAAAATGAGTGAAGGTATGCCATAACACTGGCAATACTTCCAATGCTTCAACCTCCATGCGCAATCTTTGTTGCACATGCGGCACAGCAATTTGCTCAGTCGATAACTCTGGCAAACTCCACAAGCCGCCCCATATCCCTTGGTTGGGTCGTCTTTCAAGCAGAATTTCACCCGCGTCCAGTATCATCAGCATGGTGACCTGCTTTTCTGGCAATGCTTTACGCGGTTTGGAAGCAGGCAGTCGAGCAACCTGCTGTTGCTGATAGGCGAGACACTGACTTTGCATTGGGCAATCGGTACAGCGCGGCTTACTCCGGGTACACAGCGTTGCGCCAAAATCCATCAAGCCTTGCACATAAGCGGGTAAGTCTTGCTCAGGTAACAAAGTTTCGGCAAGTTGCCAAAGCCGCTTTTCAACGTCTGGTAATCCAGGCCATCCATCAATGGCATACAGCCTGGCCAGCACACGTTTCACATTGCCATCTAGAATGGTCTGCCGATGATTAAAGGCAAACACGCTAATCGCAGCCGCTGTGGATCGGCCTATGCCTTTGAGTGTTTGAATGGTATCGAAATCTGTGGGAAAAATACCACTATGTTCTCGCATGATGGTTTGTGCGGCATGATGCAGGTTACGGGCACGTGAATAATAGCCCAAACCACTCCAGTAACGCATGACTTCATCTTGCTCTGCCTCGGCGAGACTGGCAATCGTCGGGAAGCGCTGCATAAAACGGTCATAGTAGCCAATCACGGCAGACACTTGGGTTTGCTGCAGCATGATTTCAGAAACCCACACAGCGTAAGGATCTCGCGTCTGTTGCCAGGGTAAATCATGACGGCCATGCGCCTGTTGCCAGGCGATTAATTTTTCTGCAAACGCACTCACAACTAAAAATTCAACAGCTTTTTCAAAGCCTTTTGTTTGAGCTGGTCAGCAGGTTTAGCAGGCTCGGATTCCGTCTCGCTTTCGGATTTAGCGGCATCGCCACTGTTGCTCTCGCTGGATGCTTTGCCATTGAGCAAGCCTTTTAAAGCATCGGCCTTACTACCGCCAAGCTTTTCGGTGATTGCATCCAGTGCCGCGGACTTAGCCAACGCTTGCCCAAGCGCAGCCATATCGATACCAAATTTGGGTGCAGCAAAAGTGCCTGTGATTTTCACCGGGATACCGACACTGCCAAGCTGCTCAGCCTCTTTACCGCCTTGGCCTTTGAGTGAGTTCACCAAAGTGGGTTTGGCCAGGTAATTGATCTGCTCTTTACCCATGTCTATATCGCCTTTGCTTTCACCCTTGGTCAAACGAAAAACCGGCGCCTTCATGGCGAGATCGTCATTATGTGCCACGCCGTTTTTGATATTAAAAGTGGCGGTTAGCTCACTAAAGTCTGTTTTTTTACTCTTGTCTGCGTCAGCATTCGACTGGCCTTTCAGCACATTAAGCTTGGCTTTAGCATCCCGGATCGCGCCAGCCAGATCAAAGCCTTTTACGGCGCCTTCGGCCATACGCAAGTCAACCGAGCCGCCCAGCGACTTTTTTAGCGCAGTCACCGTATTGCCTTGCGCTGTCACATTCAGACTCAAATTACCATTACCTGACAACATGTCATTATTAATAGTATCGACTAACATTGGGCCGACCGCGATGTTTTGCAGGTTTTGCTGAATGGCTATAACAGGGGTAGCGCGAGCATCAAGCTTGACCGATCCGCGCACCGTGCCTTGATAAACATCTACGTTAAGCGGGTCCAGGCTGGCCAGACCATCTTGTGCCTTTAAACCGATATTGAGGTTTTTGGCTTCTGTTTTGCCATATTTGAGCCAACCAATACGAATATTACCTTGGGCATTCAGGGCTTTTAATGCGGATAAATCAATCGCTTGCTCGGGGCTGTTTGCAGTTTTCTCAGCGGCTTTGGTTTCAGAGGCTTTCGCTTCGGCAGCGGGCAAGTAACGGTTAAGGTCCAACTTGTCGATATTCAGGTCAAACGTATACAAAGGCTTACTAAACTGGCTGATGCCCACATTGCCCTGAATATGGCTGTCATCAAGCTTGACGTCCAGACCTTGCAAGGCGAGCTTCTGCCCATCTGCCTTGATGCCGAGATTCAGGCCTGTCAATGTATATGGGCTATACAAAATCTTGCCGATATTAATACTGCCATCAAGGAATAAGGTTTTTAAAGCGCTTAAATCTGCTGGCTTATCTGATTTTCCACCGGCTTTATTGCTGCCCGCCGCCGCTTCTTTTTTGCTGCCTGTATTGCCAAGCAAGGCATTTAAATTCAGCGTATCGGCATGTACTTTAAAACCGATATGCGGTGTGCTGAACCCGGCGACGCTGACATCGCCATTGAGCTTAGTCTCGGCCAGGGTTAAATCAAATGTGCTTTTGACCTGCTCCTGCTTCACGTTGGCAAGCGCCGCCAGCTTGAATTGGCCCTGCATGACACCATTAGGCAAGGCTGGATCTTTAATATCAAACTGACCAGCGAGCGATGGCACTTCAAAGATCATATCGGCCAGGTTGGCCTTTACGGGAGAGGCGAAATGTCCTTCTACTTTGCGCGCACCCGCATTCACCTTCACATCTGCCGTCAAACCCTTGCTTTCTACCGCTTGCTGATTGCCTTTTAATTCTGCGAGTGTCACGTCGACGCCCAGATCACCATTGGCATCTTTTTGCTTGAGTGTCAGTACCACTTTTTCACTGCTGATCAATTGCGGATTCACAGCCAGGGCGGGTGCTTGCAAACTGAGCTCACGCTCAACCCCTTTGAAGTTACCCTGCATTGCCAGCTTGAGCCCAGAAACATCCAGAGCTGTTTTCGCGGCATCCACATCTACCGCACCAATTGCGGTCACGCTTACATCCTGACCATCCAGCAGGGCTCCTTTAAGCTGTGCATCCAGGTCTTTCACTACAAAATGTTTGCCTTCAGGATCAGCCATCACATTAGCTTTGATCACTGCTTTGGCATCGACAGCGGGCTGATTTGCCACCAGGTGGAAATCAGTCGCAATATCAAACGGTTTTTTGAGCGCCACCTGGCCGGTGGTCAGGTTAAACTGGTCTATTGTATATTTGGCCCCGCTTTTTTCGTTGGTAAAACTGGCCTGGGTATTAGTGACCTTGATACCTTGAACATCAAAATTGATCTGCTGTGATTCTTCCTCTTCTTTACTCAGCAAATCATCAAAGTTAAAACTGCCATCCTCATGTTGAATGACATTGACCTGCGCACCATTCAGGTAAACAGTATCCACAACGATTTCATTTTTGAGTAAAGGCAGCACCGCCAACGCCACTTTAGCGCTTTTAATTGCGGCGAACTGTTTATCTGACTGGTGTTCGGACAAGGTAATTTCACCTAAGTCAGCCCCGATTTTGGGCCAGAAACTCAGTTTGATATCACCCTTAATGTCCAGCGTGCGCTGTTTTTTGTCTTTGACCAACTGAATCACGGTTGGCTTGTAATCATTAGGGTTGAACGTGACTGCCAGATACACCACCAACAATAGCAATACGCCTAGCAGTGCGGCGAGAGCAAACGCGATTTTTTTAAACAGCGTACGATTCATGACTCATACCCTAAACAAGTTAATGTGCAAAAAACACTAACACCAGAATCCCAAACACGATGCGATACCAGGCAAACACCGCAAATGAATGCTGGGCCACAAAACGGATCAGCGCACGAATGACCATCAACGCAGACAAAAATGAGACCACAAATCCAATTAAAAAGATCAAGGCGTCATCAGCAGACAACAAGTCTTTTGCCTGGTACAGGTCTAGCCCGGTGGCGGCAAACATAATGGGTAGCGCCAAAAAGAATGAAAACTCGGTTGCGGTCTGACGGCTCAGGCCAAAACACATGCCACCCATAATGGTAGCGCCGGAGCGGGACATGCCAGGGAATAAAGCAAGTGATTGCGCAAAGCCAATCTGCAGAGCCTGCTTTGCAGTGATCTGGTCAATCTCGCGCGTTTGGCCTTCAGGTGCAAATTTTTCAATGAGTAAAATCAGTATGCCGCCCACCACCAGCGCAATACCGACGGTAAATGAGGAAAACAAATGCTCTTTAATTTGATGGTGAAACGCGAGGCCAATCAGCGCCGCTGGCAAGAAAGCAATGATCAGGTTACGGACAAAATGCTGCGCATTGGTATCGGTTTGAATACGTTGTACGGTATGCCACAAGCGTTGCCGATACTCGACACAGACGGCAAGAATAGCGCCTAATTGGATGATGATTTCAAATACATCGCGTTTATCTTTAGAGAGAAAATCCAGCCACTCCCCGGTAATGATCAAATGTCCAGTACTGCTTACAGGAATAAACTCGGTCGCGCCTTCGACCAGGCCCATGATCACGGCCTTCAGCATCAAATAAATATCCATGCCTGTATTCTAGCAGAGCAATGCGACAGTGCGATGATTACGTGTTTACATAAAACAACAGGCGCCATGTTGATACAAGGCGCCTGTTTGCGGCTAACAATAATTACTTCAGGTCAAAACGGTCTGCATTCATGACTTTTGTCCAAGTAGCGACAAAGTCCTCTACAAATTTCTGCTTGGCATCATCTTGTGCATATAACTCCGCATAACTGCGCAGTATTGAATTAGAGCCAAACACGAGGTCGACGCGTGTGGCGGTCCATTTCACTGCGCCCGAGCGGCGATCACGGACTTCATACAGGTTTTTACCTGTCGGCACCCAGGTGTAACGCATATCAGTCAGGTTGACAAAGAAGTCATTACTGAGCACACCTGGCCTGTCAGTGAATACACCATGCTTACTGCCGCCATGGTTGGTATCGAGTACACGCAGACCGCCAATCAGCACTGTCATTTCCGGTGCAGTCAGTCCCAACAGTTGCGTGCGGTCCAGCAGCATTTCTTCCGGTGTCGGCACAAAGTCGCCCTTGAGCCAGTTTCGGTAGCCATCATGCACGGGTTCCAGCACCTCAAACGACTCCACATCTGTCTGTTCAGCCTTAGCGTCACCGCGACCAGCAGCAAAGGGGACTGTCACTGCCACACCAGCGGCTTTGGCTGCTTGTTCAATCGCAGCCGACCCGCCCAGCACGATCAAGTCAGCGATACTGACAGGCTTGGCAAAAAGTTTCTGGATATTTTCTAATACGGCCAGTACTTTTTGTAACCTGACCGGTTCATTGCCTACCCAGTCTTTTTGCGGTGCCAACCGGATACGTGCACCATTGGCACCTCCCCGGTAATCAGAACCACGGAATGTCCGTGCGCTGTCCCAGGCGGTGGCAACCAGTTCCGGTGTACTGAGGCCACTGCCCAGAATTTGCGCTTTCAAGGCAGCAATATCTGCATCGTTCAGAGCTACATTACCTGCAGGCACCGGGTCTTGCCAGATCAGGTCTTCTGGCGGCACATCCGGGCCGATATAGCGTGCTTTCGGCCCCATATCTCGGTGTGTGAGCTTGAACCAGGCTCGTGCAAATACTTCCGAGAAATAGGCTTGGTCATCGCGGAAACGCTCAGAGATTTTCCGGTAAACCGGATCCTTGATCAGGGCCATATCCGCATCGGTCATAATAGGGTTATAGCGTATTGATGGGTCCTCCACATCCACTGGCTTGTCTTCTTCCCTGATGCTGACGGGCTCCCACTGCCAGGCACCTGCCGGGCTCTTTTGCAACGCCCACTCATGATTAAACAGCATGGCGAAATAACCGTTATCCCACTTGGTAGGATGTGTAGTCCAGGCACCTTCAATCCCGCTGGTCACCGCATCTCGCCCCACGCCACGACCGACATGATTGTTCCAGCCGAGTCCTTGCTCATGCACATCAGCAGCTTCGGGATTTGGACCCAGATTACCAGCCTGGCCATTGCCGTGGGCTTTACCGACGGTATGCCCACCTGCCGTTAATGCCACGGTCTCCTCATCATTCATTGCCATGCGCGCAAAAGTGACACGCATATCCTGCGCCGTTTTTAATGGGTCAGGATTACCATCCACCCCTTCCGGGTTCACATAAATCAAGCCCATCATCACAGCAGCCAACGGATTTTCAAGGTCACGTTCACCGGAGTAACGGCTACCCTGGCTGCCAGTTTTTGCCAGCCATTCTGTTTCGTTGCCCCAGTAAATATCCTTTTCCGGATGCCAGATATCTTCGCGGCCAAAAGCGAAACCAAACGTTTTAAGGCCCATGGATTCATAAGCAATGGTCCCGGCAAGCGCAATCAAATCCGCCCACGACAGTTTATTACCGTATTTTTTCTTGATTGGCCAAAGCAGGCGGCGTGCCTTGTCGAGGTTACCGTTATCCGGCCAACTATTGAGCGGGGCAAATCGCTGGCTGCCAGTCCCTGCACCACCACGGCCATCCGCAACACGATAGGTCCCGGCTGCGTGCCAAGTCAGGCGGATCATCAACCCGCCATAATGTCCCCAATCTGCTGGCCACCATTCCTGGCTATCGGTCATGAGGGCATGCAAATCTTTTTTAACGGCAGCGACATCCAGTGTGGCGACTTCCTTACGATAATCAAAAGCCTCCCCCAGTGGATTTGTTTTGCGGTCATGCTGATGCAAGATATCCAGGTTGAGTGCATTTGGCCACCAATTGGTATTGGTTTTGCCTGATGCTGTCATTGCCCCATGTCCAAAAGGACATTGACCAGCTGTATTTTGTTTATTCTCCATGTTGAGCTCCTTTTGATTGCTGTTCATCAAACCAAGATGCACAGGTGATAAATATACTACTTGTTAAATATTGCGATAATAATTCACTATAAAAATAATTAGGTTCATACGCTTGCCGCATAAGCAGCCAACATTTCCTGTACAAGGGATGATTCTTGAGTTAGCCAGGCGAACATATTTCCTCCAAAAGACTTCCTGTGTGGTGAGTGCATGGAGGGCATTCTAGGCCTCGCTGTTGAATTTTCATAATTGTATGTTTTGATATTATTGATTAATAAAATTAATCGTATTAGACTGTAGAAAATACCTTAAGAGATCACCATGACCTTAATTGAGCTGAAGTTTGTGTTAGCCGTGGCGCAAGAGCGTAACTTTCGCCGTGCTGCAGAAAAATGCTTTGTGACGCAACCTGCGTTAAGTTTGGGCATTAAAAAACTGGAAGAAGAATTAGGCGTTTCTTTGTTTGAACGCAACCGGAACGAAGTGACTCCAACCGAAATAGGTGAGCAGATTATTGCGCAGGCAAACGTGGTTCTGGAACAGGCTGCAAAAATCAAGGAAATGGCCAAACAGGGCAATGATCCGTTAAATGGCCCATTCAAGCTGGGCATGATTCACTCAGTGGGCCCGTACTTGCTACCGGAGATTATTCCGCCGTTGATTAAAACCGCACCGCATATGCCACTGGAAGTAGAAGAGAATATCACGGCCACGCTGGAGCAACAGTTAAAAAATGGCGTCATTGATGCTGCTGTGATTGCTCTGCCTTTTGATGTACCAGGCATTGAAACGATACCGCTTTACGATGAAGATTTTAATGTAGTGGTGCCTGTGAATCATCCGTGGGCGAAACGCAAGACGATTGATGCTGATGAGTTAAGTAGCGAAAAAGTATTATTACTCAATACCGGCCACTGCTTTAGTAACCAGGTCACACAGGCCTGCCCGGAGCTAAGCCGCAAAGGGGAGGTATTACAGGGCAATTCTTTGGAAACCATCCGTAATATGGTCGCTTCAAACTTGGGGATTACAGTCTTACCCGCCATGGCAACAGCGGCACGCTACCAGAATCCGCTGATACGCGTGATCCCATTCAGCAAACCTGCACCCAGTCGTCGCATTGCACTGGCCTGGCGCAAAAGCTTTGTGCGTACGGCCGCGATTGAGGTACTCGAAAAAGTGATGGCAGAAGTGGGTGAAGGGCAGGCGCAAATCGCACGCCTGTGACAAACATTTAGTAAGCGATAGCGACGCGGAAACCCGTCACCAATTTTTCGTCTACGCCCAGTAACACTTTCACTGACTGCTCTTGCTGAGGAGCCAGTCCTAAGGTGTGGTTAACCGACGCAGGCAGATAATCCGCTGGTTTCAGTATTTTGCGCAACACTGCTTCATCTGCCGTATTGGTCAAGGTCAACTCCACCTTTGGGTAAGCTTGAGGAACTGAGCCATGATTCATGAGCACGCTGGAGAAAGCCAACACGCCCTGGCGCTCTTTATGCTCCTGAATATCAGCATCATCTATAGTTAACTGGGTGATATCTTGTGGCAAACTCACATCACAATGGAGTTGCTGGCAGAATGCCTGTAAAAAAGGTTTGGTTTGCGGATAATTGGCAGCTAGGCTGGTGCGCGAGAAATAGACGAATTGCAACAATAACAATAGCAGCAACATGCCGGAGAGCGTGACGAATAGCCATTGACTGGCAGGGCTCTCAACGGGCGCTGGCCGTTCATCCGACAGCGAAACATTACGCAAGAATGCAGGGACTTCACGTTCTGCATGTTCCGTTTCATCCACCCGCAGATTCCAGGTAGGTGTAGGTTCTTCCAGCGCTATGTCAGGTTTCAAAGAGATATCAGGCGTTTCAGCCGGAGTATCAATCTGTGCGGCTTCAGCACTCACCTTGAAATAGACTTCGGCATCACTGGCTGTTGCTACAACGTCAGATTCAGACTGAGGGAATGCGCCGGTGACTACTAGATGCGAACGGGCATCAAACACATGGTTGCATTCCCCACAACGTACCTTACCTGCATAAGCCTGCAGTTGTTCGTCGGTGACTTCGAATTGTGTTTGGCAGGCCGGGCAGGCCGTAATCAAGGACATTTTCTGGTTCCCGTCAGCAAGACCCATCCATCTTGCTGGATGGGGGCATCCATTTCAAACCACTGTGAGTAATGTGCCAGCAACATCTCCTGCTGGCTATCCAATATGCCCGATAATGCAACTTTGCCGCCATTTTTGCAAGATTTGGCAATCACGGGCGCCAACACCATCAAGGCGCTGGAAAGAATATTGGCCACCACGATATCAAACGGCTCGTGCAGATAATCTGCAGAATCGTAAAAAATCGCATCTACCTGGTTATTGACCGCATTATCACGGCTGGCAATCACCGCCTGTGGATCAATATCCACGCCTGTCGCCGTTTTCGCACCCAGCTTTTTGGCTGCAATCGCCAAAATACCTGAGCCACAGCCGTAATCCAGCACATTCGCCTGTGCCAACAATGGTTTTGACAATTGTGCCAACCAGCTCAGGCATAAATGCGTGGTCGGATGGCTACCGGTACCAAACGCCAGACCAGGATCAAGCACAATGTTGATCGCCTCTGCATTAGGAGCCTTATGCCACGAAGGCACAATCCATAAATTATCGGTGACGCGGATAGGATCAAACTGGGCTTGCGTCGCGCGTACCCAGTCTTGCTCCTCAATCTGCTCAACCTGGTATTTCAATCCATCCAGTTGCAATTCAGCTTGTACATTTGCCAGTAGGGCCTGCACATCGGCGTCGGCCTCGAGCATGGCCGTCACCACGTTTTGCTGCCAGATACCAGGCGGCGGATCACCCGGCTCGCCGAAAATGGCCTGCTCGGCCATGGTGTCCGCGTGCGCATCTTCGATGCTAACCGATAAGGCACCGTATTCCATCAGCGCATCACTGAGCGCTTCGGCCTGCGGTTCGGTCGATTGAATTTTAAGTAACAGCCAGTGCAAGATTATTTCGAGCTGATACCCAGCTTCTGCTCCAGATAGTGAATGCTGGTGCCACCTTGCTGGAATGCCAGATCGGCCATCAGGTCGGCATGCAGGGGCGTATTAGTTTTGATGCCTTCCACATACATCTCAGACAAAGCGACACGCATCCTGGCAATCGCCTGCTCACGGGTTGCGCCATGCGTGATCAGCTTGCCTATCATGGAGTCATAGTGTGGTGGCACGGTGTAACCACCATACACATGGGTATCCATGCGCACACCCGGGCCGCCCGGCATATGGAAACGATTGATAAAGCCCGGAGAAGGTACAAAAGTGTACGGGTCTTCTGCGTTAATACGGCATTCAATCGCATGACCATTGAGCACGATATCACGCTGGCGGAATGGTAATTTTTCACCTGCTGCAACAAAAATTTGCTGTTGTACCAGATCTATCCCGGTAATCATTTCGGTGACTGTATGCTCTACCTGTAAGCGAGTGTTCATCTCGATAAAATAGAACTCGCCATTTTCATACAGAAACTCGAACGTACCTGCACCGCGGTAACCAATCTTGCGGCAAGCCTCTGCGCAGCGTTCACCAATTTTGTCGCGCAATCGTGCAGGCAATAATGGCGAAGGCGCTTCTTCAATGATTTTCTGGTGACGACGCTGCATGGAGCAGTCACGGTCACCGAGAAATACCGCATTGCCATGCTGGTCAGCCAGAATCTGAATCTCGATATGGCGAGGGTTTTCCAGGAATTTTTCCATGTAAACCATGGGGTTGCCAAACGCAGTTTGTGCTTCGGCTTTGGTCATATTCACAGCATTGAGCAACGCGGCTTCCGTATGCACCACACGCATGCCACGGCCACCACCGCCACCTGCTGCTTTAATAATGACGGGATATCCAACACGCTTGGCTGTTTTGATGATTTCGGCCGGGTCGTCCGTCAGCGCGCCATCAGACCCTGGCACACAAGGCACACCGGCTTTTTTCATGGCGTCTTTGGCAGAAACCTTATCGCCCATTAAACGGATAGTCTCAGCACGCGGACCAATAAAGACAAACCCGCTCTGCTCAACACGCTCGGCAAAATCGGCATTCTCAGACAGGAAACCATAGCCAGGGTGAATGGCCTGCGCATCTGTCACTTCGGCGGCACTGATGACCGCCGGAATATTGAGGTAACTTTTGGCAGAAGGGGCTGGGCCGATACAGACAGACTCATCAGCAAGTTTGACGTATTTGGCATCACGGTCAGCTTCAGAGTGCACAGCAACCGTTTTAATCCCCAACTCACGGCACGCACGCTGTACGCGCAGGGCGATCTCGCCGCGGTTGGCAATCAGAATTTTCTCAAACATAGCGGTTTAACCAATCAGGAACAGTGGCTCGCCATATTCGACAGGCTGACCGTTTTCAACAAAAATCTTTTTAATCGTGCCGGAAAATTCGCTCTCAATTTCGTTGAGCAACTTCATCGCCTCGATAATACACAGAGTATCACCGGTATTCACACTGCTACCCACATCAACAAAAGACTTGGCATCAGGTGAAGACGCGCGATAGAACGTACCTACCATCGGTGATTTCACAACTTTGCCATCCAGCGCCTCGGCTGGTGCGGTCGCGGGAGCCGCTGCTGGGGCAGGGGCGCCTGCAGCCACCGGGGCTGGAGCAGGTGCCGCCACGTATTGTGTCACCGGCGCAGCACCTGGCGCCATGGCGCGACTGATACGTACTTTTTCCTCACCCTCGGTCAGTTCCAGTTCGGAAATCCCCGATTCCTCTACCAGATCAATCAGTTTTTTGAGTTTGCGTAAATCCATAAAAGCCTCGAATGTATAAATGTTTTAAGTGTTATTGGAGTTGTTGGATATAGCGATAAGCGGCGAAATATCCCTCTGCGCCCAAACCGCAAATGACTGCGGTAGCAATATCGCTGAAATAAGAATGGTGCCGGAATGACTCTCGTGCATGCACATTCGAGAGATGTACTTCAATAAACGGCACCTTGACTGCAGAAATGGCATCGCGGATAGCGATAGAAGTGTGCGTGAAAGCCGCAGGATTAATAATGATGTAATCCACACGATTCACGGACAATGCATGTATTTTCTCAATAATCTCAGCTTCGGCATTACTCTGGAATGTTTCCAGACGCACTTGATCAGCACGAGCCAAGGCTTGCAAACGTTGGTCGATGTCTGCAAGCGTTTGGCTGCCATAATGCTGCGGCTCGCGGGTGCCCAGCATATTTAAATTGGGTCCGTGAATCACCAGGATGGATTTGGTGCCCATGTCACATGCCTCTCATGGAGAAAAATACAACCTTCATGGCGTCGAAGTTTGCCGAAGTTATCGCATTTTGTCCAGCAGAATTCGCAATTTAAAGAAAATTGAAAGTCGCCAAATGAGAAGTTAAGTGAGGGAGTTTTGCAGCGAACATGCAGGATATAAGCCATCGCCAAAGTGGCTGCAACCTTGACGGATGACTTACAAATTGAGTGCTTTTTGCAGCATTTGGCGGTTTACACGCCCGAAGAAGATGTTCGTCACTTCACCCTGAGCTGAAATGATTACTGTATACGGTAATACACCTTTGTTATTACCCAATACCTCGGCTAAAGGCATGCCTTCATTTTCTGCAATCAGCAGGGGGTAACTGACAGGAGTGCTTTCAACAAATTCATGCACAGCCGCTGCTTCATCGATCGCCAGGCCAAGCACGGCAATCTCGGGATGCTGGCTGGCCAATTCGGAAATTTCCGGCATTTCGTCACGACAGGGCTCACACCAGGTTGCCCAGAAATTTAAAATCAGTGGCTTGCCTTTAAATTGCGACAAGGCATAGGTTTTACCGGCATGATCGGCTAAAGTGGTTTCCCACAAAGACGCAATTTCACTAGCCGCAGGCAACGCAGATTCTGTATTCATAAACTGGGCGCGGTTGAGATAAAGCCAGCGGAAACCACTGCCTAACACAACGATTAGTAAGACCGTCATCACCACACGCGCGACATTACGCATCTGAGGCATCCTCAGCTGGCTGCAGTTTTAGCGCACGCACCGTATCCAGAAATCTGGACGCATCCTGGTAACCTTTAATCACAGGTTGTAGCGCTTGCCCTTGCGCGTTGAAGAAGACGATCCCTGGAGGGCCGAACAAGGAAAAATGCTTCAATAGCGCGGCATCCTGTTCGCGATTATCCGTCACATCTGCCTGTAACAGCACCACGTCTTTTAGCGCTGCCTGCACTTGCGGGTCAGTAAACACAAACTGCTCATATTCTTTGCACGATACGCACCAGTCCGCATAAAAATCCAGCATGACAGGTTTCCCCTTGGCTGCATTTACCGCTTGTTGCAGCGCCTGCAAGCTGTGTATCCGCTGAAAAACTAACGGTTGAAGATTGTGAGTGGATGCCATCGTCAAGTTCTGTAACGGTTGCAGAGGAGAGCGTGCCCCAGACCAGGCTCCGAAGAGCAACGCTATGCCATACAGCAGCACAATGACTGCAAAACCTTTGAACACACGTTGCACATTGCCAGCAGTTGCCGGTAAAGGATCAATGGCACGCAAATATATGGCCGGCACGATGCATAGCGCAGACCATAACAGCAACTGTAGAGCCACAGGCAAGATTGGACTCACGACCCAGATTGCCACCCCTAACATGAGCACACCGAACAGACGGCGAACCGCATTCATCCACTCACCCGCTTTGGGTAAAATAGTCCCGGCGGAAGCGCCAATCAACAGCAATGGGACTCCCATGCCCAAGGACAATGAGAACAATGCGACCGCCCCCAGCGTCACATCGTGGGTTTGGCTGATATAAAGCAGGGCACCCGCCAGCGGGGCTGCCACACAGGGGCTGATAATCAGTGCTGAAATCGCGCCCATCAGAAAATCACTCAGCAGATGCCCGCCCTTAAAGCGGTTGCTCCAGTTAAAAAAGTAATTTTCTACTGCGCTCGGCAATTTGAGATCATAGAAGCCGAACATGGAAAAAGATAGCACAACAAAAATCAAGGCGCCAACAATCAAAGCGGCAGGCGTTTGCAATGCATTGCTTAAGAGCTGACCGGAAAGTCCGGCAGCCACGCCTGCCAGCGTATAAGTCAGGCACATCCCCAAGGTATAGGCCAGTGACAGTGTAAAAGCTTTGCCGCGCGACACATGTGCATTTTTGCCGACAATAATCCCCGACAAAATGGGGATCATGGGAAACATGCAAGGTGTGAATGCCAGCAATAAGCCAGCGCCAAAGAAGCCCGCCACAATCTGCCACCAGTGGCCAGATGACAGCAGCTTGCCGGAAAATTCGTCGTCGCCCTCATCAGCGGCAGGCGCCATTGAGAGTGGGTTAGCAGGCGAGGCTGAAACGGCGGTGCCTAGTGTGAGCAATTTGGTTTGCGGCGGGTAACACAGACCCTTTTCGCTACAACCCTGGTAACGCACCTGCAAACTCGAAGGCTTAGTACCAACAAATGTCACTTCGGCTAAAGTATCATGGTGAAATACTTGTTGCTCACCAAAATTAGGATCATTTTTGGTTTCGCCAGCGGGCAATGAGATTTTCGCAGTTTCCCCTGCCGACATCAGCTGTATACGCTCGCGATATAAATAGTGTCCAGGGGCGATCACAAATTTGAGCTGGGCATGACTGGCATCAATGAGGCCAGCCTCGACTTTAAACGCCTGATCAACGGGCAGAAACTCTTCCGAATCACTGTCAGTAAACAGCTTGGAAAACTGTGACGCCGCCTGCGCTGGCACCGCTGCCGCCAGCACCATCGCCATGACCCAGCACTTCATCCACATTTTAATCAACGATTGACTCCCGCCCCATTGTTTCTGCCACCACCCAAGCCAGATATTCCGGCAAACCCTCGTTCACATGGATACCTACAATCTCCGGAAGTTCATAAGGATGCAGCATCCGTAGCTTAGTCTCGCAAGCAGCATATGCCTTACAAGAGGTTTTAATGACAAGGCCAATCTCTTCTGCGCGCTCCACTTGGCCCTGCCAGCGATAGATAGAGGTGACAGGACTTGAAATATTCACACATGCCGCCAACTTCTCTGTAACCAGCGTCTGCGCGATATGCTCTGCACATGCCCTGTTCGGCACATGCGTAAACACGATTATAATTTCCTCTTTTGGCGTCATGGGCGCTGACTCACAGACAGGATTCTGACATGCGTTTTCTCATCTTTGCTATTTTACTGGCTTTTCCGTTCCTGGAGATAGCCATCCTGATTGAGCTTAGTCAACGCTATGGCTGGTGGGTGTTAGTTTATCTGCTGACTATCGGCTACCTCGGCTTGCAACTGATCCGCAGCGAAAAAGACCTGATCGCCGCCCGTATGTTCCAGCAGATGGGGGCGGGGGGCAATCCTGTCTCTGCCATGTTTTCCACCGCCCGCAATATGTTGGCCGGTGTATTGTTACTCATCCCTGGCGTGATCAGTGATGTCATTGCCGTTATTTTGTTGCTCATCCCGGCGAATAATCCAGGTTTGGGTCAAGCTGGCCAAAAAAGCAGCGCGCAGTACCGGGCCAGTGCCAATGATGAAGTGATTGAAGGCGAATTTACCGAAGTGGAAGAAGCCAAACCGACGGATAATGTGGTCCATTTGCCACGCAAAGATTAACCCATAGAACACAAAAATCATGAATCACGTATTGATTGAAAACAGCGGCCATACGTTTGATGTACGTCCGAGCCAAACCGTGCTGGAGGCAGCGATTGAAGCAGGCATCAATATGCCCTACGGCTGTCGCAATGGCGCCTGTGGTGCCTGCAAGGGCAAAGTACTCACTGGAAAGGTCATGCACGATGATTACCAGGGCAATGCCTTAACAGACGATGAACTCGCCGCAGGCATGGCGTTGTTTTGCTGTGCCAGACCGCTCGAAGACCTAGTCATAGAATGCCGCCAGATAGACATGGTGCAAGGCATCAAGCCCCGCATCCTGCCCGTGCGTGTACAGCACAAAGAACAGCTTGGCGATGACGTCATGGTATTGCACCTGCAATTACCCGCCACCGAGCAACTCACTTTCATGGCCGGGCAATATATTGAATTCCTGCTCAAAGATGGCCGCCGCCGCGCGTTCTCCATCGCCAATGCCCCACATGAAAAAGGCTTTCTTGAGTTGCATATCCGCAAAATTGCCGGTGGGCATTTAACCGAACAGGTGTTTAACGAGATGCCTTTAAAAACCATTCTTCGCATTGAAGCCCCTCTGGGCAGTTTTTTCCTGCGCGAGCAAAATGACAAACCCATCATCATGGTTGCTGGCGGGACCGGTTTTGCGCCAGTGAAAGGCATGATAGAACACATGATTTTTAACCAGATTCAACGACCAGTCTACCTCTACCGCGGAGCGCGCCAGATCAGTGATTTGTATATGGATGAGCTGTGCCAGCGCTGGACACAGTTTGTGCCTAACATCCAATATATTCCTGTGATCTCAGATGGTAATGAAGAAGATGGTTGGGATGGCCGCCGTGGCCTGGTGCATCAGGCGGTGCTTGAAGATCATGCAGACTTGAGTGGGTTTGAAGCTTACGTCTGTGGTGCACCGGGCATGGTGGAGATTGCTAAAGAGACATTTGTGAAGCAAGGGTTACCGGAAGAAGAGTTTTACAGTGATGCGTTTACGTTTGCGCCCAAGTAAACTGCAGTGACGCCAAAGCTACCTTCCTGATCTTTATTATTAACCCATCCAAAAGTCTGAGCGCCTTAACTACCGATCCCGCCAAGGCGCCACCTTAAACAACAGCAACATCCCTGGAATCGCCAGCAAAGTACACACATAAAAAAACTGCTGCCATCCCAAAGCTTCCACCATGCCGCCCGTGAGTGCATTGAAGACTGAACGCGGGACGGCTGACAGGCTGGTAAACAATGCAAGTTGGGTGGCAGTATAGGCCGGGTTGGTTTCACGTGCCATGTAGGCCACATAAGCGGCCGTCCCCAGGCCGACACCAAAGGCTTCAAAACCGATCACAATCGCCAGCATGCCACGTTCAGCCGCGCCAATCTCGGTAAATGGACCACTCGTTGCCAGCCAGGCGAAGCCGAGGATGGATAAAGCTTGTACCACGCCAAATACCCATAAACCACGGTTGATGCCCAGTTTTAGCATCCATAGGCCACCAACAAAGGCGCCCGCAATTTGCATGACAAGACCGCTGCCTTTGGCGATCGCACCGATGTCGGTTTTGCTAAAGCCCATGTCGATATAAAACGGAGTGGCGAGTGCGGTGGCCATGCTGTCGCCCAGTTTGTAGAGCAGGATAAACAGTAACACCCATAGCGCATGCTGCCAGCCGCTGCGATGTATGAATTCTTTGAAAGGCTCTACGACCGAGGCCAGCAAGGTTTTGGGGGCGCTGACAATCACGGGCTCTTGCGCCCAGAGCGTAAATCCTATGCCAGGCAGCATAAACAAACCCACGACCAGAAACACCTGTGACCAAGCCAGATGGTCGGCCAGGATCAAGGCCAGTGACCCAGGCACCAGGCCTGCGATGCGGTAGGCGTTGACATACAGACTGTTACCTAATCCCAACTCTTCATCGCTGAGTGTTTCGCGGCGGTATGCATCAATGACAATATCCTGGCTAGCAGAGAACAAGGCGACCAGGGTGGCAAGTAGCGCAACCATGGCGATATTCAGTTGAGGCTGGCACATACCCAAACCGACAATGCTGGCGAACAGCGCCATTTGCGTGGCTAATATCCAGCTGCGCCGTCTGCCCAAACGTTCTAACAAGGTGTAGCGATCCATCAGCGGTGACCATAAAAACTTCCAGGTGTAGGGCAACTGCATGAAGGCAAACGCAGCAATGGTTTTGAGGTTTAGGCCTTCGCTACGCAACCAGGCGGGCAGGAGTTGCAACAAAAGATATAAGGGGAGGCCGGAACTGAAGCCAAATGCCACGCACATCAGCATGCGGCGTGTAAACAGGGTTTGCGAGAGAGTCATGCCCGCATTGTAAACGCTTTTACAAGGCGGCTAATATGCGAACAAAAAAAAGCCAACCCTTGCGGGTTGGCACACTCGGAGATCAATGGTAAAACTTTGGAAATCTGGCGCCAGCGGATCAGTCCTTGGTCATGCGGAACAGCCCACTGACGCCATATTTCACAGGCGAACTACAAACTCAACACCCACTGGACAAGGGTCTTAATATCCTCATCCTTTACCTGTGGACTGTTAGGTGGCATGGGCATATCACCCCATACGCCCGCACCGCCAGCTTTTACTTTCTGGATAAGCTTGGCTTCAGCAGATTTATCGCCTTTGTACTTGGCGGCCACTTCTTTATAGGCTGGGCCCAGTACTTTTTTGTCTACGCCGTGGCACAGTAAACAACCGCTTTTTTGTGCCAGAGCTTCAGCGCCGCTACCGGCGATGGCTGACGCTGTTGCCGCTAACAATGCCGTTGCCAGCAAGGTTTTATTGAATAATTGCATCTGGGTTCCTTCCTTACAAACTGAATACATTCATTGCGCCACCACCAGGAGCCGCATTGTATTTAGTCAGTTCCTTGTAACCACCAGCCGCACCCAAGCCATCAGTGTCGTTAGTCAAGCCGAGGTTCATGGCCACTGCAGCCCAACCACCAATACCTGACAATACACCCACGTATTGCTTGCCTTTGTGGCCATAAGTGATCATGTTGCCAACCACGCCAGAACCGACCTGGAACTTCCACAACTCTTTACCAGTTTTGGCATCCAGTGCTTTTACCCAACGGTCCAGTGTGCCGTAGAACACCAGATCAGAAGCGGTCACCAATGCACCACCCCAGGCAGAGAATTTCTCTTTGTTGTACCACTGGGCTTTGCCTTTCAAACCATCCCAGGCCATAAAGCCACCCATCACGCCATCCGGACCAGCAAACATAGTCAGGGTTGCGCCTACCCACGGTTGACCAGCCACGTATTTAGACTCCACTGGTTCGTAAGTCATACACACATGGTTCAAAGGCACGTAGAAGGTTTTGTTTTTTGGGGAATAAGCTGCTGGCTGCTCATCTTTCACACCCAGGGCAGAAGGACAAACCCCTTTGGCGTTGTAATCCTGGTGCGTGGAGTATTTGGGATCCTTCACCGGGATACCTGTTTTCAAGTCAATCTTGGTTGCCCAGTTAACGAATGGGTGCATTTTTTCAGCGACCAGCAAGGTGCCGTTAGTGCGGTCGAAAGTATAACCAAACCCGTTACGGTCAAAGTGTGAAGCTAATTGCTTGCCGTTGGCTTCCCACAAGATGATCTCGTTCATGCCGTCATAATCCCACTCGTCATGCGGGGTCATCTGGTAGCCCCAGCGTGCCATGCCGGTATCAAGATCGCGTGCAAAAATGGTCATTGACCATTTGTTATCACCAGGACGCACGTCCGGGTTCCAGGTGCCTGGGTTGCCGGTACCGTAGTACATCAGGTTCAGTTTGGGATCATAAGAGTACCAACCCCATGTTGGGCCGCCGCCATTTTGCCAGCCGTCTTTTTGCTGTTGTGGTTTCAGCCAGGTGCGTACCCCCAGGTTAGCTTCTGGATATTTCAATTGCGCTTTATCCAGATTTTTAAAAGAGCCACCCATTTTGTTGCCGCCATTCACATCTTCATACAGTGACAGTGCATTGTAGTGCGGGTTTTCTTTGTTGAAATCTGGTCCGATCATGACTTCGTTGTCCGGGCCGGTACTGTAGGCTTTCCAGATCAGACTACCATCCTTGATGTTGTAAGCACTGATGTGGCAACGCACACCAAATTCACCGCCTGAACAGCCAGTGATCACTTTGTCTTTAAACACGTGCGGAGCGTTGGTGTTGGCCGCGCCGGTTCTTGGATCGTTCACCGTCACTTCCCAAGCTTTGGCGCCTGTTTTTGCGTCCAGCGCGACCAGTACGCCATTATTCTGTTGCAGCAGAATCTTGCCGTCACCGTAGCCCAAGCCTTTGTTCACGTTGTCGCAACACATCACAGATTGCACATCCGGGCTCTGTTTAGGGAAATAAGACCACAGAATTTTCTGGTCATCGTTCAAGTCCAGCGCATATACATTGTTAGGAAATGCGGTATGGATATACATGGTATTGCCGATCACCAGAGGCGCACCTTCGTGACCACGGTTCACGCCAGTGGCAAAAGACCAGGCTAATTTCATTTGCTTAACATTGCTTTTTTTGATCTGCGACAGGCGGCTGTAGCCCTGATTCGCGTAGTCTTTACGCTGCGTTGCCCACTGGTTGTCGTCTTTCATTAAAGCGTCCAGTTCGGCATTTGCCCATGCGCTGGTGCTAATGCTGCCTAACAGTAATGCGCTGATGGCAAGCTTGATACGTTGTTGCATAAATAACCTCCAAAATGGTTGCTTTGAAGCTGGATGAATTGTTTAACACGCCGGTAACAAACGCTTCTTTTGTAACGGCTTGATCACTCATTGCAATGCGTGTGCCAAGCGCAACATTTTTTTGGAAATTTTTAAAAAATATATTAAAATCAGTGAGTTATTCAGATATGCCAACTGTCCGAGAGTGCGCGCAAGATTGCCTGCGCTGTTCACGACTGTGTCATACTGGTACAGTTGTTCAATCCGATGTGACAGGTGTTCAGTTTTCCATGCCCAACAAGTATTCCCCTTCATCCACAACTCAGCCAACATTGGGTTTGCGTGACGATCAACGCGCCATTGCCGAGGCGATTGCCCGCTCATGGCGGCGTTGCATGGTCAAGGGTGTGGATGAACAGGCAACAGCTGAAGACCAAGTGATCACCGCGCAAGAGCTGGCGCAGCGCCTGGAGAAAAACCGCCTGTTGCTCACCCATGCCGAGCCGGAAATGATCACCTTGAGTGAGCAAATTGCCCATACGCGCAGCCTGGTGATTTTGACCGATAACGAAGGCGTGATTTTGCGCACCATGGGTGAAGGCGTGGATGAAAACCAGGTTAGGGCATCCTTATTGCCTGGGGCTTCATGGAGCGAGGAGCATCGCGGCACCAATGCGATTGGGACCGCGCTGGTAGAACGTTTGCCTATCAGTGTGCAAGGCACTGAGCATTTCATGGCTTACCACCATTCACTCAGTTGTTCCGCTGTGCCTATCTTTGCTGCTAATAATCATTTAGTGGCAACGCTCGATGTGTCCAATGACCTGAATGCACCGCAGCAACATACTTTGGCCTTGGTGAAAATGGCAGCACAAATGGTAGAAAACCGGCTGTTCCATGCCACGGCAGAAGGTGAGATCGGGGTGCACTTTCATGTGCGACCAGAGTTTATTGGCACTTTGTGGGAAGGGGTTGCCTTGTTTGATGCGGCGGGTCAATTGCAGACCATTAACCGCAGTGGCCAATTCCAGTTTGGCTTGCCGCTGGACCAGGATAGCCTGTCTGCGCGCCAGATTGCCTTTGAAGACATTTTTGACGAGTCATGGGCCTCGTTCAAGCAGCGCGGTTTAAATGCTGATGTCCTGTTTCCCTTGCATCTGCGTAATGGCGCGCGTTTATTTGCGCGTGCATCGGCCAGCCAGCCAGCCACTATCGCCAAAAAGCCAGTGGCGATGACGCCACGCGAATCTGCGGCCAGCCTGGAGCTGCTCGATAGTGGTGACCCCCAATTTAAATTGGCCATCACCCAGGTCAAACAAGTGCTGGATAAAGACATTCCAGTGCTGATTCTCGGCGAGACCGGCGCCGGTAAAGAATTATTTTCACGTGCCATTCACGACGCCAGTGCGCGCCGCAACAAGCCGTTTATTGCCGTCAACTGTGCGGCTTTGCCAGAAGGGCTGATTGAAGCCGAACTGTTTGGCTATGAGGAGGGCGCGTACACCGGGGCGAAACGCAAAGGCAATATTGGTAAGATTCAGCAGGCGGATGGCGGCACCTTGTTCTTGGATGAGATTGGCGACATGCCCTTGTCGTTACAAGCGCGCTTGTTACGCGTGCTGCAAGAGCGCAGCGTGACGCCATTGGGCGGCAGCAAGGCGATTCCGGTCAACTTTATGCTGCTCAGTGCGACGAACCAGAAGTTAAAAGACAAGGTGGCTGCAGGCGAGTTTCGCAGTGATTTGTATTACCGCATCAATGGTTTGAGTGTGCAATTACCTGCGCTACGCGAACGCTTGGATATGGCAAGGCTGATTCAGGTGATTCTGCAAATCGAACAGGCGCCACAAGCCAGCTTAAGTGATGAGGTCATGGCATTGTTTAATGCGCATCCTTGGCCAGGCAATGTACGCCAGTTGCATAATGTGTTGCGCACGGCCGTGGCCTTGGCAGATGGCGGCGAGATTGGCCGCCAGCATTTGATGCAGGACTTTCTGGATGAAATGGACCCCATCAGCGCACCTTCTACGCCCGCGGGTTCTGCACGACCAGCGTTAGCAGCCGGCAACTTGAAAGCCCAAAACGATGAAGCCATCCGGCAGGCCATGCTGCAGCATGGCGGCAATATTTCTGCCGTTTCCCGTCAGCTGGGGTTAAGCCGAAATACCCTTTACCGGCGCCTGAAAGCGCTCAATCTTTCTTAGAGGCACCCTTTTGGTCTCTTATAGGGATCAGGCGGCGCGTTTTAAGCGGTACATTGCCAGGTTGCCCAGCAAGTTAGGCAAGAAATGAATATCCTGGCCATCGGTAATCACTTTACGTTCGATGACTTGAATGTTGTGCTGGCGGCAGAAGTGGTCAAAGTCGTGGATGGTGCATAAATGCACATTGGGCGTGTCATACCATTGATATGGCAGGCTTTTGGAGACCGGCATATTCCCCAGCGTGATTTGCAGGCGGTTGCGCCAATAGCCAAAATTGGGGAAAGTCACGATGATTTCGCGGCCAACTCGCAGCATTTCGTGCACGATGCTCTCAGTATTGTGCATGGCCTGCAAAGTCTGCGACAAGATTACCGTGTCGAATGACTGGTCTTCAAAGCCGGACAGGCCTTCTTCGAGGTTCATTTGAATCACATCCACCCCGTTTTTTAAGGCTGCCAGCCAGTTACCATCATCTTTTTCGATGCCATAACCGGTGGTGCGCAGGGTTTCATGCAAATGCGTGAGTAGTGTGCCATCGCCACAACCGAGATCCAGCACCTTGGCTTTTGTTTGCACCCAGTTTGTAATTAATGCAAAGTCTGGGCGAATATTGGTAATATTTGCATTCGTCATACTTTGATTTGCTCCAGGTAGGCGCGCATGATGGCGTGGTAATGCGCATCCGGCATCAAGAAGGCGTCATGGCCATGGGCAGAAGTCACCTCGGCATATTTGACGGGCAAGGCATTATCCAGCAAGGCTTGCACAATTTCGCGTGAGCGGGCAGGCGAAAAGCGCCAGTCAGTGGTAAACGAGATGACGACAAACTTTGCCTTGGCACGACTCAGTGCTTTGCTTAAATCGCCGTCATAATCGAGGGCCGGGTCAAAATAGTCCAGTGCGCGCGTCATGCGCAAATAGGTGTTGGCATCAAACTCCCCGGCAAACTTGTCGCCCTGATAGCGCAAGTAAGATTCCATTTCAAATTCGACATCAAAGCTGTATTTCACATCGCCATGGCGCAATTTACGGCCAAATTTTTCACCCATGGCGTCATCCGACAAATAGGTGATATGCCCCAGCATGCGTGCAATACGCAAGCCGCGGCGGGGGACGGTGCCATGATTGTAATAATCGCCGTCAAAAAACTCGGGGTCGGTGATAATCGCTTGGCGTGCCACTTCGTTAAACGCCATGTTCTGTGCGGTCAGGTTGGGCGCCGAGGCAATCACAAAGGCATGTCGCACACGCTCGGGGTAGACAATATTCCAGTGCAGCGCTTGCATCCCGCCCAAACTGCCGCCAATCACGGCTGCAAGCTGGTCAATGCCAAGGTAATCCAGCAGGCGCGCCTGAGATTCCACCCAGTCCTCTACCGTCACGACCGGGAATGTGGCACTGTAAGGCCGGTCCGTCAGTGGATTTACGCTGGAGGGACCACTACTACCGTGACAGCCGCCCAGATTGTTGAGGCCAATCACAAAAAACTTGTTGGTATCCAGTGGCTTACCCGGGCCGACAAGGTTATCCCACCAGCCAGGATATTTATCTTCCGGCGAATAGCGGCCTGCGACATGATGGTTGCCAGACAAGGCGTGACAAATCAACACAGCGTTGGTTTTGGCCGCGTTGAGTTCACCATAGGTTTCATAAGCAAGATGGTATTGTGGCAACACAGCGCCGCTTTTGAGGGTGAGCGGCTGGGTGAAGTGCGCAACTTGCGCTTTAACGATACCAACAGAATTCGATTCAGACATGCCGCGATTATACTATGCAGCATGCCGAAACGGCGAGACAGGCGACGTTGCGTTTAATGGGCCTGAATCGATAAACAACCCAGCAATGCAGGAAGATCTGCGACGGATTGGATAATTGCATCCGGTTCAACTGATGAAAGCCGGGTATAGGTTTCGCGATACTTGCCGGTTTTTACCAGAATGCCATGCAGTCCAGCATCCTGCGCGCCACCCACATCGGCATCAATATCGTCACCCACCATCACGATATCAGAAGGCTTCATCCGTAATGTATCCACCACCTGATTGAAAAAATGGCGGGAAGGTTTACCCATGAGCATGGCCTGGGTGTTGCTGGCATATTCCAGGCCGGTCACAAAGGCACCAATATCCATTTGCAAGCCAGTTTCAGTTTGCCAGAAACGGTTTTTATGAATAGCGATTAACTGGGCACCATTCACCAGGCAATGAAATACTTCATTCAATAATTCATAAGACCACTGGTCACCGATATCACCAATCACCACATAATTGGCTGCGGTTGCAGACTGGTCAAAGCAGGCAAAGTCCTTTTTAACGTCCTCTGCCAGCAATAGTTTGCAAACCGGATTGGGTTGCTTTTTTAAATACTGGATGGTCGCTTGTGGTGCACTCATGATTTCTTCGGGCACCGTATTGAAGCCGAGGTCGTTCAGCTTTTGCTGGAGTGAGTTTAGGGAAAGTGTACTGGTATTGGTGACAAAGCGCACGGCAATCCCTGCTTTGCGCAACTGTGCCACAGCGGACAATGCGCCGGGAATCAGCTGTTTGCCGATGTAGAGCACGCCATCCAGGTCAAATAAAACGGCTTTGATATGTGGAATAGATTGCATAATGTGTTTTCCAGAAAATGATACTTGAGACTAACTTATCTTTACTCAAGCAAAAATCATACTGGGTTGGTACTGTCTATTTGTCCAAGAGTGACGCGAGGATTGTCGCCCAGATCCTTGATGGTTTGGATGTCTTGAAAACCATGTGCGTTCAATATTTTTTGGACTGCTGGCGCCTGGTTGTAACCATGCTCCAGCATCAACCAGCCCCCTTCATTTAAGTAGGCGGGTGCCTGTGCAATGATCTGGCGGATATCTTGCAGACCATCAGCACCGGATGCCAGGGCTGATAAAGGTTCGAAACGCAAATCGCCTTGTTGCAAGTGTGGGTCATTGTCTTCGATATAAGGCGGGTTGCTGACGATGAGGTCAAATTTGCGTTCAGGCAGGGCCGCGAACCAATTGCTGGCTACGCATTGCAGGTTGCCGAGTTGGAATGCTGCTGCATTTTCTTTGGCAACGGCAAGTGCAGCAACTGACGCATCCACGGCAATGACCTCACATTGCGGAGCATGTCTGGCAATCGCCAGGGCGATGGCACCGGTCCCAGTGCCCAAATCCAGAATACGCATAGGCCGATTGATTTTTTCCAGCGCGGCTTCTACCAGCGTTTCGGTATCCGGGCGGGGAATCAGCGTATCCGGTGTGACTTTGAGTGTCAGTCCAAAAAACTCCCGAGAGCCTAAGATATGCGCAACAGGCTCCCCTTGCAGGCGGCGCTGAACCAGCTTTTCAAAATTGTTGGCCGCAACGGCTTCCAGCAGGTCAGTGGCATGCGCAATCAGCCAGGCGCGATTCACATTGAGCACATGCATCAACAGTAACTGAGCTTCGATCGTCGCTTCATCAGGCGGCACAAACTGAGCCAGTTGTTGCCGTGCTGATTGCAACCATTGTTGCACGGTCTTCGGCACTATCTGCCCCCTGCTGCTTTACGTAAGGCAATCGCAGTAGCATGACCCTGTTTGGCCGGATGACGCACGGCATGGCGGATCACCCATTTCAGGTCTTTGTCAGCATTTGTGAGCCAGCGCTCACATAGCTCAAACGCCAATTCCGGATGGTCTTTAGCAATATCACCCAGATGATTGGCAACACTGCGGCGCACATACAGGCTGGGGTCATTTTTCAGTGCCTCGAGGATTGGCAGCGTCGGCCTGGGGTCTTTAATCAGCTGGGGAATGCGAGCACCCCAAGGCAGCCGTGGGCGGCAACCTTCTGTACACAAACGGCGCACATGCGGGTCAGGATCATCAAGCCACAAGGTCAGTTGATTCAAGGTGCGCTCAAAATCATGTATTAAAAACGGACGAATGGAAAACTCGGCAGTAAAGCGGCGCGTCAATTCATACTGTGCACGCATCGCCACATCAAAGGGATCTTCGCCGCCATTATGTTGTGGGTCACGTCCGTATTCCGCGACAAAGCGGGTATGGGGCAGATAAAAAAACACACTCAGCCCGAGGCGTTCGGTATGCACATTGGGCGGAGTTAGCGTATTGAGTAGGATATCAGTGGCATCTGAGAATTTGGCTGGCAATGTCGCCTTTAAAGCCGCGGCAATGTGTGCCGAACGGTCCATAATCCCTAACGCCGCAATGTTGGTGATTGCCAAGGTTTTGAATACTTGCGGATCAAAGTGGGAATGCACTAACGCGATATTATGTGCCAGGCAATCAATGGCTTCGGCATCCAGCAAAAACTTGATTGGATTGTCTTTCTGGATGCTGCTAGGCGCAACAGGCGTCCGGAAGGCATGCACAGTGCGCTAACCTTCTTCACCTAAACTCGCCAGCAAATCCGCCTGATATTCAGTTGCCAGCGCATTAATCAGCTCATCCATATCGCCTTCGGTAATTGCTTCAATTTTATACAGCGTCAGGTTGATGCGGTGATCGGTAATGCGGCCTTGCGGGTAGTTGTAGGTGCGGATGCGCTCTGAGCGGTCACCCGAACCAATCAGGTTGCGGCGTTCGGAGGCGATTTTGCTTTGTTGTTCATCGACTTGCTTGGCTTTGATGCGTGCTGCCAGTACCTGCATGGCTTGTGCTTTGTTGGCGTGCTGGCTGCGGCCATCCTGACATTCCACCACGATGCCGGTGGGGGCGTGGGTAATCCGCACCGCAGAATCGGTTTTGTTGATGTGCTGACCACCTGCACCAGAGGCGCGGAAGGTGTCGATACGGATATCGGCCGGGTTGATTTCTACATCACCCACCTCTTCCACTTCTGGCAAAATCGCGACGGTACAGGCTGAAGTGTGGATGCGGCCTTGTGTTTCAGTATCGGGGACGCGTTGCACACGGTGACCACCGGACTCGAATTTGAGTTTTGAATACGCACCGTAGCCGATGATTTTGGCAATAATTTCTTTGTAGCCACCGACTTCACCTTCGTTGGCCGAGACCACTTCTACCTTCCAGCCCTGGCGGTCGGCAAAACGCGAATACATGCGGAACAGGTCGCCGGCAAACAAACCAGATTCATCGCCACCGGTGCCGGCGCGGATTTCGAGGAAAATATTTTTGTCGTCGTTGGGGTCTTTGGGCAGCAAGAGCTTCTGCAACGCGAGTTCAACCTCTTCAAGACGTCTTTTGCCGTTCTCGATTTCTTCCTGCGCAAACTCCTTCATCTCCGGGTCAGAGAGCATGTTGTGCGCCTCTTTGAGATCGGCCTCGGTCTGCACATATACATGGTACTGCTCAACAATAGGTGTGATTTCCGTATGTTCCTGCATGATCTTACGGTAGTTGTCCATATTGTCGGTCACGCCTTCGCTACTGAGCAGGCGGTTGAGCTCTTCAAGGCGCTCGCTCAGGTTAGCGAGCTTTTGCAACATGCTTGGTTTCATAGTATCCGTTACCTAATATTCAATGATTGAGCCGGGTGCTCACCTTGAACCTTATTCTTTGATTTGAAAGAGTTGTTTTACGAGATGCTCCATATGCGCATGGGCATCGCCGTGGCTATTATTCAGCGCATGGCTGGGGCCGTGTAAAAATTTATTGGTGAGCGCATTGCTCAAGGCTTCTAATGCTTTTTCCGGCGGCTCACCTTTTTGTAACAGTTTGAGCGCTTTTTCCAGCTCGGCCTTGCGCACGGCGTCCACCTGGTCGCGCAATGCTTTAATCGTAGGCACGGCTTCGCGTTGCTTGAGCCACTGCATAAAATGTTCAACGCGCGAATTGACAATCAACTCGGCGTTCACAGCAGCTTCCTGGCGGTTGCCTAAGCCTTCTGATACCACTTGCGCCAAATCGTCTACGGTATACAAAAACACATCATCCAGCGCCGAAACTTCAGGCTCGATATCGCGCGGCACGGCGAGGTCAACCATAAACATCGGCCTATGCTTGCGCGCCTTGATCGCACGCTCTACCATGCCCAGGCCGACAATCGGCAACTGGCTGGCGGTGCTGGTGATAACGATATCAAATTCGTGAAAGCGTTCGGGCAGATCGTTGAGCAAAATGGCTTGCACATTCAGACCCTGGCCGCGGATTTTGTCTGCCAGTTGCTCACCGCGCTCCAGCGTGCGGTTGGCAACCGTGATTTTTTTGGGTTTTTGTGCAGCAAAGTGGTCGGCGCACAGCTCTATCATTTCACCGGCACCAATGAACAGCACGCTTTGGCTACTTAAGTCACCAAAAATACGCTGTGCCAGTTTGACTGCGGCGGCGGCCATGGAAATCGAACTGCCACCAATATCGGTGTTGGTACGCACTTCTTTGGCGACTTCGAATGTACGCTGGAACAATTTGTGTAACATGGTGCCCAACGTACCGGTGTCCTGTGCAATTTTGACGGATTGCTTGAACTGCCCCAGAATTTGCGCCTCGCCCAGCACCATACTATCCAGCCCGCTAGCGACGCGGAAGGCGTGCTTGACTGCTTCGTGGCTGCTCAAGGTGTAAGTGTAGGGCAGGAGTTTGTCGGCTTCGAGGCGATGATAAGCCGCTAACCAGTCAATCACGACTTCTGGCCGGATGGATTGCACATAAATTTCGGTACGGTTGCAGGTGGACAAGATCGCCACCTCTGCCACGTTGTGACGTGCCAGATCTGCCAGCGCATGCGGCAAAGTTTCGTTGTTAAACGCAACATTCTCGCGGATGGCGATGGGGGCGGTGGTGTGGTTAACACCAATGGTATACAGCTGCATGGCGCTATTTTACCTGTGGGACAGGGTCAAAAGATAAACAAATCGGCGCTTGCAAGCAGTTCATGGGCGTTTGGATGGAAATCCATATCTAAAGTGCCGACATTTTCTTATATTCACGCGCCACAAGCAAGAATCCTGTTAATTTGACATAAAATGACGTTAAAATATTGGTTTTGCTAAATTTTTATTAGATTCATTCACGGAACTCAAGAGACGGAACACCAGCATGGACAAAACTTTTCGCATTGCCCCAAGTATTCTTTCTGCCAACTTTGCCAAACTAGGCCAGGAAATCGAAAACGTCATTAAATCTGGCACAGACATCGTTCACTTTGACGTCATGGATAACCATTACGTCCCTAACCTGACCATTGGCCCATTGGTCTGTGATGCGATTCGTGATCTGTCACACAATGTAGGCGCCCTGATTGATGTGCACCTGATGGTCAAACCAGTAGACCGCATCATTCCTGACTTTGCCAAAGCGGGAGCTGACATCATCACATTCCACCCGGAAGCCTCTGACCACATTGACCGTAGCCTGGCGTTGATTCGTGACAGCGGTTGTAAGTCTGGCCTGGTATTTAACCCAGCCACACCGTTGCATTACCTGGATTACGTGATGGATAAAGTGGACATGATTTTACTGATGTCCGTGAACCCAGGCTTTGGTGGCCAAAAATTCATTCCAGCGACCCTGGACAAACTGAAGCAAGCGCGTGCCCGCATTGATGCCTACTACGAAAAAACCGGCCGTCAAATCTGGCTGGAAGTAGACGGTGGTGTCAACGCCAACAACATCGCAGAGATCGCCAAAGCCGGGGCTGATACCTTCGTTGCAGGTAGCGCGATTTTTGGCTCACCTAAAGACACCGACCCTAACCGTTACGACACAGTTGTGGCGGCAATGCGTGCGTCTTTAGCCACTGTTTAAAAACAACATAATCCGTCACGATGCTTCGTTGCTGCTTAAAAAATCAGGACTTACCTACTACTTCTAGGCTGCGTCCTGCTTTTTTGCGCGCGCCTTGCCTCGTTTAGGCTATGTTGTTTTTTTGAGGTTTAAGTGATGCGGTTTCAAGTCAAAGTCGTGATGTTCGATCTGGACGGCACCCTGCTTGATACCGCACCGCAAATTGCCGAAGCTGCCAACCGTATGTTGGTGGCTTTGGGCAAGCCGATGTTGCCACAAGCACAAATCGCCACTTATATTGGTGAAGGCGTGCAAAACCTGATCAAGCGCTGCCTTACCGGGAGTGTGCAGGTGGAGCCAGACGCTGATTTTTTTGCGCAGGCGCAGCCGCTGTATCATGACTTTTACACCGCCAACGCCACGCAAAGCCAGCCATTCGCAGGGGTTGTCCCTGCCTTGCAGCAGCTGAAGAAACAGGGCTATCACCTGGCGTGCGTGACCAATAAACCCGAAAAATTCACCTTGCCTTTGCTACAACAAGCCGGTTTGGCTGATTTTTTTGAGCTCATTATTTCTGGCGACAGTTTGCCAAAAAAGAAACCTGACCCCTTGCCGTTGTTGCATATTTGCCAAAAGCTAGGTGCCTTGCCAGCTGAAGCCATGCTCGTTGGCGATTCTGAGACCGACATTCAGGCCGCGCATGCTGCCGGATGCTTTGTCGTGACCGTGCCTTATGGGTATAATCAGGGTCGCGCAATTGATGCCGCGATGGTGGATGCCACCATACAGCAACTCACAGATGTGGTGGATTTGCTGGAGTTACCTGCTCTCTTAAAGCAGGGATCATAAAAAAACAGACCTTATTATCATGATGTTTTGTGCTCATCATTCTTCCAGTTGGCCAGTATTAAGCTGGCGTCGTTCGTGGCGGGGCTAGTCCTGCCACACGCGCAGGTGCGCGCCATTTGCACCGAACTGCTGTGATTGTTTGCACGGCACTCTACGAATCAAACTGGAAAAAAGCATCATGTTAAGCACATTAAGCAAGACCGAATTCGACGCGCTAGCGGCGCAAGGTTACAACCGTATCCCGCTGGTGCTAGAAACCTTTGCCGATCTGGATACACCCTTATCACTGTATCTCAAACTGGCCAATAAACCTTATTCCTACCTGCTCGAAAGCGTACAAGGCGGTGAACGTTTTGGCCGTTATTCGATTATCGGCTTGCCAGCCACCACCCGCATTGTGGTGCGTGACCAGCAATTACAGGTGATTCAGAATCATCAGGTCATAGAATCACATTCCGATCAAAACCCGCTGGACTTTATCAAGGCGTACCAGGCGCGCTTTAAAACACCGCCTTATGATGGTTTGCCGCGCTTTACCGGCGGCCTGGCCGGTTATTTTGGCTACGAGACCATTCAATACATCGAAAAACGTCTCGGCAAACAGAAAAAACCTGACGCGATAGGTGTACCCGATATCCTGCTGATGGTGTCTGAAGAGATTGCCGTGGTAGATAACCTCTCGGGCAAGCTCTATTTTATTGTGTATGCAGACCCCGCAAAGGCAGATGCCTACGAAACGGCTTGTGCCCGTATGCATGATTTATTGGCTAGATTACGCACTCAGGTTGACATTCCTGCCGCATTAGCCACCCATAAAACACAGGCGGTGTCTGAGTTTGGTGAGGATAACTTCAAAGCAGCTGTCAAAAAAGCACAGCAATATATTTTAGAAGGCGACATCATGCAGGTGGTAATGAGTCAGCGGATGTCCCAAGAGTTTGACGCGTCACCATTGAGCTTGTACCGCGCCTTGCGTAGTCTCAACCCCTCCCCATATATGTTCTATTACGATATGGATGACCATCATGTGGTCGGCGCCTCGCCAGAGATTCTGGTGCGCCTGGAAGAGACCACCGTGACTTCACGGCCAATTGCCGGTACGCGTCCACGTGGTAAAAACCGCGACCATGACCTGGCGCTGGAAGCGGAGTTGCTGGCTGACCCGAAAGAGCGTGCCGAGCACGTGCAACTGATGGATCTGGGCCGCAATGATGTGGGCCGCGTCGCACTGACTGGTACGGTTAAAGTCACTGACAATATGACTATTGAGCGCTACTCGCACGTGATGCATATTGTCAGCAACGTTGAAGGTCAGCTCAAGCCAGGCTTGGATGCGATTGATGTGCTCAAAGCGACTTTCCCTGCCGGGACTGTGTCTGGAGCGCCTAAAGTACGCGCCATGGAAATTATCGAAGAACTGGAGCCTTCCAAACGTGGCATTTATGCAGGGGCCGTCGGCTATTTAGGCTTTAATGGCGATATGGATGTGGCGATTGCGATTCGTACCGCCGTGATTAAAGACAAAAAACTCTATGTGCAGGCGGGCGCCGGCATTGTGGCCGACTCGGTGCCGCAAAGCGAATGGGAAGAAACCCAAAACAAGGCCAAAGCCGTGATCCGCGCCGCGGAACTGGTGCAGGCAGGCTTGGATAGCCAGGCCGCGAATGTTCAAACCCATGCAGGAAAAGGAGCCTGATATGTTGTTGATGATTGATAACTACGACTCTTTTACCTATAACCTCGTGCAGTATTTTGGCGAGCTCGGGCAAGATGTACATGTGCACCGCAATGACGAAATCACGCTAGAGCAGATCAAAGCGATGGCGCCGGAAAAAATCGTGATTTCTCCCGGACCGTGTACACCCAACGAAGCCGGAATCTCCGTGCCTTTGATTCATGAGTTTGCTGGCAAGATTCCTTTACTCGGGGTGTGTCTGGGTCACCAGAGCATAGGCCAGGCGTTTGGTGGCAATATCATCAAGGCGAAAACGCTGATGCATGGTAAAACGTCATTGATTCACCATACCAATACCGGCGTGTTCAGAAATCTGCCTAACCCTTACACCGCGACGCGGTACCACTCCCTGGTCATCGAGCGTGAAACCATCCCGGATTGTCTGGAGATTACGGCCTGGACTGAAGATGGCGAGATCATGGGCGTCAAGCATAAAACACTGGCCGTGGAAGGCGTACAGTTTCACCCCGAGTCTATCTTGACTGAATATGGGCATGAGCTGCTGGACAACTTCCTGAAAGGCTATTGATGGCCATCACGCCTAAAATCGCCTTACAGCGCCTGATTGACCATACTGATTTCACGCATGAGGAAATGCTGGAAATCATGCAGCAGATCATGAGCGGGGAATTCACGCAGATCCAGATTGCCGGCTTTTTGTCGGCCTTGCGCGTCAAGGGCGAAACCGTCACCGAAATTGCCGCCGCTGCGCAGGTGATGCGCGAGCTTTCCAGCAAGGTAGAGATCACCGATACCCGCTACCTGATTGATACCTGTGGCACCGGCGGTGCGCCGAACAAGGTATTTAACGTCTCCACCGCGTCAGCCTTTGTCGCCGCGGGCGCAGGTGCAAAAATCGCCAAGCATGGTGGTCGCGCAGCTTCTTCAAAAAGCGGCTCTGCCGATGTGCTGGAGGCGTTGGGCGTCAATATCGTGTTAACGCCTGAGCAAGTGGTGCGTTGCGTCAATGAGGCCGGTATCGGTTTTATGTTCGCGCCTAATCACCATGCCGCCATGAAATACGCAGCACCCGTGCGCCGCGAACTGGGTGTACGCACCATGTTTAACCTGCTGGGCCCGATGACCAATCCGGCCGGCGCCAAACGCCAGGTGATGGGCGTGTTTCATCGTGATTTAGTGCCATTGCTGGCGCAAACCTTGCAAACACTCGGTAGCGAACACGTGATGGTGGTGCATAGTGCCGATGAAATGGACGAAATTTCGTTTTCTGCGGATACGTATGTGGCAGAACTAAAAGACGGACATATCACTGAATACACCTTGAATCCAACCCAGTTTGGCATGCCTTTGCACGACATCAACAGCATACGCGTTGAAAGTGCACAGCATTCCAGCGAGATTATCCTGGGTTTGCTCTCTGGCGAAAAAGGCCCAGCAAGAGATATTGTATTGCTGAATGCCGGTGCTGCGATTTATGTTTCTGGACTGGCAAATGACTTGCCGTCTGGCATTGCACAAGCAGCACAATCGATTGACTCAGGTGCGGCGTTGAATAAATTGCAGCAACTGAAAGCATTAAGCCAGGCCGCATGAAGCGCTATGCACTAATTGCGCTGTTTAGTGTGCTGGCCGCCTGCCAGCAAACTCAGCCGCAGGGTGTAAGCAATCAGCCACAGTCCACTGTAGAAGTGAAATCGCAGGTTCAGGCGCTGAATCTGCAACCACTTTCTTCCGGGTTGGCAAAGGAAGACAATGCGGCACTCAAACAGGCCTTTGCGCAAAAGCAGAGTCATTTGTGGCTAGAGGGCAGCGGCATCGTAAAAAAACTGTTGCCAGACGATAACAAGGGCGACCGACACCAGCGGTTTCTGGTCAGTGTGTCGCCTGAGCAAACCCTACTGTTTGCACACAATATTGACCTTGCGCCACGCGCAGATTTAAACCTGGGTGACCAGATAGCATTTAGAGGCGAATATATCTACAACCCCAAGGGCGGCATCATGCACTGGACACATCATGACCCGAATGGAAAACAAGGCGGTTGGATTAAAGTAAACGGACAAACTTATGAGTGATATTTTAAATAAAATCCTGGCAACCAAAGCTGAGGAAATCGCTGCGGCACAAGCAAGATTGCCATTGGCCGAGGTGCAAGCGCTCGCGGCGCAACAAGCACCCACACGTGATTTTGTCGGCGCGATTCGCAGCAAAATCAACGCAGGCAACGCGGCCGTGATTGCCGAGATCAAAAAGGCCAGTCCTTCCAAAGGCGTGATCCGTGCCGATTTCAGGCCAGCCGACATTGCGGCCAGTTACGAGCAAGGCGGTGCTGCATGTTTGTCCGTGCTCACTGATGAACAGTATTTCCAGGGTTCGGCAGACTACCTGAAACAAGCCCGTGCGGCCTGTAGCCTGCCAGTGTTGCGCAAAGATTTTATGATAGACCCATATCAGGTCTACGAAGCGCGCGCCATGGGTGCGGATTGTATTTTGCTGATTGCGGCGGCGCTTACCCTCGCACAAATGCAGCAACTGGAAGCCGTGGCGCATAGCCTGGGCATGGCGGTGCTGGTCGAAGTACACAATGGTGAAGAGCTGACGCAAGCTATTCAGCTGACCACGCCATTACTAGGCATTAATAACCGCAACCTGCGTACGTTTGAAGTCACGCTGGATACCACGCTCGGACTGCTGGAAAAAATCTCCGGCGATAAAATTGTGGTCACCGAAAGCGGCATCTTCACAGCAGATGACGTGAAACTGATGCGCGACCATGCCGTGCATACCTTCCTGGTGGGTGAAGCCTTTATGCGCCAGGACAACCCGGGTGCCGAGCTGGCCAAGGTCTTTGCCTGATTGCGGTCAACCGGCAGTAAGTAGCACGCTACCGCCCCTATTGAACAAAGTTGAGGATGTGATGAGTAACCAGTTTTTAGCCATTCGACCACGCCGCATGCGTAAAGACGAATTTTCACGCCGCTTGATGCGTGAGAATGTACTGACAACTAATGACCTGATTTACCCGGTGTTTGTGCTCGAAGGTGAAGGCAAGGTAGAAGATGTAAAATCCATGCCGGGCGTACAACGCCAGAGCCTGGATATTTTGCTGAAAACGGCTGAAGAATGCATGAAACTCGGTATTCCTGCCTTAGCGTTGTTCCCGGTGGTCCCGCAGGAATTCAAGAGCCTGGATGCTAAAGAAGCATACAACGCAGAAGGCCTGGTGCCACGTACCGTACGCGCGTTGAAAAAAGCCTTCCCGGAACTGGGAGTGATCACCGATGTCGCGCTCGATCCTTATACCACGCACGGCCAAGATGGCCTGATCGACAATACCGGCTATGTACTCAATGACGAAACCGTTGAGGTGCTGGTCAAGCAGGCCTTATGCCACGCAGAAGCAGGCGCAGATGTCGTCGCCCCTTCGGATATGATGGATGGTCGCATAGGCGCGATTCGCGATGCGCTGGAAGAAAATGGCTACATCTACACCCGCATACTCGCTTACTCTGCCAAATATGCCTCCGCGTTTTATGGCCCTTTCCGCGATGCGGTTGGCTCAGCTGGGAACCTTGGTAAAAGCAATAAATACAATTACCAGATGGATCCTGCCAATTCAGATGAAGCGCTCAAAGAAGTCGCGCTGGATCTGGAAGAAGGCGCCGATATGGTGATGGTTAAGCCTGGGATGCCGTATCTGGATATTGTGCGTCGTGTCAAAGACGAGTTCGGTGTGCCCACCTATGCCTATCATGTGAGTGGTGAATATGCCATGCTCAAAGCCGCAGCACAAAATGGCTGGCTGGATGAAAAAGCCTGTGTGCTGGAAGCGATGTTGGGATTTAAGCGCGCCGGGGCGGATGGGGTGTTGACTTATTATGCGATGGATATCGCGAGATGGTTGAAATAAGCCCTGTAGTTACAAAAAAGGTTATTTATAAAATTACCTATCCAAATGGGAAGATCTATATTGGTAAAGATCTCACAAATAGCCTGACATACTTTGGTAGCGTCAATGATGCACTAGTCAAAATGGATTTTTCAGAAGAGCAAAGAAAGCACTTTACAATTACTAAAGAAATTCTTTTTGAATCTGAAAGCATCGAAGAAGTTAACCGCATTGAAGCAAAGCTTATCGTGCAATATGAAGCGAATAATCCTGAAAAGGGGTATAACCAATGGCCCAAGTTTTTGGGTTAAGCTTTTTCGCCTTTAGGCGAGTCACTTTCTGTTGCTTGCCCCACAGAAAGTAACCAAAGAAGAGGGCACCCAGCCATCACGGCCTAACGGCTTCCTTGCGTTGCTCAACAAAGTAAGCGGTCACGAAACTCGCCCTAGCAGCTTGCATACTTCACAAGCTGCTGCGGAGCTCAGACAGTCGCTCCCTTCTCTCTTACTTTGTTTCCGCTACTCAGCGTGATGGGATGGGACTTTTCTCGCCAAACTCACAGTGTAGAAATTGGGATGTTGAAAAACTTAAATTCTGTTATTCAGTTCGCAAATCGTGGCTCTCCTGGATTTTTCGGGCCCCTATCTGCCGCGCCGAGTAGCGCAATCAGCGTGGGAGGTGTCGGCCAGCGGCTGTTCGAGTTCCGCGGTGGCTTGCGTAGTGTGCAAGCTGCTAGGGCGAGTTTCGCTGGACGCCCTCGCTGACGAGCAACGCAGGAAACAAGCGGAAGCTAGGGTGCACTTTCTTTTGGTTACTTTATCTTTGGGCAAGCAAAGAAAAGTCACTCGCCGAGGGGCGAAAGAGAACATCACAGACAACAAAAAACCATCCGCGTGGGCATACATGCCCACCCTACCACTTAACGTTAGCCTCGTCTGGATTTCGACCTGCGCCCAAATTGCGTAAGGTACTATCCCAGCAAACCGAAAAGAACCACCTACCTTACTCAATCCGCATAATCCACAATCAACGGTGCATGGTCACTAAACCGTTCTGCCTTATACACGCTCGCCGCCATCACCTTCGCACCCAATGCTGGCGTCGCAAGCTGGTAATCAATCCGCCAACCAACATTCTTAGCCCAAGCCTGACCACGGTTACTCCACCAGGTGTAACAGTCATCCGTGGTATCCGGATACAAACCACGATAGGTATCCACCCAACCCACTCGCCCCAGCACATCGGTCATCCAGGCACGCTCTTCCGGCAAAAAACCAGAGTTCTTGCGGTTGCCTTTAAAGTTCTTTAGGTCAATCTCCTGATGCGCGATATTCCAGTCGCCGCAAATCACGACTTCACGACCACAGGCAATCAACTGCTCTAGATGCGGCAGAAATTTCGCCATGACCGCAAACTTGAATTGCTGGCGCTCTTCTCCGCTAGAGCCGCTCGGCAGGTATAAAGACACTACGCTTAGATTGCCGTACTGACATTCCAGATAGCGCCCCTCAGCGTCGATTTCGGCATGGCCCAGACCAATAATCACCTTGTCTGCGGGCTGCTTACTGTAAATGCCCACCCCACTGTACCCTTTTTTCTCGGCATAATGAAAATAGCCGTGATAACCAGGCGGCTGCAACATCTCAGGCTGCATATCACCTACCTGAGCTTTAAGCTCCTGCAAACAGACAATATCGCCGCCACTATTCGCCAGCCAGGGCAAAAAGCCTTTGTTGCAGGCTGACCGTATGCCATTGAGGTTCAAGGTTATAATACGCATTGTTCAAATTCTTTCTGTTTTTTTAAAATGACTGCCAACACACTCAGCGCCGATTTTATTGCTTTTTCCATCCAGAAACAGGTGTTGCGCTTTGGTGAGTTTAAAACCAAAGCAGGGCGATTGAGCCCTTACTTTTTTAATGCTGGCCTGTTTGATGATGGTGAAAGCATGCTCAAACTGGGTGAATTCTACGCCAACAGCATTCTACAGTCTGGCTTGCAATTCGACATGTTATTTGGCCCTGCTTATAAAGGGATTCCACTGGTGACAGCGATCAGCATCGCCTTTGCACGCATAGGGAAAAACTACCCTTATGCCTATAACCGCAAAGAGGCCAAAGACCACGGTGAAGGTGGCACGCTGGTAGGCGCAGCACTCAAAGGCCGCGTACTGATTATTGATGATGTGATTTCTGCGGGAACCTCTATCCGCGAGTCGGTCGAATTGATCCGGCAGGCAGGCGCCACTCCTTGCGCAGTCAGTATTGCGCTGGACCGCCAGGAAAAAGGCTTGGGGGAGTTATCAGCAGTACAAGAAGTGGAACAAACCAACCAGATGCCGGTAGTCAGCATTGCCAAACTGGCTGACCTGTTTGCCTATTTGCAAGGCAACGAAAAACTGGCGCAATACTTCCCCGCCATTGAAGCCTATCGCGGACAATATTGCGTGGGATAGGACGCGTTAAGCCAAGCAATAAAAGCGAGCTGATGCTCGCTCTATTTATTTGAGCATGCCCATTAAGCGGGACATGATCAAGGCAGGGTTATTTTCTACAACACCGTTCGGCGTCAGCTGATTGACCACATCGGGCAAATACTCGGCAATTTTGTCGCTCAGTTCGTCAGTGGTCATATTCAGCTTAGCCGCAATCCCAGCCAGCACAGAACTGCCTAAAGCGGCACCGATTTGGTCGGCATTGACGTTCATATTGGCGCCTTTACCCACCCAGGAATCCACCTGCTGAGATAAACCGCCATTTTTCAGGGTTTGTAAAATACCCGGTAAACCACCATATTGCTGAAACAGCTCCATGGCCAGTTTTGCCAGAGGGCCTTTGTCTCCCATGACTTTGTTCATCATGGCACCAGCGACGCTATCGAATAATCCCATTATGGGCTGCTCCTAATTAATTGTTTAAATTTTTGTTTCGCCTTTAGGCGACCATTCTTTCTTATGCTTGTCCATAAGAAAGAAGGCAAAGAACAAGACACCCTAGCTCCCGCTTGTTTCCTGCGTTGCTCGACAAAACAAGCGGTCACGAAACTCGACCTGGCAGCTCACAAAATACGTGAGCTGCTGCGGGACTCGAACAGTCGCTCTCTTCTTCCTTGTTTTGTCTGCGCTACTCGGCGCGGCAGATAGGGGCCCGAAAAAACCAATGAGCGCCACCGATTCTAGAGTAAAGAAAGAATTTGAGTTTTTTTCACGGTCCAAATTCTACAGTGTGAGTTTGGCGAGATAAATCCCATCCCATCACGCTGAGTAGCGGAGGCAAAGTGGGAGTTTTCGGCCATCGGCTGTTCGAGTTCCGCGGTGGCTTGCGTCTTGTGCAAGCCACTAGGGCGAGTTTCGATGGACGCCCACTTTGTTGAGCAACGCAAGGGAGCCTTTAGGCCGTGATGGCTGGGTGTCGTCCTCTTTGGTTACTTTCTGGGGGACAAGCACCAGAAAGTAACTCGCCAAGAGGCGAAAGAAATCTAATAAGAACCCATCATCCGCGTGGGCATATATGCCCACCCTACTAATTAACGTTACCCTTGCCTGCATTCCGGCCTCCACCAGAATGACGCATAGGTAATTAATCTGTTTTGTAACTGCCCTAAAGATTGAATGTTTTCACATTCAGAAAAATCGATCAGAACCGCTCATGCACCCCCAAATACCGCCATTGCCCCGGCGGTAATTTCCCCAAGTTAATACTCCCAATCCGAATCCGCTTCAATCCAACGACATGCAACCCGACTAACTCACACATCCGGCGGATCTGCCGTTTACGTCCTTCACGCAACACAAAGCGTAACTGGTCCTCATTTTGCCAGGAAACCTTGGCTGGCCTTAGCTGAACGCCATCCAGACTGAGACCATGATTGAGCAATTCCAACCCATTGGCACTGAGCTGACCCTCTACCCGCACCAGGTATTCTTTTTCTACGTTGGAGTCATCCCCAATCAGCTTGCGTGCGACGCGGCCATCCTGGGTGAGCACCAAAAGCCCAGTGGAATCGATATCCAGGCGCCCAGCCGGTGCCAAGCCGCGTAAATGTCCGCGCTTGAAACTGATACCACTCGCATCTTCTGACCATTGATTGTCGGGATTGCATAACACCACTGCTGGCTCATAGCCATCCTCTGCCTGACCACTCACATAACCGACGGGCTTGTGCAATAGAATAGTGACGGTTTCTGCCTGGTGCTCTTTGGCATAGGCACTGATGATGATTTCGGCATCAGGGTCTATGCGTGTACCCAGGGTTTCCACAATTTCACCGTTGACCTTGACCCAGCCATTGACGATCCAGTCATCGGCTTCACGACGTGAACATAGCCCACGGTCAGCCATGACTTTGGATAATCGCGGCTGGGCATCTGGGTCTGGTGTATGCACCGGTCTTGAAGAAGTTGTAAATGGGCGACGTTCGCGGTTATCTGTACGCTGTTCTGACCGTTTATCGGGATATTCCGATCTGTGACGCGGCTCTTTGAATGATTCCTTGCGCGCGTATGGCTTATCGCCCGCTTTATTGTCACGCCCGCTACGCTCCTGGCGTGCCGGTTTTTCTGCATGTGTTTTTTGTTTGGCAACACGCGCTTCTGACTCTGTCCTTTTTGGCGCTGCTTTCGGCGGTGGCTGGGTACGGTCACGCAGTGTTGCCGGGCCACGACGCACGGGTTTGCTGCGTTTAGGCGGCTCACCGTCAGCAGAAGATTTGTTCAGTTTGATGGTACTCAAAATAGCGGTCTCGACTTAAGATTGCTCGGGTGACAAACATCCCGATGCATAAAGTGCTATTGTAAATTATCCGGCTGCTTTACCGGCCTAAAATTCAAACTTCCCGGCGCTTTACGTGCGCTGCGCGGCATAAAATGTAGAATACTTTCAGCCCGGGTTAAATCTGGCTGCTGCTGGATATATTGTTTTTTCCAGGCGCGATGCGGATTACTGATAATGCCAGCCAACCATGCTGCTTGTATCGGATTCAATTTATCCGGGGTCAGATCGAAATAGTAGCGGGAGGCCGCATGGGCACCGCAAAGGCTGGGGCCTAAATCCACCGTATTCAGGTAAAGCTCAAGGATATCGGTTTTTGTCAGCGCTGACTCCAGTTGCACGGCATAAAGCAATTCTTCGACTTTGCGCTTCCAGGTACGCGCACCGTTGGTGAACATGTATTTCGCCAGTTGCTGGGTAATGGTACTGCCTCCCACCTGCTTATCTGTACTTTCCTTACCTAGCAAATGCTGCATTTGTGCCATGACATAACCGGGATGATGCTTGAATTCGGCATCTTCAGCGATAATGGCAGCCACTGGCAACCAGCGACCAAGATTTTCGTAAGCCACCCATTGCATCTTTTCGGGATATTTATGCTCATCCAGTAACGGGCAATCATACTGTATGGGTAGCGTGGTAGCGGCCCTGATGTTCAGGCCTGAGACAGCCATGGCATTCAGTTGCGGTAGTGCACTCCACTCCTGCTTGGGCCAACGCAGCGTTCCCGACGCGGTCAACGTGCCGGAAACGATGGCTTCGCGTATGACAGCAGAATGCGGCTGCAACGGTTTAAGCAATGCCTGCAAAGGTGTACTCGGCAACTCCCAGGTCAGTTTCAAACTGCGCATGCTGACCTTGCCGTTAAAATCTACTTTAAACAGTGGCTGGGTCTCGCCTACCGAAAGGTAACCATGGATATGCTGCTTGTCCATTTGTAGCCACAGCTCCAGCATAGGGATCACGATGGGCTGGTCACTCACCGATTTGGCTTCTATCCAGCAATGCCGGCAGCGCACACGCAAGCCGTCTTCGTCATGCAACTGAATATCGCCATGATTTAAACTGAACGCCTGCCTGTCGAGTACCCAGCGCCCAGGCGCAGAAGTCGCCATCATCAGCAGTGGCACTACCCGCACTTCGACACCGCCAGCCACAGGCAACCTGACACGCCATGCTTCTGTGTCATACGGTTGCCAGATCCAGCCAGCCAATGCCAGCAGCGCTACCAATATGCCAGCTAGTAGCGTCAGTGCAATTCTTTTAAGCCAGACTCCCGCCATGACTTGCCTAAACCAGTAACCGCTCCACGACTTTGCCGTGCTGCAAATGGCTCTCAACGATCTCATCTATATCTTCATGATCGACAAAGGTATACCAGACTGCATCAGGGTACACCACCATCACTGGCCCCACTTCACACCGGTCCAGGCACCCGGCGCGATTCACTCGCACTTTGCCGGCACCGGCCAGGCCCTGCTGCTTAACCTTTTTTTTCATATAGTCAAAGGCGGCTTCAGCGCCTTTGTTCATGCAGCAATCCTCACCTGGTTCGCGTTGGTTAAGACAAAAAAATACATGATATTGAAAGTGACTCTGCGTCATATTGTTTGCCTTTTTAAAACTATGCCCCTGATTTATTCAGTGGAGAGCTGGTCTTCACGTGTAAAGGTCCAGGTACGGGTAATGCTCAGCACATCGGTATCCTGGCGGATATCTTCCGGGAATGTTGGGAAGGGGGCAGCCAACTGGACAATGCGCCGTGCAGATTCATCCAGCAATCTATGCCCGGAGCTCTGGTGTATGCGAATACTCTCTATACTACCATCGGCCTTCACCGAAACAGTCATTTGCAATTTGCCATACAATTTTTGTATGCGGGCAGTCTGCGGGTAATTCAAGTTACCCACGCGTTCAATTTTTTGTCGCCATTGTTCAACATAATTGGCAAAACGGTATTCACGGGTTCGCGCACCAATAAACTGACGTTTGGGGCGCATTTCATATTCTTCCTGCTGCTTGGCAATCAATGCTTCCAATTTAGCCATCTCTTGAGTGGCGGCGGTTTGCGGCTGAGGTGTTACCGGTACATGCTGCGAAGGCGGTTGCTGCTTGCTCGCCGGATGAGGCTGTGACAACGGCGGCGTTTGTAAACTGGTGACCGACTGACTGGCTTTTAACTGTGTGAGCAGTGCTTGCGCCTCCTGTTCGAGCTGAGCCACGCGCTGTTTTTCAAGCATCAGCTCGGCTTCATGGGGGCTGGCAGCAGTGGTTGTGGAGGGCAGGGTGGCTTGCGCAGCATGCGGTATGGAGGCCTGCCTCTGTTGCACGCTGGGCAGCGGACTTTTCATCTGCCGTTTTTCATCAGTGTTGCCGCCTCGGTCGAGATTGGCTTGTGCCAGTGCATCAGCTTTTTCAGGCGCACTGCGGGTTTTGCTGTTGACCAGCAACACTTCCAATGACGGAATCTGGTCTTTTAATGCTTTTAGCTCAGGTTGAAAATGGAGCGTCAACAGCACCGCATGTGCCAGTAGGGAAAACCACAGCGCCCATACCAGAGGTGAACGTTTACGGAATCCGTCGCGGAAACCCATCGTTGGTCTGCCTGCTTATCCCTGCAAGGCCTGCAACAGTTTTTGGTGTACCCCGCCAAAACCGCCATTACTCATCACCAGCACATGATCCCCCGATGCGGCCATGGCCGTGACAGCCGCCACCAGCTGGCCGAGGTCATCAAAGGTTTGTGCTTTATGCTGGATGGGTGCCAAGGCAGCTGCGGCATCCCAGCCAAGGTTATTGGCATAACAAAATACCGCATCGGCATCTTTGAGACTGTCGGGTAGGGCGTCTTTCATCACCCCCAGTTTCATGGTGTTTGAACGTGGCTCGAGCACCGCCAGGATTCTGGCCGCGCCCACCTTGGCGCGCAAACCCGCCACCGTCGTGGCAATCGCTGTCGGGTGATGAGCGAAATCGTCATACACCGTCACCTCATTGGCAACACCCTTGATTTCCATGCGGCGTTTGACGTTTTTGAACTCACTTAACGCCTCGATAGCAATACATGGCGCAACACCGACATGACGTGCGGCGGCAATCACGGCCAGTGCATTGCTGCGGTTATGCTCACCGAGCAATTCCCAGCTCACGTTACCCTGGCGTTCGCCATTAAAATACACATCAAATCGGCCTTGTGCATCCACATTTTGTACCTGCCAACCACTCGCAGTATCTATGCGTTCCAAGCCACTCCAGCAACCACGCGCAATCACGCGATCCAGGCTATCCTGCTGGTTGGCAACCACCAGCCCTTGTTGTGGCACAGTGCGCACCAGGTGGTGGAACTGTTTTTCAATCGCTGCCAGGTCTTCAAAAATATCGGCGTGGTCGAATTCAAGGTTATTGAGTACGGCCGTGCGTGGGCGATAATGCACAAACTTGGAACGTTTGTCGAAGAAAGCCGTATCGTATTCGTCTGCTTCGATCACAAAAAATGGTGAAACTGATTTGGGATCCTGCCTAGGTGTTTGCGGTAAACGGGCAGAAACACCAAAGTTTTCCGGGACGCCACCAATCAGGAATCCTGGTGCCAGGCCTGCATATTCGAGTACCCACGCCAGCATGGAGGCAGTCGTCGTCTTGCCGTGCGTACCTGCCACAGCCAGCACCCATTTGCTTTGCAGCACATTCTCGGCCAGCCATTGCGGGCCAGAAATATAAGGCAAACCCTGGTTGAGGATTTCTTCCATGAGCGGATTGCCACGTGTCACCACATTGCCTATGACGTAGATATCAGGATTGAGACTGGTCTGCGAAGGATCAAATCCTTCAATGAGCTCTATGCCCTGTGCCTCGAGTTGCGTACTCATGGGCGGATATACGTTGGCATCACACCCGGTGACACGATGCCCAGCCGCTTTGGCCAGGACGGCGATGCCGCCCATAAAAGTGCCACAAATACCTAAGATGTGAATATGCATAGACTTTACCAGATCAGATTAACGCAGGCATTTTACCAAACAACGCCTGGTAAAGCGGTAGCAATTACCGCTCAATGTTGGGCAAATAAAGATTGATACTGGCGGCAACGTGCAGCGACATCACCGGCCTGAAAAATATCAGTAATCACCGCCAATGCATCGGCGCCTGCTGCGATGAGCGGGCGGGCATTTTCCACTGTGATGCCCCCAATACCGACCACTGGGACAGAGAGCGCTTGCCGGGCACGTGTAAACAGGTCAGGAGTGGCCCTGGGTGCGTTTGGTTTGGTAGAGGAGGGGTAGCAGGCGCCAAAAGCGACATAATCAGCACCGGCAGCTTGCGCCTGCTCGGCCAGTTCGAAGCGGTTATAGCATGAGGCGCCAATGATTTTTTGTTCACCAAGCAGGGCACGCGCGTCCGCAATGGCACTATCATGCTGGCCGACATGCACACCATCTGCATCGATTTCGGCTGCCAGCGCGACATGATCATTGATCAGTAATGGGACATTTGCAGAGCGGCAAATCGCAAGGAGGGCGGCTGTCTGCTTCAGACGTAAGGCGTCACTGGCAGTTTTATGCCGGTATTGCACCAGACATACACCGCCTTGTAAGGCTTGTGTTATTTTTGCGCAAAGCAGTTCAGTGTCGTCACAATCGGGCGTGACCAGGTATAAACCGTTAATGCTGAAGCTCACTGGCTTTTTCCTGCACGTCTGATTCACGCGCCCAGAAGAACCGGTCTGGAATAAATTGACCCATACCAGGGCGGAAGGCGTGGCGCAAGGTTTGCCAGGTGAATTCCTGCGCCTCGTGCACGGCTTCTTCCATAGTCAATCCATGTGCCAGGCAAGCGGTAATTGCACTGGTCAGCGTACAGCCAGAACCATGATAACTGCCTGGCAAACGTTCCCAGTGATAATCCTTGATCAGTCCTGGCGCACCATTTTGCAAACCATAGAGACTATTCACCACATCATTTGAGCGCTCATGGGTACCGGTAATCATCACATACTCTGAGCCCATGCCTAGCAAACGCAAAGCGCATTCTTCAAGCGAACTGTGCTTCACCTCATCACTTTCGTCATAATAGGCAAGCCTGCGCGCTTCCAGGCTGTTAGGGGTGATGAGTGTCGCCTGCGGAAACAGCAACTCACACATGGCTGCCTGCATTTCTTCGTTAGAAAGCTCGTCTCCACGCCCTGAAGCCAGTATCGGGTCTATGATCAAAGGCACATCAGGGTAATCGGCCACGATTTCTGCAATCACAGCCACATTTTCTACACTGCCGAGCAATCCCAGTTTGAATGCGCTGACTGAAACATCTTCTAAAATGGTACGCGCTTGCTCATTGATCCAGTCCGCGTCCAGTGGCATCACATTTTCCACACCTACGGTATCTTGCACGGTGATGCCTGTGATCACTGAAAGCGGATAACACCCAATACTGGACAGGGCCATGATATCTGCTTGAACACCTGCACCTGTGCTAGGATCTGTTGCTGCAAATGTAAGAACGGTTGGAGGAGTATTGGCCATGAAAATCCTTTGGAGCGGCTGACGGGAATCGAACCCGCGTATCAAGCTTGGGAAGCTGGCGTTCTACCATTGAACTACAGCCGCGTACGAATCATTGCTATTTTACTTGGTGTGCTGGCGAATACAAAACATTATTCGGTAATAAGACAAAAGCCGGACAAGTGTCCGGCTTTTGTTTCGTTCAGGAAATTAAATACAATTCGAGTTCACACCGTCTGGCAGCTTCACGCCAGAACTCAAGATTGGTGTCGCACCCAAACGATCTTCAGGCGTTGGGCAAGCCACCGCATCCAGATCCTCCTCATCACCAGCAGCAGGGTTCAGAGAAACGATAAACATTGTATTCAATACCGGATTATTTGGAATCAAGCCTCCCAAACCGGCGTCATCTCGTGGAGATGCGAATCCAGTCAATGTCACTGGAACGGCAGTGATACTACCTGTCGCAGTAGAGCTATTGGTCACTGTCGTATACGCATTGAAAATTGGTTTATTTTCCTGGGTACGGAAACTAGCGATTGAGTAAGGGCCTGTTGTAATTGCTTTGCCTGTACCTACAGCTGCAGTATCAAAGGTTGCGCTGGTGACTGGAGAGGTTGCGGGTGAGAAAGTCACCACATCATTATCAAGCACACCACCAGTCACCACAGATAAACCACTTAAATCCGTTACCGTATTGTTACCATCAAAGACTTTAGTGGATGTGCCTGTGAGCGTCGCTGTCACATTCGGGGTAACTTGGTGTACAAAACCATTACCGCTACCTAACAGTTTGCCACCAAACACGGTACCATATTGTTTATAGTCATATGCCGCAAGCAATTTGCTACCTTTAGTATCATTGGTAGGATCATCACTGTAAACAGTCCATTTACCAGGCGTCGTGATGCTGATGTCTTTGGTGTTATCAAACTTGCCGCCTGCAACCAACTGCACCGCATCGTTTCCAGTGTGATTATTAATAATATCGCCATTGGTAATAATGTCTTGACCAGCTTTCACTAAAATTTTAGCTGGGAGGCCTGCCACACCAGTGCCAGTTTTATCACCGCCCCGGTTATCAATCGCACCAAAGTCTATATTACCACCTGCATCAAGCGTGACTGCGCCTGCAATCCCGCCTGATTTGTTTGCGCCATTGCCGTTAGCGCCTTTAGCGGTCACATTACCAATTTTCAAATTGGTGCCGGCAACGATATTAATATCACCTGCGGTCTTCCCATCAGTATCGTTTCGGACTGTACCCGCACTGGTATTGACGTCTCCAGTTTTAATTTCACCCGACGCATTCATTGCAACTTTGCCACCAAAACTATTAAAACCGCCACTCGTATTCACATTACCTGTGTTGATGCTACCTTTAGCGCTGGTCAAATTCACACTGCCTGATACTTGGTCACTAGTCGAAGTCAAGCCAGCATCGCCTGCACCTGTTGTGATGTTGCCGACAACCATGTCGCCATCCGTCGTGGTAATCGTCACATTACCGCCTCGACCGCCGCTTTCGGTAGTAAGATTTGAGGCACTACCAACGGTATTAATACTACCCGTCATCGTCAGACTTTTGGCGTTGATCTCAACATCACCGCCAGTGACGCCAGCCATCGGGCCAAGCGCCTTACCGTTTGTATTAATATTAGTTGCTCCAAGATTGACATCACCCTTGGCATCTATTTTCACTGCCCCCCCATAAAACTGGTTGGAGTTAATGTCACCTGCAGTCCGAGTGATATTCACTGCTGAGAGAGCAATGCCACCTGCTCCCCCTGTAATATTTGCGTTGATATTGATATTGCCCGCGCCAGAATTATCAGCATCTGCTTGCAAATTAATATAACCAAGATATCCAGATTTGATATCAGCGTTGACATTTATATCATTATTGGCAACAAATCGAATGCTGCCAAACGCTTGAGTCATTGAAATTGCGCTCTCAACGGTAATGTCATTGTTAGCCTGTAGGAACAGTTCATTAAACCCTTGTACGTCATTAACATTTATCCGGGTGGTTGCGCCACCCGTGTTATCAGCAAATGCGACATCAGGCCCAGCAACATCTCCTGGGACCATAGATGAAGTAGTGCCTAAAATAATATCTGTTGGATCAAGGAGTAGAGTCCCGCCCAAACCGTTGGCAGCTGTTAAATTAACCTTCCCATAGAAGTCCAAATATGCCTTACCCGACACCTCAACGAAACCACCATTTCCCCCAGCAACGCCCCCTTGCGCAGAAATGCTGCCGTAATAACGGGTCAGATCGTCTGCCCAGACGATGACTTTACCGCCATCGCCTTGTTTTAAAGCATCCGCCTTGATGGTAGCGCCCTGAGCGATATAGGCAGTTCTGGAGTTATAGACTGCGTCGTTTTTACCCTGGTAATCACCACCCACAAGCACCTTACCGCCGCCAGTGTCGCCAGAGGCATTCAGCACAGCCCCATCCAGGAGAGCGACTTGTTCACCAGTCACCTCAATCGTACCGCCTGTAGTGTTCTCACCTTTTGCAATCAGCTGGCCATTCACTTGCACCTTGGCGTTATCGCCACCTTCGAGACGGATCATGCCGTCACGCTCAACTAGCTGGTTGGCTTCCACAATACCTGAAATATTGATGGCGGCTGCACGTGCGTTGGTGGCCATTTGCACAAAGCCGCCATCTGCATAAATATTGCCACTGTTTTTAATGGTCGCTTCGAGTGCATCACCAGATAATTTGGCTTTTACCAAACCATTACCGAAGAAGTCCAGGGTTGCTGTTTGTGCGGAACCAAGCACCACACTGCCATTGCTGGCAACAAGTGTGCCACTGTTATCAACCGTGTTACCCAACAGGACAATATAGCCTTCATTTTGAGTTTTAATCACGCCACGGTTTTCGATATTGCCAACCAAGTTGCCTGCTGTAAATTGATAATTTCCCTGCAAAAATGCTTCATTAGAAATATTCAAAGATGAAGCCACAATATTACCAACGTTCACTTCAGAACCTTGGCCAAACAGGATACCGTTCTGGTTAATCAGGAACAGGCTACCGTTGGAATTCAGAGTCCCCATAATTTCTGACTGACTGTTACCAATCACGCGGTAAAGGGCCCTGGCAGCATCTGGCATGATCACATCTAACTGATGACCTTTCATAACACCAAACTTGTAGAAATCTACAATATTGACGTTGGCTGTATGAATATATTGCGTATGGGTATCGCTGATATCTTTAACTGTCAAATCACCTGCAACCACCCCCGCGACGACATTGTTGTCGGCCATTGAAGAGAATGGCATGATTGCAGCCGCAAAGGCACTTGCAACAACAAAGCGCCATTTGGTAGAGGATGAAAGAGAAGCATCCAAAATACCACTTGCCACTGGTTCTTTTATTGCCCTCACTTGGCCGTTAACGCTCGATTTACCATGGGCACGGGTAGTTTCGGCAACGGCAACCCAAGCCTGCTTGAGCTTGCTCCAGACCAGACGATAAACATGGTTTAAGGATGCTGCTTTCATGACACTTCTCCTTTAGATTAATAAACGCCACTGATCGTTCAAGACCAGTGGGTTACCATCACTTCTCTCTATTCCTGAATATGTATGTGATTTTGGTTCAGGAAGTTATTTTTGTATGTAGCCCACTATGACTAATACACCTAGGCTTAATCCAACTCCAATTGGATTAAGCCTCACCCACGCGGACTACTTTTTTATATGTCCAGGCTTCTGCCCAGATCATTGCTTGGTACAGATTTAAAACTAGAAATTTTTTCTTAATTGGGCCCAGAGTTGGTACTCGGTATTACTCTCCGCGCCGTCAAGATCCCGTTTTTGCTGAGTGTAGGTTGTGGTTAAAATCCATTGTCCAGGGAACTGGATGTCTGAACCTACACCAACCATGTTAGACCTGACATATGCGCTGCTACCAATAGGATCGTGGTTCAGTCTTCCACGGCCTGCATCATAAAAGGCAAATGGCGTCACAGATTGAATATAAGGCGTGACATCAGCACCAGTAGTCACAAACGTTCTACGCACATCGGTACCCACCATCCAGCCCTGGTCAGCCTGGCTTGGAATTTCAGAGAATTGGCGCCAGCGGTTGATCGCCCCAATCCCAAAGCGCTCTGCAATATCCAGATTATCTCCCGCCCCCTGATAATCAGCGCGCACAATCCAGTTCACGCCATTTTCAAATATCTGTGTTCGACTGGAAGTCCAATTCCACTTGATAAAACTGCCTTGTGTATCAAGCAAGGATCTGTCATTTGCCTTGGCAACAGAATCTTTGAAATTCACGTTACCCTGCGTGACCAGAAAACTCCATTGATAGGCCACACTGCCAATTTCATTGATCCAGTCGCCTACCAGGCCCAATTCAAGGCTGGCGATATCGCGACGATTATTCAACCCTGCCGAACCGATTTCATCATCAAGAATTTTGTAGTTAGTGGCCGCTTTGAATGCAATCCCTTTTTTGGTCTCACGCAACCACGGATGCTCTAAAGAACCATAGAAATAATGGGCATCACCAGAAGCATCAAACTGCTTGAAGTCACCACCGAGTTTGTAATCGACATAGCTATAGGCCAGGTTCATAATCGTGCCTGCACTACCTACCGGCGTAAAATACAAGCTGCTGAGAGAACGCTGGCCTTCATCTCTTGATGTTTTGCCCACCACAGCCAGCTGATCGCCACGTCCATTGAGATTATTAACCGCCAGGCCAAAACCTAAGGTTTCACGATTTGTAAAACGGTTACCATAATTATTGGCACTGACAAAACCACTGTATTTCGTTCTCGGTTCGACAGCTACCGCAACATCAGAACTACCCACAGCCTCACCCGGGTTAAGCTGCGAAGTCACCTGTATGCCCGGCAAGCCATTCATGACCATGAGGTTACGTACAAGATTGCGTTCATTAAGCACATCACCCTTGTTCAAGCCATATTCCGATAGCGATTGGAAATAAGCCTGGTCAAGCCCCTGACCCACTTCAGCTTTCACCTCACCCAAAGTACCTTCCAGGATGGAAAGCTCGACCACGGCCTCTGTCTCTGTCGTTTTCTGCAAATCCTGCGTTGGCAAGTAAACTTGTGTCAGCAAATAACCTCGTTGGCGGTAATAATTACGGACGGTGCCTACCGCTTCATTCAGTTCTCGCATGCCGATTTCATGACCGGTGAGGTATGCCACCTGTGCAGCCAACACTTCATCTGAAAATTGCTTGTTGCCTGAAAATTTGAATGCTTTCACCACGATTTTGAGGCTGGATTTCTTCTGCTTCCTCTCCGGTGCAGGGGTTTCTTCAGGCACCTGGATAATCGGGTTTGGTTCGGGTAAAGTGGGTCTAGGCAAGTTCTGCTGGATATTCTGAATTTCTGGCAAAGAAACCCCACCCGCCAATACCTGAGAGGTGTAGCCCAACGCCAACAACTTTAGCAGGCCAAAGCGCTTTAATTTTCTATTCAAGATAACTCCCAAAACCTTTAAATCTATAATCTATCAAATAGTATAACAAGACCGAAAATTACTTTAAAAAACAAGTAAATACTAACGTTTTTTTACAAAAAATTTGCTTGAATTGGTATAAATGTAACTTTTGCTAGTACTCAAGAGCATCCACATCGATGATCCATCTGATTTTTGCTTGCAGCGGATGTGCATTTGCCCATTCCACAGCCACCTTAAGTAGCTGCTGCAAGGCTCCCCGATGCGCAGACTGCAACATCACATAGCCCCGCTCCATACGATTAAGTCTGGCGATGCCGGGACGTACCGGATCATAAATCAGGGGCTGATCTACGATGTTTGCAGCATGCTCTGTCACATACTGCCGGGCGGCCTGGCTAAAATCGGTTAAGAACTGTTCAACCAAGCTGTAATCGGTTGCTTCCGCCTTCATCACCGCAATGTAAGTCGCCGGCGGAAATTGCATGGCCATGCGTTCTTGCAATAAATCATCCGCAAATGCAGCATAGTTTTGTTCACGCAAGGCCGCAAATAAAGCATGCTGCGGGAAAGCCGTTTGTATCAATACTTCGCCCGGTTTGTCTCCGCGTCCTGCGCGGCCAGCCACCTGCATCAGCTGTGCAAACAGGCGCTCACTGGCACGGTAATCCGGACTATAAAGCGCGCTGTCGGTATCCAGCACACCCACCAAAGTTAAATTGGCAAAATCATGGCCTTTGGCCAGCATTTGCGTCCCGATCAGGATATCCACTTTACCTGCATGCACGTCGGAGAGCAGCGCTGTTAATGCATCTTTGGCTTGTATGGTGTCCCTATCTACACGCGCCACACGCGCCTGCGGGAACAGTTGTTGTAAAGTTTCTTCAATACGCTGCGTTGCCTGGCCGACAGGGCGTAAATCAGGGTTACCACAACTGGGGCATTGCACCGGGATTGGCTGCTCATCGCCACAGTGATGGCAACGCAACACACGTTGTCGCAAATGCAAGACTGCTTTGGCAGAGCAACGCCTGCAATCGGCCACCCATTGGCAGGCTGAACAATGCAAGACCGGGGCATAACCGCGACGATTAATAAAAAGCAGGCTTTGTTCCCCGCGTTGCAAACGCAGTTCTATTGCTTGCTTTAACTGTGGTGTTAAACCAGCTTCGGGTGGACTATGCGTGGTATCAATACAAAAAATGCGTGGCAATTGTGCCTGTGCGGCGGCGCGCCTGTTTAAGGTAAGCAAACGATAGCTGGGTTTTCGGGCGGCACGTCCCGACTGTCCACGGTCCCCAATAGCGTTGTACCAACTCTCCAGCGAAGGGGTGGCACTGCCCAACACTACCGGGATATTAGCTTGCTTGGCACGTACCAGCGCCACATCGCGCGCGTGGTAACGCATGCCATCCTGCTGCTTGTAAGAAATATCATGCTCTTCATCCAGAATCATCAGTTTCAGGTGTGGCATGGGTGTAAAGATACTCAGGCGCGTCCCTATCACGATACGTGCAGCACCGGACTGTGCGGCTTGCCAGTTTTGCAAGCGCTCACTTTCACTCAAATGACTATGTAAGGTCACCAGCGCAAACTGGCTTAGTCGGCTACGAAAACGGCTTTCCAGCTGTGGCGTGAGGTTGATCTCTGGCACCATGATCAACGCCTGCGCTTTCGGGTGAGCCAGAACCTTTTCTAACAAGCGGATATAGACCTCGGTTTTGCCCGAGCCAGTGACGCCAAACAACAGCCAGGGCTGGAAACCATTTAAGTTGTCTAAAATCGCATTCACCGCATGTGACTGTTCGTCATTGAGCGTCGGTGCCAAATCAGAGGCAGGCATTGAAGGGCGGGTGGCAATCACTTCGCGCCGGCTAACATAGCCCCCGTCAAGTAAACCTTGCATCGCTTTACGCCAGCCAGCAGAAACCTCTCCAAGCATTGCTTCACTGCATTCACTATGCTGCTGTAACTGGGCAATCAGCCGGCTCAAGACCTGCTGTCTTTTGCCAACAAAATCGACAGGAATGGGTTGTGCCAATTGATACACCCACATTTTGCGCGAGACGGCGGGTTTAATCTGACGTAAACGTAGCGGCAGGCTGGCCAATACGGTCTGGCCAAAAGGATAGTGATAATAATCAGCGCAGAATCGCAGTAATTTCAGGGTCGCTGTATCAAACGGCACATCGTCAAATACCTGCAACACCGCTTTAAGTTTGTGTTCTGGCACATCGCTCTCAGTCGCCAGCGCCATGACAATCCCTACCAATTGCCTCCCGGCAAAAGGGACGACGACGCGGTTGCCTTCCCGGACTTGGAGGCCAGGGTTCACATAATCAAACCAACGGTCCAGCGGCACGTCCAACACCACGCGCACAATGCTGGCTGTGGAATCGGCTGCAGGGAGTGAAACATCAGGACACATGGGTGAAAATGCTTTATTGGGTTAAAATGGCGGTTTGACTAATCATTGCCATTTTAACCTTGAAACAAACGATCACAGAATTGATTCTGCAGGCGGTCAAACCGCTGATAGAAGATACCTCCAGCCTGAATATCATCCTTGAACGGCCAAAATCTGCCGACCACGGTGACTTTGCGACCAATATCGCCATGCAGCTGGCCAAACCGTTAAAACAGAATCCGCGTGCCATTGCGCAAAGCATTATTGATGGCCTGCCCGCGAATAATGTGATCAGCAAGGTAGAAATTGCTGGCGCTGGCTTTATTAATTTCTTTCTCTCTTCTGAGAGCAAACAAGGCATTGTCAAAAGTATTTTTGCGGCTGGTGAAGCCTTTGGTCGTAATACCTCCGGCCAGCAGGAAAAAGTGCAGGTGGAATTTGTTTCCGCCAACCCGACTGGGCCTCTGCACGTCGGCCACGGCCGTGGCGCCGCTGTCGGTGATTGCCTGTGCCGCCTGTTGGATGCCAATGGCTGGGACGTCACGCGCGAGTTTTACTACAACGATGCTGGTGCGCAGATTGATAACCTGACTAAATCAGTGCTGGCCCGCGCGCAAGGCATTTCACCTGATGATGCGGCTTTCCCTGAAGACGGCTATCGTGGCGAATATATTGTCGATATCGCCAAAGCTTACCTGGCGAAGGAAACCGTCACTGCAGATGATATGGCCGTGACCGCGAGCGGCGATATCCATGATGCCGAATCCATCCGCAAGTTTGCCGTGGCTTATTTACGCCATGAGCAAGATCTTGACTTGCAAGCTTTCCAGATTAAATTTGATGTGTTTTCGCTGGAAAGCGCGCTCTATAGTGAAGGCAAAGTTGAAAATACGGTCCAGGCACTGATCGCCAGTGGCCATACTTATGAGCAGGATGATGCATTGTGGTTACGCACCACGGACTTTGCGGATGACAAAGACCGCGTCATGCGCAAGAAAGAGGGCGGTTACACTTATTTTGTCCCGGATGTGGCTTACCACCGTGAAAAATGGAATCGTGGTTTCAAACGTGTGATTAACGAGCAGGGGGCAGACCACCACAGCACGATCACGCGTGTACGTGCTGGCTTGCAAGCACTGGATGTTGGCATTCCAAAAGGTTGGCCGGAATATGTACTGCACCAGATGGTCACCGTGATGCGCGGCGGCGAAGAGGTCAAACTCTCAAAACGTGCCGGTAGCTATGTCACATTGCGCGACCTGATCGAAGAAGTAGGCTGTGATGCCACGCGTTACTTCCTGGCAGCCCGTAGCCCGGACTCGCAACTGGTGTTTGATATTGACCTGGCACGTGCACAAACCAACGATAACCCGGTCTACTACATCCAGTATGCTCACGCACGTATTTGCAGCGTACTCAATCAATGGGGGGGTGACAGCACAAGCCTGGCTGAAGCTGAATTGTCTCCGTTGCAAAGTGCCGCAGAAACTGCATTGATGCAAACCTTGAGCCAGTACCCGGAAGTCGTCTCTACCGCCTGCCAGGCACTCGCGCCGCATATGATTGCCAACTATCTCAAGGAGCTAGCCAGTGCCTTGCATAGTTATTACAATGACACCAAATTTTTGGTAGATGAATCACAAATCAAATTGGCACGCTTGGCGCTGATCACGGCAACCCGTACTGTGCTGCGCAATGGCCTGGCTTTACTAGGCGTCAGCGCTCCAGAAAAAATGTAAGCCTTTTAATGACTGCCTGAACTGATTGGTAAATTAATACATGAGCCGCGATTACAAACCCTCACAAGCCAAAGCGAAAACAAAAAGCAGCGGCAGCACTTTTTTTAATGGGCTACTGGTCGGCCTGTTTCTGGGCGTCGCCATGACAGTCGCGCTCATTATCTACATCAAGGGCGACCACAGTCCTTTCTCCAGTGCGTTTAAAAAAGACGAAGGCTCACAGGAAATCCCCATTAAAAGCACCGTGACTGAAGAAGAGGTCAAGCCAGGAAATGCCGCCATTGAAGACCCGAACAAGTTTGATTTTTACACCATATTGCCGGATACCGAGAGCAAAATCAGTGAAGAACAGGTGAAAAAGAACCCGACCATCAAGCAGGAGAGCTACTTTATTCAGGTCGGTGCTTTTGCCAAGGAAGATGACGCCAATAACCTCAAAACCAGGTTGGCTCTAGTTGGTTTTGAGGCCTTTGTACAGACTGCAGAAATCCCTAACAAGGGCACCATGCACCGCGTACGGATTGGCCCTTTGAATGATCTGGCTAAAATCAGCAAAATCAGCCACGATCTGGAAACCAATGGCTTCCAGGCCAATCTGATCAAGGTCAATATCGAATCATCAGCGCACTAAGGGGTGCTTCTATAAACTCAAATTGCTAAGCCAGACAAGGCGAGAGTAAAAAATTTGGACGCCACATATAGTTGATATGTCAGGAGAAATTTTTTATGAGCAATGCAGTATCGCGACGGAATTTGAATTTATAGTAGTGCCCTAAGGCTGTCATCGTATCGACGGCCATCACGTTAAATCACTACTTTCCACAAAACTAGGAAACTGACTTTATGAAAAATATGTTGTTGAGTTTGATGCTGTGGGCTGGTTTCACCGCGAGTACAGCCTGGGCAGACCCGCAAATGGGAGAACAGTTTGACCAGGTTGCGCAACAAATTTCCACTGACCAACCGGCCAAAATCGAGGTCATGGAATTGTTCTGGTATGGTTGTCCGCATTGCTACCACATGGAACAGCCATTACAAGCCTGGGTAAAGAAGCAACCGGCCGATGTGTACTTTAAACGCATGCCAGCCTTACCAAACGCAAGCTGGGCGCCAATGGCAAAAGCTTATTTTGCCATGCAGGAATTAGGGGTACTGGATAAATTGCATAGCCAGTTATTTGATGCGATTCACAAAGCTAAATCGCTGAATCCGGCCGATGAAGCGGCAGCGATTGACTGGGTGACCAAACAAGGCGGCCTGGATAAAATCAAGGTCGAAAAAGCGTTCAAATCATTCGCCACCAATATGCAAATGAACAAAGCGATGCAAGTGTTCCGCTCCTCAGGTGCTACTGGTGTGCCCGCTCTGATTATTGATGGAAAATACATCACCGGTAGCTCTATGGCCGGTGGTAACGAAGCGGCATTGCAAACAGCAGATTTCATTATCCAGAACGTGCGCAAAGACAAAGCGGCCGGTAAAAAGTAAACGCTGCACTACAGAAAAAGCCCTGCTCTTGCAGGGCTTTTTTTATTGCTTGAGCCAGCGGCCTATCCAGGTCTCGGGCATTTCGGTACCAGTGACCAAATAATGCATGGTTTTCACATCATGCATGATAAAGCGCTGGATAGACTTTGCTTGGTCTAAGCCGCAACACAGGATGCGGTCACCAATTTGCAATGGCGTAGACAACTCCGGTAACAGCATCTCCTGATTGCCCCGGACCAGCATCAATGGGACGACAGGCATTTCTCGGCGCTGCTGTCCGGCCGGACTCATCATCAAATGCTTGAGTGCGGGCTGCAAGCCTTGCTCCATCATCGCGCACACTGCAATCGCCATCTCATCTGCGATGGCGATATCCCAGGTATCCGGCACCTGTTCGCCCAGCTTGGACACCAGCTGTGCAATGACTGCGTTAGCCCATTGGTTACCTTTATGTCTGGCGATGGTTAGAAATTCCGCCAGCATCGGCGAAACCATATACGCCAGACAAGTATGGGCAATGACATCACTGGGCTGCATCGTAATATCCGCATTAAAGTGCTGGAACAACGGATCATTGTGCCGTTTGTTTTTGCGGATAATGACAAAAAGATCCGGATTCAATTCCAGCGCAGTCATGACAATAGACAGGTTATTAATGTCATTATCGGTGCCAGCCACAATCCCGACCGCATGCTCTACACCGGCTTGTTGCAACACATGGGCTTCCACTCCGCTGCCGATAATACAATCATCACATTGTGTGCCTTTAGGATCAGCCTCAATGATGGTCACTTGCATATTTTCATTCTGCAGGCTGCTGACGACGGATTTGCCAAAACGGCCATAACCGCAGGCAATCCAATGCCCTTGTGGAATCGCGGCAGGTGTGGCAATGGCATCACCCGGCGCTCTGGTTAGCCATTCGTGCAACAAATAAGTCCCCAGCGCATTGAGTCGCATGGCCAGGTGTTCGCCAAAAATATGGTAAGGATTGATGATGCGGTTGGTTCCAAACGAGGCCATATTGGCAGCGACAACATCGTCCTGCACACGCGCCAATACTGGTAAATCCGGCTTGATCAGTTTCACAGCCACTGAAATGGCTAAATTCGCATGATCATCATCTGTCAGGGCTGCCACGCCACGGCACATCGGGTTTTTGATGCCGGCAAACAGCAACACTTCTGAGAGTTTGGCATCCGCACACAAGTGCGGGATATTAAACTGATAATCCGTCATTTCCAGTTCATTAATACGTTCTGGCGCAATCTCAAGCACCACGACACGCAACTCGTTCCTATCCAGAGCCCGCACCAGTTCGCCGCCCGTTTCACCATACCCGCAAATCAGGTAAAACGGCTCCATCAGGTTACGCACATCACGCTGAAAGATCGCTGTTTTCAGGGCTTGCTTTAAAGCTGACTCCTGAAATAGCGCAATAATGGCTCCGATGGCATAAAACCAGGAAATCACGGTCATGTAGATGGAGAATGTCATCCACATCCGCTGATGGATGGTAAACGGGTAGGGCACCTCACCAAAGCCAATGGTGGTGGCGGTATAACTCAGGATATAAAAGCCATCAAAGAAACTCAAATGGTAGGGGTGGCCCCGATCATCCACGCCCGGGATCAACACAAAACCGATCAGTGCAATCGCATAGCTGATGATGACCATCAACAGCGGCGCGCGCATACGCCGCAGAATCAGAAAGATAATCTGGTTGAGACTCATGAGTGCCGGTCTCGACCTACCTTAACGACGTAAGGTTACAGTTTCGTAAATCAGGATAATGACCGAGGTGATATTGGCCAGAAAAGCCCCGCCAGACAGGGAAACGACCCCTACGATCACTTCAGGATTTGTGCCTTTGCTGCCCGCCACTACCCAGATGATTGCGGCAGCAATCAACTGTAAATCTGCCACCAGGCTGGTCGCGAGGTGAATAGCGCCGATTTGCGTACGGTCACCAAACTTCAGCACCGTAGCGATCAGGTTCACCACAATGGCAATATATAACTCATAGTGCAAATGGTGTTGCGGATTATCAATTTCACCGACAAAAAAACCGAAGTTAAGCGTCATGGCCAAAATAATAAAAAAGCCAAAGATCACCTTTTCCAGATTCATTAGGTTTCCCCCTATGTTGGTTTTATGGCATTCTACCCGATTAAAAATCGTTTACCGTGATGTTTTTTATGACACAAACCTCTGCCACCCCGTTACGTGTATTGATTACCGGCGCCTCCAGCGGCCTGGGCAGCGCCATGGCAACCGCGTACGCCAAACAATACGGCGCAACTCTGCACCTCGGTTTATGTGGTAGAAATGTGTCCGCCTTACAGGCGCTGGCCGTCCATTTACATGCCAGCTACCAAAGCCATTGTGTTGTATATAGCGTAGATGTGCGCGATGCCCCTGCCATGCAGTCTATGGCAGCCAACTTTTTAAACCATGTGGGTTGCCCGCACATCGTTATCGGAAATGCAGGCGTTAGTCGCGGCACATTAACCGAGTTTTCAGAAGATATTCCGGCTTTTCAGGCGGTCTTTGATACCAATGTCATGGGTCTGGTACATACCTTTCAACCTTTTATTACAGCCATGAAAGTCGCCGTCGGGCAGGGTGAAAACGCACAACTGGTCGGCATCGCCAGTGTTGCGGGTATTCGCGGACTCCCTGGCTCTGCAGCTTATAGCGCCAGTAAGGCTGCGGCGATTACCTATCTCGAAAGTTTGCGGGTTGAAATGCAACTTTACGGCATCGCTGTCACAACCATTGCGCCGGGCTATATCCGTACACCCATGACAGAGATCAATACTTACCCCATGCCATTTTTAATGGATGCCGAGGTCTTTGCCGACAAAGCCATTAATGCCATCACCAAACACCGACGCTTCACAGTCATCCCCTGGCAAATGGGCATTGTGGCGCGCTTGATGCGCTTTTTACCTGCACGTTTGTGGGACTTCATCATGAAAAAAGCCCCGCACAAGGCGAGGCTTTGATCCCTGTTTTTTTCAACTAGGTCAGGTCTTTAATCGTTTCTGTACTGCCATTATTTTTGACTGAAGCAATGCCGCTATCTCGGGATGCTTCTGAAGCATACATCTGGCTGGTACCAATGATCTGGCTATTCCCTGCCAACAAATTGAAATAAGGTCGACCATCTTTGGCCGTCAACTTCTGGTAGCGATCATCAGAGCCGCTGTTTTTCTGTACCGAAGAAATACCGTTCTCCGCTGCCGCTTTGGTAGTGTACTGCTCACTTTTTAGAATTTGTTCACCATTGCCTGCTTTCAACGCAAAACTGAATTGGCCATTTGTTTCACTTTTTGTCAGTTCAAACCATCCCGCCATGACTTTTCTCCTGATTGTTGTTTGAATTGGGTTATTCGATTAAAGCACTAGTGCTTCCTACCTTGCCAAAATTGCGCAGCCTTTTACAAAGGTTTAACACCTTCGTCGTATCAATGCAAATAAATGCATTAGTCCGAACAGGCTATTGAGCCAATACTTTAGAGAGAGATAATTCAACGAACCCACATAGTTTTATCGAGAAGTAATGGACAACATGCATCCCGCCCAACACCCTCTACAGCCACAAGCACACGAGGTCTGGCAAGATCAATGCCGCATTTGTTTGGTCAATGGCAAACTGGTCGCCTTACCTTATATTGAAGCCTCACGTTTTGACGATTACGAATTTGGGGCCACGCTGGCAGCCATCAACGCCAATCGCCTGATCCGCAAACTGGTGAACAAACAATAAGCCCATCAAATGCAAGTCTTAAGGCCTTCACGCCTGGTCGACTACGGTCAGGCCAAACACCGTTTTGAGCGCATCGGTGCGACCTTCGACTGACAGAATTCGTTTTTCGACGACACCGTTGATAAAACTTTTTAAGGTATTACCAAACAGAACATGCCTACCTTCTGGTGTCTGCAATACCACTAGTAATTTCTGCACAAAAATCGAATCTGGATGCGTAGAGTTCATGTAATTAGCCGGAGCAAAATCTATAAACTCCCACGGCGTTAAATTAAACTCAAACTGCGGCTGCCAGTGCTGCTCTACCTTGGCCTTGAGTAGAAAAGTATCCTGACTACTAGTGCTCAACATAAAGCAGTCACTATCCTGTTGAACTTCTTGATCAAGCGCTCCCAACGACATCGGGGCACGTATCCCATAACTGCCAAACCCCAGATCGCACAACCAGGCTTGCTGGCCTAACTTCACCACAATCGCCATATGCGTTTTTGGCCGCCTGACCGGATAAAACATGGGCCTGGCCGCCACCAGCTGATAATCGAATCCTAATGCCTGCAAGGCCATGGCAAACAAGCCATTCACCTCATAACAATAGCCGCCGCGTTGTCCGTAAACCAGCTTATCGACAATCACCTCGGGTACCATGGAAATCACTTTTCCCGCCTGTACATCCAGATTTTCAAACGGCACGCTGAATAACTGGCAGCCCATCACTGCGCGCAGCGTGTCGATATTCGCCTCATGCTGGTCGGCATAGCCAATGCGCGTGAAGTAATCTTGCAGGTTGAAGTTAGTGGCTTGCATAAATATTCAATCGGTATTCTAAGGATACATTAAGACCCGACACGGATCACCTGCAAAAACCTTTGGATACCAAATTGCCTAAGCTTGAAAGAAAAAGACATTTCAATTTTATCGAGCTGGCATGACAATTTAAAATTAAAGCCCTTTAAAAAGGGCTTTAATTTAACGTGCAATCGGCTTGTAGCGAATCCGTTTTGGTTTAGCACCTTCTTCACCCAGGCGTTTTTTCTTGTCGGCTTCGTATTCCTGATAGTTACCATTAAAGAACGTCCACTGTGAGTCGCCTTCTGCGGCCAGGATATGCGTCGCAATCCGGTCGAGGAACCAGCGATCGTGCGAGGTGACTAGCACGCAGCCAGAGAACTCCAGCAGGGCGTCTTCCAACGCACGCAGGGTTTCCACGTCTAGGTCATTGGAAGGTTCATCCAGCAGCAAGACGTTCGCGCCAGAAATCAGGGTCTTGGCCAAATGTAAACGTCCGCGTTCACCCCCAGAGAGCTGACCAACAATTTTCTGCTGGTCGCCGCCTTTGAAGTTAAAGCGGCCTATATAGGCGCGGCTGGGCATTTCAAATTTGCCGACGGATAACACATCCAGGCCACCCGAAATCGCTTCGAACACGGTTTTATCGTTATCGAGGCCGTCACGGGTCTGGTCTACTGCGGCCAATTTAACGGTAGGACCGGTAATGATTTCACCACTGTCCGGCTGCTCTTTGCCTTGCAGCATGCGGAAGAGGGTAGATTTACCGGCTCCGTTAGGGCCAATGACACCTACAATCGCACCGGGTGGGATGGTGAATGAAAGATTATCAATCAACAGGCGGTCGCCAAATCCTTTAGAGACATTGTTGAACTCAATGACCTGATTACCGAGGCGCTCACCTGGTGGAATAAAGATTTCCTGGGTTTCGTTACGGCGTTGATATTCTACGCTGGACATTTCTTCATAACGGGCCAACCGCGCTTTGCTCTTGCTTTGGCGGGCTTTCGCGCCCTGGCGCACCCACTCCAGCTCTTGCTTCATTGCTTTGCGGTGTGCATCCTCCTGTTTCTGTTCCAAGGCCAGGCGGTCTTCTTTTTGTTCCAGCCAGCTTGAGTAATTACCTTTCCATGGAATACCTTCGCCACGGTCCAGTTCCAGGATCCACTCGGCGGCATTATCGAGGAAGTAGCGGTCATGCGTCACCGCCACTACGGTGCCCGGGAAGCGCACCAGGAACTGCTCCAGCCATTCGACAGACTCGGCATCCAGGTGGTTGGTCGGTTCGTCCAGCAACAGCATATCCGGCTTGGACAGCAGCAACTTACACAAAGCCACGCGGCGTTTTTCACCGCCGGACAAAGGGCCGATCAAGGCATCCCAGGGCGGCAAGCGCAGTGCATCGGCAGCGATCTCCAGCTGCTGTTCCACATCACTGCCGCTAGCTGCCAGGATATTTTCATATTTGGCCTGCTCTTCAGCCAGCTTGTCAAAATCGGCATCTGGTTCTGCATACGCCGCGTATATTTCTTCGAGTTTTTGCTTGGCTTCCATAATCGCGCCCAGGCCAGCTTCGACTTCCTGGCGCACGGTTTTGTCAGGGTCGAGTTGCGGCTCTTGCGGCAGGTAGCCTATCGAGAGGTTGGGCTGCCACTGCACTTCACCTTCGTATTCCTTATCAGCCCCCGCCATGATGCGCAGCACGGTCGACTTGCCAGAACCATTGAGACCCAACAGGCCAATTTTGGCACCGGGAAAAAACGACAGTGAAATATTTTTGATAATTTGCCGTTTGGGCGGCACGATTTTGCTCACGCGGAGCATGGACATCACATATTGCGCCATGAGGAATTCCGAGAATTGTGATTGAAAGTGCGTATTTTAATACGCGTTGGGATAATTCGCTTGCACATAAAAATATCGCGCATGAAAAAAGGGCCTTTCGGCCCTTTTTGTGGTGAGCAATTAAGCCGCAGCTTTTTGCTCAATCAAGGTAGTACTTGCCTCGGCGGATGACCCAATCTGGATTTTGCGTGGTTTCAATGCTTCTGGCACTTCGCGCAATAATGCAATAGTCAACAAACCATTCTCAAGATTGGCACCGGTGACTTTCACATGGTCAGCCAGCTGGAATTTGTGTTCAAAATCACGTGTGGCGATGCCACGGTGCAAAAAGGTGGTTTCCTGTTCTTTTTTGGCTTTGCGGCCGGTGACGCGCAATGCCTGGTGTTCGGTTTCAATCTCTAACTCATCCTGCTGGAAACCAGCCACAGCCATGACGATTTTATAGGCATTCTCGTCTACCAGTTCGATGTTATAAGGAGGATAGCTGATCTCGTTTTCGCTGCGTTGGCTTTCATTCAGCAGCTTGGCCAAACGGTCAAAACCAATGGCGGTTCTATAAAAAGGGGTTAAGTCGTAACGCATACGTTGATCCTTTCAAAAATTAAGCGATTAACATGATTGACAGACCTCAAACTGCAAGCATCTGTATTTTCAATATGGGAATACGCTTTATTTTTTCAAGAGTGTTTTGCGTTTAAATACCCAGTGCTTCAGTCCAGGCCAAGGCTTCCATATGGCATTGGTTTACTTTTTCCGGGTTCAATTGAAGCAAGGCGGCCAATTGCCGGATTTCAGCATTATTGGCATCTTCACAAGCTTCGGTGAGCTTGAGAAACGGGCCGAAAATACCTTCGCGTTTGGTCAATGCTTCGACAATGGGTTCTGGGAGCTGCAGCTTTTCCAGCGCTTGGTCCATAGGCACCTTGAGCATGACATCGAGCAATGAAAACACACCTACAACAAACAAATTATCGCGGTCACGTTTATCAAAAAATGGCTCTCCCAGCAGCTCGGTCAAGCGGCCTCGCGTAATGGAGGTTTTCATCAGGGCAGGGGAGCTACTGTTGTTGCCTGCGGTCACCATCAATAACGTCAGCCAGCGGTAGAGCTGGTTGCGTCCCAGGATGGTCAAGGCATGGCCAATAGACTGCACTTCACATGACAAACCAAAACCAACCGAGTTAATGTACCGGAGTAGCTTATAGCTCAAGGTCGTGTCGCGTTTGAACCCATTTTCGATGGTTTTATTGTCTGCTTCCTGGCTGACGAGATTCAGCAAGTGCAGCACGCCGTCAAAACTGGGGTTAATGACCTTGCTGGTGAGGTTCTCAGGTTTGGCATAAAAATAACCTTGAAACTGCTTATAGCCAGCTTCGAGCAAGCTAGTGAACTGTGCATTTTTTTCTACATTTTCCGCAATCACCTTGCAAGCTGGCGTTTGATACTTTTGCAACAGGCGCTTCGCTTGCGCAGCATCTACCTCAGTCATATCCAGTTTAATGTAATCTGCATACGGAATCAGCGACTCGAATTGCGGGTACTGTTGCGGATTATCCAGCGCTATCTTGAATTTGTTTTGCTTGAGGGCGATGCAGCGCGCCATGGCTTCTGGCGTCACGTCAACGGTGTGCGAAATTTCCAGCACGGTTTTTTCGGCAGGCATCAATTCTAGAAATTCGCTGTTCAACATCACAGCATCTACGCAAATGAATGCCAGTTGCTGGCCTAGCAGCCAGCTTTCTTGCATTTCATCAATGGTGGTAGAAAGAATTTTTGCACAGGTCTGGATATCTGATTCAAAAGGCGCATGGCTATCATTGCCTTCATTTTTGAAGAAAAATTCGTAGCCAATAATTTCTTGCTGACTGTTAACAATCGGCTGACGGCCAATAAAACTGTGTTGTGACGTGGACATGGCTACCTTCCTGATGAGTACCGGATCAGTATAAGGGAAATTGATTAATTTTTTATTGTAAAAGGGCCTCGAATCACTAGGCTTTTTCAGGCATTTATGGCTTATTCTACAGTTACGCTCTTGGCCAGGTTTCGTGGTTTGTCCACATCCGTGCCTTTAAGCAATGCGGCGTGATAAGCGAGTAACTGTACCGGAATGACATGCAAAATGGGGGAGAGCACACCAACATGTCTTGGGGTACGGATGACATGCACACCTTCTGACGCATTAAAGTGGCTATCGGCATCGGCAAATACAAACAACTCACCGCCACGCGCCTTCACCTCCTGCATATTGGATTTCACTTTCTCCAGCAGGGCATCGTTAGGTGCGATCACCACAACTGGCATATTACTATCGACCAATGCTAACGGGCCATGCTTGAGCTCTCCTGCCGGATAGGCTTCAGCATGGATGTAGGAAATTTCCTTGAGTTTGAGCGCGCCTTCCATCGCGATTGGGAAGTGTACCCCCCGGCCCAGGAACAGCGCATGTTCCTTGTCCCCAAACCGCGCAGCCCATTCACGGATTTGCGGCTCCAGGTTTAAGGCAATTTGTACACTGCCTGTCAGTTGGCGCAAATCGGCCAAATATTGTTGCTCTTGCGGCTGGCTGAGTAATCCACGTGCCTTGCTCAGGGTGGCGGCCAATACAAACAAAGCGATCAGCTGTGTTGTAAATGCCTTGGTACTCGCCACACCAATCTCTGCGCCTGCTCGTGTATAGAAAATAAGCGAGGAGGCGCGCGGAATCGCGCTTTCTTGCACATTACAGATCGCCAGGCTATGCACATGTCCCAGTTTCTGCGCATGCTTGAGGGCTTCCATCGTATCCAGTGTTTCACCTGACTGTGAAATGGTCACAACTAGTTGCTTTGGATTAGGCACAGACTCCCTGTACCGATATTCGCTGGCGATCTCGACTGAGGTGGGGATTTTGGCGATGCTCTCTAACCAATATTTCGCGGTGAGTCCTGCGTAGTAGCTGGTGCCAGCCGCCAGGATGAGTACACTATCAATCTGTTCGAAAATCCCGGCTGCTGTTTCACCAAACAACTCACTGCGAAATGCACCATCATCTATCAGGGCTTCTATCGTGTCGCTGATGGCACGTGGCTGCTCGTGAATCTCCTTTTGCATGAAATGACTGTATGGGCCCAGCTCCAGCGAGGCCAATGACACATCACTCATATGCACCTTGCGCTGCACAATCTCGCCTTGCTTGTCGATAATCACGACGGTATCTGTTTGCAAGGTCGCCACATCGCCATCTTCGAGGTAAATGACTTTACGTGTCGCAGATAAAACGGCAGACACATCTGAGGCCACAAAATTTTCACCGTCACCCAGGCCAATCAGTAATGGGCAACCGAGGCGGGCAACGATCATTTGATTCGGATTATCCAAAGCAATGACACTGATCGCATAAGCACCTGTCAGCTCAGTAATCGCCTGCTTGACGGCAATCAACAAATCCTGGCTTTGCTGGTAGTAATAATGGACAAGATGGGCGATGACTTCGGTATCAGTTTGTGAATAAAACGCATACCCGAGCGCTTTTAAGCGGTCACGCTGTTCGTCATGGTTCTCGATAATGCCGTTATGCACCACAGCAATCTGTGCATGATCTTGTGCTGGAGAAACATGAGGGTGCGCATTTTGTTCGGTGACGCCACCATGGGTAGCCCAGCGCGTGTGGCCGATGCCAATCTGGCTGTGCAATCCTTGCGCTTTTTGCTGTAACTCTGACACTCGGCCGACCGCACGCACACGCTCAATCGCTTGATTGAGAATCGCAATGCCCGCTGAGTCATAGCCGCGATATTCGAGTCGGCTTAACCCTTCGATCAGTAGTGGAACGATATTTCTGTTTGAAACCGCACCGACGATGCCACACATACGCTTATTTTTTCACCTTTTGTGGACGTTTCCATCCCTGAATTGACCGTTGCTCGCGTGCACGGCATAACGTTAATGAATCTGCTGGTACATCTTTGGTAATGGTGGAGCCTGCAGCAATAGTGGCGCCACGCCCCACAGTCACCGGTGCCACTAATTGCGTATCCGAGCCGACAAATACATCATCTTCGATAATGGTTTTATGTTTGTTTGCACCATCATAATTACAGGTGATGGTGCCCGCACCAATATTTACATTGGCCCCGACACTGGCATCGCCGACATAGGTCAAATGATTAACCTTGCTACCAACACCTACCGTGGCATTTTTTATTTCCACAAAGTTTCCAACATGTGTTTCTGCCGCCAGCGTTGTGCCTGGTCGCAAGCGTGCGAACGGTCCGATTTTACTATTTTCACCTATGTAAGCATCATCAATATGCGTAAATGCCGCCAACTTTGTATTCTTGGCGATGACGGCATTTTTGATCACGCAGTGAGGGCCAATTTCTACCCCATCTTCCAGGGTGACCTGGCCTTCAAACACGCAATTTACATCAATCAATACATCGCGGCCGCAATTTAACTCACCGCGAATATCAATACGCTGCGCATCAAGCAAGGTCACACCTTCTGCCATCAATGCTGTTGCCTTACGGTGCTGATACTCACGTTCAATCTGTTGCAAATCAAGCTTGGAGTTAATACCCGTCACTGACCAGGCATCTGCCACGACATGCGGTAATACAGCACGGCCTTCATTGACAGATAGGGCAATGATATCGGTTAAATAGTATTCCTGTTGCGCATTCTGGTTGGTGATTTTGCCGAGCCATGATTTCAACTGCGCATTTGGCATGGCCATAATGCCAGTATTCACCTCTTTTAACGCGCGCTGTGCTTCAGTTGCATCCTTGTGTTCAACGATGGCGAGCACTTCATTATGCTCATTGCGCACAATACGCCCATAACCGGTCGGATCATCTTTGATAAAGGTTTGCACCACTAAATGCTGATCGGCCTGTGCCAGCATATTGCGACAGGCCGCAACATCCACCAATGGGACATCGCCTAATAGAATGAGTGTTTTGCCTTCATCTGGTAAGGAGGGCAGGGCTTGTTGTACTGCATGCCCTGTGCCTAGCTGCTCAGCTTGTAAGATCCATTGCAAGTCATCGCCTGGCGTCTGTTGTTGAACCTGTTCGCCGCCAAACCCATAAACGACCGTGATGGTTTTTGGATTCAATTGTCGCGCTGCAGTAATCACATGATGCAAAATGGGCTTGCCGCCTACTGCATGCAGCACTTTTGGCAAGTCTGATCGCATGCGGGTGCCTTTACCCGCCGCGAGAATTACAATGTTCAAATCACTCATGCCGTTATTTTATCCCAGAAACAAAAAACGGTGCTTTAACATGGAAACAAAAAAGGCGGCTATAAAGCCGCCTGCCGCCTTGTTTTGTTTGTTGCTTAGTGCACAGATTTACGCAATTTCTGAATAGCCTGGATTTGTGCCACCGCTTCAGCCAGTTCAGCCTGGGCTTTAGCATAGTCAATCTCAGCACTACGATTTTTCAGTGCTTCTTCAGCTGCTTCTTTTGCTGCGATCGCTTTTGCTTCATCCAGATCTTGGCCACGAATTGCAGTATCTGCCAGCACAGTCACCAGACCTGGCTGAACTTCCAGCATACCACCGGAAATATAAATCACGGTTTCTTCTTTCTCAGCTGTCTGTTTGATACGCAATGCACCTGGCTTGATGGTCGTAATCATTGGTGCGTGGTGTGGATAGATACCCACTTCACCTGCGCCAGCCGGTGCAACCACAAACTCTGCTTCACCAGAGAAGATGGACTCTTCGGCACTCACAACATCAATATGCACAGTATTTGCCATAATGTTCTCTTTTCTATATCACTGAAAATTTGTTAAACGGGCAGGTGCCAAGCACCTGCTTGCGCTCACAAGGATTAGTTCAGTGTTTTAGCCTTTTCAACAGCCTCTTCAATGCCGCCTACCATGTAGAAAGCTTGCTCTGGCAGGTGGTCATATTCACCAGCAACAATGGCTTTAAAGCCTTTGATGGTTTCTTTCAGTGGTACGTATTTACCAGGTGCACCGGTAAACACTTCGGCCACGTGGAAAGGCTGGGACAGGAAACGTTGGATCTTACGTGCACGGCCTACGACCAGTTTGTCTTCTGGGGACAGTTCGTCCATACCCAGAATCGCGATAATGTCACGCAGTTCTTTGTAGCGTTGCAGTGTTTGTTGTACTGAACGGGCAACTGAGTAGTGCTCTTCACCCACGATTTGTGGGTCCAGCTGACGTGAGGTTGAATCCAACGGGTCAACCGCTGGATAAATACCGAGGGAAGCGATGTCACGTGACAACACAACGGTAGAGTCCAAATGCTGGAAGGTGGTCGCTGGAGATGGGTCAGTCAAGTCATCCGCTGGTACGTAAACGGCTTGAATAGAAGTAATGGAACCCACTTTAGTTGAAGTAATACGCTCTTGCAGACGGCCCATTTCGTCAGCCAGAGTAGGTTGGTAACCCACGGCTGATGGCATACGGCCCAGCAACGCGGATACTTCGGTACCGGCCAGTGTGTAACGGTAGATGTTATCCACGAAGAACAACACGTCACGGCCTTCGTCACGGAATTTTTCCGCCATGGTCAAACCGGACAACGCCACACGCAGACGGTTGCCTGGAGGCTCGTTCATCTGACCGAACACCATCGCTACTTTGGACTCTTTCATGTTATCCAATTTGATCACGCCAGCTTCTGCCATCTCGTGGTAGAAGTCGTTACCTTCACGAGTACGTTCGCCCACACCTGCAAACACGGACAAACCGGAGTGCTGTTTAGCGATGTTGTTAATCAGTTCCAGCATGTTCACGGTTTTACCCACACCCGCACCGCCGAACAGACCCACTTTACCGCCCTTGGCGAATGGGCAAACGAGGTCAATCACCTTGATGCCCGTTTCCAACAGGTCAACAGAAGGAGACAGCTCTTCGAATGCTGGTGCTTTTTGGTGGATAGAACGGAATTCTTTGGAGTCGATAGGACCGACTTCGTCAATTGGGCGACCCAATACGTCCATGATACGGCCCAATGTGCCTTCACCGACTGGCACAGAAATCGCTGCGCCAGTGTTTTTGAATGCTGTACCGCGTGCCAAACCGTCAGAGGAACCCATGGCAATGGTACGCACCACCCCATCACCCAGCTGTTGTTGTACTTCCAGAGTTAAACCAGCTTCTGCGCTGGAGTTTTTGTCATCAATGATCAATGCATCGAATACTTTAGGCATTTGATCACGTGGGAACTCCACGTCAACCACAGCGCCGATACACTGCACTACTTTACCTGTTACTGCTTGATTTGCCTTTGCCATTTTCTTTTCCTAACTGTATGAGTCAGATCTAATTGAATTCTTTCACTACACGACTTAAAACGGGCGTCTTAGGACGAAACCGCTGCTGCACCGCCGACGATTTCTGAAATTTCTTTGGTAATCGCAGCCTGACGGGCCTTGTTGTAAACTAGTTTCAGTTCGCCAATCACGCTCTTCGCGTTGTCGGATGCTGATTTCATCGCCACCATACGTGCAGATTGCTCGGACGCCATATTTTCAGCCACCGCGTTATAAATCAGCGACTCGATGTAACGCACCATCAACTCGTCCACCACTGGTTTGGCTTCAGGCTCATAGATGTAATCCCAATGGCCGCTCGGGCTGCCCAGTTGCTCACCTGACAATGGCAGCAGTTGCTGCATGGTCGGTTCCTGCTTCATGGTGTTGATGAATTTGGTATAGCAGATGTAAAGCTGATCAATTTCACCGGCAATGTACGCATCCAGCATGACCTTGATGGTACCGATCAGTTTTTCCAGATGCGGTGTATCGCCCAAACCTGTGATGTGGGATTTCACCTGTGCACCGACACGGTTCATAAAGCCGTAGCCTTTGTTGCCGATAGCGCTGACGCTGATGCCTTTGCCTTCAGCTTCCCAGGTTTTCATCTGGTTGACAGACAAACGCAGCACGTTGGTATTCAAACCTCCGCACAAGCCTTTGTCTGAGCTGACCACAATCAGGCCCACATTTTTCACGACGTCGCGTTTAATCAAAAACGGATGACGATACTCAGATTGTGCAAAGGAGAGGTGGGCCGCCACGTTACGGATCTTATCCGCATAAGGACGGGAAGCACGCATTCTGTCCTGCGCTTTACGCATTTTAGAAGCGGCTACCATCTCCATCGCCTTAGTGATCTTGCGTGTATTTTCTACACTCTTGATCTTGGTTCTAATCTCTTTACTACCTGCCATATTAGGTTCCTAAGTCGAAGTGTCAGAGATTAATAAGCGTTGGTTGCTTTGAAATCTTGAATCGCAGCTTCCAATGCCTTCTCGTTGTCACCGCTCAGATCTTTGCTGGACTCGATGGCATCCATGATGTTCTTGTACTTGGAGTTCAAGAAACCATGCAATGCACTTTCGAAAGCCAGTACCTTGTTGGTTGGTACGTCATCGAAGTAACCTTTGTTAGCTGCAAACAAGCTCACGCCCATGTTTGCCACATTCAATGGTGCGTATTGCGCCTGTTTCATCAACTCGGTAAACATGCGACCGCGGTCCAATTGTTTACGGGTCGCCTCATCCAGGTCAGAAGCAAACTGCGCAAACGCAGCCAGTTCACGATATTGCGCCAATGCCAGACGCACACCGCCACCCAGTTTTTTGATGACTTTGGTTTGCGCTGCACCACCCACGCGGGATACAGAGATACCGGCGTTGATCGCAGGACGAATACCTGCGTTGAACAAGTCAGTTTCCAGGAAGATCTGGCCATCGGTAATCGAAATCACGTTGGTTGGAACGAATGCAGATACGTCACCAGCTTGTGTTTCAATCACTGGCAATGCTGTCAATGAACCAGTTTTACCTTTGACTTCACCGTTAGTGAATTTTTCAACATACTCTTCGTTCACGCGAGCAGCACGCTCCAGCAGACGTGAGTGGATGTAGAACACGTCACCCGGGTAAGCTTCACGGCCTGGTGGACGACGCAGCAACAGGGAAATCTGACGGTATGCAACCGCTTGTTTGGACAAGTCATCGTATACGATCAATGCATCTTGGCCACGGTCACGGAAGTATTCACCCATGGTACAACCGGCATAAGGGGCCAGGAATTGCAGGGCTGCAGAGTCAGAAGCTGAAGCCGCTACCACGATGGTGTAAGCCATCGCGCCGTGCTCTTCCAGTTTACGTACTACGTTGGCAATGGTAGAAGCCTTCTGGCCAACCGCAACGTAGATACAAGTCATGTTCTGACCTTTTTGGTTGATGATGGCATCCACCGCAACCGCGGTTTTACCAGTCTGGCGGTCACCAATAATCAACTCACGCTGACCACGACCAACCGGTACCATGGAGTCAATAGACTTCAAACCGGTTTGCACAGGCTGTGACACGGATTTACGTGCAATCACGCCCGGCGCAATTTTTTCAATTTTGTCTGTCAGCTTGGCGTTGACTGGACCTTTGCCGTCAATCGGCTGACCCAAAGCGTTCACCACACGACCAATCAGTTCTGGACCGACTGGCACTTCCAGAATACGGCCTGTACATTTACATGTATCGCCTTCTGTAATGTGCTCATACTCACCGAGCACCACCGCACCCACGGAGTCGCGCTCAAGGTTCAATGCCAGACCGAACGTATTGCCTGGAAACTCAATCATCTCGCCGGACATCACGTTGGACAGACCATGAATACGCACAATGCCATCTGTCACGGAAATCACGGTACCCTGAGTACGGGCTTCCGCAGAAGTAGAGAAGTTTTCCAAACGGCTCTTAATGAGCTCGCTAATCTCTGATGTAGATAACTGCATTTAATTCTCCTATGCCTTATGCTGTGAGCGTATAGGCTAAATTTTGTAACTGACCTTGGACAGACGCGTCGATAACGGTGTCGCCAACAATAATTTTGATGCCGCCAATGATTTCCGGATTTACGGAAACGCTTGCTTCAATTTTCTTGCCGAACTTGGCTTCCAGACGTTTTACCAAATCTTTGGTTTGCGTTGCCGTGATTTTGGCAGCGGCAATGATTTGTGCGTCCAAGGTGCCTTCATCTTGCGCTTTCAAAGCCTCAAAAGCTTCAGCAATGGCAGGCAATAAGGATAAACGGCCATATTCAACCAAGATCTTGATCAAATTTTGACCATGCTCGTTAAGATTGTCGCCGCAGACTTTTAGGAATGCAGCTTCAACATCAGCGGCATTCAGCTTGGGGTCATCAATCAGCGTTTTCATTTGGTCATTTGCTGCGACAGCCGCGGCCAATGCCAACATTTCAGACCATTTTACCAATGCCTTTTTTTCTTTACCGAGCTTGTAACAAGCCACAGCATAAGGCCTTGCAATGGTTGAGAGTTCAGCCATGTTTTATCCCTTTTACCTTAAAGTTCCGCAGCGAGTTTAGCCAACATTTCGCTGTGTGCTTTAGCGTCAATCTCTTTACGCAGGATTTTTTCTGCACCAGCCACAGCCAGTGTTGAAACCTGTGCACGCAGACCTTCTTTGGCACGGTTTACTTCCTGATCGATTTCAGCTTTAGCACCGGCAATAATGCGATCACCTTCAGCTTTGGCATTCGCCTTGGCTTCATCAATGATTTGAGCGGCACGTTTTTCGGCTTGCCCAATGATCTCACTTGCCTTCTGTTTGGCCTCGTTCAATGTGGTTTCAGATTTTTTGGCAGCCACTTCCAAGGCACTTTTGCCTTCTTGAGCAGCAGCCAAACCATCTGCGATTTCCTTTTGGCGTGTTTCAATCGCTTTTAACAGCGGTGGCCAAACGAATTTCACCGTGAACCAGATCAACACTGCAAATGCGATAGCTTGCGCGATGAGTGTGAAATTAATATTCATTTTGGATCCATCATACTGATTGGTTGAAAGGTTTAAGTCACACTTAAACCCTACCGGGCGGAGATTACCGAGTAAAACTTACTTAGCAACAACGCTCAACAATGGGTTTGCAAATGCAAACATCATTGCCAGACCAACACCAATAATGAAAGAAGCGTCGATCAGACCCAACAGCAGGAATACTTTACCTTGCAGGGCTGGGATCATTTCTGGTTGACGAGCAGCGCCTTCCAAGAAACTTGCACACATGATACCAATACCGATACAAGCGCCAGCGGCACCCAAACCAATGATCAAACCGATACCAACGCCTGTGTAGGCTTGAATCAATGCTAATGCTTCCATTTAATACCCTCTCTTATAAAGAATTAAAAACAACTACAAAGTTAAAACTAGTGTGACTCATGCGCCATGGCCAGGTAGACCACAGTCAACATCATGAAAATAAACGCTTGCAATGCCACAATCAGGATGTGGAAGATAGACCAGCCAGCACCCAGAACAGCCCCTGCCACGGTACCGGTCAGGCCAGTCGCAGCCCACATACCCAATAGCAGGAAGATGATTTCACCGGCGTACATGTTACCGAACAAACGCAAGGAGTGAGAAAGTGGCTTGGAGACGTACTCAATCAGGTTGAATAAGAAGTTGGCAGGCCATACCAAAGGATTAGAACCAAACGGGGCGCAGAATAATTCGTGAATCCAGCCGCCCAGGCCTTTGGCCTTAATCGAGAAGAAAATCATCAGGAACCACACAGCCAATGCCAAAGCAAAGGTGGTGTTAATGTCAGAAGTAGGGACGATACGCCATTTGGTATGCTCGCCACCGATTGCAGAGGCCACATTTGCTACGTGGTCTACCGGCAGGAAGTCCATCGCGTTCATGACCAGCACCCAAACAAACACGGTCAGTGCAGCCGGCGCAATAAAGGAATGACGGTTACCGTGGAAAATGTTTTTAACCTGGTCATCGACAAAACCGAATAACAATTCAACAAACGCCTGACGCTTGGTTGGTACACCGGCAGTTGCGCCACGTGCCACCCACCAGATCAGGCCCATTACCAGCAAGCCCAGCACAACAGACGTCAACAAGGTATCGTAGTGCAGCACCCAAAAACCTTCAGAAGTTGCATTACCGTTGACACCCTGGGCATTGAAGCTCAAATGGTGCGCGATATATTCAGAAGGGGTCATTTCTGCGTGTTGTGCGTGTTCGGTTGTCATATTTTCAAACTATTTTTAAGTTAACTGGTCTACACATTCGCTTGTGATTTTGCCAGTGCCGCGCCAGAAAAAAGCGCTGCAGCTGCCAAGCCTGCGATCAGTGCAAAGGGAACCAGTGCCTGATACAGCTTGAAAACCACAAACAGGATAATCGCGATGATTAAAATTTTTACTGCTTCAGCCTTGAGTAAATTGAGTAAAACCGCGGTCGGGTCTGTTTTTAACCGGCCTTTTTCTGCAATTTTTGTTGCAAACCATGCGCCAACCACCACAGAAACACCACCCATGAAAGCTGACAGTGCGGCCGGCAAGCCAGACGCAGCATACGCAAGCAGCGTGACAGCCAAGGTCGCCATGACTTGCCAGCGCAGCATGTTGCGATAAAGCGACACGCCAGCCGCTGGGTTTTCTTGACCGCTCATGGGGTTTGACCGCTAAAATTCAAGGCAAAATACTACAAAGACGCGAGATTTTGAATTATTCACAGGCCGAAGTCAAGCACCAAACAGGCGTTAACTGTCTGAATGTGCTACAAAAATCTATGGCTTGGTACTCTATACGTGATTTCACTCACGATTTCAGGCGATTACCCGTCAGTTTTGCTATCCAATCATCTAATTGATCAAGGTTTGAAAAACTCAACTTCAGGACGCCAGCGCCATTCGCCTTACTGCTGATCGCCACCTCGGCGCCCAGCTGTTCGCTCAATTGATTTTGCAAGGTAGCCACATCAGGATGTACCACAGTCTTGGCCTTTTTACCACTGACCGGCTCGGTTTGAATTAAGCGCTCTATCTCGCGCACTGACAATCCATCCTGAACCACTTTATTTGCCAACAGAATCTGTTGGGCAGGTTCAATACCCACCAGGGCGCGAGCGTGACCCATGTCAATCTGGTTATCCAGCAACATGTCCTGCACCATAGGCGTCAGCGTTAACAAACGCAGCAGGTTGGAGACAGCCACACGGGAGCGACCAACCGCTTCTGCGGCTTTTTCATGCGTCATGTCAAACTCATCAATCAATCGCTTGATACCCATTGCTTCTTCTAAGGGATTTAAATCCTCACGCTGAATGTTTTCAATGAGCGCCATCGCCAGGGCTGCTTCATCCGCAATTTCCCGTACCAGCACCGGTACTTCTGTGAGGCCAGCTTTTTGCGAGGCGCGCCAGCGGCGTTCACCTGCAATGATTTCAAATTTTTCGGGCCCGATTTCCCGCACCAGGATAGGTTGCATGATGCCTTGCGCCGCAATCGAATCCGCCAGCGTTTGCAAGGCCTCCTCATTCATGTAGGAACGGGGCTGGTATTTACCTGGCTGTAACTGGCTAACGGGCAGGGTGCGTAACGTGTCCGACTGGGTAATAGTTTCTGTATCCCCCGATAACAATGCGTCGAGTCCGCGTCCAAGTCCCTTAGGCTTCACCATACTGCTGCTTCCTTGTCATGAGTGTCAAAATATCTGCTTTAGTTTTTTTGAATAATTTCTTGTGCAAGCTCAAGATAGGCTTGCGCGCCCTTGGAAGAGCGGTCATATAACAATACTGGCATGCCATAACTGGGTGCCTCTGCCAATCTGACATTGCGCGGGATAATCGTCTGGTAGACTTTTTTACCAAAATGGTTCACCAATTGCGCGGAAACTTGCTGCGCCAGCATGTTGCGGTTATCAAACATGGTGCGCAACAAACCCTCAATCTCCAGCACTGGATTCAAGTGCGCGCGCACTTTCTTGACCGTATTGACCAAATCAGACAAACCTTCCAGCGCATAATACTCACACTGCATGGGGATCATGACTGAATGTGCCGCGGTCAAGGCATTTACCGTCACCAGATTTAAAGAAGGCGGACAATCCAGCAATACAAAATCGTATGCCTGGTCACCCAGTTTGAGAATCGCATTTTTCAACCGCGTTTCACGCGCCATCTCATTGACCAACTCCACCTCCGCACCCGCCAGATCGCGGTTAGAGGGTGCCACGTCATACTTGGCTGCTTCCGCGTGTATCACCACCTCCTGCAAGGTTTTATTACCAATAAGCACCTGATAAATACTGTCTTTCAAGTGTGCCTTATCAATGCCACTACCGGTACTCGCGTTCCCCTGCGGGTCCAAATCAACCAACAATACTTTTTTTCCGTGTTCTGCCAGACTGGCGGCGAGATTCACACAGGTAGTCGTTTTACCGACGCCCCCTTTTTGGTTGGTGATTGCTATTATTTTCATTATGTATTCTCAAACACAATTAAATGTCTTTCCGCCTGCAAGTGAGGCACTTGCAAACGAATGACCTCTTTGGGCTGGACGCCAGCCAACTGCAACTCCTCGGTGGGCACCAAACCCTTCATCGCCAACCAACGCCCATGTGGAGCCATTAAATGTGCCGTCAATTGCTTAAACAATGCAATATCGGAAAAAGCCCGCGAAATCACCTGCTTAAAAGGAAGGGCTGGCATAAAAGCCTCCACCCGTGCATGCACCACCTGCGCATTGGACAAACCAAGCTCCGCTTTAACCTGTCGCATAAATATGGCTTTTTTCTGAACGGTGTCTATCGTTGTAACCTGCACATCAGGACGTGTGATGGCGATGACCAAACCAGGCAAACCACCACCACTACCCACATCCAGCAAGTTACCCGTTTCAATATAAGGTAAAACACTGAGACTATCTAACAAATGCAACACCAGCATTTCCTGCGGGTCACGCACCGCGGTGAGGTTATAAACCTTATTCCATTTATGCAACAACGTAAGGTAGGCCAGGCATTGCGATTGCATCTCTGCCGTCACTACAGAATGTAAATTCAAAGCCTCTACCCCAGAAGCCAATTGTGAGGCCAAATAATCCATTATGCTGCAGCAATATCGCCCGACTGGCTCTGTTTTTTCTGTTTGCGTTTGAGATACACCAGCAATAGTGAAATGGTGGCGGGTGTAATACCCTGTATCCGACTTGCCTGCCCAATGGTTTCAGGTTTGTGTGACAGCAACTTTTGCCGTGCCTCATTACTTAGGCCATGCACATCATTATAATCAATCACTTCCGCCAGTTTGATGTGCTCGCTATTTTTCTGACGGGCGATCTCTTCATTCTGGCGATCAATATAGCCTTGGTATTTGGCAGCAATTTCCACTTGCTCCAACACATCCTCAGCCAACATTTCGGGGGAGGGTACAATACTCAGCAGTGATTGATACGTGACCTCAGGGCGACGCAATAATTCAAACAAGGAATACTCGTGCTCCAGCACCTTACCAAAAGTAGCTTCCTGTGTTTCACGTGAAACAATTTTATTTTGACCCGCAGGCTGGCCGTTATCAGGCTGCAAGAAGGTGCGTCTTAACCTGGCTTGCTCACGCGCCACCGCTTCCTGCTTTTTGCAAAAAGCCTCCCAACGGATATCATCCACCAAACCCAACTCACGGCCTTTTTCGGTAAGACGCATATCAGCGTTGTCTTCACGTAACTGCAACCGGTATTCGGCACGGCTAGTGAACATGCGGTATGGTTCATTAACCCCCGTGGTAATCAGGTCATCAACCAATACACCTAAGTATGCTTGTTCACGGGAGGGGCACCAGCCATCTTTATCTTGCGCATACAAAGCAGCATTTGACCCCGCTAATAAACCCTGTGCTGCAGCCTCTTCATAACCCGTCGTACCATTTATTTGGCCGGCAAAAAACAGCCCGCGAACAGTCTTTGTTTCGAGAGTCGATTTCAGGCCTCGTGGGTCGTAGTAGTCGTATTCAATAGCATATCCGGGGCGCAAGATATGTGCATTCTCCAAACCACGGATAGAACGTACCAGCGCTAACTGGATATCAAATGGCAGACTGGTCGATATTCCATTAGGATAAATTTCGTGAGTGGTTAAACCTTCAGGCTCCAGAAAGACCTGGTGCGACTCTTTGTCGGCAAAGCGATGTATCTTGTCTTCTACCGAAGGGCAATAGCGCGGCCCCACACCCTCAATCACCCCCGTATACATAGGAGAGCGATCCAGGCCGCTACGAATAATGTCATGCGTTTGCTGATTGGTGTGAGTGATCCAACAAGGTAACTGTTGAGGATGCTGGGCTACATGACCCAAAAACGAAAATATTGGCACTGGCGTATCGCCAGGCTGCTCAGTCATCACACTGTAATCAATTGAGCGCCCATCAATACGTGGCGGCGTCCCCGTTTTGAGGCGACCAGCCGGGAGACCAATTTCACGCAAGCGCGCAGCCAATGATATTGCTGGCGGATCTCCGGCGCGCCCAGCGCTGTAATTTTGCAATCCAACATGTACCAACCCACCGAGGAACGTGCCTGCTGTGAGCACCACAGATTTAGCATTAAAGCGCAGGCCAATCTGGGTAACCACACCAGCAGCTCTATCGCCCTCAAGGATAATATCGTCGACCGCCTGCTGGAACAGCCATAAATTAGGTTGGTTTTCGAGTCGATGGCGGATAGCCGCTTTATAAAGGATACGGTCAGCCTGTGCACGCGTCGCGCGCACAGCCGGGCCTTTACTGGAGTTCAAGATACGGAACTGGATACCACCTTCATCTGTAGCCGCGGCCATGGCGCCACCAAGCGCATCCACCTCTTTAACCAAATGACCCTTTCCAATCCCGCCAATAGAGGGGTTACAGGACATTTGCCCCAATGTTTCAATGTTATGGCTGAGCAGCAGGGTTTTTTGACCCATGCGAGCAGCCGCCAGTGCGGCCTCGGTACCTGCATGGCCGCCACCCACCACAATGACATCGAATCGATCAGGAAAGTCCATCATAAAGAATCTTGAACTGTTTGATTTAAAAAGATTTATGATTTTAGCGTAAACTAGTCAAATGGTCATTTAATTCACTGATTTGTTACATCTATTCTGTGATTTAATACAATGTGTTTACCGTTTAATACAAATCAATAACAAGCAGGCCATATTTACTTAACATAAAAACAATAGAATTTTTATAAAACAACCAAGGAGCTTTACCATGAAAATCAAAACAATCATTGCCGTATTTGGGGTCTTATTTTCTGCGCATGCACTGGCTGACGTGACTAACGCTGAAAAGTTGGTGTACAAATATACCAATATCGCTCACTCCGCCAACCCAATGTATGAAGCGCCTTCAATTACTGATGGCAAAATTTTCTTCAACCGCAAATTCAAAACACCAAGCGGCAAAGAAGCAGCGTGTGCATCTTGCCACACCAATAACCCGGCCAATGTGGGTAAAAACATTGTGACCGGCAAAGAAATTCCACCGCTGGCACCACGCGTCAATACCAAACGCTTCACAGATATCGACAAAGTGGAAGACGAATTCACCAAACACTGTAACGATATTCTGGGTGCAGATTGCTCACCTTCAGAAAAAGCTAACTTCATTGCTTATTTGTTGACAGAAACCAAGCCTACCAAATAATAGATGCTACGTTATGTCTGGGATCCGTTCATACGGATCTTTCATTGGTCCTTGGTGGGGGCGTTTGGATATGCTTTTTATACTCACGCCTCCATGTGGGATAGACTACACCACGCATATGCTGGCTATGTGGCCGGCACACTCATCGTCGCCCGTATTATTTGGGGCCTGGTTGCCACCGGTTACGCAAGTTTCCGCAGCTTTCCACTGAACCCGGTATGGGCAGTCAAACACTTATTTAAACTCTTAAAAGGCACAGCCAGACACTACATCGGCCACAACCCTACTGGTTCGATCGCCATTTATGCCATGCTGGGACTAGGCATTGTCGCTGTAGGTTCTGGCTGTATTGTTTACAACAGTGGTTGGGGATTTATTGATGATGAGATGAGCAAAGTATTACATCATTATGTGACCTGGACGTGGCTAGGTGTGGTTGTTGTGCATGTATTGGGGGTGATTTTTGAAAGCATCATTAATCGTGACAATCTGATCTGGGCCATGATTACCGGCTGCAAACGCGTCTGTAGTATTGATGAGCGGTTTGACCAACCCAACACACCCTTTCCAAGAAAAAAAACCCGCTAGCGGGTTTTTTTATTGATTATTTGCCGATACAAAAACGGCTAAATATTTCACCCAGTAAATCATCCGAGGTGAACTCTCCTGTGATGCTTCCGAGAGCCTCTTGTGCGCACCGCAATTCTTCGGCGACAAGTTCAGCCGCATGCATTTGATGCAATGCCAACTCCAGATGCTGTTCTACGTCGGTCAGCGCTTGTAAATGACGTGCTCGCGCCATAAACACACCTTCACTAGGTTGATAACCAACAATTTCCAGAAGCGTTTTTTTTAGATGGCCAATACCATCCCCTGTCTTGGCAGATAAAAATACGTGTTGGTTATTTTCGATCAGATCCACCCGGGATGTTTCACGTGAAACATCAATTTTGTTATGCACCCATATTTTCTTAACCTGGTCAGGGAGTTTTTGCAGAATAGTCGTTTCAAGCGGACCGATCCCGTGCTGGCTATCCACCAATAACAAAGCCACATGGGCTGTTTCTACGGCTTTCCAAGTGCGGGCAATACCCACTTGTTCTACGGCATCATCCGTGTCACGTAAACCAGCAGTATCAATAATATGTAAAGGCACGCCTTCAATCTGGATGACACTCTTGATCGTATCGCGTGTTGTTCCTGCGATCGGTGTTACGATCGCCACCTCTTCACCAGAAAGCGCATTGAGCAGGCTGGACTTACCTACATTAGGCTGGCCAATGAGAACCACATTGATGCCTTCACGCAATAGTGACCCCTGTTTGGCTTGCTCGAAAATAATACGCAACGCAGCCTGGTTAGCTTGGAGCTTTTCCAGTACCCGACCCTGGGTAATAAAATCAATTTCCTCTTCAGGAAAGTCCAGGCAAGCCTCTACATACATGCGCAAATCAATGAGTTGCTTCAATAAAGTTTGAATGGCTTGAGAAAACTCACCGGATAATGAGCGCACAGCGCTACGGGCAGCTTCTACGGTAGCTGCATTAATGAGGTCGGCTACTGCTTCAGCTTGAGCCAGATCAAGCTTGTCATTTAAGTATGCGCGCTGCGTGAATTCACCGGCCTGGGCATGCCGTGCGCCACACTCAATGCACCGCGCCAGCAATATTTGCATAAGCGCAGTCCCGCCATGGGCCTGCAACTCAAGGACATCTTCACCAGTATAAGAATGCGGGTTTGGAAAATAGAGGGCAATACCGCGATCTATCAGCGTGCCATCTGCCTGAAAAAAGGGCAGATAAGCTGCATGGCGTGGAGGAGGGCAGTGGCCTAGTATGTGTTTCGCAATCTCTACCGACAAGGGGCCGGATACACGGACGACACCAATGCCACCCGCGCCAGGCGCAGTGGCAACGGCGGCAATGGTGTCAGTCTTGAACACGACTGGTTGGTTACTTGCCATTTCCTTTTTTGGCCAATGCTTCCGCATGAATCATGCGGTTGATCGCCCATTGCTGCCAAATGGAAAGAACATTGTTCACCAGCCAGTACAGAACAAGACCGGCGGGGAAGAAGAAGAAGAAGACACTGAACAGGACAGGCATGATTTTCATGACTTTGGCCTGAATCGGGTCTGTCGGTGGTGGATTCAAATAGGTTTGGATAATCATGGTCGCACCCATCAGGATAGGTAACACAAAGTAAGGATCCGTCGCAGACAAATCCTGAATCCAACCAAAGAAAGGGGCATGACGCAACTCTACCGAACCCAGCAACACCCAATACAAGGAAATAAACACCGGAATCTGGACCAGGATAGGCAGGCAGCCACCCATAGGATTGATTTTTTCAGTACGGTACATCTCCATCATGGCTTGTTGCAGTTTTTGCTTGTCATCGCCAAATTTGTCTTTCAGCGCTTGCATGCGCGGGGCAATTTCGCGCAAATGAGCCATGTTACGATAACCGGAAGCAGACAGCTTAAAGAACGCGGCTTTGATCAGTATCGTCAAGACGATAATGGCAATGCCCCAGTTCTTCACGAGATCGTGGATATGCGTCAGCAACCACATTAACGGCTTGGCAATCACCGTGAGGATACCGTAATCCACCACGTATTCCAGGCCAGGCGCGGCGGCTTCTAAGGCATCTTGCTCCTGCGGGCCACTGAATAACTTGGCAGAGACTGTTTTACTGCTACCAGGGGCAATGTCACCAACAGGCAAAATAGTGCCAATTGAAAAATCATGCTCACTCAACTTGGTGGTGTAAAACTTGCGTTCGGCCGTGGATTGCGGCACCCAGGCGCTGACGAAATAATGCTGCACCAGGCCAATCCAGCCATCCTTGGCGTTGATTGAAACGTCCTTCTTGGCCATTTCGTCAAACTTGATCTTGTTGTATTTTTCGGCCTCAGTGTAATAAGCACCTCCGGTAAAAGTCGGCATCATTTTTGAGCCCTGGTTAGACTCATTATCATGAATGATCTGGTAATACACAGAAGGCGAAATCGCTTTATCACTATTGTTTTTGATTTCATACAGGACATCGATCACGTATTGGCCACGGTGAAAGCGGTAAATTTTGTCTACGGCCACGCCATTGGTGTCGGGCGCAGACAAACGCACATCTAATGACTCCTGACCCTCTTGCAAGCTATAACTACTTTCAGCAGCAGTAAAATTCACATAATGCGTAGGCAAGCTATCACCCTTTAAACCCGTTTGCGCGACATATAATTTATCGCCACCAGCATCACTCATCAATTCATAAGAACCTGAGTTGTCGTCTGCCTTATGTTCCAATAAAGACAATTCGCGCAAATCGCCGCCCATAGTATCAATCACTGCTGCATAACGGTCTGTTTTAACCGCAATACGGGTTCCTTTGGTGAGCGCAAACCCATTTTCTTGCGGTTTGTCTGCAGGCGCGACCTGGTTGGCTTCATTCTGTGTGACTGTGGTTTGTTCTGGCGCCTGCTGTTGTTGCCAGGCGTCCCACAGCATCATGATTGAAAAAGAAAAGATCACAAACAGAATTAAACGGCGAGTATCCATAAGATTTCGTTTTTAAAAGTCAGGGAAGGGGATCCACACCACCGGGATGCCATGGATGGCAACGGCCGATACGGCGCAAGGCTAACAAACTGCCATGCCAGGCGCCATAGCGCTGTAATGCCTCAATAGCATAGTGTGAACAAGTTGGATGAAAACGACACTGCCGTCCCAGCCATGGGCTTAAGCCCCACTGGTAACATTTCACAAAAAAAATCAGTAGCGTTTTCATCAGAAACATCAGGAAACAGGTGAGGCTTTTTTCAGCCTGGACAGCAATAATGTTAAATCACGCTGAACAGCCTGAAAATCATTATGGCGAAAAGCTTTACGTACCTGAAGAACGACATCATACCCGTTTACTGTGACAGACGCTTGTGTCCGCAACAATTCACGTAATACACGCTTCATATAATTACGCCTGACAGCCAGTTTGGCCACTTTTTTTGATACCACCAATCCATAACGGTGATGGTTTTGCTGGTTAGGCATGATGTTGGCGAATAGCCATTCACCATAAAACCGTTTCCTAAAACTAAAAACGGATGAAAATTCATCCGTTTTTTTTAGCTTATACAATGTCATGCATTGAGTTTCAGCAATGCATCGCCGGGATTACAGACCCAGACGTTTACGACCTTTAGCGCGGCGGGCAGCAATTACTGCACGGCCACCTTTGGTTTTCATGCGTACCAGAAAGCCATGGGTACGTGCACGACGGGTTTTGGATGGTTGATAGGTACGTTTCATTATTAAACTCCTGCCAAAATGGCAATTAAATTCTAATCGGGCAGTGCTGATTTAACCGCTGAAATTTGCCGATTTCAAAAACCCTTAATTAAACAGCAATTAGAGACTTTATGTCAATGATTTTTTTTAATTTTTTGTAGTCTATGGCTGTGGATAACTCAGACTAAAACGTTTAGAATGTCTACATCAGGTCATGGTGACATTCGCCACAAGACCATTTCTCTGCCACTCTTCCC